>NZ_WBVT01000001.1 GCF_009193355.1 Bifidobacterium leontopitheci
GACGACTATCCCAGGGAGCACCGGCGGCGCATCCGCACGAACAACATGATCGAACGGCTGAACCGCGAGATCAGGCGCAGGACCCGCGTGGTCGGCTCGTTCCCGGACGGCAGGAGCGCGCTCATGCCCGTCTGCGCGCGCGTGCGCTACGTGACCTCCAGCGAGTGGTCGACGCGCCGCTACCTCGACATGTCCCGACTCGGTGAGAACGTACACGAAGCGAACTGATCATCGTCACAGGGACGGGCGAGAACCAAAGTGCGCAAGAAATCGGGCACTACCGGCCGCCGCAGCGGAGCATGACGAGGCTGATGAGGTCGTCGACGTGGTGGAAGCCGAAGGCCATGCGGATGGTGACCTTGATCCTGTTGTTGAACGCCTCGAGCCTGGCGTTCGGCCAGCCCAGCTCGATGGTTCTGAGGATGTCGGGGCAGCGTCGGCGGATTTTCTGTGAGAGCTCGACAATCTCGGGTATGCGCGAGCGCGACGCCCAGAAAATCCAGTGGTCGAGTTTGCCGCGCGCCTGGTCGAGGGGTGTCTGAGCAGGGTGCGCAGGAGTTCCTTGAGCTGCCACGCGCGGTAGAGCTGGGCCTTTCGGGTCCGTGTTCCTGACGCCGTCGAGCGCGGCGTTCTGCTTGCCGGTCAGGTCGTCGGGGTTCTTCAGAACGGCGTATTTGACGCCGCGCATGCGCTTGGCCGCCTGCTCGTCGCCGTTTCGTCTTGCGTCGTTCCACAGGCGTCTCCTGACCTTGTCGAGCGCGTCGGTCATCCATGAGACGATGTGGAACCCGTCGAGCACGCGTTCCGCGTTCGGGCAGCGCTCCTTGACGCACGAGTCGATCCAACGCGCCCCGTCGCCGGTGACGACCTTGATGGACGCCTTCTGCTCGTCGGTCAGCTATTGGCAGAACAGCCCGAACACCTCCTTGCCTACCCCGTCGTACGCCCGGATGACCCGACGCCGTTCATGGTCGACGACCACGGTGACGTACGTGTGGCCCTTCCTGTAGCCGGTCTCGTCCACGCTGATCGCCGTGAGCCCGTCGAACGGCGAGAGCGTCGACGCCTTCAGCCGCTCGGCGACCCGGCGGGCGATGTCGCCCGCGGTACGCCATGCGACGTGCAGGAAGGAGCCGGCCGTCTTCCGGTTCGCGACTGCCGTCAGCCACGCGCACTCCGCCTCGAAATCCCGCGCGAACCGGCTTCCGGGCTCGGCCCGCGGCAACCGGGCGACCACGACCCCGCATCGGGGGCAGTCCACGCGCGGCATCAAGGCGACCAGCTCGACGCGCCAGCAGCCAAAATCCTGGTGACGCCAGCGGTGCACGTCGCCGCCCCGGTCGTACCCACGGCGTTTCCTCCCGCAGCTGGAGCATCTGAGCGACCCCTTGCGCGAGCGCACGCGGATCTCGAGCACGGGTTCGGGCCTCAGGGACGAATCGTCAATCCGCACGTCCTCGACCACCGTGTTTTTGACGTTGAGGAGCTTGTTGAATATGCTGTCCGTCGGGCGCTTTTCGGTTGTTGTTTTTCTTGGCCGATGAACATCCTACCCGGAAAGCGCCTTTCTTCTACTCCCGCAACAGCTCAACGACGAACCCACACCCACGAAAAACAACAGAAGCGCCTGTTTTGTTTACCGCCGTTGTGTTGTTGCTCCGTCATCGTCCGGACCGGGGCATGGGTTAGGCTGTCGCTCATGAAAGTCGTATTGCAACGGGTATCTCAGGCGTCGGTGGATGTGCTCAACGATCTGGGGGAGCCGGATCCCACGTTCGAGCCGCAGCAGATCGGTCCCGGATTCATGCTGCTGGTCGGCGTCGCCGACGCGGACGGCGATGAGGAGATCGCATGGCTCGCGCACAAGATCCTTCGCCTGCGGGTCTTCGAGGACGAGACCGGCAAGATGAACCGGTCGATCCAGGACATCGGCGGCGAGATTCTGTCCATTTCGCAGTTCACGCTGTTCGCCGACGTGAGCCGCGGCAACCGTCCGAGTTTCGTCGCAGCCGGCAAGCCGGACCATGCGGACCTCGTGTGGATCAAGTTCAACGAGGCGCTGCGCTCCGGCGGCATTCCGGTGCGCGAGGGCCGGTTCGGCGCGCACATGATGGTCGGTCTGGTCAATGACGGTCCGGTGACCATCGTCATCGACACTGACGACCGACGCTGACGACCGACACTGAACAGCGTCACTGAGCGTCTCCGTTCGTCCGGCGGCCGCCGTACGCATCGCCGTACACACGATGAGGCCCCGTCTGCGCAGTCATCCTGCACAGACGGGGCCTCATCATCAGGGGGAGGGAGCCGGTCCCGAGAGACCGGAAGGGTATGCGGTTATGGGATGGTCGTACGACCTACCGGCCGTGTCAGGCCTTCTTGCCTTCGAGCACCTTGTACGCGAAGCCCATCGCCAGCACGTAGAGGCAGCCGACGGCCATCACGAGGATGCCGCCGAACTGACCGGACACGTCGGCCGCCGCACCCATGACGGGCGGGAAGACCGCGCCGCCGATGAGGCCCATGAGCATGAGACCGGAGATCTCGTTCTGACGGTCGGGACGGTACATGAGCGCGTGGGAGAGGAACAGCGAGAACACGTTCGAGTTGCCGAAGCCGACGAGCGCGACCGCGGTCCAGAACAGCCACACCGGCGGGTTCTCCGGCACGAGCGTGAAGATCGCGAAGCAGATCGCGGAGAGCGTCATGATGACGCCGCAGATGCGCAGGCCGACCTTGTTGCTGATCTTCTGCAGCGCGATGCCGCCGGTGAAGCAGCCGATCATACGGGCGACGAAGTAGACCATCGTGGCGGAGGCGGCGATGGAGGTGAACTGGTCGCCGGTGTGCTCGGTGAGGATTCGCGGCGCCTGCGCGTTGATGGCGACGTCGACGCCCACGTGGGCCACGATGCCGAGGAAGCACAGCAGGATGATGTGGTCGGAGAACAGCAGCTGGAAGCACTTGCCGATGGTGGTGGTGCCGGAGTCCGGAGCGGGCTCCTCGATCTTGTCGAAGGCGAGCAGGATGTAGCCGAGGATGCCGATCACGAAGTAGATGATGAAGAGGATCCACCACATGCCGATGGTCTTGCCTTCGGCGTCGGTGTAGGTGTAGGCCTTGATGCTGTTGGCGCCCCACATGGCGATCCACGGGGCGAACAGGGAGGCGAACGCCTTGACGAACTGGCCGGTGGTCAGCGTGGAGGCGAGCTTGTCGCCCTTGACGAACACGGTCAGCAGCGGGTTGAGGGACACCTGCATGAGGGTGTTGCCGATGCCGAGGAACGCGAAGGAGATGACGATGAGGACCAGCTGGGCGGTGGACTTCATCGGGAAGACCAGGTAGGCGATGATCGGCAGGGCCATGGCCACGAGGGTGACGAGGATGGACCACAGCACGGTCTTGCGGCGGCCGATCTTGTTCATCAGCACGCCGGTCGGCACGGAGAAGATGAGGAACCAGAAGAACACCATGGTGGTGAACAGGTTCGCGGTGCCGTCGGCCAGGGAGAACTCGGCCTTGACGTAGTTCGTCGCGGTGCCGACCAGGTCGACGAAGCCCATGACGAAGAACGCGAACATGACGGGCAGGATCTTGGCGAATCCGGCGTTGCCGGTCTTGGTGGTTTCGTTGCTCATTGGTTACTTCCTTGGGTTGAATGAGTCACGATGGGGGATTGTTTGCCGATATTCAGTTGTAAAAGGTGAGAGGCCTTCCGTGGGGTCGGTCGAACTGCGGTGTCGTCGGCCGGCCCCACGGGGGGAGGCGTTCGTGTGGTCCGTCGTGGCGTGTGCGGCTTGGCGGACCGGGGCGGAGGCTACTGGGCCTGCGCGAGGTAGTCGGGCATGGCCTCCGGGTACTCCGGCCAGGCGCCGTTCTGCGTGCAGACGAACGCGGCGGTGTTGACGGCCTTGCGGTGCGCCTCGACCAGCGGGTCGCCGAGCAGGGTGCGGGCGGTGAACGTGCCGGAGAAGGAGTCGCCGGCGCCGACCGTGTCCACGACCTCGACGTGCGGGGTGGCGAGCGTGGAGGACTCGCCGTTCTTCGCGATGATGGTGGAGAACGTGGAGCCGCCGGTCAGGATCACGTAGTCGAGGCCGTACTCGTTCATGAACCAACGGCAGGCGTCGTCATCGGAGGTGCCGCGGATGTCGAACAGGTCGCGCAGGAGCAGCAGCTCGGCGTCGTTGATCTTGAAGACGGTGGCCGCCTTGAGCAGCTCCTCGATGAGTTCCTTGGAGTAGTGGTCGCCGCGCAGGTTGATGTCGAAGAACTTCATCGCGCCCGGCTTGGTGTGCTTGAGCAGCTCGATGATGGTGTCGTGGGTCTCGGGGGAGCGCAGGGCAAGGGTGCCGAAGCACACGGCGTCGGCCTGCTCGACGACCTCGATGAGCTGACGGGTGAGCAGGATGTGGTCCCAGGCGACGCCCTTGACGATGGTGTACTCCGGGATGCCGTTCTTCAGGCTCACCTCGACGGTGCTGGTCGGCCACGCGTTGCGCTGGATGATGGAGTGGATGCCGGCCTTCTCTGCTTCGACGAGCAGCTGGTCGCCGAGCTCGTCCTCGCCGACGGCGCTGATGGACCAGCCGTCCGCGCCGTTCATCATCGCGTGGTAGGCGAAGTTGACGGGGGCGCCGCCGGCTCGCTTTCCGCTGGGCAGCATATCCCACAGGAGCTCTCCGAGAGACAGGACGATGGGCTTTGCCATGATGGTTCCTTCCTTAGTTGGTTGATGGTGGTTTGTTGGTGGTTGCTGTTTTCCGTTGGGAAATCTGGTAGGTCACGTCAGTTCGAAGAACTCCGAGGGGTGGTCGAGGAACTGGGTGATGGCCACTGCGGCGGCGCCGTTGAGCGCGGCGTCGGCGGGCAGTGCGGACAGGGTGATCGTGGTGGTCTCGTTGAGCTCGTGGATGACGTGTTCGTCGATGACCTTGCGCACCTCGTCGAGGAGCGGCTGGCCGGCCTCGGCGACGATATCGCCGAGGATGATCCGGGACGGGTTGAACGTGTTGAAGATGGTGATGCATCCGAAGCCGATGTAACGCGAGACGCGCCGCACCAGCTGCTGCGCCCGCGCGTCGCCGTCCTTCGCCTTGGCGAACAGCGTGCGGCACGCCTGGGCGTGGGTCATGGCGCCGGCTTCGGGGATGAGGTCGCCTTCCTCCATGATCATGTTGTGGATGGCGGGGGCGGAGCAGTACCGCTCGAGGCAGCCGACGTTGCCGCAGTCGCAGGGCAGTCCGTTGATGTCGATGCTGACGTGGCCGATCTCGGTGGCGGCGCCGAGGTTGCCGTTGAGGATGACGCCATGGTCGATGACGCCGAGGCCGACGCCTTCGCCGAGCAGGTAGTAGGCGAGGTTCTCATCGGTGATGGACGGGTCGAAGAGGTACTGCGCCATGGCGCCGGCGCGGGCGTCCTGCTCCACGAATGCGGGCACGCGGAACGCGTTGCCGAATTCCTGGATGAAGTTCACCTTCTGCCAGCCGCGCATGTAGGAGACCACGGCGATTCGTCCGACGTTGCGCAGGTAAGGCCCTGGCACGGCCATGCCGATGGCGAGGATGAGCCGGTCGGCGTCGAGCAGGGCGTTGATGGTGTCGTGCAGTTCCGCGATGGCCGAATCGATGGTCTCTTCGGTCACGTGGGTGAGCTCCTGCACGTTCAGGGGCTTGCCGGCCAGGTCGAACACGCCGATCTGGACGAAGCTTCGGGCGAATTTCACGCCGATGACGTGAAACTGCGTGGTGTCGAGCGTGAGGCCGATCGAGCGACGGTTCTTCATGCCCTCGAGGTCGCCGGTCTCCTTGATCGCGCCCGCTTCGATGAGCTTGGCGGTGATCTTGGTGATGGCGGCAGGGGTGAGATCGAGCGCCTTGGCGATTTGCGCGCGCGAGCTGATGCCGTTGAGATACAGATGCTGCATGATGCGCGACCGGTTCGACTCGGATACGGAGGCCATGGATGCGGTGGCGTTTGTGCTGCTCATCGGCTGCTCCTTTGCTCATATCGTCGGGTCGCGGTCTTTGCGTTTGTTATGCTCGTCATTGAATCTGAACGATGTTTATATATTAACACTGTTAACGAGGAGTGCAATGTCGTTGTCGTTCGGCGTGTCGCGTTGCGCCGCAACGGTTGAGTGGCAACGCGCCGGTTTTCGCTCGCCTGATGCTAGGCTGTTGACGGACATCACCGGACCGTTCATCGAAGGAGATGATGAGATGACGATTGAGATTGCCGTACAGGATGTCGACGGCGCACGCATAGCACTGGAGGAGGGCGCCGACCGCATCGAACTGTGCGCGGCGCTGGAATGCGGAGGGCTCACCCCCAGCTTCGGCATGATTCAGGCCTGCGCCCATGTGGGGGTGCCGATGGGCGTCCAGGTGCTGATTCGCTCCAGGGCCGGGTCGTTCGTGTTCGACGAGGCGGAGAAGCTCGTGCAGATCGCCGACGTCCGTTCGGCCATCCTGGCCGGAGCGTCCGGCGTCGTGGTCGGCGGCATGACGGCCGAAGGCGGCATCGACGAGCCGTTCGCGCGTGCGCTGGTCGAGGCGGCGCGCGACGAGGCCGTGCGATGCAACCGCAAGGTGAAGATCGTCTTCCACCGCGCCTTCGACATGCTTGACGACCCATTCGCCGGACTGGAGACGCTGGTCGAGCTCGGGTTCGACCGTGTGCTCACCTCCGGCGGCGCGCCCGACGCGCCGTCCGGACTGGAGACGTTGCGCGCGCTGGCCGAACGCTCGGCGGGCCGCATCGAGATCGAAGCCGGGGGAGGGGTGACCGTCGACTCCATTCCGACGCTGCTGTCGGCCGGCGTGTCGGCGGTCCATCTGTCCGCCAAGGCGCGTGTCACCTCGGACGGAGGGCCGGGCGGCGGCGGTGACGGAGACATCTTCCGCACCGACCGTCAGACCGTGCGCAAGGCGGTCTCTGCAGCGCACCGGGCGTAGTTCCGAACCGTCCAAAAAGAAAATTCAAGCAAAATTCACGTAATTTTCCGGGCGGACGGCGCTTCGCGTTGTCTATTTTGTTATTATCATTAACAAATAGCGGGAGCAACCACCAGCGCCTTCACGGTCTCATGACCGCAAGGCTGGTCGCTGGCAACAACGGGGTGGCCTATCCGCTGGAGAACACAACACAAGGAGGTAGACATGCCTGAAGTCATCATCGTGAAGAATCAGGAGGAGGCCGGCGAGCTGTACGCCCGCAGCGTCGCCGATCTGATCAAGTCCAAGCCGAACGCGGTCCTGGGTCTCGCCACCGGCTCGAGCCCGCTGGCCGCCTACCAGGCGCTCGCCAAGATCGTCAAGGACGAGTCCATCGACGTCTCCAACGTGCAGGGCTTCGCGCTCGACGAGTACATCGGCCTGCCGCTGACCCACCCGGAGTCCTACCACGCGACCATCCACCGCACCGTCGTCGAGCCGCTCGGCCTCGACCCGGCCAAGGTCCACGTCCCCGGTGACGTCCTCAACGGCGCCCCGCTCGAGGACGGCGAGAAGATCGCCGCCGCCGGCCCGGCCTA
The DNA here is from genome assembly GCF_009193355.1 of Bifidobacterium leontopitheci. GTDB lineage: Bacteria > Actinomycetota > Actinomycetes > Actinomycetales > Bifidobacteriaceae > Bifidobacterium > Bifidobacterium leontopitheci. The sequence continues at coordinate 7,541 of NZ_WBVT01000001.1, forward strand.
CGACAAGGCCATCGCCGAAGCGGGCGGCATCGACGTCCAGATCCTCGGCATCGGCACCGACGGCCACGTCGGCTTCAACGAGCCCGGCTCCTCGATCGCCTCCGGCACCCGCATCAAGACGCTCGTCGAGCAGACCCGCATCGACAACGCGCGCTTCTTCGACAACGACATCAACCAGGTGCCGACCCACTGCATCACGCAGGGCATCGGCACGATCCTCAAGGCCCGCCACCTGGTCCTCCTCGCGTTCGGCGAGGGCAAGGCCGAGGCTATCGCCGAGACCGTCGAGGGCGGCGTCTCCGCCTTCTGCCCGGCCTCCGCGCTGCAGCTGCACCCGCACGCGACCATCATCGTCGATGAGGCCGCCGCGTCCCGCCTGCGCCACAAGGACTACTACCGCTACGCCTTCGAGCACAAGCCGGCCTGGCAGGGCATCTGATAGACGACCCTGACAACGGCACCATCCGGGCGACGCCTTCGGAGTCGAACGATTCCGAAGGCGTCGTTGTATGCGGTGCCGGCGATATGACGCCGCCGCCGTAAGATAGGGATGAAACATCCCAGAGATATCAAAGGAGATAACGATATGACGCAATCCCGTGAGCAGATCGTGGCGCAGGTCACCGACGCGCTCAAGAGCAAGGCCGGACGCGTGGCCATCCGCGGTGCACGCAAGGTCGACGCGCGCGGCATCCAGGACCACTTCTGGCTGACCGCCGCCGACGGCGTGATCACCGCGACCGGCACCGACGAGGAGGCGTTCGAGCACGCCTGCCGCTCCATCGGCATCGACCCGGCCGACGAGTCCGCGATCATCGACGCCAAGGGCCAGACCATCACCCCCGGCTACGTGGACATCCACGCCCACGGCGCCTGGGAGAAGAGCTTCGACGACGGCCCGGACGGCATCGACATCGCCCGCGCCGGCCACGCCGTGCACGGCACCACCCGTCAGGTCCTCTCGCTGATCACCAACCCGATCGACGTGATCTGCGCGAACCTGAAGAACGTGCGCGCCAAGATGGACGAGCGCCCCGACATCCTCGGCGCACACCTCGAAGGCCCGTTCCTGGCGCTCGCCCGCAAGGGCGCCCACGACCCCGAGTGCCTCAAGGACCCGGTCCCCGAACTCGTCGACGAACTGCTGGAAGCCGCCGACGGCTGCATCCGCCAGATCACCATCGCCCCCGAGCTGCCGCACGGCATCAGCGCCATCAAGCAGTTCGCCGCGGCCGGCGTCGTTCCGGCGGTCGGCCACTGCGACGCCGACTACGAGACCGCGCAGAAGGGCTTCGACGCCGGCGCCGGCATCATGACCCACATGTTCAATGCGATGAACGGCCTGCACCACCGCAAGCCGGGCCCGATCCCGGCGGCGGTCGAGGATCCGCGCGTCGTCATCGAGCTCATCAACGACGGCTTCCACGTGCAGAACCCGATGCTCAAGCTCGGCTTCGACTTCGCGCCGCACCGCATCGCGTTCGTCACCGACGCCATGGCCGCCACCGACTGCCCCGACGGCGCCTACAAGCTGGGCGCGCTCGACGTGAACGTGGTCGACGGCCACGCGCGACTGGTCTCCAACGGCGCCATCGCCGGCTCCACGCTGCTGCTCGAGGTCGCCGTCCAGCGTGCCGTCAACGTGCTCGGCATCTCTCCGGTCGCCGCCGTCGAGGCCGCCACGCTCACCCCGGCGCACGCGTTCGGCTTCGACCGTCCGAACCCGGTCACCGGCGCCCCGCTCGGCCTGCTCGCCCCCGGATACGCCGCCGACCTGCTGCTCACCGATCCGGAGAGCTGGACCGTCAACCAGGTCTGGTGTGCCGGCCGCAAGATCAAGTGAGTCTGACGGGAACGTTCGCACGTTCGCCGCGATGACATGAAGAAGCCCCGCGAGTCATCCTCGCGGGGCTTCTTCATACGGTGCCGAAGCAGGCGACGTCAGTGCTGTTCGCCGTCGAAGACGAAGAACGCGTGCGCGTCGCCGCGCCGCTTGTTCTCGATGTACCGGCGGAACAGCGCCAGCCGCTCCGTGGTGCTCGCCGCCAGCGGCTGCGGCAGGTCGTCAAGGTCGAACCAGCCGACGTTGAGGCTCTCCTCGTCGCCGACGAACGGGGTCGCGTTGCCGCCCGGCTTCAACGCGCACAGGAACGAATGGTCCATGTACATCGTGTTGTCGCCGTTCGCGTACGTGATGACGCGGTTCGAGGAGGTGACCGCCACCAGGTCGGTGACGATCGCGTCCACGCCGGTCTCCTCCTTGATCTCGCGCACCACCGTGTCCGCCGGCTGCTCGCCCGGCTCGTTGATGCCGTAGACCATCGCCCATTCGCCCGTGTCCGAGCGGCGGCCCAGCAGCAGCCGACCCTGCCCGTCGAGCACGCAGCCGGTCACCCCGTTGAGCCAGAGCAAATCATGGCCGATCTTCTTCCTCAACTCAAGTACGAATTCGGGTGTAGGCATCAGTTCTCCTTTTCTTTGCCGTTCCGCTCCCGCTGGCGGGAGCTGTCATCGCAGATGACTGAGGGTGGTCGTCCTGCCGTCTTGCCGGCCGGTCACCGCTGAGCCGTGGCGGCCTGTTCGGCCATCCAGCGCTCCACGTCCTCCGGCTGCTTCGGGATGCCGGCGGAGATCCACTCCGGGCCGTTCTCGGTCATGAGCACGTCGTCCTCGATGCGGATGCCGATGCCGCGGTACTCCGGCGGGATGAGCAGGTCGTCCTCACGGAAGTACAGGCCCGGCTCGATGGTGAAGATCATGCCGGGCGTGATCTTCGCACCCTGATACGACTCGTAGCGCGCCTGCGCACAGTCATGAACATCCAGACCAAGGTGGTGTGCCACGCCGCAGGCGAGCCAACGACGGTGTTGCTGGCCCTCGGGCGACAGCGACTCCTCCACGTCGACCGGCAGCAGGCCCCACTCGTGCAGCCGCTCGGCGATCACGCGCATGCAGGCGTGGTGGATGTCCGAATACGTGGCGCCCGGCTTGGCCGCCTCGAAGCCGGCCTGCTGGGAGTCGAGCACCGCCTGGTAGAGCCGGCGCTGGAAGGCGGTGAACTTGCCGTTGGTCGGGAACGTGCGGGTGATGTCGGCCGTGTACAGGCTGTTGACCTCCACGCCGGCGTCGATGAGCAGCATGTCGCCGTTGCGCACCACGCCCGTGTTGCGCATCCAGTGCAGGATCGGCGCGTGCTCGCCGGAGGCGATGATCGTGTCGTAACCGAGCGCGTTGCCCTCCTCACGGGCCACCGCGTTGAACGCGCCCTCGAGCAGACGCTCCGAACGCGGCTTGTCCAGCGCCTCCGGCAGTTTGGCGAGGATGCGGTCGAAACCGTGCTTGGTGGCGGCCACCGCCTTGCGCAGCTCGCCGATCTCATACTCGTCCTTGACCATGCGGGCCTCGGCGGCGAACTCGTGCAGCTTATCGTCGTCCGCGTTGTTGCGGTCCGGATCCGTATAGCCGTTCGCCTCGCGGGCCGCCTCCACGAGCGCGGTCACCTGCGGGTCGGCGTCGGCGATCACGCGCACGCGCACGGCGCCCGCCTCGGTGCCGACGTCCTTGGAGAGCGCGTCCGCCAGCTGGGCGATGTCATGCGTTTCCAGGCCGGTCATCGCGGCCATCTCCTTGAGGCCGGCGCGCGGGCCCACCCAGTATTCGCCGTAGTGCGGGTCCATGAAGAAGTCCTGTGTGGCGGTGTCGGCGCGTGGGGCGACGAACAGCTCCGCCGTATGCGTCTTGCCGGCCTTCGCCTCGTCGCTGTCCGGGTCGACAGGGTTGAGCACGAGCACGGCGCCCGCCTCGTAATCCTCGCCGAGACCCGTGTAGTAGGCGAAGCTCGTGTCCGGGCGGAACATGTAGTCGCAGTCGTTGTTTCGCACCTTCGGCTGGCCTGCCGGAATCACCAGACGCTCGCCGGGGAACGCCTTGCCCAGCTTCTCCAGACGCGCCGGCGTGTACTTCGCCGACTCGAGCGGCGCGATGTCCGGCTCGCTCGTGTCCCAGCCGGTCTTCATGAAGTCGATGAACGCCTCGGAACGCGGACGCAGCGACCGGTTGTTCACGCGGTCGCTCATCGGCTGGTCGCCGCCCGGGGCCTTCGCCTCCTCCTGCGCCTCGTACTCCTTGTCCTTGTCGGTGATGACTTCGCTCATCTGGATGCTCCTCCCGTGTCGCCGCGTGGCGTGCGAAACCGCCGCGCGGCCGGATACATGATTCCCCACTCATACTAGTCGGTGCGCGGCGCGATTCGTGTGCAAAGTCTGACCATTCGTATGACATTTGCCCGTGGTGTCGCCGCCGTTGCGGTGGTTCAATGATGGCAACGCGGTGGGAGGCGACCGGCTTGCCGCCGTGGAAACGAAAGGAAAGGAGCCGACATGGGGCGTTCGAACCATCGAGGTCTGCGTTCGGCGTGCGCGCTTGCGGCGGTGTTCGCTTTGACGCTCCCCTTTGCGGGATGCCAGGGCGAAACCTCGGCAAACCAGCCGAAAGCCAGTGCCGATCCCGCCGAGACGGCGTACAGCGAGTTCACGGTAAAGTCGCTGAAACGCTACCTTGACAAGGAGAAGTTCGACACTGGCGATGCCACTAAGGTGCAGGAGTATGGGGTGGCATCCGGCAAGGCAGGCCTGACCATCCCGATCAAGCATGCGGGCAAGCGGACGAACTCGTACGACGTGGAATACATGTGCCGCGCCGACAAGGCCGGTTTTCCGTTCTCGATCTGGCTGACGAAAGACGGCACCGGCCGTCGCATGGTCAAGCATGACGGTTGCAGTGCGGATGTGCAGTCGGTGTCGTTGGCGATCTCCGACTTTCCGGATGCCGACTCGATCATGATTTCCAACAGTGGCAACGATCTGGTCGTCGCCGCCTACGAAATCCAAGGACAGGAGGACTGATAGGCGGGGTGTGCAGGGAGGCGCGACGCCGTCCCTGCACGCCAGTGCGATATAATCATGCCCCATATCGATGCCGTACGATATGGAGGAGCTGCCATGAGGTCTGTACACGATGACGTGACGGTGGGAGTCGTGGACAACGATCCGTTCGCCGTGGATGCGGTGACGGCGATGTTCCGCAACCATGAGGCTCCGATTCGTGTATTATGGTCGGTCACTTCGGCGCGTGATGCGATGGCCATGTGCGATAGAGATTCCCTGCGGCCTCAGGTGGTGCTGACCGACATGCAGATGCCCGGCATGGATGGCGATGCGTTGGCCGACGAGCTGTCTCGGAAGCACCCGGACGTGCATGTTGTGGGCATGACCGCGTTCGATTGCAGTGTTATCGAGCATGACTTTCCCGTATTGCCCAAGGAATCGCCGGTCAATGTTATCGTGCGCGCAATCGGCGAAGCCGCCGGTGATCATCAGACTGCGCAATGGAGTGCCACACGTGACCGCGGCATCGTCCTCTCGCAGTCGGAACTGCAGGTGATCGGCCTGTTCGCGCAGGGACTGACGACGACCGCCGTGGCCGGACGGCTGCATGTGGCGGAGACGACGGTGAAGACCCACCTCAGCCGTGTGTTCGGCAAACTTGGCGTGCACACGAAAGCGGAGGCGATTGCCCTGTGCGCGAGCCGTGGATGGCTGTGACCCCGATGGTTCAGCCTGGCAGGAAGAGATCCGCATATACGATTCGACTGCATAGGTTGCGATTGCCTGCTGAGGCTATCGGCATTGTCGCCTGCTGTATCCCGTTTGCCATTGACTGTCTGCAGATCCGCATATCGCAGTGGCAGGATGTGCTGTTCGCCGTGCTGTACGCCGTGGGGCTCATAGGGTTGTCATGGAGACCGTTGCCGGCGTGCGTGCTGTTGTGCGCGGTGCAGCTTGGCGAACTGCTACTGCCGTTGGATATCCAGGGGCCCGATCCAATCTGGGGCGCCTGCCTGGCTGTCATAGGCCTTGCGGTCTCCAGGCCGGTAGGGGTGGCGGCGTCGACCGCGGTATTGATGATGTGCGCGGTTCCGCTGGGATATTGGATGTATGGTTCCGCTGTCGACATGCTGGCGTTGAGTCCGATGCTGGCGTTCGCCGCGGCGTTCACGGTCGGGTACGTGTCCCGTCTGCGTGAGCGGATGACTGAGGAGCACCGCCGCATCGAGAAGGCACGCAGCGAACTGGAACGTCAGCGTCGACAACTGGAACTGGTGCACGTTCTTCACGATTCCGTTGCCGGTTCGTGCGCGTACTCCATCATGATGTGCCGCAAGCTGCGTGACGGCGACCATGAGCTGGATGCCGACACCGCGTTCGTCATCAGTGATATCGAGCGCACGCTGACGCAGACGTTGCACGAACTACGCAACACGGTCATCAGTCCCATGCGCTCCGAACTCGACGGAGACGGCGCCGTTGACGACATGGCAGATCGGACGTCGCAGTCGTCCAGCGGTCGGCAAGACCGGGCTGCCGTTGCCGGTAGCGATGTAACGGCGCTGTCCTCCCTGCGGTGGCGGCAGGCCGAACGTCTTGCCACGCTGGGATTTGACGGAACGATACAACTGCGTGGCCCGATTGCTGGATGCCGTGAGATACCGTTGCTGCAGACCATCCTGTTGGAAGCGACGAACAACATCATCGCACACGGGTCGGCTGGGCCGTATGCCATCGTCATCACGGCGGAGCCTGACGGCGGCTTCCGGATGTCCGCATCGAACCAGTGCGGCGCCGCGAAACCCGACGATCAACGCGACCATCACGGTCTGACGATGCTCCGCGCCCTCGTGGAGACCCACCACGGCGTCATGCGCGCCGGAGCCACGGACGGGGAGTGGATTCTGTACGTGGAGATTCCGGCAGAGAAGTGCGAGACAGCTGACGACGTGCGGCAGTGACGTGTTGCAGTGCCGTGTCGGCGGCGGTGCCGCGATAGACTGGGATACGTCAGGAAGCGGGTTCGTGTGGTTCATCGTATGCAATGAACCATGGACGGATAAGGATGTCCGCCGCCCGCCATGCTGAAAGGTGGAAACCATGGTTCGTCATATCACCGTACCGTTTGCCTGTCGTGTCCGGGCACTGATCGCCGTACTCGCCGCGCTGGTCATGGCCTTCGGACTTGCCGGATGCTCCTCGGACTCCGATGCGGAAACGACAGCCGAAAGCCCTTCCACGACGGTCTCCGACATCGCGAAGATCGCGGAGAAGGGCCGGCTGCTGTCCGACGTCGAGGACGAGCTGAAGCAGGCGGGTTTCGACAATGACGATTATGACGTCAAAAGCGACACCGGCAAGATGGTCCTGCTCGCATCCAACTGGGTCGTGGAGTCGGTCACGGACGGCGATGACAAACCGGTGATCAACGTGCGTAAGGAAAGCGACGTCAAGGCCGAAGAGGAGGCCAAGAAGAAGGAAGAGGAAGCGGCCAAGCAGAAGGCCGAGGAGGAAGCCAAGAAGAAGGCCGAAGAGGAGGCCGCGAAGAAGGCCGCCGAGGAGCAGGCCGCGCAGCAGAAGGCCGCGCAGGAGAAGGCGGCACAGGAGGAGGCGGCACGCAAGGCCGCCGAAGAGCAGGCGCGACAGCAGCAGTTGCAGCAGCAACAGCAGCAGCAACAGTCCAACGTGTACTACCAGAACTGCACGGCCGCGCGTGAGGCGGGCGCCGCGCCGCTGTACCGCGGCCAGCCGGGCTACAGCAGCAAGCTCGACCGCGACGGTGACGGCATCGCCTGCGAATAGCGGCGGGCCGGCCCGCTGCGGGAACTGCCCGTGACTGACCACCCTCAGTCTCGCTACGCTCGACAGCTCCCGCCAGCGGGAGCGAAAACGATAAGCGCCCCCGCTGGCGGGGGCTCCCGCGTAGCGGGTGGGGGTGGTTGTGGCTGAATGACCACCCTCAGTCTCGCTACGTTTGACAGCTCCCGCCAGCGGGAGCGGATACCATAAGCGCCCCCGCTGGCGGGGGCTGTCAGCGGGAGCTGACTGGGGGTGGTTGCGCTGTGCACGAACCGCCGCCACAGATTCAGGGCGGCAACTAGACTGGTGACGGTTCACAAGTCGTCACACAGAGAGGAAGCCACGCGGGCATGTCATTCGAGCATCCGAACCGCAACAACGAGTCGATACTGGACGTGGAGCGCGACATCATGCGCCGGCCGCCGGAGCACAACACCACGAACATGGATCTCGACCGGATGACCCTCATGCTGGACATCCTCGGCCACCCCGAGCAGTCGTTCCGCGTCATCCACGTCACCGGCACCAACGGCAAAGGCTCCACCGCCCGCATGGCCGAAGCCATCTGCCGCGCCTACGGGCTGCGCACCGGCCTGTACACGTCGCCGCACCTCGAACGCATCAACGAGCGCATCGCCATTGACGGTCAGGAGCTTTCCGACGATGATTTCGTCGACATCTGGGATCAGGTCAAGGATCTCGTGGACCTCGTGGACGCCAAGATGACCGAGCAGGGCAAGCCGCGCATGAGCTTCTTCGAGGTGCTCACCGCCATGGCCATCTGGAAGTTCGCCGACGCGCCGGTCGACGTCGCCATCGTCGAGGTCGGCATGGGCGGCCTGCAGGACGCCACCAATGTTCTGGACGCCGACGCCGCCATCATCGGACCGGTCGACATGGACCACATGATGTGGCTCGGCGACACAGTCGAGCAGATCGCCGAACAGAAGGCCGGCATCATCAAGCCGGGCTGCACCGCCGTCATCGGCCGGCAGCCGCACGAGGAGGAGGTCATGCCGATCCTCATGGCCGCCGCCGAACGCAATCACGCGACCGTGGTGCGCGACGGCTACGAGATGGAGGTCACCGACCGCATCCCCGCCGTCGGCGGCCAGGTCGCCACGCTGCACACGCCCAAGGGCACGTACACGCAGGTGCCGATCGCCAAGATGGGCGAGCATCAGGCGCACAACGCGCTCGCCGCGCTCACCGCCGCCGAAGTCGTGATCCCCGTCAACGGACCGCTTGACGGCGACCTGGTGGCCGAAGCGCTGCAGGGCGTCAAGGTGCCGGGGCGCATCGAACAGATCCGCACGTCGCCGACCATCATCCTCGACGGCGGCCACAACGTGAACGCCGCCGAAGCGCTGCGCCACGCCATCGAGGAGAGCTACGACTTCACGCAGTTGGTCGGTGTGATCTCGATGATGGGCGACAAGCAGGTCGAGGAGTATCTCGGCGTGCTCGAGCCGATCCTCAACACGGTGGTCGTCACCGAGAACTCGTGGAAGGCGCGCGTCATGCCCGCCGAGGAGCTCGAGAAGGTGGCGGTCAACGTGTTCGGCCGCGACCGCGTGGTGCGCAAGGACAGCCTACCCGACGCCATCCAGGCCGCCGTCGACATGGTCGACACCGAGGACGAGACCGGCGTCGGCTACGGCCGCGGCGTGCTCATCTGCGGCAGCTTCGTCACCGCCGGCGACGCGCGCACGTTGCTGAAAGAGCAGATGAACCAGGATCTTGCCAAGCCGAAGGCCGAGCGCGTCGAACCGGACCTCGGCGGCGGCGCGGCGCAGGACGGCGCGGCACAGGGCGGGCAGGAGTCCGGCGCCGCCGACGACGGCATGGACGACGCCGACCGTGACTTCGCCACCGACGCGAACCCCGACTTCAACGCCAACGACTTCGGCGACTTCGGCTTCGACAAGGCGCTTGAGGCCGCCAAGGAAGACACCGCCGAGGATGCAGAGGAGTCCAAGGAGTCCGAGAAGTAAGCCTCACGGCCGCACTTTCGCCGGTCCGCCGCAGCACAAAATTTGGCGGCGGACCGGCAGGGCGCGCGGTACCATAGGTCAGACAATCGGCGACGGCGAACGAGGGAGGCGAAGCGGCGGCCATGTATCTCAAGGAACTCACCCTTCGCGGCTTCAAATCGTTCGCATCCGCCACGACCCTGCGCTTCGAGCCGGGCATCACCGCCGTCGTCGGTCCGAACGGGTCCGGCAAGTCGAACATCGTCGACGCGCTCACCTGGGTGATGGGCGAGCAGGGTGCGAAGAACCTGCGCGGCACGTCCATGGAGGACGTGATCTTCGCCGGCACGTCGTCACGGCCGCCGCTCGGCCGCGCACAAGTGAGCCTGACCATCGACAACACCGACCACGCGCTCGACATCGACTACACGGAAGTCACCATCTCGCGCACGATCTTCCGCAACGGCGGCTCCGAATACGCGATCAACGGCTCGCCATGCCGTCTGCTCGACATCCAGGAGCTGCTCAGCGACACAGGCCTCGGCCAGCAGATGCACGTGATCGTCGGCCAAGGACGGCTCGACTCGATCCTGCGCGCCGACCCCAGCGGCCACCGCGCTTTCATCGAAGAGGCCGCCGGCATCCTCAAACACCGCAAACGCAAGGAACGCGCACTGCGCAAGCTTGCCAACACGCAGGCCAACCTCGACCGTCTCGACGACCTGCTCAAGGAGATACGCCGACAGATGGGGCCGCTCGGCCGGCAGGCGCGCATCTCACGGCGTGCAGACGGCATCCGCGTCACCCTGCGCGACGCGCAAAGCCGCCTGTACGCCGACGACGCCGTCGCCGCGACCCGCAAACGTGACGAGGCGCGGCGCGAACTCGCCGCCGTACGAGGGGAACTGCAGACGGCACAAGGCGAACTGGCGAAGGTCAAGGTGCGCATCGAACAGATCGAGGCGCTCACCGCGCAATCCAGCCCGGCGCTCGCGCGCGTCAACCAGACCTGGCATGAGATGACGCAGCTCAAGGAACGGTTCACCGCGCTCGCCTCGCTGGCCGACGAGCGCAGCCGGTCGCTGCTCGGCCAGATCGTCACCTCGCTTGGCGAGGATCCGGACATGCTCAACCGGCGCGCCGACGAACTCGAACGGCAGGCCGCGGAACAGTCCCGGCAGGTGGACGACACGCGCATCGCACTCGACCAGGCGATCCAGTCGCGCGCCGATGACGAGAAACGGCTCGCCGCACTGCGCCAGACCATCACCGAACTGCGCAAGGCCACGCAGCGCCGGCAGTCGCAGGTCGCCGAACTCAAGACGCTCATCGCCCGCGAGGAAGCCGCCGTGCAGCTGGGCGACACACGAGCCAAGGACCTTGCCACGCAGCATGACGACCTGACCGGGCAGTTCGACCAGGCGCGCACGCAACGCGACACGCTCGCCGCCAAACAGGACGCCGCCACCGACGACGGCACGGCGGCGCTGGACGAAGCGAAAGAGATGCTCGCCGCACGCCAGGAGACCCTCGACGACGCCGCGGCCCGCAAGCGCGACCTCGACAACCGGATCATCGCCCTGCAGGCCAAGGCGGACGCCCTGCACGACACCTTGGAGGCGCGCAACGCCTCCGGCGCGCTGGAACACGACGACGAGGTGGCCATGCTGGGCCGTCTCGCCGACTTCATCCACGTCGAAGACGGGTGGGAGAACGCCGTCGCCAGAGCGTTGGGCGAGTTCGCCGCCGCGATGATCGTGCCCGGCGAGACCAACCTGCTGCACGCGTTGACGCGCGCCCACGAGGAACACCTCGGCAAGGCGGTCATGTTGATGCCGGACGACGGGGAAACGGCGGAGACCGGCGGCGCTGGCGCGGACGATGACAGCGACGCCGAGACCGCCGCGCCGCAGAACGGGTTGCAATCGCGTTCGGTCGCGTCGCTGGTGACCGTCAGCCCGGCCGCCCGCGACAGTGAACAGGCGCAGCGCGTCGTTACGGCCGCACGCTCGCTGCTCGGCGACGTGGCCGCCGTCGACACCGTCGAGGAGGCGCTCGCCGCCGTGCATGACATGTCGCGCGACGGTGCGCATGACGTTGCGTCCGGCGTTGCGGCTGCGCGCGGCGCCCGACCGCGCTGGCGGTGCGCCGTCACGAAACACGGTGATGTCATCAACCGTGCAGGCGCGGCAGGCGGCGCGGCAGGAGCGCAAAGCGACCTTGCGTTGGCTGCGAGACGGGACAAGGCGCTCGCGCAGATCGGTGAGCTCAACGGCAGACTGGAGGCGCTCGCCGCCGACGTCACGGCCGCGACGCAGCAGCGTGACGAGGCTCGCGTCGCCGTCGACCGCGCGGCGCAACGGCGCATGCAGGCGCGGCTTGACGCACAGCAGACGGCGAAATCGCTGGCGGCGGCCGAAACCCGGCTGTCGGGCATCGAACGCCGGATCGCCGACGTCAACGACCGTATTACACGCACGCAGGAGGAACGGCGGCACCACCAGCTCAAGCTCGACGACCTCACTCAGGCGTTGGCCGCCGCCCAGGCCAGCGAGGACGGCCAGACCGACATCAACGACCTCGTCGAACGCGAGCGGACGCTCGAAACCTCGCTCACGGTGACGCGCGAACAGGAGACCACGGCCAACATCGCATGGAACGACGCCAAACGCAAGGCCGAATCGTTCACCCGACAGGCCGGGCTGCTGCGAGACAACGCGAAGGAAGCGCAGCGCCGGCGCGAACGCATCGAAACCATGAACGCCCAGCGCCGCGAACAGGCCGCGCACGCCAGGCGCATCGCCGCCGACGCCGCGCAGGCGGCTGCGCTCATGGACGCCGACATCAGCCGCGTGGTCGAACGGCGGGAGCGGTTGCAGCGGCAGACCAGCGACCATGACGACGAACTCAGGACGCTGCGCGCCGAACGCGGACGGCTCGAACCGCAGGTGACGGACCTGCAGCAGCGCGAGCATGTGCTCGATGTGAACCGCGAACGGCTCGCCGGCGAATTCGGCCAGCTCACCCAGAAGGTCGACGATGAACTGGGCCTGCGCATCGACGAGCTGATCCGCGACTTCGCGCCCGACCTGCCCGTTCCGGTGCTTGACGAGGAGGGGCGGCCGGTGCCGCTTGACGATGGCGATGCAGGGGCGGCCGCGACTGGCGACGATGCCGGCGCTTCGGCTCCGGCTCGCGTGCGGACCGTGCCCTATGACCGTGCCGAACAGCGCAAACGGCTGGACAAGGCACGGCGCGACCTCGCGGCGCTCGGCAAGGTCAATCCGCTGGCGGGCGAGGAGTATGCGGCGCTCGAGGCGCGCAACAGCTATCTGAACGACCAGCGCAACGACGTGGCGAAATCGCGCGACGACCTGCTCACGCTCATCAAGGACCTCGACGCGACGATGGTCAGCGTGTTCAAGGCCGCGTTCGACGACACTGCCGCAGCGTTCCAGCGCGTGTTCGCCACACTGTTCCCCGGCGGCACCGGACGGCTGCGGCTGGAGGACCCGGACGACCTGCTCGCCACCGGCGTCATCGTCGAGGCGAGTCCGGCCGGCAAGAAGGTGCGCCAGCTGAGCCTGCTGTCGGGTGGCGAGCGGTCCCTGACCGCGCTCGCGCTGCTGTTCGCGATCTTCACCGCGCGGCCCAGCCCGTTCTACGTGATGGACGAAGTGGAGGCCGCGCTCGACGACATCAACCTCACCCGGCTGCTCAACGCGCTCGAGGAGTTGCGCCGCCACGCCCAGCTCATCATCATCACGCATCAGCAGCGGACGATGTCCATCGCCGACGCGCTGTACGGCGTCACCATGCGCGCGGATGGGGTGACGGCCGTCATCTCGCAGAAGCTCGCCGACACACCGGAACGGTGAGCCGGCATTGTGGCGGTTGCGTACTGCAGCGTCGGCTCTCGCCACCCCCTCGGTGGAGGGAGCCGACTGAGGGAGCGTCGCCCGCAGTCATAGCGAACCGTGCTGATACATGCGCCACGGGTACGGTCGGTCGATGGGACGTCGGCCCGCACCTTGGCCCCCTCGGTGGAGGGGGCTGTCGGCGAAGCCGACTGGGGGAGCGCCGCCCGCCGGATATTGGAATGACGCTGATGTGGACGTGCCCCACGTCTCGCGCTAGAAGCCGGTGTTGGTCGGCTTCGGGTAATACTCGCCGAACTTGCGGTACTGGTTGAGCTCCGACTCGGTCAGATGCAGCCAGCGTTTGAAGCCGCCGTCCTTCGGATTGCGCTGCGGACTGATGCGCCCCGCCTTCTGCAGGCGCTTCACCTGCGCCAGCAGCTTCGCGTCGGTCACATAGCGGCGCAGCAGGCGGTCGGGGATGATCGAGTACAGCACCTCGCCGCCTGCCACGCGCGGGGCCATCGGATGCCCGTCGATCACGTCGGAGACGAGCACCTCCATCGGGTTGACGCCGGCGCCCGCCACGTAGAAGCTGTTGCGGCCGATGCGCGGGTTCACCTCAAGGAAGTAGAAGCGTCCGGTCTTCGGGTCGCGCTTGACGTCGAAGTTCGCGAAACCGCGGTACGGCATCGACTCGAGGAACCGCTTCGCCGGGGCGAGGATCTCATCGATCGGCTCGGTGACCATCGCGCACGGATTGCCGAGCGTCGCCGGATGATGCTCCTCGAGCAGCACGTGCGCCGAGCACAGCAGCGACACGGTGCCGGTCGTGTCCACGTAGGCGGTCACCGAATACATGCCGGTGTCGTCGCCCTCCACCAGCTCCTGCGCCACGAACGTGCCGCGGAAGCCGGCCTTCGCCAGCGTCGCCCACAGTTGCTGCAGCTGTTCGTCCGTGTCGATGCGGTACACCTTCTGCCGCCCCTCGAACATGAGGTTCTCATACTGCGAGCTGTCGGCCGGCTTGGCCACCACGGGGAACGTGAGGTTCGCCGGGGTCGGCTGCGGGGTCCAGCCGGGGGTGCCCGCCTGCGAGAAGTCCTCGTAGAATGATGTCGGCACGGGCATGCCCTGCGCGGTGGCGAGCCGCTCGAACTCCTGCTTGTCGCTCACCTGCTCGATGACCTCGAGCGGCGGGATCGGCACGACATAGTAGCGTTCCAGCTCCGCCCGGTGAGACGCCAGCACATGGATGCGCCAGTCCGTGTTGGCGAGCAGCAGCAGCTTGCGCTGCGGGTTCTCGGACTTCAGCTTCTCGCCGAGCCTCAGCAGTTCGGCGACCAGTGGATCCTCCTCGTTGGCCTGCGCGAAGGGATGCCGGGTGAGGATGCGCGAGTCGCGGATGGCGTTCGGGTTGTAGGCGGTCACCATGATCGGCTTCACGTCGTAGGCGTCGTTGAGCTCCCTCGCCAGCGCGTACGCGCCAAGGTCGCCGCCGAGGATCACCGGTTGGAAAACAGTCATCGTGTCTCGCTCCTGCACTTCGTGTGTTCTGTTGCAATCGTCTGCCATTGTACCGGCATGGGGGATTGTTGCGGCGCGGCGTGCGGGGGTTGCGTGGCCGCGCGCGAGGGACGCGGTAGAGTGGTGGGGACGGCCAGTGGCGTGCGATGGGCGCACGTCGTGACGAAAGAGGATGTATGAGCGATCAGACAGTGGACAGCCGGGCTGCGGACGGTCAGGCTGCACAGCCCAGCGGATTCGGTGAGTTGCGCGGCGTGTTGGCGGAGCGCACCGGCACCCGCCCCCAGGACTGGTATCCGGTGTTCAAGGCCCGGTACGGCATGCAGGTGGCGTTCGACGCGCTGCGTGAGTCCCGCGGCGCCGGCTCCGTGCTCACCCAGCTGTTCACCTGCTGCACGGCGGTCGACCCGATCGTCGTCGCACGGCTCACCCCCCGGTACGTCGATGTGGACGCCGACACGATGAGCCTGGATGCGGACAAGGCCGGAGCCATGCGTCTGGAGCCGGACGAGCAGGTGCATGCGGTGATGCTGCAGCACACGTTCGGCGTCATCGACGAGGCGTCGGCGGGACGGACCGCCGAACTCGCCCGAGACATGGGCGCGCTGCTCGTCGAGGATTGCGCGCACTGCGTCGCCCGGATGGCCTGCGACGGGCAGGGCGAGCCGCTCGCGGACGTCTCCGTGCACTCGTTCGGCGTGGAGAAGATGCTGCCCACGCGGTTCGGCGGCGCGATCTGGGTCAATCCGCGGCTGCACGGCGACGATCCGGCCCTTGACGCGGCGTTGCGCGGCCGGCTCACCGCCCTGCCGCAGCCGTCGAAGCATCTCGACACGGTCACGAAGCTGTACATCAACGAGAATCGCGTGCTCTCCCGGCTGGGCGGTCTGGGCGGCAGCCTGCGCGCACGTCTGACTGGTGCCGGCTGGTACGAGCCGCCGATCGCCGACGTGGAGCGTGCGGGCGGCCTCGCCTACGAGCCGATGACCGTGACCGCGTGGATCGCCGCGCAGGCGACCGCCGGACTGCGCGGACTCGACGCCAACGAGAACGCGCGGCGAACGGTGGTGACACTGTACCGTGACGCGTTGCGCGGCTGCAACGGCATCACCATCCCCGGCGCGGTGCTTGACGGCGACGCGCAGCCGCTGCTGCGGTTCCCCCTGTTCGCCGACGACACGGCCGCCGCGGAGCGTATCATCGCCGCGGCTCGGGCGGCAGGCGGATACGCCGAACGCTGGTACCGGCCGGAGCTGTTCCCCGGCGTCAGCGACGAGGCCGCCTACGGCCTGGACCGGCTCGACCGTGCCACGGTGACGGTCAGCGACCGGCTGTCGTCGACCGCGGTGTGCCTGCCCACCGAACTGTCGGAATCCCGCGTCCACGACGTCATCGCCGCGGTCCTCCAGTCGCTCTGAGCTTGGCCGCAAGACAGGTCTCGCTTCCCCTTGCCTTTCAGCGGAGGGCCGGGCGTTACCATGCGTCTGCTCCGAGTACGGTCGGTTGATTCTTCTCAACGAACCGTACCCGAAACGGGCTGTTCGAGTACGGTTCGTCGAGTATTTATGACCGACCGTACTCGGACGTGCACCTACGAGTACGGTCCGTTGGAAACAGCTGACCGACCGTACTCGGACGTGCACCTATGAGTACGGTCGGTCATGGATTATCGACGGAACGTACTCCGGCGTGTGTCTACGAGTACGGTCGGTCAGCTATTCTCAGCGAAAACATACTCGTGCGGTCTGGTACTGAAAACGTGTCGGGGCCCTGCCGAATCAATCGACAGGGCCCCGACACGATATCGTCCGCTACGACGGGCGCAATTCCGAAGAATCCTGGCGGACGCTACTTCTTCAGTCCGTCCTTGACCGACTTGGCGAGCTTGAGCGTGCTGTAGAACGCCTTCTTGATCGGCACGTCACGGCCGGCTGCCACCGGCGTGACCTCCTCGGTGAACTTGCACTTGAACTCGTTGAGGCCCTTGAGGCTTGGCGCGAAGTCGGAGCCGATGCCCATGAGGTCGTATTCGGTGATGCCCTGCGCGCCCAGCATGCAGCACTCGTTGTACAGCAGCTTGTCGGTCACGTGCAGGCGCATCACCTCGTTGCGCATGCCGGCGTAGTAGCGCACCGCGTGCGTGCCGTTGACCGTCACGATCGACCATGCCACGACACGCCCGTCGATGCGCGCGGCGAACACGCGGCAATGGTCGGCGCCCAGCGCGGAGATCATGTCCGAGTAGTCGGTGATCGGCGCCG
The DNA here is from genome assembly GCF_009193355.1 of Bifidobacterium leontopitheci. Taxonomy (GTDB): domain Bacteria; phylum Actinomycetota; class Actinomycetes; order Actinomycetales; family Bifidobacteriaceae; genus Bifidobacterium; species Bifidobacterium leontopitheci. Next base: position 24,844 of record NZ_WBVT01000001.1, read on the forward strand.
GAGTGAAGCCGTCGCGCTCGCCGGTCTCCACCATCACGTCGTAGTATTCGGCGAAGTCGGCGATCGCCTTGTCGGTCTCGTCCGCGCATTCGGCCGGGCATTCGCGCAGCGACTTGCGCACGTCGCGGCGTCCGCGACGCTTCATACGGCTCAGAATCGCGTCGTCGCCGCCGGTCACGTCGATGACGACCGTCTGGTCGTACGGCACGGTCGACAGGACCGGAACCGTGCCGTCCTCGAACCATGTGTCGATGCGGATGAACGCGACATGCTTGTCGGCGCGCTTGACCTCCGCGGCGATCGCCTCGACGGTCTCGCGTTCGAGCGCCTCGTCCGGCTTGGCGATCCAGGTCGGCCCGTGCAGGGAACGCAGGTAATGGTAACCGTGCGTCTCCATGTCGATGAACGCGATGAACGCCACGGTCTGGCCGTCGCGCAGGATGAGGTACACGCCCCACGGCGTGCGGCCGGGGATTTCAGCCTGGTATTTCGCCCAGATTTCGGTCTGCTCGATGGGCAGCGTCACGCCGGCCTCGCTCGCGGCCTGCTCCATGGTGGTGTAATCGGTCTTCTGCAGCGTGATCATCGTTCTTCTGTTTCCTCCATACGAATCATCGTGCTCTGTGGTGGCCCGTCCGTTCAGGCGAACATACGCTCGACGACATGATCGTCGCCCTCGAACGGCACATGCTTGTTGCGGTCCTTGATCCAGCGTTCGTTGCCCTTGCCGATGATGAGCAGGACGTTGAACCGGTCCTTGTGCGCACGGGCGTCGTAGATCGCGTTCATGATGGCGGTCGAACGGTCGGAGATCACCGTGGAGGTGACGGCGTCGTTCGTGATGTACCCCTGCATCTCCATGCAGATGTCGATGAACGGTTCGGTGTCCGTGTCCTCCGCGGTGAAGATGAAGTTCGCGATGCGGTTTTGCGCGGCTTCGACGATCTCCTTGCGCCGGTCGTACGCCTTGTTGCCGGCCGATCCGGTGACCAGTGTGATGCGCGGGTCGCGCGAGCCGAACCGCTCGTCGACGAAATCGAGCAGCGCGGTGACCGACGCGTAGTTGTGCGCGTAGTCGACGATGGCGATGGTGTCGGACTGCGGGTCGTGGAACTGCTCCATGCGGCCGGCGATGCGCACCGGCTCCATGGCCTGAAGGACCTTCGCGTCCGTGACGTCGACGCCTGCGGCCTGCGCGATGGCGAGCGCCGCGGCGGCGTTCGCATAGTTGAAGTCGCCGTCCAGAGACAGCGAGAGCGTGCCGAGGGCGGCGCCTTCAGCGGTCATCCGGTAGGCGCTGTGGTCGGCGCTCGCCCGGGTCGCGACGAGGTCGGCCGACTGTGCGGCCGTCTCGTCGGCGCCGTCGTTGCGCAGCGCGAACGTCGTCACCGGGACCTCGGCGGCAGCCGCGTCCTGACGGATCAGGTCGGCGTGCGCGCAGTCGGCGCCGAGCACCAGGCGGCGGCTGTTGCGCACGATCTGCCGCTTGCAGTACAGGTAATCCTCGAACGTGGGGTGTTCGATGGGGCTGATGTGGTCGGGGGAGATGTTGAGGAAGGCGCCGACGTCGAAGGTCAGGCCGTAGACGCGCTCCACCTTGTACGCCTGCGAGGAGACCTCCATGACCAGGTACTTCATGCCGTTGTCCGCCGCCTCGCGCATCATGCGGAACGCGTCCATCGACTCGGGCGTGGTCAGGTCGGATTCGACGTACGTGTGCCCGTCAAGGCAGTTGTCGACCGACGAGAACAGCGCGCACTTGCCGTCCGACGCCGCATTGAGGATCGCCTGCGTGAAATACGCGGTCGTGGTCTTGCCCTTCGTGCCGGTGATGCCGATGACGGTCAGCTCGTCCTGCGGCCTGCCGTAGAACTCGGCGGACAGCAGGCTCATCGCCCGGCGCACGTCATTGACGATCAGGCCGACGGCCTTCGTCTCGGCGGAGAAATCGGTCTCGGCCACATACGCGGCCAGTCCCTGACCGTCGATGCCGTGCAGGTACTCGGCCTTGAACCGGCCCTTGCAGCACAGCAGCGCCCCCTCGGTCACCTTGCGCGTGTCATAGGTGATCGAAGAGCATTCGATATCGTCACCGAGCCCGCTCGGGTCGAGCGTCCACACGCCGTCGCGGATGATTTCGCGGAGCAGGCCGTGCCTGGTGAGCAGTCGGGCCGCCGACGCCAACGTAATCGTCATACCACACCTTTCCTCAAGTAGTCGGTGCCATTGTACAAGCAGCGCCGTCTTAGGGAAGATATCTACCGCTTTTTCTGCATGGTCCGTCACAAATGCCATACACGCGCCACCTCTTGCGACCGAAAGACGACATGGCCGGCCGCACGCCGATACAATGGTCGATGTGAACGACGAGACGCACACGACGGAAACGACGGCACAGAAACGGGCCCGGTTCGAGCAGCTCGCCATGCCGGCGGTCAACGCGCTCTACCGGCAGGCCATGAAACTCACCAACAACCCCGACGACGCGCAGGACCTGGTGCAGGACACGTTCGAACGCGGATTCAAATCATTCGACAGCTTCGAGCAGGGGTCGAACTTCGAGGCGTGGATGACCACCATCGAACGCAACGCCTACTTCAACCAGTACGCGAAGGCGAAACGGCGCCCGCAACGCGCCAACGCCTCGACCGGCGAATACGACGACTGGGACCTCTACGAGGCGTCCGAGCATTCGCCGGACGCGCCAAAATCCGCGGAGGACGAGTACCTCGACACGTTCGCGCCGCAGGAGATCATGGCGGCGCTTGCCAAACTGTCGCCCGAGCGGCGTCAGGTGTTCATCGACGCCGCCATCGACGGCAAGTCGTACCAGCAGGTCGCCGACGAGCAGGGCGTGAAGATCGGCACGGTGATGAGCCGGCTCAACCGCGCCCGCACCCAGCTCAAACGCGAGCTCGCCTCATACGCGCGCGAGCACGGGTACATCGATGGCCGCAGCCGAGCCTCACGGAAGGGCGATGAGACGGAGAACGCAGCGCCTGCTTCACGACGGCGTTCACCGTCCGCGAACCGGCGGCCGGCGGCGGGCCATAATGGAGGAGGAAGGCCGGATAGCGGCCTGACCGGAAAGGAGCGATCATGAGCGAGCCGATGCGACCGATGCTGCGGCACGGTCATGTCTCCGTGACCCACATCACGCAGGATGGGACGACGCACACCGAAGTGCACGTCAGCGAGGTGTCCTACGCATCCGGAGCCGTGGGTGACGTTGTTGAGAATCGCGTCGTTGTGGGTGGCGCTGTTGAGAATCACGTCGTCGTGGGTGGCGCTGTTGTGGATGGCGCTGTTGATAGTGGTGCCGTCGAAGACGCCGTTGCTGATGATGACGCAATGGCCGGCGGCGCTGACGTTGACGGGGAGTGTTTCAACCCGGAGACGTGCTGCGACGCGCGGGAGAGAGCGATGATCACGATGCTGCGCGCCTACCTGCGCCCCGAGGCTGCACCCGAATGCCTGCTTACCCGGCTGCGGGCCACCTTGGACCGATGCTGCTGCGACGACGATCAGCGGTGACGCGACGACGGTCGACAATGACGGCCGTCGCGCTGCTCGCCCGGGCACGGTGACACTACTCTGAAACCCCAGTGTTTTCAAGGGTTTCCGGCGTGCCGTCACGATGCAAGGGCGAGCAGCGTGACGTGATTGACGTTGACGCGGTTGACATTGACGTTGACGTGGATGCGGCCGATGTCACGATGCTGCGGAATGCAAAAAGACCTGTGACGCTGGAATGAACCCTGCGTCACAGGTCTTTGTTGTTCGTCACCGGTACGTCATGCGACGTGCCGGGCAAGAATCAGGCGTTCGGCCTCTTGCCGTGATTGGCGGCCTTCTTACGACGATCCTTGCGCTTGCGTCCGCGCATGCCCATGATGGACTCCTTTACTACGATTAATAAGCCTTGGAAATTATCACATACGGTACGGACGACGACGGAACGGGTGTCGGAACGTCAGCGGACGGATACCTCGTAGCGCACCACGGTCGTCACGCTGGTGCCCGGCTCGATGACCGTCAGATGGTCGCCGCTGCGGAAGGCGTTCGCCGGAGCGGTCATCGGCTCCACCGCGATGCCGTTCGGATGCTGGTCGAACGGCGCGCCGGTGGCCGTGTAGCACTGCCAGGCGTTGATGGTCCTGTCGCCGACCAGCCTGACCTCAAGACCATCCGGACGGGAGAACACCGTCGTCGTCGTGCCGTCCGCAGCACGATGCACGTCCACCCATGCGTCGTCGAACGAACGGCCATCCAGCACCGGGCCCTCACGCAGGTCGAACGCGGTGCCGTCGACCGGCTCCGTCCCGTTCGGCACCAGGCCGGCGTCGACCGTCACATGCGTGTCCGCGTCGATCTTCAGCCGGCAGCGCGCGGAATCGGCGTCGCGCTCGGCACTGGTCGCGCCGCTGCGGCCGTTCGACAGCCACGGATGCAGGCCGAGCGCCCACGGAGCCGGCTCGTCGCCGTCGTTGCGCGCGGTGACGGTGGCCGTCAGCCCCTGCTCGCCCAGCTCGTAGGTGGCGCTGACCGTCACGTCGAACGGGTACCCGTCAAGGTTCGGGAACCGCAGCGACTGGGTGACGCCGTTCTCGGTGAGCGACTCCAGACGCCACATGTACTGGTAGGCGTAGCCATGGTTGGCGTTGTTGCGCGGCGACGGATGGTATTCGTTCACCGGGGCGCAATAGTGCTTGCCATTGAAATCGTATTCGCCGTCCTTGATGCGGTTCGGCCACGGGGCGAGGATGTAGCCGCAGCAGGTCGGGGTCAGGTCGTCCGGCCCGTAGCTGCAGAACACCTCCTTGTCGCCGTAGTCGAAGCGGCGCACTTTCGCGCCGAGCTCGCAGATCACGGCGGAGAAGTCGCCGTAATGAATCGAATACTGGTTTCCTGTACGTGGTGTGGTACCCATGTTTGCGCTCCCTGATCGACGGTGATGGCATCGCCTGACGATGTTATCGTCACCATCGTAATGCTCCCGCCGGTGTTTTGCACGTTTGCAGCCGCATGTCGCGATACGTCGGACCGCGCGGGTGTCGCGGTGTGGCTGATACCCTTGGATGCGGATTTCGATTCGGATGTTCGATCCGGGACGCGGCGGCGGTCACTATCGTGACGGCCGCTGTCGCGACCCGGCTGAACGAGGAGATGACTATGGGCAAGCGCATCGTACTGGCCGACCCCCGAGGATTCTGCGCCGGCGTCGACCGGGCGATCCTCACCGTGCAGACCATTCTCAAGGCGTCGGGTGGTCCGCGCAAGGACGGACTGCCGCCGGTGTACGTGCGTCGCCAGATCGTGCACAACCGGCACGTCGTCGACGATCTGGCCGCGCAGGGGGCGGTGTTCGTGCAGGAGCTGTCCGAGGTTCCCGACGCGGCCGCGGCTGCCGGCATCCCCATCGTCTTTTCAGCCCACGGCGTAACGCCGGGCGTCAAGGCCGAGGCGGCGGCACGCGGCATGCATGTCGTCGACGCCACATGCCCGCTGGTGAGCAAGGTGCACCGTGAGGTGCTCCGGTTTGTGCGCGAAGGCTACGAGATCATCTACATCGGGCACCGCGGCCATGACGAGGCGGTCGGCGTGGTGGGGGAGAGCCCCGAGCATGTACATCTCATCGAGCATGCGGCGGACGTCGAATCACTGGACTTCCGGCCCGACCAGCCGCTGGTGCTCCTGACCCAGACCACGCTGAGCATCGACGAGACGGCGGGGACCATCGCCGCGCTCAAGGCCCGATTTCCGTGGCTCAAGGAGCCGCCGAGCTCCGACATCTGCTACGCCACATCCAACCGTCAGGCGGCGGTCAAGCTCATTGCGCAGCAGTCCGATTGCGTGGTGATCGTGGGGTCGGCGAACTCGTCGAATTCGGTGCGGCTCATGGAGGTCGCCCAGGAGGCTTTGGGCGATCGCGGGCTTGCCCACCGGGTGGATGACGCCGGCGAAATGGACCCGACATGGTTCGACGGGGTTGATGCGGTCGGCGTGTCGTCCGGCGCGTCCGTGCCCGACGAGCTGGTCGCCGGCGTGATCGAGGCGCTGCGCGGACGCGGCTTCACCGAAGTCTCCACCGTGGAGACCATCAAGGAGAACATGCATTTCGTACTGCCGTCGGAGCTGCGCCGGCAACCTTCGCGGGCGTAGTAGTCGCTTCGCCGTGTTTTCGTGGAGCCACCCCCAGTCAGCTTCGCTGACAGCCCCCGCCAGCGGGGGCGGACGAGCGACTTGCGCCGGCGACGCCGACCCTTTTCCCGGCCCCTCGGCGGCAGAGGCTGGCGACGTGATGATGGGGCCCGTAAGGGGCGAATCCCTCGGCCCCCTCGGTGGCGGGGGCTGGCACGGCTGCAAGCCGTGACTGGGGGAGCGTCACCCGCGACGAGCAATCAACATGCCTTGCAGCGTGCCTTGTCGCCGACCTTGATCCTCATCCGCACGAATCCGCGTTGAATGGTTAGGATGGTGCGTATGGCGAAGAAATCGAAACATGAGAAGGGCGCCGGTTCCACTCCGGCGACCGTGCAGTTGGAAAAGGCCGGCGTGCCGTTCAAGACTTACGAATACGAGCATTCGAACGATCACATGGATGACGGATATGGTGTGGAGGCCGCGAAAAAGCTCGGCTTCGATGAGCATCAGGTGTTCAAGACCCTGATGGCCGACACCGGCTCCGAACGTGTGGTGGGCGTGGTCCCCGTCAGTGGGCACATGGATTTGAAGGCGCTGGCCGCCGCCGTCGGCGCCAAGAAGGCGGCGATGGCGGATCCGAAGGTCGCCATGCGCGAATCCGGCTATGTGGTCGGCGGTATTTCGCCGCTCGGCCAGCGTACGCGGCATAAGACCGTGCTCGACCAGAGCGCGATGCAGTTCGATGAGATCCTGCTCTCAGGCGGCAAGCGCGGCTTCTCGATCGGCATCGACCCGCATGACCTGCTGAAGGTGCTTGACGCCGTCGCCGCTCCCATCGGCACCTGGTGACAGCGGTTTCTCCCTTCCCCTCTGTTTGCCGCATCCTTTGTGTGTTGTCACAGCGGGTAGCTACCCGCTGTGACAACACACAAAGGATTGTAATAGGGAAGAAGAGAGAGAAGGAAGCTCACGGCGTGCGCCGGGCGTTGTGATGCTGATACAGTGCGGCATATGAAAAGAGGCCTTGCAGCGAGTGAACGCTGCAAGGCCTCTTATCGATTCGTCACGAATCCGTGATGCATCCTATGCGGCTGTGGCCGCGGGGACTCACTCGGAGATCTCGGCGAAGTACAGCAGGGTACGGATCATGTTGGAGGTGAAGCCGTACTCGTTGTCGTAGAAGGAGACCGTGCGGGCCATGGTCACACCGTCCACGGTGTTGACGTCGGTCTGCGTCGGGTCGAACACGCCACCGTGGGTGTCGCCGATGATGTCGGAGGACACGATGCCGTCTTCGTTGTAGCCGTAGTAATCGGTGTTGGAGAAGGCCTCCTTGAAGGCGGCGTTGATCTCGTCGACCGTGGTCTCCTTGTTCAGGACGGTGGTCAGCTCGGTGATGGAGCCGTCCGGAACCTGGACGCGCTGGGCGTGGCCCTGCAGCTTGCCGTTGACCTCAGGAACGACCTTGCCGATGGCCTTGGCGGCGCCGGTGGAGTGAGGAATGGTGTTGATCGCGGCGGCGCGGTTGTTGCGAGCCTTCGGGAAGCGCGGGCCGTCGAGGATCATCTGGGTGCCGGTGTAGGCGTGCACGGTGGTCATGAAGCCGACCTTGATGCCGAACTTCTCGTTCAGCAGCTTGACCATGGCGGCCATGGAGTTGGTGGTGCAGGAGCCGGCGGACACGATGTTGTCGGTCGGCTTCAGGATGGTGTGGTTCACGCCGTACACAACGGTCGGGGTGGTGTCGTCCTTGGCCGGGGCGGAGATCAGGACCTTCTTGGCGCCGGCGTTCAGGTGAGCCTGGGACTTGGCGGCGGAGGTGTAGAAGCCGGTGCACTCGAGGACGAACTCGACGCCATCGTTCTTGACCCACGGGATGTTGTTGGCGTCCTTCTCGGCGTAGACCTTGTAGGACTTGCCGTCGACGACGATGGAGTCCTCGGTGGAGGTGACCTCGACCGGGGTGCCGTCATCGTGGCGGAAGGTGCCGTGGGTGCTGTCGTACTTCAGCAGGTAGGCCAGCATGGACGGGGTGGTCAGATCGTTGATTGCAGCGACCTCGATGTCACCGGCCTGGCCGCCACGAGCCTGGAGCTCGAAGATGCGGCGGAAGGCGAGACGACCGATACGACCAAAGCCGTTGATACCAATCTTAACTGTCATGTGTTCTCCCTTGTGGGTAGATCGCGGGTGGCTGGCACTCGCGACCGCATTTTGCCAACATCACCTACTGTAATGCGCCGTCTGTACTAGAGCAACGGTTCCGGTGTCGCTTTGGGCATAATATGGACGACATTCCCGTGAGCGCTCACAAGGGCGTTCGCAGTGCCGTTCCACCGGCCGCCGGACGTGCCAGCGCCGCCGAGACGGACATGTCGAGCTCGCCTAAACTCCCGGTGAATTCATGATGATGCGTCACCGACGGCAACGGAGATCCTGCCGGGAACGTGACGACCAGCGTGCCCCGCGCCACGTCGATCGACGCCTCCGCATGGTCGAGGAATTCGTTGCTCACCCCCTGCACGGCCGTGTTCGCGAGTTCGGCGTCATGCAGCACGTATTTCAATCCGCTGATGGTGACGCCCTCGGACCGGTCGCTCAACGAGAACACCGAGACCATGCTTCGCGGCGCGGCCGGATGGGCGGCGAACCGCAGCGAACCGTCATGGACCGCCGTGACGACATAGCCGTCCCCGTACAGGAAGCCCGTCCCTCCTTGCTCGGCCAGAAACCCCATAAGCCGTATGGACGCGATGGTGTGGTCGATCCTGCCGCCGAGCGCACCGTAGACATGGAACCTGCGCGCTCCCCGGTGCCAGCCGACCTTCAGCGCGCACAGCAGGTCCGGGTCGTCCTTCTGCGCGGGCAGGCGGATCGCGCCGTCCCCGGGGTCCGCGTCACTGCTCACCGAATCGAAGTCGCCGATGACGAGATCCGCGTGTATGCCCAGCCTTCTCGCATGGTCAAGGCCGCCGTCCGCGGCGATGACCAGCGCTCCGGGCGCGGCTGACGGAGGGGTGGAGCCGTAGTATTCGCCCGCGGCGAGGATCGTGCATTCCTTGATCGTGCCGGCGGGCGTGGCGGCGCCCATCCTAGGGGATATATGGTCAGTCAACGTATGCTCCTTGCCGTGTCGCTGGAGTTGATTTGTGCCGGGGTACTGTTATGGTATTCAAACATATGTACTGATATCGGGGTGCGTGTCGGGCGATGGGGGTCCCGTTGCACCACGGCGGATCAAGGCAGGAAGGCGGTTCCCATGACCACAACCAAGGACGGCGCGGCCAAACGCCCGATACTGTCGTCGAAGCTGTTCCTCTATATCACCGAGTTCTTCTCCGGCATGGGCGTCATGGCCGCCGAGCTCGGCGCGTCGCGGCTGCTGGCGCCCTATTTCTCCAGCTCGCAGATCGTGTGGACCATCATCATCGGCACGATCATGATCGCCCTGGCGCTGGGTGCCGTGTTCGGAGGCCGCTGGGCGGACCGCGACCCTAATCCGGACCGGCTGTACCTGCGCATCCTGTTCGCCGCCGTGTGGATCGCGTTGATCCCGTTGGCCGGCAAATACGTGATCATCCTCATATCCGGTCTCTTGATCGTCACCGTATCCACGAACTTCCTCGTCATCGCCGCGTTCGTCAGCTGCATGATCATCTTCGTGCCGCCGCTGTTCCTGCTCGGCACCGTCACGCCGGGACTGAACAAATTCGCCACCGACTCGCTGGAGAACAACGCGTCCGTGGTGGGCAGGCTGTCCGCCTGCAACACGGTCGGCTCCATCCTGGGCACGTTCCTGCCGACATTCGTCACCATACCGGCCGTAGGCACCTTCGTCACGTTCCTGATATTCTCCGGACTGCTCCTGACGCTCGCGGTGGTGTACTTCCTCGCCTCGAAGGTGCGGCGCATCACCTGCGCGTTGTGCGCCGCGGTCTTCGCCGTCAGCGCCTGCCTGTCGCCGATGAGCGGATTCGCCTTCTGGGAGAACCGGTCGGTCGTCGTCTACGAGGGCGAGTCCATATACAACTATCTGCAGGTCAAGAACCTGCCGGACCGGACGATACTGTCCACCAACGTGCTGTTCGGCGTGCAGTCGGTCACCATGAAGCGCCCCGGGCTGACCGGCATGTACTACGACACGGCGCTCGCCGCCCCCGCGCTCGCCGACAAGGCCGGGTCGGCGCTGATCCTCGGCATGGGCACTGGAACCTACGCCCGGCAGCTGAGGCGGTTCTATCCACGCATGTCGGTGACCGGGGTCGAGATTGACGCGAAGATCACCGCGCTGGCCGGCCGGTACTTCGACGAGCCGGACGACATCCCCGTCAGCACCTATGACGGCCGGGCGTGGCTTGCCGCCTCGCACGACACCTACGACGTGATCATGGTCGACGCGTACCAGGACATCACCATCCCGTTCCAGATGAGTTCCGCGGAGTTCTTCCGCATGGTCAAACGCCATCTGAACCCGGGCGGGGTGATGGTGGTCAACATGAACATGATCTCCGACGGCGAGGGGTCGATCAACGAGGCGCTCACCGGCACGATCGCCTCGGTGTTCGGACCGCGCGCGCTGCTTGCCGCCGACGTGCCGGGCGCTACCAACCGCGAGCTGTTCGCCAAGAACGGGGAGGCCTCCGCATTGGACGGTCTGGGCGACCTAGGCTCGTATGCGGGCACCGGCAAGCTGCGGGACGCCTCCGACGAGAGAACGCAGGACGCGCAGCTCGGCTCGGCCATGGAGGACGTCGCGCAACGGCTTGAGCCGGTGACGTCCGATGCCGGGGCGACCGTGCTCACGGACGACAAGGCGCCGGTCGAAGTGCTCGGCATGCAGGCCATCGACCGGCTCATCGCCGAACAGGCGGGACCGTACCGCGAACTGCTGCGCAAGGAAGGCGTGTCGGGACTACTCAAATCCGTGCAGTAGCGTGCGCGTCCTGCACCCGGCGGAGCGAGGCACCGGCGCCGCAGCATCGGTATGTCGCAGTACCGGTACGTCGCGGCGCTGGCACATCGCCACGGCGGTATCGCCTTCGCGCCGACATCGCGCGACACGCCGATATCGCACCATGTGGTATTATCTACAAGGCTTGAGAAATCAAGAAAGCGGGTATGACCCCACCTGGAAGCCCATCATGGCTTCGGGTCCAAGGCTGACAGCCTGATTGTGCGTCGTCTCCGATAGAGACCGACGAACGCGCGAGGAACGTGACATCGCCATGTGATGGATCATCAGGGACGTTGCGTCATGCTGTCATTCAAGGATTCGAATCCGATGACCTCCCAGCGGGAATGCCCAGGGAACCATGAGGATTGGAGTCATCATTAGCGACGAACCACGTATCAATGACGAGATTCGCGTCTCGCAGGTACGCCTGATCGGCCCGAACGGCGAGCAGGTGGGAGTGATCGCGACCTCGGTCGCACTCAACCTTGCGAAGGAAGCGAACCTCGATCTCGTCGAGGTGGCGCCCAATGCGAAGCCTCCTGTCGCCAAGCTGATCGACTACGGCAAGTTCAAGTACAACGAGAAGATCAAGGCCCGCGAAGCCCGCCGTAACCAGAGCACCGCAGAAATCAAGGAGATTCGCTTCCGTCTGAAGATCGATGACCATGATTTCGAGGTGAAGAAGGGGCATGTCGTCCGCTTCCTCACCGGTGGGGATAAGGTCAAGGTCACCATCATGCTGCGCGGACGCGAGCAGTCCCGTCCCATCGGAGGCGTTGAGCTGCTGCAGCGTCTCGCCGCCGATGTGGAGGAGTACGGCACCGTCGAATCCCGTCCCAAGCAGGAGGGGCGCAACATCATCATGACGCTTGCCCCCAAGGGCAAGAAGGTGCACACCCAGTCGGAGCAGCGCCGTCGCGGCGACCAGTCGCGTGCGGAACGGCAGGCACGGCAGGCGGCACGACTCGCCGCCAAGCAGGAAGCGCTCAGTCAGGCCGCAGCCAGCGCCAAGGCTGCGGTGTCCGGCGCCGACAAGCACGACAAGACTTCCGAAACGAAGTAACCAACAAGGAGGGCAGCAATGCCGAAGATGAAAACCAATTCCGCTGCGAAGAAGCGTGTCCGCGTCACCGGTTCGGGCAAGCTCATGCACGCCGGCTCCGCCATGCGCCACAACCTGGAGCACAAGTCCGCTCGCAAGCGTCGCGCCCTGAAGGCCGACGGCGTGCTGGCCACCGCGCAGTCCAAGAACATGAAGCAGCTGCTGGGCCGCTGAGCACAGTCGACAGCATCACAGACGTCATACCAAGAAAGCTGAGGAATAGAATATGGCACGTGTCAAGCGCGCAGTGAACGCCCACAAGAAGCGTCGCGTCGTTCTCGAAAGGGCGTCCGGCTACCGCGGCCAGCGCTCCCGTCTGTACCGTAAGGCCAAGGAGCAGCTGCTGCACTCCTTTACCTACAACTTCCGCGACCGCAAGGCTCGCAAGGGCGACTTCCGCAAGCTGTGGATCCAGCGCATCAACGCCGCCGTCCGCGCTGAGGGCATCACCTACAACCGCTTCATCCAGGGCCTGCGTCTCGCCGGCATCGAGCTGGACCGCCGCGCCCTCGCCGAGCTGGCCGTCTCCGATCCGGAGACCTTCAAGGCCATCGTCGAGCAGGCCAAGGCCGCTCTGCCCGCTGACGTCAACGCCCCGGTCGAGGCGTGAGCCGTCCGTAGCGTATAAGACGCAACGATAAGGACCTCACCGTCCAGTCGAAACCCCGCCTTAGTGCGGGGTTTCTTCGTATCCGCCCGTCTGCCGGCGACGATCTTGCCGGAGACGATCCTGCGTCGGCGGCATACGGATGCGGTACGGGTGCCGTAGACTGTAGACCATGCCAATTCAGGACCTGCCGACACTGCTGGACCATTTCATCGCGCACATCGACGTGGAGCGTGGATTGTCCCGCGCCACCGTGGCGGCATATCGCTCCGACCTCGACCTCTACACCCAATGGCTGGAATCACAGGGCCACCACCGTCTGCGCGAGGTCACGACGGACGACATCGAAGCGTACGTCGTCATGCTGGCCATGGCGCAGGAGAGCGCGAGCACCAGGGCGCGACGGCTCGCCAGCATCCACGAACTGCACCGGTTCGCACTGGCCAACCACGAGGTGTCCTCCGACGTGTCGGCCGTGGTCAAGGCGCCCAAAGCGGCGTCCACCCTGCCGGACGTGCTCACCATCGACGAGGTGACGCGCCTGCTCGACGCCATACCGACGGTCGGCGAGGGAACGCCCCTCGACCTCGAACAGGCGGTGTGCCTGCGCGACCGTGCGCTGCTGGAATTCATGTACGCCACCGGCGCCCGCGTCTCCGAAGCGGTCGGCGCGAACCTGGACGACGTCGACCTTGACGACGCTCGCGTGGCGCGGCTCACCGGCAAAGGCAGCAAACAACGCCTCGTGCCGGTCGGCAGCTACGCATGCCGGGCCCTGCGACGCTACATCGCCGACGGCAGGCCGGTCCTGCAGGCGCGTATCGCGAAATCCAAGGGAACGCCGGAGCGCCGCGCGATCTTCCTCAACAAGCGCGGTCGCAGGCTCTCCAGACAATCCGTGTGGGAGATCATCAGACTCGCCGGCGAGCGTGCGCACATCACCAAGCCGTTGCACCCGCACACGCTGCGGCACTCCTTCGCCACGCACCTGATTCAGGGAGGCGCGGACGTGCGCACCGTGCAGGAGCTGCTCGGCCATGCGAGCGTGACCACCACGCAGATCTACACGCATGTGAGCCCGGAGACGCTGATCGAGACCTATCTCACCTCGCATCCGCGCGCACGGTGATTATCCGCACGGTGACCATCCGTACAGCGTCCGCATGTACAGTGACCAAGCGCGCCTGTACTCGGCCGCCTCTTCCGCCCGCGGCCGCAAGGCCATACCCGCGCTAAGATGATACAGGGCTTGCGGATGGCGCCGTCATCCCGGCCCTCGCCGTCCATCCGCGCGCATGGATGAACGGCATATCGCGTCCGTGACATAAGGAGGGGCCGGGCATGGTTCGTATCGCGTATTCGCGGTTCTCCGTCGACGATGCAGGCGACCGTCAGGGGGCGCTGCCCATTCACGGGACGTATGCGGCGGCCCCCGTCGACGACATCGCCGCCGGCATGTCCGTCAGACCGGCCGACGATACCAGCGACGATGATATGACCGATGACGACTTGAACGAAGACGACTTGGCCGCAAACAACTTGAACGAAGACGCTGCAACCACTGGCGATGCGGCCGAAGCCTCCGCCGGCGCGGCGCGGCAGCGCCGATCGCACACCGCCGGAGCGTCTTCGTCCACGGTGAACGCCGATGATGATAAGGTGAACCCTATGCCTACTGATCTGCTTGGACGAGAATACGAGACGTTCCCCGCGCCGGGACCGCTGCTGCGCCACGGTCCCGCGCGCATCATCGCCATGTGCAACCAGAAGGGCGGCGTGGGCAAGACCACCAGCTCGATCAACATCGCAGGCGCGCTCAGCCAGTACGGCCGCCGCTGCCTGATCGTGGACTTCGACCCGCAGGGCGCCGCCACGGTCGGCCTCGGCATCAACGCGAACGCCGTGGAGAACACCGTGTACACGGCCCTGTTCAATCCGAGTGTCGACCCGCATGACATCGTCCAGCACACCGATTTCGAGAACCTGGACATCATGCCTGCGAACATCGACCTGTCCGCCGCCGAAGTGCAGTTGGTCACCGAGGTCGGGCGCGAGCAGATCCTCGCCGGCGTGCTGCGCAAGCTGCGTAACGAGTACGATGTGATCATCATCGACTGCCAGCCGTCCCTCGGCCTGCTCACCGTCAACGCGCTGACGGCAGCCGATGGCGTGATCATCCCCGTGGCAGCCGAGTTCTTCGCGCTGCGCGGCGTGGCGCTGCTCATGCAGTCCATCGAAAAGGTGCAGTCGCGCATCAACCCCGACCTTCAGGTGTACGGCGTGCTCGTCACCATGTTCATGCGTTCGCTGCACTGCGAGGAGGTGCTGCAGCGCATCTACGAGGCGTTCCAGGACAAGGTCTTCCATTCGGTGATCTCGCGCTCCATCAAACTGCCCGACGCGACGGTGGCGGCGGCGCCCATCACCATCTACGCGCCGAACCACAAGACCGCCAAGGAGTATCGTGAGGTGTCCCGCGAGCTCATTGCGCGCGGCATCGTCGCCTGACCGCCATGACCGGCTACGACGGGGCTCCGGACGTGCGCCCGGACGCGCCTGACATGCCGCCCGACATGTCAGGCGCGACGTTCGCCGAGGGGTTCTCGGTCGACCTGGCCGTGTATTCGGGACCTTTCGACGCGCTGCTGTCCATGATCGCGAACCGTCGTCTCGAGCTGACCGAAGTGTCGCTGTCGACGGTCACGGAGGAGTTCCTCGCCTACGTGCGCACGCTTGATCTGGCGCGCAACATGGAGGAGGCGAGCGCCTTTCTTGACGTCGCCTCCGTGCTGGTGGAGGCGAAAAGCGCCGCGCTGCTGCCGCACGACGAGGCGGATGACGAGCGTGACGACCAGACGCTGGAGGCGCTGCGCGAACGTGACCTGCTGTTCGCCAGGCTGCTGCAATACCGGGCGTTCAAGCAGGCGGCGGACGATTTCCGCGCCCGTCTTGCCGCCAACGCCGGCAGGTTCCCCCATCCGGCCGCGCTGGACGATGCCGTCGCCGCCATGCTGCCGGAGCTGGCGTGGACGGTCGGTCCGGACGATTTGGCTCGCATCGCGGCGCAGGTGATTGCGAACGCCCCCGTCGATGAGGTGGCACTGCATCAGCTGCATGTGCCGCTCGTGGATCTGCGTGCGCAGGCGCGGGTGGTCAGGGATCGTTTGTGTGCGCTGCCGGAGGGTTCGTCGATGACGTTCGCCGAGCTGACCGCCGATGCCGGCAGCCGCATCGAGGTGGTCGCCCGGTTTCTTGCGGTGCTGCTGTTCTTCAAGCAGGGGGTGCTGCAGTTTCGGCAGGCCGGGCCGTACGCCACGCTCGACCTGCGGTGGGTGCGCGGCGTTGTGCCGGCGGGCGGCGGGGGAGCCGGGGAGGAGACCGCGGACGATGTGTCAATCGATGAAGGAGATTTCGCATGAGCGTCGGTGATAGTGGTGTTCTGGATGATGACGTTCCGAACAGTGACGTGGTGGGTTGCGGTGTGACGGACAGTGACGTGGTGGACGGCCCGGCCTCGGACGGTGCGGCGGCGTCGCTGCCGGGCGGGCTGGAATCGTGTCTTGAGGCGATCCTCATGGTCGCCGATCAGCCGCAGCAGGCGGCGGACCTCGCCCGTGTGCTGTCGGTCGGCCAGAATGAGGTCGAACGGGCGCTGCGCCGGCTTGCCGACGACTACGACGCGCAGCGGCGCGGCTTCGAGCTGCGCCACACGGCCAGGGGATGGCAGTATGCGAGCCGCGCGCGGTTCGAGCGGATCGTCGCCGCGTTCGTGACCGACGGTCAGGTCGCACGGCTGTCGCAGGCGGCGTTGGAGGCGCTCGCCATCATCGCGTACCGCCAGCCGGTCACCAGGGCGCAGGTGGCGGCGGTCCGCGGCGTGAACTCCGACGGCGTGATCCGTTCGCTCACGGTCCGCGGGCTGGTGCGCGAGCAGGGGGTCGACGCCGACTCCCATGCCGCGCTGCTGGTGACGTCCGGCCTGTTCCTGGAGAAGATGGGGCTCGATTCGTTGGAACAGCTGCCGTCGCTGGCGCCGTTCCTGCCGGATTCCGCGGCCGCCGTCGAGGGGGACGCCGCATGACACGCTGACTTATGGTCATGGTGACTATAAGTGATATGCTCGGGTACCGTTCAGCAACGGCGACCGGAGGGCAGACGCATGGCCATGGGCAATATCGCGGAACGACGGATGCAGCCGCCGCAGGTCGGCGTGTCCGTCGTCATCCTCGCGTTGGGACCGGAGGATGCCGATGCGGACGCCGGTGACGCGCACTCCGGCACCAAACTGTGGATTCCGCTGGTCCGCCGCGTCCGTCAGCCGTATCTGGACTGCTGGGCGCTGCCGGGCGGAGGCCTGAGGGCCGACCGGTCGCTCGAGCAGTGCGCCTACCGGGCGTTGGAGACCACCACCGACCTGCATCCCGACTATCTGGAGCAGCTGTACACGTTCGGCGGCCCCGGCAGGTCGCGCGGCGGCCTGCCGATGATCTCCATCGTGTACTGGGCGATGATCGGTCACGCGGCCGCAGGCGACTTCACGGACGGCGACAACGTGCGCTGGTTCCCGGAGGACGCGTTGCCGCGGCTCGCCTTCGACCACCGGCGCATCATCGACTACGCGCTGTGGCGAATGCGCAACAAGATCGAATACTCGGACATCGCCACGCGGCTCGTCGGCGAGACCTTCACCCTGCGCCAACTGCGCCGCGTCTACGAGGCGGTGTCCGGCGAGCCCATCGACGCGGCGAACTTCCGCCGGCGGATGCTCGCATCAGGCCAGCTCGAGGACACCGGCGACAAACTGCGCGAGGGCAGGCACCGGCCTGCGGCCGTCTACCGGTACACGCCACAGCGGCAGCGGCACGACATACCGTTCGAGCCTGACGACGGCGGGGAGACCGACGCGCCCGACCACGGTGAGCGTTCACCCTTGGAGGAGGCCATGGCCGTGCTCATGCCCTCCGCCCTGCCCTAACCCACATCCACCCCGCTCTATGCCCCCGCCGAAGCCGGCTGTTTTCTCTTGGCCCCCTCGGTGGAGGGGGCTGTCAGCGAAGCCGACTGGGGGAGCGCCACCGCGCCAAACACCAACCGTCATCATTCACAACACCACGAAACCCGTCAAGGAAAGGAACCACCCATGAGCGTTGCCACACTCTCCGGACCCTCGGTCGACGACATCATCGCGCGACTCGGCGCGACCAGCACCTGCGATGCAGGCCTGACCCAGGACCCATGGCATTTCGACACCACCACCCCCAGTTACGGCCCCGGAGCCTCGATGCTGGACCGGCTGCCCGCCGGCGCCCCCCGCCAGCAGGTGCTGCCGGAGGAATACCGCACCGCATCCGACGACGAGCTGCAGGAGCGCATCCGCGCCGCCAAGTCCCGCCTCGGCTCCAAGCTGCTCATCCTCGGCCACTTTTATCAGCGCGACGAGATCATCGTGCACGCCGACTACGTGGGCGACTCCTTCCAGCTCGCCAAGAACGCCACCCAGTGCCCTGACGCCGAGCACATCGTGTTCTGCGGCGTGCACTTCATGGCCGAGACCGCCGACATCCTCTCCAAGCCCGACCAGAGCGTGACGCTGCCGAACCTGTCGGCAGGATGCTCGATGGCCGACATGGCCAACATCGACCAGGTGGAGGAAGCCTGGGAGCAGCTCGGCGACATCTGCGGCCGCACCCCCGGCGCCGATGGCCTGCAGCCGATCATCCCCGTCACCTACATGAACTCGTCCGCCGCGCTCAAGGCGTTCTGCGGCCGTAACGGCGGCATCGTCTGCACGTCCTCGAACGCGCACGCCGTGCTCGAATGGGCGTTCGCTCGCGGCAAGCGCGTCCTGTTCTTCCCCGACCAGCATCTGGGCCGCAACACCGCGCGGGCCATGGGCATTCCGCTGAGCCGGATGCCGCTGTGGGACCCGTTCAGGGCGATGGGCGGCGCCGCCGACCCGGCGGACTACGCGAACGCCCGAATGATCCTGTGGAAGGGCTTCTGCTCCGTGCACCAGCGGTTCACCGTCGAGCAGATCGAACGCGCACGCCAGACGTTCCCAGGCGTCAAGGTCATCGTGCACCCTGAATGCTCGATGCAGGTCGTCGACGCGGCCGACGGCGTCGGCTCCACCGCGTACATCGTCAAGCAGATCGCCGAAGCGCCGGCCGGTTCCGCCATCGCCGTGGGCACCGAGATCAACCTCGTCAACCGCCTCGCCGCCCAGTACCCGGACAAGACCGTGTTCTGCCTCGACCCGGTCGTCTGCCCCTGCTCGACCATGTACCGCATCCACCCGGCATACCTCGCCTGGGCGCTGGAGAACATCGAACAGGGCAACATCGTCAACCGCATCACCGTCGACGAGGACACCGCGCGCGAGGCCAAGGTGGCGCTCGAACGCATGCTGCGCGTCCACCCCTGAGCCGTTCAGTGGACGATCGGACCGTCCGCAGGTTCAGCCGAACGGCGGCAGCCGTGAGGGTAACGAGTCACTCATCGAATGGAGCGTACGTATGAGCAACAACGACATCATCGTCATCGGCGCCGGCGTCGCGGGACTGTCCGCCGCATTGGCCGTGGCCGGCAGCGGCCATGACGTGACGCTGGTCACCAAGGCCGAACTGGTCGAATCGAACACCTACCACGCGCAAGGCGGCATCGCCGCGGCCATCTTCGCCGACGACGACCCGAAACTGCACGCCGCCGACACCATCGCCGCAGGCCATGGCCTGTGCGACCCCAAGGCCGTCGACATCCTGACGAGGGAAGGCGCCGACCGGGTTCGCGAGTTCGCCGCGCTCGGCGTGCACTTCGACCGCGACGCGCAGGGGCGTATGCTGCGCGGGCTCGAAGCCGCGCACTGCAGGGCGCGCGTCGTGCACGCCGGGGGAGACGCCACCGGCAAGGTGCTCGAACTCGACGTGTCCGCCATGGTGCGTGCCAACCCGCGCATCCACACCATCGAACACGCGTTCCTGCGCGGTCTCATCGTCACCGATGGGCGCATGACCGGAGTCCGGCTGCTCATCGACCCGTCCGGAGAACAGACCGGCGACGGTCTGACGTGGAACGGCCTGTCGGCCATGGTGCATGGCGACGGCCCGGTGACGGTCGACCTCGACGCCGATCGCGTCATCCTCGCCACTGGCGGCGCGGGACGCCTGTACCCGTACACCACCAATCCTCAGGTCGCCACCGCCGACGGTCTCGCGGCGGCATGGCGCGCCGGCGCGCAGGTCGCCGACCTCGAGTTCTACCAGTTCCATCCCACCGCGATGGCGGTCGGCGAGCACTTCCTCGTCTCCGAAGCCGTGCGCGGCGAAGGCGCCATCCTGCTCGACGAGCATGGACGGCGGTACATGAAGAACGTCGACCCACGCGCCGAACTCGCGCCGCGCGACGTCGTCGCCCGCGAGAACTTCCGCGTCATGCAGCGGCAGGACGGCCGTCCGGTCATGCTCGACGTCTCCCCGATGGCGCACGACCACCCGGACCTTGCGGCGTTCCTCGCCCACCGGTTCCCGACCATCGACGCCTACACCCGTTCGCTCGGCTACGACTGGAGCCGTGAGCCGATTCCGGTCGCCCCCGCCGCGCACTACTACATGGGCGGCATCCGCACCGACCTCGACGGCCGCGCCTCCATCCCCGGACTCTATGCGGCCGGCGAATGCGCCCGCACCGGCGTGATGGGCTCCAACCGCCTCGCCTCCAACTCGCTGCTCGAAGGGCTCGTCTACGGGCGGCGCGCCGGACTGGCCGCCGTCACGGACCCGGATGACACAATCTGGTCGCCGCAGCCGCTGCTCAACTCCGCGACCGGAAAGGCCTACGACGCCGAACCGGTCAAGCTGACCGCGCCCGCCGCGCAAGCCACGGCTGAGCCCGGCGACGTGTGGGACCGCGCGCGCATCCAGCGCACGATGTGGACCGGAGTCGGCGTCCTGCGCGACGCCGACGGACTGACGACGGCCATCACCCAGCTGCGCAACGGTCTCGCGGTTACGGACGTGAACGCCGCAGCCGGCGACAGCCATGACACCACGTATGCTGACTCCATCGAAACGCTCGAAAACCGCAACATGCTCACCGTCGGCTATGTCGCCGCCACCGCGGCGCTCGCCCGCACCGAATCGCGCGGCGCCCACGCACGCACCGACCATCCCGAACCGCTGGACGCCTGGGCGCACTCCGTCGCCTACGTCAGAGGCTGAACCGCCAGACAAGGAAACCCAGCCATGCTCACCCAGCACATCATCCGCACCGCCGTCGAAGCGGCGCTCGCCGAAGACGCACCCTACGGCGACATCACCTGCGAAACCACCATTCCGGCCGACGAAACCGGCACGGCGTCGCTCACCGCCCGCGAAGACGGCGTGATGAGCGGCGTCGACGTGTTCGCGGCCGCCTTCCACGCGCAAAACCCGGCGATCGAGGTCACATCGGCCATCGCGGACGGCGAACGGTTCCACAAGGGGCAATCGCTCGCCACCGTCGCCGGGCCCGTACGCGACCTGCTGACCGCAGAACGCGTCGCGTTGAACTTCACGCAGCGCATGAGCGGCATCGCCATGATGACCGCCGCCTTCGTCGCCGCCGTCGACGCGATCTACGAGGGCGGGTTCGAGACGCGCAGCGGCATGCACGTCGCCAGACCGCGCCGCTACCCGCGCACCCGCATCGTCGACACGCGCAAGACCACGCCCGGACTGCGTCCGTTCGAGAAATACGCGGTCGTCTGCGGCGGCGGCCACAACCACCGCTACGGCCTGTCGGACGCGGTCATGCTCAAGGACAACCATCTCGCGGCGCTCGCCGCACGCGGCATCGACCTCGCCGGCGCAATCCTCCACGTACGCGAACAGGTCGGCCACACCACGCACATCGAGGTCGAGGTCGACTCGCTCGGCCAGATCCCCGCCGTGCTCGAAGGCGGAGCCGACACCATCATGCTCGACAACTTCACGCTCGACGACACCCGCCGCGGCGTCGAACTCATCGCCGGACGCGCCATCGTCGAAGCAAGCGGCAACATGAGCCTCGACCGCGTGGCCGCCGTCGCCGCGACCGGCGTCGACGTCATCTCCGTCGGGGCGCTCACCCACTCCGTGCGCTCCATCGACCTCGGACTCGACTGGCAGGGCCGGTAAGGGTCCGGCAATGCATGATGCGGAAAGGACGATCATGACCGACGAACCAGAGGAGCTGTACCTCGACGCCGCCGCCACCGAACCGGTCAGCCGGGACGTCATCGAATCGATGCTGCCGTTCCTCACCGACGCGTACGCGAACCCGGCCAGCGTCCACCAGCCCGGCAGGACCGCAGCCCGCGCGCTCGACGCCGCGCGCGCCTCGTTCGCCGCCGACCTCGGTGCCAGGCCGGACGACGTGATCTTCACCTCGGGCGGTACCGAATCCGACAACCTCGCCGTCAAAGGCATCGCGATGGCGAGGATGAAGGCGCTCGGACTCGCCCCCGGATCGGGCTCCGGCAGGCCGCCGCGCATCGTGGTCTCGGCGATCGAGCATCCGGCCGTCATGCAGTCCGCCGAATGGCTCTCACGCTGGTTCGGCTTCGAGGTCGTGCGCGTCCCCGTCGACGCGCAGGCCCACGTCGACCTTGCCGCACTCGAACAGGCGCTCGCCGGCGAGGCGGGGGAGCGGACCGCCGTCGTTTCCGTGATGCTCGCCAACAATGAAGTCGGCACCGTTGAGCCGGTCGAGCGGATCGTCGAGATCGCGCACGGCCACGGCGTGCCCGTCCACGTCGACGCCGTGCAGGCCGCAGGACTGATCCCCATCCGCATGCGTGCCTGGGACGTCGATTCGCTCGCCGTCTCCGGCCACAAGTTCGGTACGCCGAAGGGTCTCGGCGCGCTGCTGGTACGCGGCCGCACGCCCATCGAGCCGTTGATCTCCGGCGGCGGCCAGGAACGTGGACTGCGCTCCGGCACGCAGAACGTGGCCGGAGCGGTCGCGCTCGCGATTGCCTTGCGGCGTTCGACCACCCGCATGGCCGCGCATTGGCGTGATCTCGTCGCATCGCGCGACATGCTCATCGACGCGATACGACGGGTCGTGCCCCGCGCCGAACTGACCGGCGACCCGGAGCGCAGGCTCCCGGGCCACGTCTCGTTCGTGTTCCCCGGCGTCACCGGCGAGGCGCTGCTCGTGGACCTGGACGCGCGCGGCATCGCCTGCTCGTCCGGCTCCGCGTGCGCGATCGGCAGACATGAGATCCCGCCGACGCTGCTGGCCATGGGATTGGAGCCGTCAATCGCCAAATCAGCCCTGCGCATGACCTTCCGCGAGCCGTTGACCCGCGAGCAGGTGGAGCGCGTCAGCCTCGCCGTCGAAGAGTCCTACGACTCCCTCACCGGGCGGTGACATTGCGTCGGCGCCGCAGACGAACTCAGCGGCGCCTACGGACGTCGGTCGCGGTCGGGTCGTCCGGGTATCATCGTGGCGGTTTGTGTGTAAGTGACAGGTGAACAGCCGAAACAATACCAAGCAAGTCAGAACCGAACGGTTACGCAACAAGAATCAACAAAATCGATTAAGAGAGGTTTTCGATGGCGGTTCGTGGTGATATTCGAAATGTGGCGATCGTGGCGCACGTCGATCACGGCAAGACCACGCTGGTGAACGCGATGCTCAAGCAGTCCCACG
This sequence comes from Bifidobacterium leontopitheci, assembly GCF_009193355.1. Taxonomy (GTDB): domain Bacteria; phylum Actinomycetota; class Actinomycetes; order Actinomycetales; family Bifidobacteriaceae; genus Bifidobacterium; species Bifidobacterium leontopitheci. The sequence goes on from NZ_WBVT01000001.1 coordinate 48,322, forward strand.
TGTTCTCCGACCGTGAAGAGGTGCCGGACCGTGTGATGGACTCCAACGCGCTCGAACGCGAGAAGGGCATCACCATCCTCGCCAAGAACACGGCCGTGGAGTACACCGGCCCGCTGGCCGCCAAGTACGGCTACCCGGACGGCATCACCCTCAACATCATCGATACGCCTGGACACGCCGACTTCGGCGGCGAGGTGGAGCGCGGCATCTCCATGGTCGACGGCGTCGTCCTGCTCGTGGACGCCTCCGAAGGCCCGCTGCCGCAGACCCGTTTCGTGCTGCGCAAGGCCCTCGAGGCCAAGCTGCCGGTCATCCTGTGCATCAACAAGGTCGACCGTCCCGACGCGCGTATCGACGAGGTCGTCTCCGAGGCCACCGACCTGCTGCTCGGCCTCGCCCAGGATGTCGTCGAGGAGGGCATCGACCTCGACCTCGACCACCTGCTCGACCTGCCCGTCGTCTACTGCGCCGCCAAGGCCGGCTACGCCTCGATCAACCAGCCCGCTGACGGCGCCCTGCCGGATAACGACAACCTCGAGCCGCTCTTCGAGGACATCATCAAGTACATCCCCGCCCCCGAATACGAGGAAGGCGCGCCCCTGCAGGCGCACGTCGCCAACATCGACTCCTCCGACTTCCTCGGCCGACTCGGCTTGGTCCGCATCTACAACGGCACGCTGGAGAAGGGCAAGACCTACGGCCTGTCCCGCGTGAACGGCACCATCGAGAACTTCCGCGTCGCCGAGCTGCTGCGCACGCAGGGCCTCGAGCGCCAGCCCGTCGAATCCGCGGGCCCCGGCGACATCGTCGCCGTCGCCGGCGTGAACGACATCATGATCGGCGAGACCATCGTCGACCCCAACGACCCGAAGCCGCTGCCGCTCATCCACGTCGACGACCCGGCCATCTCCATGACCTTCGGCGTCAACGACTCCCCGCTGGCCGGCCGCGAAGGCAAGGACCACAAGCTCACCGCCCGCATGATCAAGGACCGTCTCGACCGCGAGCTCATCGGCAACGTGTCCATCAAGGTGCTGCCCACCGAGCGCCCCGACGCCTGGGAGGTCCAGGGCCGTGGCGAGCTCGCGCTGGCCGTCCTCGCCGAAGAGATGCGCCGCGAAGGCTACGAGCTGACCGTCGGCCGTCCGCAGGTCGTCACCAAGAAGATCGACGGCGTGATCAACGAGCCGATGGAAAGCACCACCATCGACGTGCCCGAGGAGTACATGGGCACCGTCACGCAGCTCATGGCCGACCGCAAGGGCCGCATGGACTCCATGTCCAACCACGGCTCCGGCTGGGTGCGCCTGCAGTTCACCGTGCCGTCCCGCGGCCTGATCGGCTTCCGTACCGCGCTGCTGTCCGCCACGCGTGGCACCGGCATCGCCTCCTCCCTGTCCGCCGGCTACGCTCCATGGGCGGGCGCCATCGTCACCCGCCAGAACGGCTCCATGGTCTCCGACCGCGCCGGCGTCGCCACCCCGTACGCCATGCAGCGTCTGCAGGCCCGCGGCAACTTCTTCGTCGAGCCGCAGTCCAACGTGTACGAAGGCCAGGTCGTCGGCATCAACAACAAGCCCGACGAGCTCGACGTGAACATCACGCTCGCCAAGCACATGACCAACATGCGCTCCTCCACCGCCGACGTGCTCGAGACCCTCACCCCGCCGATCAAGATGAGCCTCGAGGAGTCCCTCGACTTCGCGAACGAGGACGAGTGCGTCGAGGTGACGCCGGAGGCGATCCGCGTGCGCAAGATCATCCTCAGCCGCGAGGACTGGTACAAGTGGCGCGCCAAGCAGCGTCGTGCAAATAACAATGCCTGACGGCATTGTGGCACGACGCCTTCGCGGCGGTGCCGCTCACTTCGCCTACGGACGGTCCACTGGACCGTCCGCTTGACGGCTCAGCGTGCAAATAACAATGCCTGACGGCGTTGTGGCACGACGCCTTCGCGGCGGTGCGTATGACGCAAGTGCATAGCGCATGACCTGTGGGGCGGTCCGGGAGCATCCGGGCCGCCCCATAGTCGTCTGCACGACCCCTCGACGGGCGGAACCGTGGGACGCGGCCGGCCGCACGACACGGCCGCACTTATACTGGTGGGCATGACTTCACCAGTGACCTCCAAGAACGATGCCGACACGCGGCAGGCGGACGACGCCGCACGCCCATGGTCGCACCGGCTCAACCCGGCGCTCGCCATCCTTGTCACCGCGCTCGCCGGCATCGCATCCGGACTGATCGGCACATTCGCGCATCGCATGGGCGCATCGGCCAACATCCCCTATGGATTGCTGCTCGCGTTCGTCCTGCTCGCGCTGTCCACGTGGTGCGCCCGTGCGCGACTCGGTGTGGCGGGGCTCGCGGTGCACCTCATCACGTCATCCGGCGTCGTGTGGATGATCGCCACCCAAGGCACCGGCGATGCACTGACCCCGATCGGCTTCTCGGGAGGCTCGATTCCCTACTGGTCTCAGCATGTGGGCTATGCCTGGCTCATCGGCTGCATCGTGATCCAGCTGCTCATGCTGCCGATGCCCGCCCGCTGGTTCACCATCCCGGCGGCAAGCGCCAAGCCCGACACGCAGTCTGGCCGCTCGTCCGCGGATCCTGCCGCAAGAACGACTGCGCAGACTGCCGACACTGAGGCCGGCGACCGTCCTGCCGCCGAGACCGGCTTGGCCGACACCGGCGACATCCCTGATGAAGCGGCGGCCCGCCAATGACCAGACGCACGCTCCATTTTCTCGGGCCGCAAGGCACCTTCACCCATCAGGCGGCGCTGGATGCCGCCACGCTCCTGCCCGATGCCGCCGATGCCACGCTTGTCGCCGAACCCGATGCCGCCTCCATCCTCTCCGCGGTCCAGAAATCCGGCGAATGGGGCGTCATCGCCTGGGAGAACAACATCGAAGGCTATGTGGTGCCCAATCTCGATGCGCTGATCGACGCGACCGACATCGCAGGAATCGCCCGCATCGGCGTCGACGTCTCATTCGACGCCTACGTCCGGCCGGGCGACACACTCGAACGATGCTCCACAATCACCGCGCATCCGCATGGGCTTGCGCAATGCCGCGAAATCGCCGCACGTCACCATCTCAAACCGGTGCCGGCAGCCTCCAACGGCGCGGCATGCCGGGATCTGACCGTCGGTCAGGTGGCGCTCGGCCCGCGCATCTGCGGCAACCTGTACGGGCTCGACCGCGTGGCGGCCGGCGTCGAGGACTATGCCGGCGCGCATACGGACTTTCTGATGCTGGCGCCCCGCTCGCAGGCCGCCGACATCCTCGCCGCATCTGCAGCCGACCCGTCGGCGACGGAGTTCGAATCCATCATCGCCTTCATCCCCCTGAGCACAGGACCGGGCGTCCTGGCGAACCTGCTGGACGTGCTTCGCGACGCCGGCCTCAACATGACCAGCTTCATCTCGCGTCCCATCAAAGGCCGGGCCGGCACCTACAGCTTCATCGCCACGATCGACGCGGCGCCATGGCAGGACCATCTGCGCTCGGTGCTTGCCGAGGTCGCCGAACACGGCGACTGGGTGAAGACGCTGGCCGTCTACCCGCGGCAGGAACGGCCGAACCCGCCCGTCTACGCCTGGTCGCTGCCCAACGGCGGCGTACGCCTCGACAAGAGCGGGGCGCATGACGTCGTTGAGCATGACGTCGTCGAGCATGACGTCGTCGAACATGACACCGGGCGGCAGACGCCGCATGAAGGCATGACCGCATCCGCACGCTGGCAGGACGACGCCGCCGTACGAAAGGAGCTGCTGTGGTAACGCGCGCCGACATTCACCATAACCAAGTCCACGGCACGGTCGGCATCGTCGGGCTGGGACTCATCGGCGGCTCGCTCGCCCGCAGGCTCGCCCACGCCGGAGTCGACGTCATCGCATGGAACCGACATCACGAGCCGTACGCGCAGGCGGCACGGGACGGCATCCGCTGTGTGCCGGACCTTACCGACGTGGCCGCCGCCAAGCCGGACGTCATCGTCCTGTGCAATCCGCTCAAGGCCATGCCGGCCGTGCTTGCCGCGCTCGAGCCGGCGATCGACCGCGACGTCACCACGTTGACCGACGTCGGCAGCGTCAAGGGCATGGTCCGCGATCAGGTCATGCAGGCGGGGCTGAACGACTGCTATGTGGGAGCGCACCCGATGGCCGGCAACGAACTGTCAGGATGGTCGGCTGCCGACCCTGCACTCTATGACGGCGCGCTCTGGGCCATCACCGTCGATGACAGGACGCCGTTCGGCAGGTTCCGGCAGGTGGCGGCGCTCATTTGCAGTCAGGCCGGCAACCAGGCGATCGTGCTGGACGACGAAACCCACGACCGTGCCGCGGCGATGATCTCGCACATGCCGCACGTCGTCGCCACCGCGCTCATCAACGAACTGACCGACAACCCCGACCGCAACATCGCGGCGGCGCTCGCGGCAGGCTCATGGCGTGACATGACGCGCGTCGCGCTCACCGACCCTGACCGCACTCGGGCCATGGTCGACGAGGACGCGATTAATGTCGAGGCGTTGCTGCGCTCCATGGCCGCGCGGCTGACCGCCGTGGCCGACGCGCTGCAGACAGGCGACGACGCGGTGATGACGGATTTCTTCGCGGACGGCCAGCCGTTCCGCGACTACAAGGCGAGGCTGCGAGCGGCCGACGCCGTGGCCGACACGCCGGACTCCACGCGCCGGTTCACACTTGACATTGCCGCCGACGCCGGCAGCGCGACGGACTGGCGGCGTGTGCTGCTCGACAGCGCCCGCGCGGGCGAGCGGATCGTCGACATCGACGACGCCGGAACCGTGCGCGTGATCTCACGTGCCGCGTTCCCCGAAGCCTGACGCAAGTTCCGGCAGCCCGACCTCTGGAGTTTGCTGACTGGCGGCGGTCTTGACGGCTCATCTGTCACAGCGGGTAGGTACACGCTGTGACAGATGGATGGCGGCTGTGACACGAATCAGGGACGGGTGAAGTTGCGTTCCGGCACCGGCTTGAGCGTGATGATCGTATCCGCGTCGATGGTCACCCGTTGCGCCGGCCGCGAGCCGTTGGCGGCCGCGTCGCGGACCATCTCCAGCGTGTGCCCGTCCCACGAGGTGACATGGCCGACGTAGTCGCGGTATTTCATCCGATGGTCCACCGGGTCCACGCCTTCCGAAACGCGTACGACGATGCGTGCATGTGCGGGGATTTCATTCGGGATCGCCATGATGACTCCTTTGCCTGACCGTTGTTCCAGTGTAGCCCCTGGCGGGTATGGTGCGGCGTAACGACGCGTGCGAATCGCGACCATATATATAAAGGTATATGTACAAGGAGCGTGCGGTATGACGACGGACGACGTGCTGGACCGGTACGTGACGTATCTCAAGGCGAACCGCGGCCTGTCGGACAATACGATCAAGGGCTATCGTGACGATGTCTCGTCATGCCTGACGATACTGCGCGGGCGTGGGGTGGAGGACCTTCGCGAGACGACCATCGACGACCTGCGCGGATGGATGGCCGTGGAATCACGCGACCATGCGCGCTCCACGATGGCGCGCAAGGTTGTCTCGGTCCGCTCGTTCTTCTCGTGGGCGTTCCTGCATGGGGTGATCGGCTCGGATCCTGCCGCGGCGCTGATGACGCCGAAGGTCGGCGTGACGTTGCCGACGGTGCTTACCGAGGCGCAGGCGGCGCGGCTCATGGATTCGGCGGACGAGCAGGCGGTCAGGGCGACGGGGGAGGGCGACGGCCGCCGCGCCGCGGTGGCGTTGCGTGACGCCGCGATGCTGGAGATGTTGTACGCCACCGGCATCCGCGTGGGGGAGCTGGTGGGGATCGACGTCGACGACGTGGATTTCTCGACGCGTACCGTGAGGGTCACCGGCAAGGGTGATAAGCAGCGTGTCGTGCCGTTTGGCGCCCCGGCCGCGCGCGCGTTGGCGTCATGGCTGCACGACGGCCGGCCGGTGATGGCTGCCGCTGACGGCACGGCGGCGATGTTCGTCGGCATGCGCGGGCAGCGCGTCGACCGGCGCATCGTGCGGGAGGTGGTGCACCGGCAGGCCGGGCAGGCCGGTGTGCCGGACATCGGCCCCCATGCGCTGCGTCACAGCGCGGCGACGCACATGCTTGACGGGGGAGCGGACCTTCGTGAAGTGCAGGAGATGCTCGGACACGCCTCGCTGGGCACGACGCAGCGGTACACTCATGTGTCGATCGAGCAGCTGAAGTCACGTTACCGTCAGGCGTTCCCCCGCGCATAGCGGCGGCGTCCGCTATCACATGATGCGCCGATCATGAATGGCGTATCGCAGGAATTAACCTGTTTGTAACATAGCGTATGGCCTGTGACCGTTGACATGAGGGGATGCCCCACTGCCGCAAACTGGCAAAAAACTGCGTAATCCATTGGAATTCCGGGGTATTGGCGCTGTGTGCGCGCTGAAAGGCCGATTATTGCGTGTTATATCCGCGTTTCGGGAAACGGGTTGTATGTGTCATCTTGATGCGCAATACTGAGAATCAATCAGCAAAGGGGTTGTGCACATGAATCAGGAGGTTCGTGCCGCGACCCTTTTTGCTTGAGGCCTTTCGGGATGGAGAGTCCCGGAGGGCGACAACGATAGGAGAAACATTCATGAAGAAGAAAGCACTTGCCATTGCGGCTGCTGCGTGCGCCGCGGCGATGCTGCTGAGCGGCTGCGGCTCTTCGAGCAACAACAACGCCAGCGCCGAGAGCAACATCATCACCGTGAACGGCTGCGAGCCGGCGAAGCCGCTCGTTCCGTCCAACACCGTCGAGACCTGCGGCGGCGACCCGATCTCCGAGATGTTCTCGAACCTCGTCCGCTTTGACGACAAGGGCAACGCCCAGAACGAGGTCGCCGAGTCCATCACCGCGAACGACGACATGACCCAGTACACCATCAAGCTGAAGGACTGGAAGTTCTCCGACGGCACCACCGTCAAGGCCGAGAACTTCACCAAGGCCTGGAGCTGGGCCGCCAACGCGAAGAACGCTCAGCTGGGCTCCTCCTTCTTCAACGTCATCAAGGGTTATGACGACCTGCAGAAGAGCGGCCTGAAGGGCGACGAGCAGCTCTCCGGCCTCAAGGTCGTGGACGACAAGACCTTCACCGTGGACCTCAACGAGCCGAGCTCCACCTTCCCGATCCTCGTGGGCTACGCCGCGTTCGCTCCGCTGGCCGACTCCTTCTTCAAGGATCCGAAGGCCTTCGGCAACAAGCCCGTCACCAACGGCCCCTACACCTTCCAGTCCTGGGATCACAACCAGTTCATCAAGCTGCTGAAGAACAAGGACTACAAGGGCACCGCCACCGTCAACAACGATGGCCTGACCTTCAAGGTCTACACCGACACCGAGGCCGCCTACAAGGACGTCCAGGCCGGTAACCTTGACGCCATGGACACCGTGGCTCAGTCCGCCATCAAGACCTTCAAGACCGATTCCTCCGTGCAGGCCGTCGAGTCCGCGGGCTCCGTGCTCCAGTACTTCATCTTCCCGGCTGACATGCAGTACTTCGCGCAGGGCGACAAGGCCGGCCTGCTGCGTCGTCAGGCCATCTCCATGGCCGTCAACCGCCAGCAGATCATCGACAAGATCGGCAACGGCACCAACACCCCGGCCGTCGACTTCACCGCCCCGGTCATCCCGGGCTACTCCGACAGCCTGAAGGGCAACGAGTACCTGAAGTACAACAAGGAGAAGGCGAAGGCCGCTTGGGACGAGGCCAACAAGATCAGCCCGATCCCGTCCGACTACGTGTTCAAGATCTCCTACAACGCTGATGGTGGCGGCAAGGACACCTACGACGCCATCGCCAACTCCATCAAGAACACGCTCGGCATCAACGCCGAGGCGACCCCGATTCCGACCTTCTCCGAGTTCAACAACACCATCGAGAAGCGCCAGATCAAGAACGCCTTCCGTCAGGCCTGGCAGCCGGATTACCCGTCGCCGGATTCCTACCTCAAGTCCCTGTACTCGTCGGGCGCTGCCGACGGCAACGGTTCGAACAACGGCGACTACAAGAACGCCAAGTTCGACTCCCTGCTGAGCCAGGCCGCTTCCGCGAAGACCACCGACGAGGCGAACAAGTACTTCCAGCAGGCCGAGGAGCAGCTGCTCGCCGACATGCCGTCCGTCCCGCTGTGGTACGCGAACGCCAAGGGCGTCGCCGCCAAGGGCGTGAAGAACTTCAAGATGAACTGGCAGAACGTGCCGATCTACGAGGAGCTCTCCAAGAAGTGATCGTCGGCCGGGTCAATTGATTCGGCAGACATGATCATTCGATGAAGAAGGGGAGGCAGTCTTACTGCCTCCCCTTCTTCATATGCATCACCATCCGACAGAAGATTGTCGAAAAAACAGTGCCGTACGTAACGTGATTGTCTCGGATGTGAATATTTCGTTACATAAAATCAAATCGCACTGGTACACTACAGAACGTTATTCTAAAGACGAGTCGATGCCGCAGTAGCCGTATCCGATTCGCAGAAGAAAAAGGAGATAGCCGATGGGTCGATATCTGCTGCGACGCATATTGCAGGTAATCCCAGTAGTCCTCGGCACGACGTTGTTGATTTATGCGCTTGTCTTCGCCCTCCCAGGCGACCCCGTCACCGCGATGTTCGGCGGCAAGCCGGTAAATCAGGCCGTTGCCGCGCAAATCCGAGCCGAGTATAACCTCGACAAGCCGTTCATCGTTCAGTGGCTCATTTTCTTGAAGAACTCGCTGACCTTCGACTTCGGCAACACGTTCGCCGGCCAGCCGGTCATCGATGTCGTGGGACGCGCTTTCCCGGTCACCATCAAGCTCGGCCTGATGGCGTTCGTCTTCGAGGGCATCTTCGGTGTCATCTTCGGCATCATCTCGGGCCTCAACAAGGGCAAGTGGTACGACACCGTCATCCTCGTCCTCTCCCTGCTGCTCATCTCGGTGCCGACCTTCGTCACCGGCTTCGTCATGCAGTACTTCTTCGGCGTCAAGTGGCACATCCTTCCGGTGACGGTGAGCGCCAACCCCGGATTCCTCGACCTGCTCATGCCGGCCATGGTGCTCGGCAGCGTCTCGATGGCCTCGATCATTCGACTGTCCCGCACCGAGATCACCTCCAACATCGCCGAAGATTACGTGCGCACCGCGCGCGCCAAGGGCATGAGCAACAGCTCCGTGACCGTGCGCCACATCCTGCGCAACTCGCTGATCCCGGTCGTCACCTACCTGGGCGCCGACCTCGGCGCGCTCATGGGCGGTGCCATGATCTCCGAACGAATCTTCAACATCCAGGGCGTCGGCAACACGCTGTACCAGGCCATCCTGCGTGGCGAGGGCACGCTGGTCGTGTCCATTGTCACCATCATGGTCCTGATCTTCGTGGTGTGCAGCCTGTTCGTCGACCTGCTGTACGCCGTGCTCGATCCGCGAATCCGTTACGCGTGAGAGGTTTGGTGAATTACCTATGACAGATCAGAATTCCGCAATCGAAGAGCAGGGCAAGGAGCTCTTCGTCGATCCGCTGCCCGGTCAGGAGCGCTTCGTCGCACCTCTCGAGGAGACCCCGCTCAAGGAGGTCGACTACCTCGACGAGTCCGTGCCGCCGACCAGCATGTGGGCCGACGCATGGAAGGTGCTGCGAAAGAACCCGCTGTTCATCATCTCCTCCATCGTCGTGGTCTTCGTGTTCATCGTGGCGCTGTTCCCGCAGCTGTTCACCAAGGTCGACCCGCTCAACTGCGTGCTCGACAACTCCCTCGAGGGCGCACGCGCCGGCCACCCGCTCGGCTTCGACCTGCAGGGCTGCGACGTGTACGCGCACGTGATCTACGGCGCCCGCACCTCGGTGAGCATCGGCATCCTGACGACCATCATCGTCACGCTGCTCGGCGGCTTCATCGGCGCCATCGCCGGCTTCTTCGGCGGCTGGGTCGACGCGATCCTGAGCCGTATCACCGACATCTTCTTCGCCATCCCGTTCCTGCTTGGCGCCATCGTCGTGCTGCAGATGTTCCGCACCTCCTCCTCCATCTGGAAGGTCGTCTTCGCCCTGGCCATCTTCGGCTGGGTGAGCATGGCGCGTATCGTGCGTGGTTCCGTCCTCGAGGCGAAGAACCTCGAGTTCAACACCGCGTCGCTGGCCCTCGGCTCCTCGCCGATCCGCAACCTGTTCCAGCACATCATCCCGAACTCGCTCGCCCCTGCCATCGTCATGGCCACGATGTCGCTCGGCAGCTACATCGTCTCCGAGGCGACGCTGAGCTTCCTCGGTATCGGTCTGCCGTCGTCCGTCGTCAGCTGGGGCGGCGACATCAGCAACGCGCAGCCGCTGCTCACCACCAATCCGTCCGTGCTGTTCTGGCCGTCGCTCGCGCTGGCCATCACCGTGCTCGCCTTCATCATGCTGGGCGACTGCGTGAAGGACGCCTTGGATCCGAAGAGCCGTACGGCCTGAGCGTGAGGGGAAACAATGACTGAAACAACCAACATGAAGGAAAAGCTGGCCGAGATGCAGCGCGCCCAGGGCCCGCTGCTCGAGGTCAAGGACCTCAAGGTCGACTTCACCACCGACGACAAGCGTGCGGTGCACGCCGTGCGCGACGCTTCGTTCAGCGTGTACCCCGGCCAGTGGGTGGCCATCGTGGGCGAGTCCGGCTCCGGCAAGTCCACGTCCGCCATGGCCGTGCTCGGCCTGCTGCCCGGCACCGGCAAGGTAGTCGGCGGCTCCATCAAGCTCGAAGGCCAGGAGATCGCCGGCCTCAAGCCGAAGGACTACCAGAAGCTGCGCGGCAGCAAGATGGGCCTCGTCCCGCAGGACCCGATGAGCAACCTCAACCCGGTGTGGCGCATCGGCACCCAGGTCAAGGAGGCGCTCAAGGCCAACGGCATGGACGTCGCCCATGAGAAGCGCTCCGCCCTCGCCAAGGCCCTTGCCGGCGATGAGGTCGCCGTCAAGACCAACGACGACGAGACCTTCATCGGCTCCCAGGAGCTTCCGGCCCTCTTCGATGCCGCCAAGGTCGCGCTCAAGGCTGCCGGCAAGAGCGACGAGAAGATCGCCAAGCTCATGGAGCGCTTCAAGGAGGAGTGGGTCCCCGGATCCGAGACCCGTTGGCGTGTCGCCGACGACCTCATCAAGGCCGGCGTGAAGGACGATGACGCGTGGGTCGTCGCCAAGGAGCACGTCACCGGTTCCACGATGAACGACCGTATCGCAGGCCTGCTTTCCGAAGCCGGCCTGCCCGACGCCGCCACCCGCGCCCGCCAGTTCCCGCACGAGTTCTCCGGCGGTATGCGCCAGCGCGCGCTCATCGCCATCGGCCTGGCATGCCGCCCCGACCTGCTCATCGCCGACGAGCCGACGTCCGCACTGGACGTGACCGTGCAGAAGAAGATCCTCGACCACCTGCACATGCTCACCGACAACCTCGGCACCGCCGTGCTGTTCATCACCCACGATCTGGGTCTGGCCGCCGAACGCGCCCAGCACATCGTCGTGATGTACAAGGGCCAGGTCGTCGAGTCCGGCCCGAGCCTCGAGGTGCTCCAGCACCCGCAGCACCCGTACACCAAGCGTCTGGTCGCCGCGGCACCCTCCCTGGCCTCCCAGCGCATCATCTCCGCGCACGAGCGCGGCGAGGACGCGAAGGCGCTCATGGAGCACCAGGTCAAGGGCGAGGACGCGCTCAAGAAGAGCGAGCACATCATCACCGTCGAGCACCTGACCCGCGAGTTCAAGCTGCCGCGCAAGAAGGAGCTGTTCAAGGCGGTCGACGACGTGTCGTTCTCCGTCAAGCGCGGCACCACGCTGGCCATCGTGGGCGAGTCCGGTTCCGGCAAGTCCACCGTCGCCAACATGATCCTCAAGCTGCTGGAGCCGACCTCCGGCAAGGTGATCTACGAGGGCCAGGACATCGCCGGCTTCAAGGGCCGCCAGCTGCTGGACTTCCGCCGTCACGTGCAGCCGGTCTTCCAGAACCCGTACGGTTCGCTTGACCCGATGTACTCCATCTACCGTTCGATCGAGGAGCCGCTGCGCATCCACAAGATCGGCGACAAGAAGAGCCGCGAGAAGCGCGTGCGCGAGCTGCTCGACATGGTCGAGATGCCCGAGTCCGTGATGACCCGTTACCCCAACGAGCTGTCCGGCGGCCAGCGCCAGCGCATCGCCATCGCGCGAGCCATGGCGCTTGACCCGGACGTGATTATCTGCGACGAGGCCGTGTCCGCACTGGACGTGCTCGTGCAGGATCAGGTGCTCCGCCTCCTCAACGACCTGCAGGCCGAAAAGGGACTGAGCTACCTGTTCATCACCCACGATCTCGCCGTCGTGCGTCAGATCGCCGACGAGGTGGTCGTCATGCAGCACGGCAAGCTCGTCGAGCACGCGACCACGGATGAGGTCTTCGACCATCCGAAGATGCAGTACACCCGTGACCTGCTTGACGCCATCCCCGGCGGCAAGCTGCAGCTGGGGCTGGACTGATCCAGCGCATCAGCCGATAACGATTGAGGCCCCGACGAACCTAGTGTTCGTCGGGGCCTCAATCGTTATCGGCTGCGACGTCACGTGACGTCCATAACGTGACGTCGGCGGCCGACGTCAGCGGCAGATCCTCGAAATCGGCTGCCACGGCTGCAGCGTCACCGGCTCGCCGGCAAGCGCCGCCAGCGTCCGCTCGTCCAGGAACTCCTTGCGGATGATGATCTCCTGCGTGTACCGGTCGAACCACGGAGCCGAGGCGACGAAGTAGCCGTCACGGCCGTTGTCCTTGCCCCAGCTGTTCTCGATCTTCCACCGGTCAGGCTGCCCGTCGGCGCCGATGTTCACGCCGGTCAGCGTCATCGCATGGTTGCTGGGGGAGTCGCCGTACTCCAGGCCGTGCGCCTTGTCGGACGTGAACTCGGTGCCGAACAGCTCGTCGACGCGCACGCTCGCACGGTCGAACACGCCCTCCTTGCGCAGCGCGAACTGCATGCAGTCGCATGCGAACCAAATCGGGTGACCGGCGGACAGCTGGTCCACGGCCGCCTTGCGGAACACGTCCAGCGGCACGTTGACGAACTGCATGAGGCCGGCTTCCGCCACATTGCCCTCGTAGTCGATCTGGTAGCGGCGGTAGTACGGGGTGGAGGCGAGCGGGGAGTTCGTCAGGCAGATGAAATCGTCCAGGTCGACGCCCACATAGCGTTTGTAGAAGTCCTGCGGCGTGATGCCGCGCTCCACAATCTGCTTGCGGCCGTCGATGCCGGAGTGCGCGGCGGACTGCGGCTTGTCGACGTTGTCCGTCTTGCCGTCCGTCTTGTCGTCGTCGTCCTTGACCTTGAGCAGCAGGTCGAACGTGGCCGGCGGCTCGCCCATGGACACGGCGCAGATGCGGTAGACCGTCGCCATCTGCTCGTCCTTCATCGCGCGCAGCTCGTCGATCGTGCGGCCGGACTTGTGCGCGTCGCGCAGCTTGGCGGCGAACTCGCGCAGTTTCGTGTTCAGATACTGGGCGAAGGCGTCCGAATCGCGCGAGTTCGCCGACTCCGGGTACGCCTCCTTGGACACCAGGCCGTACTTCTTCACCAGCGGCACGAACATCTGCCACCAGCCGCCGTCGTCTGCCGGCGACTCGTTGATCGCCTGGAAGACGCGGCCGTCGGTCGGCTCGTCCAGCGTTGCCAGCACGTTCTCCAGATAATGGTTCGACTTCTCCAGCTTGTCGTAGAAGAACAGGTAGCTTTCCGAGAACTCGAAATCCTCGAGGTTCCAACGGTGCATGAGCTCATAGCGCAGCGTGTTGAGCGACGCGAACATCCAGCAGCGGCCCGAACGTTCCTGATTGGTGATCGTGCCCTGCTTGAGCTCCACAGAGAAGGTGCGTGGCAGCTCGCGAAGGCCGCGATACGAGGTCGCGGCCTTCAGCACGCCGCCTGACACCGCGGCGTTGGCCGCCACCAGGTTCGCACGGTCGCCGTTGAATCGCGTCGAGTACTCATGAAGACGTTCCGGGGTCAGACCCCGCTCTGACTGGCTTTCGGCCATATGAAGTCGTCCTTTCGTGACGGTGTGCATGAATGACACCGCAAGTCTACTCCCGCGCCACCATCGTCATGCCGTTGCCGCCGGCATAACCGTCGCGGGCGTGTCGGCGGCTATCATGGCAGCCATGATCACCATCACCACAACGAACGTCAACGGCATCCGCGCGGCGAAACGCAAGGGCCTGCCAGACTGGGCGTACGACAACGCCCCCGATGTCTGGTGCATGCAGGAGGTGCGTGCGCCCCAGCCGGATGTCGACGCCATCATGGGCGAGCTCGCCGAGCGGTACGTCGAAGCGGACGCTGCCGCCGGTCCCGACGACGTCACCGCCATGAACGAGGTGTGCCGCGTCAAAGGGCGCGCCGGCGTCGCACTGCTCGCCGACCTGCCCGTCACCGCACGCCGGTACGGCCTGCCCGGCCTCGGCGAGGATGTCGACTCCGGACGTTGGATCGAGGCCGACGTGCGTACGCCGCAAGGCTACGAGATCACCGTCGCCAGCGTGTACGTGCACTCGGGCAACGCCGACGATCCGGTCAAGATGCGGCAGAAGTATCGGTTCCTCGACGCGATGAACGAACGGCTGGCGGCGCTTCGTGACGAGGCGGCTCGCGGCGGCCGGCAGTCGGTGCTGTGCGGCGACTACAACATCGCGCACACGCCGCTCGACATCAAAAACGCGAAGGCGAACGTCAAGCACGCCGGATTCCTGCCTGAGGAGCGCGCCTACATGGACCATTGGCTTGGCGACCTGGAGTTCGTCGACGTGATGCGCGCGCTCGCCGGCGACATCGACGGCCCGTACACGTGGTGGAGCCAACGTGGCCGCGCTTTCGACAACAACGTCGGCTGGAGGATTGACTACCAGCTCGCCACCCCGGAACTGGCCGAAACCGCGCGCGGGTTCGTCATCGACAAGGCGCCCAGCTACGACGCGCGATGGTCCGACCATGCGCCGCTGACGATTCGCTACGACGTGTGAGCGCGGCCGTTCCCAGCGAAACGCAAGGGCAGGTGCTACGCTAGTCGCTAGTCACGGATGCGCCGGCACCGGCGCCCGTCACCGAAGCAACGTCACAACGAAACGAGGATACCCATGGGACTGTTCGGATTCGGCAAGAAGAAGCGTGAGCGCGAGGCCGAGGAGGCCGCCGCGAAGGCCGAGGAGGAGAGCGCGAAGGCCGCCGAAGCCTCGCAGTCCGAGGATGAGGACGACGAGTCCGGGGACGCCGCCGCCGAGGCCGCGCCGACCGTCGCCCGCGACACCTATGAGGGCCGCGGCGAGACGTGGGGCCCGTGGGACGTCGACGACGAGGACGTGCCCGACTACGACGACTACCTCGACATGGGTTCCTATTATCTGCCGTATCTGCCGGGC
Source organism: Bifidobacterium leontopitheci (assembly GCF_009193355.1). Lineage (GTDB taxonomy): Bacteria > Actinomycetota > Actinomycetes > Actinomycetales > Bifidobacteriaceae > Bifidobacterium > Bifidobacterium leontopitheci. The sequence goes on from NZ_WBVT01000001.1 coordinate 63,756, forward strand.
CTGCAGCTGCGCATCAAGGCGAACCGCGCCACCCAGGAGGTGCTGGGCACGACCATCACCTACGGCGCATCCAGCCTGGAGATCGAGGCGTTCGCCGCGCCCAAGACGCTCGGCCTGTGGGACGACGTGCGCGCCGACTTGATTGAAGGCAACGAGAACGCCGAGGAGCAGCCCGGCGTGTTCGGCACCGAGCTGCAGCTGCCGGTCACGCTCAAGGGCGGCCGCACCCTGCGCACGCGCATCGTCGGCGTCGACGGCCCGCGCTGGATGCTGCGTGGCATCTTTTCAGGCAAGGCGGCGACCGATCCGGACGCCGACGAGACCAAGGCGCTGAACAAGTACTTCGCTGACATCGTGGTCGAGCGCGGCGAGGAGCCGCTCGCCCCGCGCGACCTCATCCCCATGCACCCGCCCGTCACCCCCGCCCAGCGCAAGGCCGCCGAGGAGATGGCCGCGGCCGACGAGACGGAAGGCAAGGAGCATCTCAAGGACATTCCGAACAAGCCCGACGGCCCGTTCGACTCCGACCAGCAGACCGAAGTGAAGACCACGCTGGCCCGCGGCCCGATGTTCTCCGAAGTGCGGTGACGGCGGACCCGGCAATCAAGGGAGAACGATGGCCGAAGGCAAGGACCAGCGCAGGCGCACCGGCATGGCGGCGCTCGCACAGGCGGGGGAGGACGACGACTTCTCCGTCATCGATGCGATCGGAGGACCGCGTGGCGTCGTCGAATCGATGCTTCCCGGCGTCCTGTTCGTCGTGCTGTTCGTCGTCACGAACAACCTCAACCTCACCATCGGGGTGTCGGCCGCGCTGGCCGCGCTGCAGGTGATCGTCAGGCTCGTGCAGCGGCAGTCGGTGATGGGTGCGCTCAGCGGCCTGCTGGCCGTGGGCATCTGCCTGGTCTGGGCATGGAAAAGCCACGAGGCGCGCAACTACTATATGTTCGGCTTCCTGACCAACGCCGTGTACCTGGTGCTGCTGTCGCTGTCGCTGGCCGTGCGCGTGCCGGGGCTGGGCCTGATGGTCGAGTTCATCCGCAGCCTGCCCACGGAACGGTTCCGTGCATGGTTCGATGACTGGATGGGCGACCGGGCGCTCAAACGCGCCTACATGCGCGCGACCGCACTGTGGATCGGCGTGTTCGCGCTGCGTCTGGCGGTGCAGGTGCCGTTGTACCTCACCGACAACGTGGTGTGGCTGGGCACGACCCGTCTGCTCATGGGCATCCCGTTCTGGGCGTTGGCGATCTGGGTGTCGTACCTGATCATCGCCACGCCGCTGCACCGGCACAAGGCCGCGGCGAAGGCGGCCGCGCAGGACGTTGCTGTGAAGGACGCCGCCGCTCCCACAGACAGCAGGAAGTGACGGACCACATGCCGGCGGTCGCCCATGACGGACCGTGCCGGCGCCGATAAGCCAAGCGAAAGGAACAACAACCCCCATGGATGTTCGCATGCGCATCGAACGATACGCCGATCAGGGACGTTGCGTCGGCCACATCGACGGCCGTGTCGTGTTCGTACGGTTCGCGCTGCCCGGCGAGCTGGTCGACGTCCGTCTCGACGAGCCGCATGACCGCGACGACCGCTACTGGACCGGCGAGGTCGTCAACGTGCTGGAGGCAGGCGACGACCGCGTGGAGCCCGCATGGCCGCTTGCCGGCCCGCTCGCCATGGGTGGGGGAGTCGGCGGCGCCGACCTCGTGCACGTCAGCCTCGACGGGCAGCTGCGCTGGAAGACGGCGACGATCAACGAGCAGATGAGCCGACTCGGCCATGTGACCACGGACGTGACGGTCGACCGCATGCCCGGCGACGAACAGTCCGGCGGACTGCACTGGCGCACCCGCATCGAGATGATCGCCGACGAGGACGGCCGCCCCTCCATGCGCCGCCGCGGCACCCATGTGCGCGTGCCGCTGGACACCATGCCGCTCGCCTCCCGTGAGCTGCTCGATGTCGCCGACGCCGAGCATGTCTGGGATGGCGGATTCGAGCCGGGCGCGCAGATCAGGCTGTCCGTCCCCGAGCCGCGCGAGAACGGCAAATCCGACGACAACTATGCGGTGCTCGTGGACGGCCGTCTGCGGGCGGGCCGTCAGGAGCTGACCGAAACCGTCACCGTCGCCGGCCGCGCGTTCCATTATCAGGTCGACGCCAACGGCTTCTGGCAGGTGCACCGGCAGGCGCCGCTGGCGCTCACCGGCCACGTGATCGACCTCGCGCGCCGGCAGATCGGCGACGCGGCGTCCGCATGCGTGTGGGACCTGTTCTCAGGCTCCGGACTGTTCACCCTGCCGCTGGCCACCCTGACCAGCCCCCGTACGCGCATGCTCAGCGTCGAAGGCGGCAAACGGGCCGTGCACCACGCGCAACGCAACCTGCGCGCGCTGGACCTCGCCGACGTCGACGCGCGATGCGGCGACGTGGCGGCCACGCTCGCCCAGGTGCCCGCCAACCTGGCACGGCCCGATCTGGTCGTGCTCGACCCGCCTCGCGCCGGAGCGCATGCCAAGGTGTGCCGCCAGATCGCCGCGGCAGGCGCCCGCTCGGTCATCTACATCGCCTGCGACCCGACCAGCCTCGCCCGCGACACCGCCACGCTTGTCGCCGAAGGATACACGCTGCGTGACATTCACGCGTTCGACATCTACCCGATGACCCACCACGTCGAGACGGTCGCGCTGTTCGTCCGGGAAGGCCGCTGACCGATGGGCGCGCGCAGGCGACATCCGCACCGGGCCAGGACCGCCGCGTGGGGAGTGCACCACGTCATGCGCAGGATCGCCGCCATCCTGTGCACGCTGGCCGCCGTCAGCTCGCTCGCCGGCTGCGTCCCCCAAGGCAAGGCGGTCGGCGACACGCAGGAGCGCGAGCCGGCGGTGGCGCACGAGGGCATCGAACAGCCCGACATGATCATCGGCGTCATCGGCTCGAAGGACACCGACGTCGACGCGCTCGTGCTCGACGCCTTCCACGACGCCGACCTGCAGGCGCCCTACATCTCGACCAACGCCGTCACCGACCCCGTCAAGGCCGCCTGCCAGGGGGTGGAGACGATGACCGTGCGCAAGGTGAGCGTCATCATGGTCAGCGGCATCGACGTCACCGACGCCGACCGCGACGACTGGGACATGGCGCTGACCGGTGCGCGCGAGGCCGGCATCCCGGTCGTGCTGCTCAACCCGGTCCATCCGCCAATCGACGATACGCTGTTCGCCGCAACGTTCGTCATCAACGACCGCGACGCCGAGGCGACGCCGCTGAACGAGGCCATCGCCACCATCATCGACGACAAGCCGCATCCGCGGCAGGTCACCGTCTCCACGATCGTCTCCTGACCCGTTCCGTTCCAGCTGACAGGTCGGCGGGCGATATCATCCGCGCGCCTGATGCTGCCGGCCGATACCCGCGGCTATGGTGGAGACCATGAGCGAACAGCTGAACCTCCCACACGTCGAAGAGACCGGCCTGACCGACGCGCAGGCGCAGATGGCCGTCGAAGCGGGCCGCGCCAACACGGTCAGGCAGACCACATCCCGTTCCATCGCCGACATCGTGCGCGCGAACGTGTTCACGCTGTTCAACGGCATCATCGTCGCCGCGATGATCCTCGTGCTGCTCGCCGGATCATGGAAGGACGCCGTCTTCGGCTTCGTCATCATCATCAACACCGGCATCGGCATCGTCACCGAGCTCAAGGCCAAGCGTACGCTCGACCGGCTGTCGATCCTCGTCGCATCCGACTATGTGGTGCGACGTTCGGGACGCGACACGCGGGTGCCGTCCGCTGGCATCGTGCTCGACGACCTGCTGTGGGTGCGCTCCGGCGAGCAGGTGCCCGCCGACGCCCGCGTCGTGCGCACGTGGGGACTGGAGCTCGACGAGTCCATGCTCACCGGAGAGTCGCGCACCGTGCGCAAGCGTGAGGGCGACGAGGTGTATTCCGGCTCGGCCGCGGTCTCCGGAGTCGCGCTCGTCCACGTCAACGCGGTCGGCGAGCACAGCTATGCGGCCACGCTCACCGCCCGCGCCAAGGTGTACAAGAAGACCGTCTCCGACCTGAACAAGGGCATCAACACGATTCTCAAGTTCATGACGTTCCTCGTCGTGCCGCTGTGTGCGCTGCTGATCTGGTCGCAGGTGCGCACGGTCGGCGGATGGGATTACGCCGTGGCCACAGGATCTTGGCGGCAGGCGGTCATCTCCGCCGTGGCCGGCGTGGTCGGCATGATCCCCGAAGGTCTCGTGCTGCTCACCTCGCTGAACTTCGCCGTCGCCGCGATGCGGCTCGCCCGCAAGAACACGCTCGTCCAGGAGCTGGAATCCGTGGAGACGCTCGCGCGCGTCGACTGCCTGAACCTTGACAAGACCGGCACCATCACCGACGGCGGCATCGCGTTCGACCGCATCGTGCCGCTCGACCGCGACGCACCGGTCTCGCCGCGGACCATGCAGGCCCTGTACGACCTTGCGGACGAGGGGCAGCCGAACGCCACCGGACGGGCGATCCTCGACGCGCTGGGCGCGCAGGGCGTCCTCTCCGGCGCGGTCGCCGCGCGCGTGCCGTTCTCCTCCGCCCGCAAGTGGAGCGCCATCGCCTATGGTCCGTCGGCCGACGAGCCGTCGCAGGGCGGCGCCGGTGTATGGTACATGGGCGCGCCCGAGGTGCTGCTCGCCGCGCTGCCCGGCGACCATGCTGCCGTGCTCGCGCAGGTGAACGATCATGCGGCGGAAGGCAGCCGCGTCGTCCTGCTCGCCCGCGCCGACGGCCCGGCGCCGCAGGATTTCGCCGACGATCCGAGCCTGCTGGCCGATGCGCGGCCCGTCGCGCTCGTCCTGTGCTCGGAACGGATCCGCGACGACGCGCAGCCGACGCTCGCCTGGTTCCGCGACCAGGGGGTTCGCTGCCGCATCATCTCCGGCGACAACCCCGTCACCGTCGGCGCGATCGCCGCTAAGGTGCGGCTCACCGGCTCGCGCAAGCCGGTCGCCATGGACGCCCGCAAGCTTCCTGAGGACGTGGACGAGCTGGCGCGCGTGCTCGAGGACGTCGACGTGATCGGCCGCGTGCTGCCCGACCAGAAGAAGGCCATCGTCGACGCGCTGCACGTCGGCGGGCACGTGGTGGCGATGACCGGCGACGGCGTCAACGACGCGCTCGCCATCAAGGAGGCGGACCTCGGCATCGCCATGGGCAACGCCGCTCCGGCCACCAAGGCCGTCGCGCAGGTCGTGCTCGTCGACTCGAAGTTCTCCCACCTGCCCGACGTCGTCGCCCGCGGCCGTCAGGTCATGGCCAACATGGAGCGCGTCGCCAGCCTGTTCCTCGTCAAGACCGTCTATTCGGCGCTCATCTCGCTCGGCGTGGTGCTCACCGCGATACCGTTCCCGTATCTGCCCCGGCACATCACGTACGTGGGCGCGCTGACCATCGGCATGCCGGCGTTCATCCTCGCGCTCGCGCCGAACACGCGGCGCTACATCCCCGGGTTCCTTTCGCGTGTGATCCGGTTCGCGCTGCCCGGCGGCGTGGCCATCGCCCTGTCGGTGCTGCTGTCGTCCTGGCTGCTGCCGGACATCATGGGGTGGGACGTGTCCCGGCCCGCCGATCTCGCGGCGCTGCGCACCACCTGCGCGATCATCGTGTTCGCGCTCGGCGTGTTCGTGCTCGCCCGCGTGGCCCGGCCGCTCAGCTCGTGGCGCGGCATACTGGTGGCCCTGTTCGCGGCGGCCGGCGTGATCGGGCTGTTCATCCCGTTCGTCGCCCGGTTCTTCGCGCTGAGCCTGCCGACCGGCCGCGTGCTGACCGCTACGCTGATCGCACTGCTGCTGGCGGCGCTGCTGTTCGGCGTCTGCCACGTGGCGATCGGGTTCGTGGGGCGAATTTTCTCACATGACAAGCCGACACGCCAGAGCTGAAGTAACGTATCGTTATCGTTGTGCATGGATAATCACCCGTATAAGCGATTTCTCAAGCTCGGAGGAAGCATGTCTGTGCGCGACGACCAGCTGGCGACGTTATCCGCCGCCGGCAAGGACTATGACTATTACCGTATCGCCGACCTGCCCGGCGTCGACCACCTGCCGTACTCGCTCAAGGTCCTCGTCGAGAACCTCGTGCGCAACATCGACGGCGCGAACATCACCGACGACCATGTGAAGGCGTTGCTGGACTGGGACCCGGCCGCACAGCCGAGCCACGAGATCCAGTTCACGCCGAGCCGCGTCGTCATGCAGGACTTCACCGGCGTGCCCTGCATCGTCGACCTCGCCACCATGCGCGACGCCGTGAAGTCGCTCGGCGGAGACCCGGAGGTCATCAACCCGCAGGTCCAGTCCGACATGGTCATCGACCATTCCGTGCAGATCGACAAGTACGCGCTGCCCAACGCGGTCGAACTCAACATGGACATCGAATACCAGCGCAACGGCGAACGCTACCAGTTCCTGCGCTGGGGACAGCAGGCGTTCCGCAACTTCCGCGTCGTGCCGCCGGGAACCGGCATCATCCATCAGGTCAACATCGAATACCTCGCCAAGGTCGTCATGACCAAGGCGGGGGAGCGCGGCCGCCAGCTCGCCTACCTCGACTCGTGCGTCGGCACCGACTCGCACACCACCACCGAAAACGGCCTCGGCGTGCTCGGCTGGGGCGTCGGCGGCATCGAGGCGGAGGCCGCGATGCTCGGCCAGCCGATCTCCATGCTCGTGCCGCGCGTCGTCGGCTTCAAGCTCACCGGCTCCATTCCCGAAGGCGTCACCGCAACCGACGTGGTGCTCACCATCACCGACATGCTGCGCAAGCACGGCGTCGTCGGCAAGTTCGTCGAGTTCTACGGCGAGGGCATCGCCTCCGTGCCGCTCGCCAACCGTGCCACCATCGGCAACATGAGCCCCGAATTCGGCTCCACGTGCGGCATCTTCCCGATCGACCAGGTCACCCTCGACTATCTGCGGCTCACCGGTCGCAGCGACGAGCAGGTCGCGCTCGTCGAAGCCTACGCCAAGGCCAACAAGCTCTGGGGCGACGCCAAGGACCCGGAGTATGTGGAGCCGCAGTACTCCGAATACATGGAGCTCGACCTCGGCGACGTGGTGCCATCCATCGCAGGCCCCAAGCGCCCTCAGGACCGCATCGTGCTGTCCGAATCCAAGAAGACGTTCGAGGACACGCTGCCCGCCTATGAGACGCCGAAGACCGTCAAGGAGCCCGTGGCCGTGTCCACCGACTTCCGCGGCGACTTCGACCTGACCAACGGCGACGTGGCCATCGCGAGCATCACGTCCTGCACCAACACCTCCAACCCGTCCGTGATGATCGCGGCCGGCCTCATCGCCCGCAACGCGCACGCGAAGGGACTCAGCCCCAAGCCGTGGGTCAAGACCTCGCTCGCCCCCGGTTCGCAGGTCGTCGCCGACTACCTCAAGGCGGCCGGGCTGCAGGACGACCTCGACGCGCTCGGCTACGAGCTCGTCGGCTTTGGCTGCGCCACCTGCATCGGCAACTCTGGCCCGCTGCTGCCCGAGATCAGCGAGGCCATCAACGCGAACGACCTGACCGTGACCGCCGTGCTGAGCGGCAATCGCAACTTCGAGGGCCGCATCAGCCCGGACGTCAAGATGAACTACCTCGCCTCGCCGCCGCTCGTCATCGCCTACGCGCTCGCCGGCACGATGGACTTCGACTTCGCCACGCAGCCGCTCGGCACCGACAAGGACGGCAACGACGTGTACCTCAAGGACATCTGGCCGACCAACGAGGAGGTCGCCGCCGTGGTGAACGGCACCGTCAGCCGCGAGATGTTCCTCAAGGACTATGCCAGCGTCTTCGAGGGAGACCGCCGCTGGAAGGGCCTCGACGTGCCCGAAGGCGAGCTGTTCGCCTGGGATCCGAAGTCCACGTACGTGCGTCGTCAGACGTTCTTCGACGGCATGAGCGCCATGCCCGATCCGGTCAAGGACATCCACGGTGCCCGCGTGCTCGCGCTGCTCGGCGACTCCGTGACCACCGACCACATCTCGCCCGCGGGCGCGTTCAAGGCGTCCAGCCCGGCGGGCAAATACCTGACCGAGCGCGGCGTCGAGCCGAAGAACTTCAACTCGTACGGCTCGCGTCGAGGCAACCACGAGGTCATGGTGCGCGGCACGTTCGGCAACATCCGCCTGCGCAACCAGCTGCTCGCTTCCACCGGCAACGAGGTGACTCCGGGCGGCTACACCTACGACTTCACGACCGGCAAGCCGTCGACGATCTTCGACGCGTCGCTCAACTACAAGGCCGCGGATATTCCCCTGGTGGTGCTCGCAGGCAAGGAGTACGGCACCGGATCCTCGCGCGACTGGGCGGCAAAGGGCACGCTGATGCTTGGCGTGAAGGCCGTGATCACCGAGAGCTTCGAGCGCATCCACCGCAGCAACCTCATCGGCATGGGCGTGCTGCCGCTGCAGTTCCCGGCCGGCGAATCGTACGAGTCGCTCGGCCTCGACGGCACGGAGGTCTACGACATCGCCGGCGTCGAGCAGCTCAACGAGGGTGAAACCCCCAAGACAGTGCACGTCACCGCCACGCACAAGGACGGCACGACGACTGAGTTCGATGCGGTCGTGCGCATCGACACCCCCGGCGAGGCGGACTACTACCGCAACGGCGGCATCCTCCAGTACGTGCTGCGCAACCTCATGAAGTAAGGGATATGAGCGGCTGAGGCCCCTCGGCCATCATCGCCGAGGGGCCTCTCGCGTTTGTGGATGCCTGCTGGATATCGAAACAGGCCGTTCCATCGCGTGGCTTGCGGTGGAACGGCCTGTTATGTCGTTCTAGGGGAGTCCCAATCAGGCGAGGCCCGAGAGCTTATTGATAAGCTCCGGGTCGCGCGTAGCGCCCTTGTCGGCGGAGCGGGCGAAGGCGGCGTAGGCCTTGAGCGCCTGGCTCACCTTGCGGTCGCGGTGCGCCACGTAGCCGTCGCCGGCTTCGAGCTCGGCGCGGCGCTCGGCCAGCTGTTCGTCGGTCAGCTCGACGTTCACCTGACGCGCTTCGATGTCGATGTTGATGATGTCGCCGTTCTTGATCAACGCGATCGGTCCCTTGTTGGCCGCTTCGGGGGCGATGTGGCCGATGGCCAGGCCCGAGGAGCCGCCGGAGTAGCGGCCGTCGGTGAGCATGGCGACCTGCTTGCCGATGCCCTTGCCCTTGACGAAGGAGGTCGGGTAGAGCATCTCCTGCATGCCCGGGCCGCCCTTCGGGCCCTCGTAGCGGATCACGAGCGCCATGCCGGGCTTGAGCGTGTCGTCGAGGATGACCTTGATGGCCTCCTCCTGCGATTCGACGACCAAAGCCGGTCCGCGGAACTTCCAGATCTCCTGCGGCACGCCGGCGGTCTTCACCACGCAGCCGTCGGGCGCGAGGTTGCCGCGCAGCACGGCGAGGCCGCCCTCGTGAATCTCCGGGTGGTCGATGTCGTGGATCGCGCCGTGCTCGCGGTCCGTGTCGAGCGCGTCGAACAGCGTGGTGTGCGTCCACGGTTCGGGGGAGATGATGTGGCCCGGGGCAGCCTTGTACATCTGCTTGGCTTCCTCGGTGCAGGTGGGGCGCATGATGTCCCAGTCGTCGAGCTTGTCCTCGAGCTTGCGGTAGTCGATGGAGTGCACGTCGCGGTGCAGCTTGCCGGCACGGTCGAGCTCGCCGAGGATGCCCGTGATGCCGCCGGCGCGATGCACGTCGGAGATCTCCCACTTGCCGGAAGGGCTGGCCTTGCAGATGCACGGCACGGTGTGGCTGATGCGTTCGATGTCGTCGAGCGTGAAGTCCACGTCGGCCGACTGGGCCATCGCGAGGATGTGCAGCACGGTGTTGGTGGAGCCGCCCATGGCCACGTCCATGGTCATGGCGTTCTCGAACGCGTGCTTGGTGGCGATGGAGCGCGGCAGCACGGAGTCGTCGGAATCGTGGTAGTACTGGTTCGCGATCTTGACGACCTGCTGCGCGGCGCGCTTGAACAGGTCCTTGCGGTAGGAGTGCGAGGCGAGGATCGTGCCGTTGCCGGGCAGGGCAAGGCCGATCGCCTCCGTGAGGCAGTTCATCGAGTTGGCGGTGAACATGCCGGCGCAGGAGCCGCAGGTCGGGCACACGGTCTTCTCGTAGTTGAGCAGGTCCTCCTCGGAGACGTTGTCGTCGGCGGAGGCGTACATCACGGAGATGAGGTCGGTGTTCTTCTTCACGGTGCCGTCGGCGAGCACCGTGGTGCCGGCCTCCATCGGGCCGCCGGAGACGAACACGGTCGGGATGTTCAGTCGCAGCGCGGCCATGAGCATGCCGGGGACGACCTTGTCGCAGTTCGGGATGCAGATCAGGGCGTCGGCGCAGTGCGCGTTCACCTGGTATTCCACGGTGTCGGCGATGATGTCGCGGCTGGGCAGCGAGTAGAGCATACCGGTGTGGCCCATGGCGATGCCGTCGTCGACGGCCATGGTGTTGAACTCGCGCGGGATGCCGCCGGCCTCCTTGATGGCCTCAGAGACGATGCGGCCGACCTTGTTGAGGTGGACGTGGCCGGGAAGGAACTCGTCGAAGGAGTTCGCGATGGCGATGATGGGCTTGCGGCCCATGTCGTCGCCGCTGACGCCGGCGGCGCGGTAGAGGGCGCGTGCGCCTGCGAAGACGCGGCCGGACATGAGTTTTGCAGATCGCATTTCAGTCATGGTTCTATTGAAGCCCTTGCAAGGGACACCCGTTTTGTCAAGAGTCAATATGTGGAATTCACACGGATGTTACGTTCGCCACGGCCTGAGTCGGATGCCTCGCTCAACGTCGTCTTGCGTAACGGGTGGCGCGCCCTGAACCGATTTTCATGATGACGCCGTCGTCCTGCAGCGCTTTCAGCGTGCGTTCGACCGTGGTGACGCTGATGTCGGGCAGCTTGGCGATGATGTCGGCTTTGGACAGAGGGGCCAGCGTATTGTCGATCAGGCGCGCAATGCGCTGCGCCTTGGTCGGGCGACTGCCGTCCGACGTATGGCCGGGGCCGGATGCGATGGAGATGCGCGTGTCGAACTCCTTGTATGCGGCGAGGATCACGCCCAGCAGGTAATTGGCGAACGGGGCGTAGTCGTTCGTGCCGTCGTTCCAACCCGTGGTGCTTGCCGCCAATGCCTCGTAATAGGTGTCCTTGCTCTTCTCGATGAGATGCTCCACGCTGATGTACTTGCCGACGTCGTATCCGTTGCGGTAGAGCAGCAGCAGCGTCAGCAGGCGGCTCATGCGTCCGTTGCCGTCGTTGAACGGATGGATGCAGGTGAAATCGAGGGTGAACATGGCCGTGACGAGCAGCGAGTCGGTATGCGCGTCCCGGAGCGCTTCGGCGTAGGCGTCGCAGATGCGCGAGACCAGCTCCGGGGTCGCCAGCGCCGACAGCGGTGCGAACCGGACGCGGCTTTCGCCGGTGGCGTCGCGTTCGACGATGATGTTATCGGTGTCCTTGAACCGTCCTGCGAAAGCCAGCGGGGTGTGGCGGAATAGGTCACGGTGAAACTGCAGGATGACGTTCGGGGTGGGTGGAATGTAGTCATGGCTTTCGTGGATGACCGCGAGCACGTCACGGTATCCGGCGATCTCCTCTTCCGCCCGATTGCGGGGGGTGACTTTGTCTGCCACGATTGCGTCGAGCCGCCTGTCGCTTGTCGAGATTCCCTCGATGCGGTTGGATGTGTCGATACTCTGGACGCGTGCGACCGTGGTAAGCGTCGCCAGGATGTCCGGACGAACCGATTGCGTGTTCCGGCGTCCCTTTTCTTCGTGGATCGCGGTCAGCAGGCTTGTCGTGCGCGGGGTGAGCAGGCTCGCCGCCGAAGCGATGTAATCGAATCCTCTCAATGGCGTGGCTCTCCGTTTCTGCATCATCGTCACGTTTTCTGCATCATATAGTTTTTAATGATGCAGAAAACGTGACGATGATGCAGAAACGGGCGTGAGTCTCGTCCGGCTGTCACACGCTCGCCTTCACAGTGCCGGCTGCGGCTGCGTGCGGGTCGACGGGCTGGACGAAGCGGCAGTGGCGGTTGATGAGGTTGACGAACACCCCGGTGATGGCCGCCGCGACGACCGTGCCGACGCCGAGGCCTCTGATTTCACCGAAGAAGATGAACGACAGGATGCCCGCGGTGACGATGAGCGTCACGTCGAAGCAGACCTTGAGCGTGCCGAACCGGATCCTGGTCACGATGGCGAGCGCCTTCACGACGCCTTCGCCGGGCACCATGATGAGCCCCGGGGCGACCTCCATGCAGATGCCGAGCGCCAGGGTCGCGATGCCGAGCAGCAGTCCGACGCCCTGCTCCCACCAGGTGGCCGGGCGGAACCAGCCGAGCAGCAGCATGCTTGCGTCGAGGGTCGCGGCGAACCAGAACGTGACCGCCAGCTGCAGGTACTGCGCTGGTTTGAAGTCGCGGCGCAGCAACGCCACCTCGATGGCGACGAACAGCGCGTTCACCACGAACGCGGTCACGCCGAAGCTGATCTGCGGCCACCTGAGCGTCACCACCCACGCGATGCTCGAAATCGGCGAGGTGCCGAGCTCGCTCTTGGTGATGAGCGCGATGCCGAATGATTCGACGGCGAGACCGGCGAGCAGACAGATGACGCGTTTGATGAAGTACGGCATGTCAGCCCTCCTTCTCGGCGTCTTGTTCGGCGGCGTCTTGCTCAACCGCGTCGGCGACCTCCAGGTTGGCGATGACCTGGCGCAGGGCGGTGTTCAGGGCCACGGCTTCGACCGGAGCCATGCCGCGCGTCGCCTGGGCGTCGGCGTCTTGCATGATGGCCGCGATGCGTGCGGCGTAGTCGCGTCCAAGCTTGGTCAGAAAGACCCGGTATGAGCGTCTGTCGGTCTCGCTCGCCTCGCGTCTGACGAGCCCGCGCGTCTCCATGCGTTTCAGCAGGCCGGTCATCGTGGATTTGTCGAGGATGCACCGCGTGCAGATCTCCTTGGCGGTGAGGCCGTCCTGCTCGGCCAGGCATTCGATGATCTTCGGCTGCCCGGGCAGGAGCCCGATGCGGCGGATCGCCGCGTCGATACGGCGGTTCGAGTGGTTGAATGCCTTGAGCAGCAGGAAGTGCAGTTCGTCATCCAGCATGTGGCCCCCTTGTGACATCACCGACCATACCACATAGTTTGCATACAAACTAAAAAGTGTGGGGCGTTTCACGGATGGCGTGATGATTATGCTGAAGCCATGACACGATACGTTTGCGCCCCCGATTCGTTCAAGGAAAGCCTGACCGCGCCGCAGGCCGCGCAGGCCATGGCCGAAGGCATCCGCAGGGGCGACCCCGCCGCCGAGATCCGTCTGAAACCGATGGCCGACGGCGGCGAGGGCACGGCACGGGCGCTCGTCGACGCCACGCATGGCGTGATGCGCTCCGTGACGGTCCGGGACCCGCTCGGCCGGCCGGTGCGCGGCGAGTACGGACTGCTTGGCGATGGGGAAGACGTTGCCGGCGGTGACGTTGCCGGCGCAGCCGCCGGACGGACCGCCGTGGTCGAAACCGCCAGCGCGAGCGGTCTGTCGCGGCTCGCCGCCGATGAGCGTGATCCGCTCGTCGCCTCGTCATACGGCACCGGCGAGCTCATCCGCGCCGCCGCCCATGCCGGCGCGACGCGCATCATCGTCGGACTCGGCGGCTCGGCCACCAACGACGCGGGAAGCGGCCTGCTCGCCGCCCTCGGCGTACGGCTGCTCGACGGCTCCGGCCGCCCGCTCGCCCCCGGCGGCGCGGCGCTCGCTGACCTTGCGACGATCGACATGAGCGGCCTCGACGAGGCCGTGCAGCAGGCCGAGATCGTCGCCGCGTGCGACGTGACCAATCCGTTGACCGGGCCGCATGGAGCCAGCGCCGTGTTCGGCCCGCAGAAAGGCGCGTCCCCGGCCGACGTCGAACGGCTCGACGATGCGCTCGCCCGGTTCGCGCGCATCGCGTCGGCCACGCCGGGACTGGCTCCGGCGCTTGGCGAGGCGACGGATTTCGCGGCGTCGCCGGGTGCGGGCGCGGCGGGCGGCATCGGCTTCGCGCTGCTGGCGTTCCTCGGGGCGAAGTTCCGTCCCGGCGTCGATCTGGTCGTCGAGCAATCCGGGCTTGACGCTGCCGTGCGATGGGCCGATGTCGTGCTCACCGGCGAGGGTTCCGTCGACGCGCAGACCGCGTTCGGCAAGACGCCGGCCGGCGTCGCCTCGGTGGCGAAACGGCACGGCAAACCGGTGGTGGCGCTGGCCGGGCATGTCGGCGACGGCATCGACGGCCTGTACGGGCTTGGCGTTGATGCCGTCTTCGGCATCGCGCCGGGGGCGTCGGACCTGCAGACGCTGTTGCATGGCGCCGCGGGCAACGTGTCACGCACGTGCGAGCAGGTCGCGCGGCTGGTCGCGCGCGTTCGGCATGGGTGAGATCTGCACGCGGCCGTCATCATCGCCGGCATCTGCCCGTACGCATGTCGGTTCGCATCCTCCCGCTCGGCAAGTCGCCGTGTTTCGCTATACTTGCTGCGGTTGAGATAGATTTCCATCGTTCTGATTTGGAGACTTGTGAATATGGCAGAAGATACCAAGGATACCGAGGTCAAGGGCAACGAGGAGTTCGGCACCGCCCCCGTTCCCGAGGGTTTCGCGAACCCGCCGATCGACGACCTGATGAAGCACGCCGATTCCAAGTACGCGCTGGCCATCTTCGCCGCCAAGCGTGCTCGTCAGATCAACTCGTACTTCACCCAGCTCAACGAGGGCCTGCTGCAGAACGTCGGCCCGCTCGTCGAGTACCAGAACAACGAGAAGCCGCTGTCCATCGCCTTCCGCGAGATCAACGACGGCCTGCTCGAGGAGACCCTCGGCGAGGACGACCTGAGCGAGGGCAACTGATCGCCGGTTCGGCGATTGGCCGGCAATTCCGGCGACACGCTTGCCCCTGATGGCCCGAACGGGTACAACTGAACATCAGGAGCGAACAACCTGAGGCTCGCGCCGACCGTATGGTCAGCACGGGCCTTTTTCATGGCCGGAGTCGGTCCTTACAGCAGAAAACAACCAACCGTATCATTGTGCCAGGCCGGTGACGAGCCTGGCGATAAGTCCGAAAGAGGGATGATATGACCACTCAGGAGCGCAAGCTCATCTCCGCAGAATCCGTGACCGAAGGGCACCCGGATAAGGTCTGCGACCAGATCTCCGATGAAATCCTCGACGAGCTGCTGCGGCAGGACCCGCAGTCGCACGTCGCCGTCGAAACGTCCGCGGCCACCGGGGTGTTCCTCGTCTTCGGCGAGGTGACCAGCGAAGGCTACGTCGACGTGCAGTCCAAAGTGCGTGAGACCTTGCGCCGCATCGGCTACACGTCCTCCGAGGTCGGCCTCGACGCCGACTCGTGCGGCGTGATCGTGGCCATCACCGGTCAGAGCGCCGAGATCAACCAGGGCGTGGCTCGTCTGAGCGGGGCCGAGGAGTCCGCCGCCAGCCGCGAACAGCGTTACGAGGCGCAGGGCGCCGGTGACCAGGGCGTCATGTTCGGCTACGCCACCGACGAGACCGACGTGCTCATGCCGCTGCCCATCTATCTGGCCCACCGTCTGGCCTTCCGTCTGGCCGAAGTGCGCAAGAGCGGCGAGGTGCCGCACCTGCGCCCTGACGGCAAGACCCAGGTGACCATCGAATACGACGAGAACGAGCATCCGCTGCGCGTCGACACCGTGCTCATCTCCACGCAGCACGACCCCGAGGTCACGCAGGACTGGCTGCGAGACCAGCTCAAGGCCCACGTCATCGACCCGGTGCTCGACGACGTGCTCGGCAAGGATGTGAACGGCGCCGCCGTCAAGCACGACGACTACCGTCAGCTCGTCAACCCGACCGGCTCGTTCGTGCTCGGCGGCCCCGCCGCCGACGCCGGCCTGACCGGGCGCAAGATCATCGTCGACACCTACGGCGGCGCCGCCCACCACGGCGGCGGCGCGTTCAGCGGCAAGGACCCGTCCAAGGTGGACCGTTCCGCCGCCTACGCGACGCGCTGGGTGGCGAAGAACATCGTCGCCGCCGGGCTCGCGCACCGCGTCGAACTGCAGGTCGCGTACGCGATCGGCGTGGCCGAGCCGGTGTCCGTGAACGTGGAGACGTTCGGCACCGAGATCGGCGGCGTGACCCGCGAGCAGATCCAGCAGGCGGTGCGCAAGGTGTTCGACCTGCGCCCGGCCGCCATCATCGATGAGCTCGACCTCAAGCGCCCGATCTACGCGAAGACCGCCGCATACGGCCACTTCGGCCGCGTGGACGTCGAATTCCCGTGGGAGCGCACCGACAAGGTGGACGAGCTGAAAGCCGCCGTCGCCGCGCTCTGACGACGCATACAGACGGCGTGTCGCGCGGCGGACCCGTGCGACACGCCGTCGCCGACAAGGACCGGTAGATATCTGCCGGTCCTTTTTTCATGCCGTTACCATGGTCGATATGAACGACATGAACGCACAGCAGCTGACGCTCGACGGGCTCGCGCCACGCAAGCGGAAACGCCGCGCGCCCGCGCAGCGCAAGGTCGCCGCCGAGAACCCGATCGCCCAGGTCGTGCTCGACGTCCAGGCGACGCATCTGGGAAGGTCGTTCGACTATCTGGTGGAGGAACGGTTCTCCGAGACCGCGCAGCCCGGCGTCATGGTGCGGGTGCGGTTCGGCGGGCGTCTGGTAGACGGCATCGTCTGGGGCAGGGTCGCGGCAAGCGACACGCCCAGGTCGGCCCTGCGGTTCATCGAACGTGTCGCCAGCCCGCACGTGCTGGTGAGCGCCGCGATGCGCGATGACGTCACACGCATCGCCGAAGCGTACGGCGGCACTCGCGCCAACATCCTGCGCCTCGCCGTTCCGCCGCGCGTCGCGCGGGTGGACGACGAGCAGCGGTTCGCCGCACGCGGGCGCTGGATCGGCTCGCACGGCACGCCGGCCATCCGGCAGCATTCGCTGGAGCAGGGGTTCGCCGCCATCCAGCGCGCCTATGACGGCTCCGCGGCGTTGCGGGCGGGCATCGAGGGGCGTGCGTTCGCCGCGTTCGTGATGGACGCGCGGCCCGGCGCCGCCGTCTGGGCCGACGACGCGGCATGGATGATCGCCGACGCCATCGCCGCGGGCAAGCCGTGCGCGGTGGTGCTGCCCGGCATGCGGCAATGTGACGACCTTGCGTCGGCACTGCAGCGCTACGGGCTGCGACGGTTCGCGCCGGACGGCTCCAGCCGCGGCGGATACTCCGGTGATTTCGTCGTGCTGGCCGCCGGACTGCCGCCTGCGGAACGCTACCGCGCCTATCTCGCCGCCGCCACCGGCCAGGTGGGCTGCGTGATCGGATTGCGCGCCGCCATGTATGCGCCGATCGAAAGCGCAGGATTGTTCATGGTGGTCGACGACGCCGCATACCAGCAGGCGGACGGCATGATGCCGTACGCGCAGGCCCGCGGCGTGATGCGGCTGAGGGCCGAAAGCCATCATGGCGTGTTCGTCGCGCTGTCGTTCGCGCGCAGTGCGCTCAGCCAGTGGGAGACCGGCGACGAGACGACGGTCACGCCGGTCAGCGGCCCCAGCATGGCGATGTCGTTGCTGCCGACGGCACGCCGCGACGACATGCCATGGATCCGGTGGCTCAACCGTGAGGAGCTGGCACGGCTCGCCGACCCGAGCATCGGCGCGCGCGTGCCGCATACGGCGGTCGCCACCCTGTCGGCGGCGTTGCAGACCGGACCGGTGCTGCTGTCCATTCCGGCCGACGGCATCAGTGAGGCGTTGAGCTGCGCGGCCTGCCACGCGCAGGCGAGGTGCGCGAAATGCACCGGCCCATTGGAACGTGTCGGCGACGGTGTGCCGCGATGCCGCTGGTGCGCCGCGGCCGCGGTCGGGTGGACCTGCCCGCACTGCGGTGGCGAACGCATGCGCGTGGTGCGGGTGGGCGCGGCAGGCACGGCCCGCGAGCTCGCCGGCCTGTTCCGCGGCGTGCCGGTCGTCATGTCGTCGCCAAGCCAGCCGCGCGGCATCGTCGAATTCGTGGACGACTCGCCGCGCATCGTCATCGCCACCCCCGGGGCGGAGCCGCGCGTCATCGCGACCCGCGCCGCACGCACGTCGCGGGCGCAACCGGAGCCGGCGGGCCCTGCGCCCGGCAGGAGCCCGGCGCATGAGCCGGACGCGGGGGAGCGGACGGCAGACATGCCGGAACGCGGCGAATACCGGGCAGTCGCCATACTCGACGCGTGGACGAGCCTGTACGCGCCGGGCGTGGACGCGCGCGCCGACACGCTGACCGCGTGGATGCGCGCGATGTCCCTGTGCGCGCCCCGCTCGCGCGGCGGGCAGGGACTGATCCTCGGGGAATGCGACCGGTATGTCGCCCAGGCGCTCATGCTGTGGGACTCCTCGTCTCTGGCCGCGCGCGAGCTGGCCGAGCGCCGAGAGACCGGCATGCCGCCCATATGCTCCGTAGCCTGCGTGTGGGGCCGGCGCGATGCGGTGATGGCCGCATTGGACGAGATCGGCGTGCTGCACGGCGACTGGGCCGAGCTGCAGATCGACGGCGAACCCATGCCCGGCCTGCTCGGGCCGGTGCCCATCCCGCCTCCGGTGACGGTCAGCGCCCGTGAGCTCGAAAGCACGGCGGATCGCGTCAAGGCGCTCGTGCGGGTGCCGGTGAAGCGGCGTGCCGAACTGGCCAGACGGCTGCAGACGACGGTGGCCAGGCATGTGGCGTCACGCCATCCCGGCGAACTGCGGTTCCAGGTCGACCCCAAGGACCTGATCTGACGTGTCGACGCCGTGCAGTCGCCCGGTTGCACTGGTCGGCGGCTGTGCCAATCGTCGTGATGGCATGGAACGATGGAACCGACAACCGCGAAGATGATGGCGGATGCGCCCTCAAGGCGTCGCATCCGCCACCGCGCAAGGATGGAGGCATCATGAAGGGTTGGCCGGGCGAACCGGATATGCAGCATGACGTGCTGGTGGCCGAAGGGCCGGCGGCCGCGGCGCAGGGCAAGCCGATCGAGAACGTGATCTTCGACTTCGGCAACGTCCTGATTTACTGGGATCCGTCTGCGGTGCTGCTGCCTCGGTACAAGCAGGAGACCATCGACCAGTTCCTCGACAACGACGTGTCCGGATTCTACGACGGCAACGACCTCATGGACGGCGGCCTGAGCCCCGCGGAGGGCGTCGCCTGGATGCGCAGGACCCACGGCGACAAGTGGGCCGACATGCTGCAGTACTATCTCGACAACTTCCAGGATTCCCTGGTCGGCATCGTGCCCGGCGCCCGCGTGCTCGTCAACGACCTGAAGGCCGCCGGCATCGGCGTGTGGGGCCTGTCGAACTGGGAGAAGGAGCTGTTTCCGATCGCCGAGAAGCAGTGCGCGATCCTCCAGGAGCTCGACGGCAAGGTCGTCTCCGGCTACGTGCACATGCGCAAGCCACACAAGGACATCTACGAGAAGGCGCTTGAGGAGTTCGGCATCAGCGCCGACACCAGCGTGTTCATCGACGACAAGGCGATGAACATCGTCGGCGCGAACCAGGCGGGCATCCGCGGCATCCGCTTCTCGGACTCCCGCAAGCTGCGCGAGATCCTCATCGGCCTCGGCGTCAACATCCCCGGCCTCAAGTAACGCCAGCCGGTAACGTCGCGCCAGTAAAGCCTCCAGAAGACCCAAGAAGAAAGGTGACCATGCTCAAGATCCTGTTCGCAGGCACGCCGGATGTCGCGGTGCCCTCGCTGCGCGCGCTCGTCGCCGACAGCGAGCACGTCGAGGTCGTGGCGGTGCTCACCCGCCCCGACGCGCCCACCGGACGCGGACGCCGGCTCACGCCCAGCCCCGTCAAGCAGGCGGCGCTGGAACTCGGCCTGCCCGTACTGGAATCCGACCCCGGCGAGCCGGCGTTCCTCGACGAGCTGGCCGCCACCGGAGCACAGGCCGCCGCGGTGATCGCCTACGGGCGCATCCTCAAGCAGTCCGTGCTCGACGCCCTGCCGTTCGGCTGGTACAACCTGCACTTCTCCCTGCTGCCGTATTGGAGGGGTGCGGCCCCCGTGCAACGCGCCATCTGGGCGGGCGACGCCACGACCGGCGTGAGCGTGTTCCGCATCACCCGCGCCATGGATGCCGGCCCGATCCTCCAACAGTCCGAAACGCCGATCGGCGAGCATGAGACCGCAGGCGACCTATTGGCCAGACTCGGCGAATCCGGCGCATTCGTCCTGCGGGACGCCCTGCGCACGGTCGAGGACGGCAGCGACGCGCCGGTCGAACAGGAACCGGGTACGTACCCGGTCGCCGACAAGATCCGCGTCGAGGACGCGCACATCGACTTCACCGCCGACGCCGCCGCGGTGGACCGCCAGATTCGCGCCTGCACGCCGAACCCGGGCGCGTGGGGGCGGCTGCATCCCGACGGCGAGAACGGGTCGGAAGATGCGCTGGTGCTGCACGTGCTGCGCGCGCAGCCGGCCGATCCGGCGAATCCGAACACGCCGCAGGAGCTGGCGTCGGGGTCGATCAAGGCCGGCAAACGCAACGTTTGGGTCGGCACCGGCAGTACGCCGTTGGAACTGCTTGAGGTCAAGGCCCAAGGCAAGAAGGCCATGCGTGCCGCCGACTGGGCGCGAGGCGCACGCCTGACCCCCGACGCCCTCTGCCGCTAAGCCGTACGGATGGGAGCGTCAGCGGCGAGACGGTGTTAGTCCTGACTCGGCCCCCGTCGGTGGAGGACGCCGTCAGCGTAGCTGACTGGGGGGAACGTCACTCGTCGACCGACCGTACTCGTGAGGGCTGCTAGAGTACGTTTTGTCAAAAATAATTGACCGACCGTACTCGTAGTCGTTCGTAGAGTACGGTTCGTTGTCCTGACTTGGCCCCCTCCACTGAGGGGGCCGAGTAGTCGGTGCCAAGTGGCAGGACCGTTCACTCAGCGCAGGAAGTCCAGCACCTTCGTCAGGTCGCGCTCGTTGATGGACTCGTGCGCCGCGAGCTGCGTCTTCGGCTTCGCGCAGAACGCGATGCCCAGCCCCGCCGCCTGGATCATCGGGATGTCGTTCGCGCCGTCGCCCACCGCGACGGTCTGCGAGGACGGCACGCCGCAGCGCTTCGCCCACGCCTGCAACGCGTGCAGCTTCACCGTCTTGCAGACGATGTCGCCGACAACGCGGCCCGTGAGCCGTCCGTCCTCGACCTCAAGCCGGTTCGCCAGCCAGAAATCCAGCTTGGCCTCCGCGGCCAGACGGTCCACCACCTCGTGGAATCCGCCGGAGACCACGCCCACCTTCCAGCCGTGACGGTGCAGCTCGTCGATGAGCGCAAGCGCGCCGTTCGTGAAATGCAGCCGGTCATGCACCGTGTCGAACACGGAGGCCGGCAGCCCCTTCAGCAGCGCCACACGGGCGCGCAGCGCCTCGCAGAACTCCAGTTCGCCGCGCATCGCGCGCTCTGTCACCTCGGCGATCTCGTCACCGCATCCCGCCGCGTCGCCGAGCTCGTCGATCACCTCCTCGTCAATCAGCGTGGAGTCCACGTCCATGACGAGCAGGCCGGGGCGCTCCAGCGTGGGGCACGCCGGCACGTCGGCCGCGTCCGCCTGCCAGTCGCTCGCGGCCGCGGCGGCGTCCACCTCGGCCGTGTCGAAGGAGCCGGCGCCGAGCCGATCACGGGATTCGTCAGAAGGTTGCAAAGTTTCGTCGACCATACCGTCGATTGTCTGAAATCACTGGGACAATGACCCCTATGCATGAAACCGTAATGTTCCTGGCCACCGCGTCCGACTCCGTCTGCCAGACCGGCGAAACCGGCATCATCGGCGCGATCACCGAATGGCTCGTCGACGTGATGGAGACCGTCGGCGGGCTCGGCGTGGCCTTCGCCATCGCCCTCGAATCGATCTTTCCCCCCATCCCCAGCGAGGTCATCCTCCCGCTCGCCGGCTTCACCGCGGCGCGAGGCGAACTCGGCTTGGTCGAAGCGGTCGTATGGGCCACCGTCGGCTCCGTGCTCGGCGCGTGGGCGCTGTACGGCATCTCCCGTCTCGTGGGCCTGCACCGCATCCACCGTGCGGCCGACGTCATCCCCGGCGTCAGCCGCAAGGACGTGGACAAGGCGAACCGGTGGTTCACCAAGTACGGCACATGGTCGGTGCTCATCGGTCGCGTGATCCCCGTCGTGCGTTCCCTGATCTCCATTCCGGCCGGATTCAACCGGATGGGCTTCCTGCGGTTCACCGGCTGGACGGCGCTTGGCTCGCTCGTGTGGAACACGGTCCTCGTGGGCACCGGCTACCTGCTCGGCGACCAGTGGTGCTCGATCCTCGGCGTGCTGAACGTGTTCGAGGATGTGGTGATCGTCGTCTTCGTCGTGGTCATCGTCGTCTTCGCCGTGCGATGGGCGCGTACTGTAATACAGGAACGGAGAACACGAGGAAACGAGGACTGACCGACATGCGGCAGGAGGATGACGCGGCCATCGCGAACGAGCGGCTCGCGGCCGACAACGACCGACTGATGGCCAAGAACCATGCGTTGGCGCAGGCGCTGACCCGCGCCGGCAAGGAGCTGACGAAGGCGAAGGCGCAGCTGGCGCAGATGGCGGCGCCTCCGAAGACCTATGCCACGATGGTGAAGGTCGACTCCTGCATCACCGACGAGCTGGGAGTGCAGCATGCCGGCGCCGAGATCATCAGCGGCGGACGCCGGCTCATCGTACCGGTCGCCGCGAACGTGAACGCCGCGCGGCTGGCGACCGGGGCCACCGTGCTGCTCAACGAGAACATGACGATCGTCGAACAGCGCGGCGCCGACACGCTCGGCTCGGTCCGCACCGTCAGGCAGGTGCTGGACGACGGCAGGCTCATCGTCGCCGACCAGGGCGGCAACGTGAGCGTGATCCGCGCCGGCAGCGCGATCGCACGCACCATGCCATCCGTCAGCCAGCGTGTGCTCGTCGACGCGTCGGGGCGCATCGCCCTTGAGACGCTGCCCGACGAGAACACCGCCGACCTGGTGCTCGAGGAGGTGCCCGACGTCACCTTCGCCGACATCGGCGGCCTCGACGACCAGATCGACCGCATCCGCGACGCCGTGCAGCTGCCGTTCCTGCACCGCGGCCTCTACGAGCGCTACGACCTCAAGGCGCCCAAGGGCGTGCTGCTGTACGGGCCTCCGGGCAACGGCAAGACGATGATCGCCAAGGCGGTCGCGCACGCGCTGTCCGAAGGGTTCGGCCATGGCTCCGGCGTGTTCCTGTCGGTCAAAGGCCCCGAACTGCTCAACAAGTTCGTGGGCGAATCCGAACGGCTCATCCGCCAGATCTTCAAACGAGCGCGCGAGCGCGCGGCCGACGGCAGCCCTGTCATCGTGTTCATCGACGAGATGGACTCCCTGCTGCGCACCCGCGGCACCGGCGTCTCCAGCGACATGGAGACGACGATCGTGCCCCAGTTCCTCGCCGAACTCGACGGCGTGGAAAGCCTCGACAACGTGATGGTGATCGGCGCGTCGAACCGCGTCGACATGATCGACCCCGCCGTGCTGCGCCCCGGACGGCTCGATGTGAAGATCCGCGTGGACCGCCCCGGTCCCGCGCAGGCCACGTCGATCATCCGGCACTATCTGACCGACGACCTGCCGCTGCAGCCCGGCCTTGACGCCGACGACCTGGCGCGCGTGCTGGTGCGCGACATCTACACGCGCTCCTCGCGCCGCCATCTGTGCGACGTGTGCGACGACCAGGGGCAATGGTCGGCGATCTTCCTCGCCGACGTGACCTCGGGCGCCATGCTGAAGAACATCGTCGACCGGGCGAAGACCAAGGCGGTGAAGGCGTCCATCATCAGCGGGGCGAGGGGCGGCGTTGTGAAAGACGTTGCCGTGAAAGACGTCGCGCTCGACGTGGACATGCTCGGCGAGGCCGTCGACGACGAATTCCAGGAGACCCGCGGCTCGGTCACCGACGTCGACCCAGTGCAGTGGTCGCGGATCAACGGCATGGACAGCGGCAGGGTGACCCGCATCCGCCCCGTCTCGCGCAAGGAGCGGGACAAGGCGGCCGAAGCCGCGGCACGTAGCCGCCAGGGAGGCATCGAATGAGCGAGAACATGGCGTCAACCGCAGCACAGTCAATCACGTCACCGGCATCCGCGGGCGCCGAACCGACCCGTCTGGACGGCGTCTGCCGTGTGATGGGCACCGAAACCGAATACGCGGTGTCGCTGCCCGGCGAAAGCCGCTACAACCCCGTCCGGCTGTCGTTCGACGTCATCGAAGGCGCCGCCGACCCGGACCGCGCGCACATCCGTTGGGACTACCGTCAGGAGGACCCGGTCAACGACGCGCGCGGCATGAGGCTCGAACGCGCCGCCGCCCGTCCGGACATGCTCACCGACGCGCCGCAGCTCAACATCACCAACGTCATCGCCCCCAACGGCGGCCGCATGTACGTCGACCATGCGCACCCCGAATACTCGGCGCCGGAGACCTGCGACCCGTTCGAGGCCGTACGCTACGACCGCGCCGGCGACCTGCTCATGCAGCAGGCCGCCGAACGCGCCGCCGCCAAACTCGGACGCCCCATCGCCATCCACCGCAACAACGTGGACGGCAAAGGCGCCAGCTGGGGCACCCACGAAAACTACATGATGCTGCGCAGCGTGCCGTTCGACACCGTCGCCGCGCTCATGACCGCCCACTTCGTCAGCCGCCAGATCTACACGGGGTCCGGCCGCGTCGGCATCGGCGAACACGACGACCAGGCCGGCTACCAGCTCAGCCAGCGCGCCGACTACGTGCACATGCGCATCGGCCTGCAGACCACGTTCGACCGGCCGATCATCAACACGCGCGACGAGCCGCACGCCGACGCCGACCATCGGCGCCTGCACGTGATCGTCGGCGACGCCAATCGCATGGACGTGCCGCAGACGCTCAAACTCGGCGTCACCTCCATGCTGCTGTGGCTCGCCGAACACGCCGAAACGGCCGGATACGACCTCGACGCCCTGCTGGCCACGCTCGAACTCGACGATCCGGTCGACGCCATGCATGCCGTCTCCCACGACCTGACGCTCGGCAGGGCGTTGCGTCTGGCCGACGGCACCGAGACCACCGCGTGGAACATGCAGGTGCGGCTGCGCGCCGCAGTCTACGAAGCAGCCGCCCTGACGTACGGCGTCGACACGCTCGGCGAGCCGCTGTGGCCGAACAAGCCCACCCGCGCGATCATGGCGATGTGGGGGCAGGCGCTCGCCGACGTCGCCGCGGTGCGGCACGCCGACGACGAGACACGCCTGACCATGCAGGCCGAGGCGTCACGGCTGGAATGGCTGATGAAATGGCAGCTGCTGGAACGGCTGCGGCGCCGGCTGAGGAGCGGCTGGGACGACATGCGGATCCGCGCGGTGAACCTGCGGTGGGCGGCCCTCGACCCGGCGCAGTCGGTCTTCGCGAAGGTGGAACGTTCGACGGAACGAACGGTGAGCGACGCTGACGTGCAGGCCGCCATGAGCCGGGCGCCGCTGGACACGCGGGCATGGCTGCGCGCCGCGGTCGTCGACCGGTATCCGGCCCAGGTCGTGGCCGCCTCATGGTCCCATCTGACGGTCCGGCGTCGCACCTCGGGCGACGAGCCGCCGGCGACATACGGCAACGCGAGCCGGACGGTGACCAGACCGTCCGACCTGTGCTCGCTGGACATGTCCGATCCGCTGGCGTTCACGGCCGCACGCATGGGACCGCTCACACAACGTTCACGAAACGCCGAGGAACTTATCGAGGAAATCACCGCGCAGCTGGCCGCCGACAGGTAGCCTGACGGGTAATATCGTAACCAATGGCCGATGCGCGTGGCTGCATCGGGGACATCGAACGAGCAGGACAACGACCGGCAGACGCTCCGCCACGACGGCGGACGGCGGCTGCCGGCATGGACGAACAAGGCAGTGTGACGGATATGGATTTGCGGGAACTGGCGCAGGCCGCCGCCCAGGTGGCCCAGAATGCGGGAAGGCATGCGCTGCAGGATCAGGTCAACCCCCACGACCTTTCCTGGGTGATGGTCTCGCCCGGCGAGACGAAGTTCACCGTCGAGGTCAACACGAGGCTCAGCCGCTACATCAGGACCAGGCTGAGCCAGATCGAACCGTTCAACGGCTTCTGGGACGAGCGGCCCGAACAATGCCGGCCGGGGGAGCGGTACTGGTGCGCCGGCAACATCGACGGCGCCATCAACTTCATCCGCAACATGGCCGAATGGACGGTGACCATCACCCTGTTCGAGTTCGACCAGAACTGCCATGCGTACCCCATCCTCGGCGTCGTCCACGCGCCGGCCCTGGGCATCACGTATCTGGCGGCGCAGGGGCGCGGTGCCATCCGCATCCGCCGCAACCCGATCGGCGGCGAGAAGCGCGAGAAGATCATGCCGTCGATGACGCGCACGCTGTCCGGCTCGGTCGTCAGCTACGGCATGTCGTACGTCTCCGAGGAGTCCAAGCGCGCCCTGTCCGTGGTCTCCGCCATCGCCGGCAAGCCGGCCGACATCAAGCGAGTGGGCCCCGCCTCCATGGACCTGTGCAAGGTGGCCGACGGCACGTATGACGCCTACTTCGAGCCGCACCTGCACAAATGGGACGTGCCGGCGGTGGCGGCGGGCGCCATCGTGGTCTGGGAGGCGCAGGGCAGGCTCAGCCAGTGGAACGGCGAGATGATCCACTGGCGTCGCGAGAACGATGTCGTCGCCTCGAACGGCCTGATCGATGACGAGTTGCGGCCGTACCTGATCTGACCGTTCCGGCATAACGGCGGCAGCCCGGCAGCACAGCACATTAGCAACAAAGGACGAGAGATACACCATGCCACAGCAGTTCATGCACGCACAGAACGAGGCCACGAACCAGCAGGACGACCAGTCGCATGAGACGGTACTGGCCCATGACACCGCCGCCGTACAGGACGACGCGCTCGACGCCGTGCTTGACGACATCGAATCCACGCTGGAGACCAACGCCGAAGACTATGTGAACAGCTTCGTGCAGAAGGGCGGCGAGTAATGCCGCAGCTGCGCGACAGCGGCGACCACGGTGCCACCCGGCAGTTCGGGATGTCGCCGCAGTTCGAGGGGTTCGCGCGCATCTTCGGCGTCGAGACCGAATACGGTGTATCCGTCACCGGCGCAGGCCAGCCGGTCGATGCGGCGCAGGTCGCCATGATGATGTTCCAGCCGGTCGTCTCGCGCGCCCGCTCCACGAACACCTATCTCGTCAACGGCTCGCGGCTGTACCTTGACGTCGGCTCGCACCCCGAGTACGCCACCGCCGAGGCGAGGGACCCCATGGACGCGCTCGCCCAGGACCTCGCCGGCGAGCTGGTCATGACCAGGCTGGCAGTGCAGGCGCAGCACCGCCTGCGCGAACGGTACGGCGACGGCGTGGCGGTGCACCTGTTCAAGAACAACGCCGACTCGGCCGGGCACTCGTTCGGCTGCCACGAGAACTATCTCGTGCGCCGGTACGTGCCGCTCGAGACCGTGGAGCACCAGCTGCTGCCGTTCCTCATCACCCGTCAGCTGTACACGGGGGCGGGGCGCGTCGTCGGCGACCGGTTCGAGATCACGCAGCGAGCGGATTTCCTCGACGAGGCGGTCTCCTCGGCGACGACGCGCTCGCGGCCCATGGTCAACACGCGCGACGAGCCGCACGCCGACCCCGACGAGTTCCGGCGCCTGCACGTCATCATCGGCGACTCCAACCGGTCGCAGTGGGCGACGTGGATGAAGCTCGCCGTCACGCATCTGGTCCTGTGCGTCATCGAGGAATCCGCCCGGCTGGGCGTCCCGTCCGGTCTGGAATGCTGCGCGCTTGCCGACCCCGGCGAGGCGAACCGGGCGGTCAGCCGTGACCTGACCTGCCGCACGGCGTTGCTGCGGCTCGCCGACGCGGACGGCTTGCGTCGGGCGGTACGGGCGGTCGACGACGATGACGCGTCTTCGATATCACCGTTGTCCGGCGACACCGCCGTGACCGCGCTGGCATTGCAACGGTACTATCTCGCCGTGGTCCGCCGTTTCATGCGCGAGCATGCCTCCGCCATGGACGCCGCCATGCCGGCCACCACGGCCACGCGCATCGTTGCCGAATGGCAGACCGTGCTCGACTCGCTCGAGCACGGCGACACGGCCGCGCTCGCCTCTCGCGTCGACTGGGCCGCCAAACGTCGCCTCTTCGACGCGCTGCGGCGACGCGACCCCGGCATCGCTGCCGCACAGCTGGAACGTCTCGACATGGACTACCACGATATCGTCAACGGCCGTCTGTACCCGTCGCTGGTCGCACGCGGCGTGATGACGACGCTGCTGGATGACGCAAGCATCAAGCGCGCGGCCGAGACCGCGCCCGCCGACACCCGTGCGGCCCTGCGCGGCGCGTTTGTCGCGCGGGCGCTCGAGCGGGGGAGCCGGTTCTCCTGCGACTGGACGAGGCTGACGCTCGGTGGCGACGCACATACGGAGGCCGTGCTCATCGACCCGTTCGACAGCGAGTCCACGCCGGAATACCGCAGGCTCATGGACCTGCTGTAACACCCGCCGCATGGCCGATCGTCTGCTGTCAGGAGTCGGCTGCCATTGAAAAACCCCTTGCACCGCGTCATGACGACGATTGGTGCAAGGGGTTTTTCAATGACGACGCCGACTGCGCGGCGTCACATGGCGGTCACGCCATGATTCACTCGGTCACAGCCTTCTTCAGCAGGGAGCCGGCGGAGATGCGAACGCCGTAGGTCGCCGGGATCTCGATGATCTCGCCGGTGCGCGGGTTGCGGCCGGTGCGGGCGGCGCGCTTGACGCGCTCAGCGGAGAACAGGCCAGTGAGCTTCAGTCCCTCGCCGGACTGCATGGCCTCGACGAACACATCCTGGAAAGCGTTGACGGCAGCTTCGGCCTGAGCCTTGGTCAGGTTGGACTTCTGAGCGATCTTGGAAACGAGATCGGACTTGTTGTATGCCATAAAGCATCCTTCTTTGTTCTGGGGGTGCCGTTTGCCGGCGACCCGGTTGGTTCATTCAATGATGATAGCGCATGATGGCGCCAAATACCGCATTTTCAAAGGGTTTCCATAACTTTTTACCGTACTTTTGCGACTCTCCGGCGCATTGGCGGCCTCCGGGAGTCGCCGGGAGGCGAATCGCGCGCCGTCCCGCACGATTCCGCCGTTCGCCGCATGTTCCGGGCCTCTGCAGGCCCATTCCGACGGCCGGCCGCACGTCAGATGAGGTCGTGGCGGTCCAGCCACCGCATGGCGAGGGCGCCGAGCGGGATGCGCAGCCAGTAGAACAGCGCGCGGTAGAGCAGCGTGGCCGACAACGCCACGCCCGCGGGCACGCCCACGGCGCCGAACGAGAACGTGAGCGCCGCCTCCACGCCGCCCAGGCCGCCGGGCGTGGGCACTGCCGAGCCGACCGCGTTGGCGACGAGGAAGATGAACAGGGTCTCCATCGGATTGGTCATCTGCCCGAAGGCGAGCAGCGCCGCCCAGAACTCCAGTCCGGTGGCCACGTTGAGGATGAGCATGCCGAGCACGCTGAACGTGAGCTCCTTCGGATTGGTGAGCACGTCGATGAGCTGGCGCGCGTAGGATTTCGCGAGCGGCAGCAGCCTGTCGGAGACCAGGTGCCGCACCGGCGGGATCATCATGGCGATGGCGAACACCAGCAGCACCACGCCGACGATGGTGATCAGCGTGTTCGTCGGGATCATGCCGCGCAGCGCGTCGCTGCCGGTGAAGATGCCGATGATGAGCAGCATGAGCACGGTGCCGCCGTAATACACGGTCAGCACGGCGGTCATGATGGCCGTTGCCGTGGTGTTGCGGTAGCCGCTCTTGCGCAGGAACTGCAGGTTGATGACGGCCGGGCCGACGCCGGCGGGCATCGAGACGACGGCGAAGCCCTGCGCCACCTGCGACATGAAGATGCCGAGCGGCTTGCGCCGGTCACGGTCGATGAACGCGCCGAGCTCCACCGACGAGCCGACGATGGCCACCACCTCGAAGACCAGGCAGACGATGGCCATGACCGGGTTGGCGTTGCGCACTGCGGCGATGACCTCGTTCGGCTTGAGCTGGGTGAACACGACGACGACGGCCACCAGCAGCAGGGCCGTGCCGAGGAACGACCTGAGACTGAAGCGTGCCAGATGCACCGGCGCCGCAGGTTCGGGCGCCGCGGTTTCGGGCGTCAGCGCCGTGATCTTTGAGCGCAGGTCGGTCATGATGTGTTTGTCCCAGCCCGGCAGCGCACGCGTATCGGCCGGAATGGCGGCCTTCTGGACGAACGGCGCCAGCGCGATCACGGTCTCGTCGCCGAGGATCTCACGTGTCGCGGCCAGTGCGCGGTCCGAGCCGATCAGCACGGCGAGCAGCGTGAGCAGCTGCACCTGGTCGAGCGCGACGTTCGCGGGGGAGCTGGCGTCGTCGCCGTTCTGCCATCCGGCGATGATCGGCGTACCGGATTCCAGCCGGGCGAGCGTCGAGGGGGTGATGCGGCGGTGCGTGTAGCCGCGGCGGTTCGCCACGGACAGGAACCGCATGAGCGCCACGGCGTCGTCGTCGCTCAACGTGTTGAGGTTGCATTCCTGCATGACGTCCTCGCCCTGCAGGACGAGGACCGACGTCTCGCCGGTGTCGGCCACGCCGTACACCTGCGGGGTCGGCAGGCCGGCGTTGCGCAGGCCCAGCAGCATGGCCATGTGGTGCTGGGTGGCGTCGCGCGGGGAGCGGTCGCGTCTGGAGGCGACGCCGGTGAGCCGGATCCACCTCCACAGCTGTTTGAAATAGCCGGCGGTGTGCACCTGGCTGTCCAACGCCGAGACGATGAACCGGCGTCCGCGATAGTCCTGCGCCTCATACAGTCGCGACCCCTCCACCAGGTCGTCGTCTAGGCTCGCGCCGAGCGTGCCGTGGACGGATTCGAAGTCCATGCGCCGCTCGAGCGAGGTGACGTCGATGCCGATGCCGCCGAGCGCCTGGACCAGGTCGTTGCCCCACGCGCCCTGGTTCTTCGTGCCGATGATGAATCGCAGCAGCATGCCGACGGTTCGGCCGGCGGCGAACGAGACGATGACGCCGACCACGGAGTTGACGGACAGCAGGATCAGCACCGCGGAGACGATGTAGAGGATGTTCCAGCCCCATTTCACCATCGATCGGGTGCGGCGGGGCCCGGCGACCGTCAGCAGCGCGGCGCCGGCGGCGTAGAAGTCGGGCAGCAGCCGCGCCCCCATGGACGAGCTGGGGGAGCTGAGCGCCGAAATCAGCGTCATGTTGTCGATGTGCGAGACGGCCATCGAAATGCCCCACACGGCGGCGAGCCCGCCGAACATGGCGAGGATCGACAACGCCGACTGCACCCATTCTCGGTCGATGAGCAGCTGGACGATCACCATGGCGACGATCGATACGATGGCCAGCTGCTGCAGCATGGAGGTGGGCAGGTCGACCATCCAGTTGAGCGCCTGGCCGGCGGTGTGCGCGTCCGACTCGACGCCGGTGACGAACCCGGACAGGTACGTGGCCGACAGGATCGCCACCGCCGCGAGCAGCACCGCGGCGCACGCGTGGAACAGGTCGCCGAAGTCGTGGATGCGCCGCGGGGACACGTCGTCGACGTGGGGGGTGTCGCCGTCGTCGCCGTCCAGCATGAGCATGTCGGCGGGCTGTGTTGCGGAGACAGGCTGTGCTTCGGCGGCGGATCGCGTCTCGGCGGCCGGCTTCGTCTCATGCTGCGCCGGAGTCGGTTCGGGCGTCGTCGCGGCGTCGTCGGGCCTTGCCGTGGTCTTGCCGTCGGATGCTTCCACGTTGATCTGATCGGTCATCGTCATTCCCCCTATGCTGTCCCCATTGCACGGGTGTGCAGTGTGCCGCAACGGTGTTCCGTCGCGGCGGCAACGATATGTTCGCCCCGAACGGATGACTCCGTTCGGGGCGGGATGGTGGGCGGTGCCGCAGGCTGGACCATGCGGCACCGCGGAAACGGGTGGGATAGGATGTCAGCGGTCGAAGTCGACGAGCTTCGACGCCAGACCGGTGTACGTGGCGGGGGTGAGCGCCTTGAGTCGTGTCGCGGTCTCGGGGTCGAAGGACTGCTGGTCGATGAACGCCTCGACCTGCTCCTGGCTGATCGTGTGGCCGCGCATCAGCTCCTTGACCTTCTCGTACGGCTTGTCCATGCCGGGCATGCCCTTGAGCTCGCAGGCGCGCATCGCGGTCTGGATCGGCTCTCCGAGCACCTCCCAGTTGGTGTCGAGCTCATGCTTGATGACGTGCTCGTTCGGGTGGATGGACTTGAGCCCGCCCATGAGGTTGTGCAGGGCGAGCAGCGAGTAGCCGAGCGCCGAGCCGATGTTGCGCTGCGTGGTCGAATCGGTCAGGTCGCGCTGCCAGCGGGACTCCACCAGCGTGGCGGACAGGGTGTCGAGCAGCGAGCAGGACAGCTCGAAGTTGGCCTCCGCGTTCTCGAAGCGGATCGGGTTGACCTTGTGCGGCATCGTGGACGAGCCGGTCGCGCCCTTGACCGGCACCTGCGCGAACACGCCGCGAGAGATGTACATCCACACGTCCACGCACAGGTTGTGCATGATGCGGTTCGCGTGGGAGACGGTCGAGTACAGCTCGGCCTGCCAGTCGTGGGATTCGATCTGCGTGGTCAGCGGGTTCCAGGTCAGGCCCATGCGGTTGGTGACGAACTCGCGGGAGACGGCGATCCAGTCGACGTCCGGGCAGGCGGCCAGATGCGCGCCGAACGTGCCGGTCGCGCCGTTGATCTTGCCCAGGTATTCCTGCGCCGTGAGGTGCTTGAGCTGGCGGTTCAGGCGGTAGACGTACACGGCGAGCTCCTTGCCGAGCGTGGTCGGCGTGGCCGGCTGACCGTGCGTGAGGCTCAGCAGCGGCATGTCGCGGAACTCGTCGGCCTTGGCGGCGAGATGGTCGACGATCTCGCGGAACGCCGGCAGCCAGACCTGCTCCATCGCGTTCTTCACGCAGCGGGCGATCGACAGGTTGTTGATGTCCTCGGAGGTGCAGGCGAAGTGGACGAGCGTCTTGAGCGCGTCGTTGATGTTGGTCAGCTCGGCCGGGGCCTTGTCGATCTGGTCGTCGATGTAGTACTCGACGGCCTTCACGTCATGATGGGTGACGGCCTCGTGCGCGGCGTGCGCCTTGATGCCCTCGGCGCCGAAATCCTCGGGGATGGCGCGCAGGAACGCCTTCTCTGCCTCGGTGAACGGCTGCACGCCGTCGATGACCGGCTGGTTGCCGTTGCCCTCGAAGCCGTTGGCCAGCAGGATCATCCATTCGACCTCGACACGCATGCGCTCGCGGTTGAGGGCCGGCTCGCTCAGGTATTCGACGAGCGGGGCGGTGGCGGAGTGGTAGCGGCCGTCGAGCGGCGTCAATGCGATTGCGGGGGAAATATCGGTAAGCTTCATAATCTCCTAGGGTACTTCCAGCCGTAAACCGCCCCGCCGTGTGTCGCGGCGGGGCGGCTGCGCGCCGGCTCATCGGGACATGCGCCCCTCGTAGTAGCGGGTGTCCACCAGCTCGCCGTCGATGATCCGGCTGAAATGGCGTTCGTGCTCGTCCACCGCCGCCGAACCGAGGTCGCTTGCGTCGCGGTAGGCCGCCTGATGGTATTTCAGCCAGTGGGTCAGCTCCTTCTCGACCGCGGCGCCCTCGACCAGCGCACCGGACGAATAGTCGTTGCGGGTGCCGTCCAGGACCGTTCCCGGTACGCACGAGCCGTCATCCCGCACCTGCGGCAGGCTTTCGCCGGTGGCCTGCCGCACGTCGCCCTGGATCGTCAGCCAATGGTCGGTCGCGGGGTTGCTGTTGCCGTCGAGGGCCGCGATGACCTCGTCCTTGATCTCGATGCTGGTCACCCAGGTCTTGGACGGTATCGGATGGTTGGCGATCGGCGAGCCTGCGGTGACCACATGCTCGATGGAGTACCGGTCGCCGAGATCCGCCGCGAGCGACGCCGCCACGATGCCTCCCTGCGAATGCCCGACCAGTGCCACCGGCTCGTCGGCGCCGATGCCCGCCTGCCGCATCGCCTCCTCGACCATGCGGAAGCTGTCCGCCTGACGCCGGTGTTCGGGGTCCGCGCTCATGAGCTCCAGGTTCTGCGCCCAGCCGAACGGCGAATCGAACTTGCCGTCGGTTCCGGGGATGAGCACCAGCCAGCCCGAGGTGCCGTCCTCGCGCCGGTACTCCTGGATGGCGACGGTCGCGTAGTCGAGGCCGCTGTCAAGGTCGATCTTGCCGAGACGCTCCTCCGCCAGCCGTCGCAGGTTCTCCAGGCTCGAGGCGACCGAATGGGACGCGCGCGCGACCTCGGTGCGCGACGTCACCTCACGCACCGTCAGCGTGTCGCCCTGCGCCAGGTTCTTGAGCCGTGACGAGTACTGTGCGATCATCTCGGCGGCGCCGGCCACTTCGGCGCCCTTGTGCTGCCCGTCCTGGCCGATCGTCATCCAGCCGGCCAATGAGGAGACCAGCTCCTCGTCGATCACCTGCAGGCCGTCCGTGGCCCGGGCGAGGTTCGGCTTGCCGTCCTTGACGGAGCCGACCATGAACGAGCTGGTGGCCATCAGCAGCGCGGCCAGTCCCGCGGATCCCGGCGCCACCTTGTCGACGATGCTCACGAGGCGTCGGAAGCCTTGCGTCGCCTTCGACTCGGCCTGCGAGTACAGGCTGTGCGCACGGGCGATCAGCGAGGCCATCCGCTCGAGCTCGTCGCCGATCGCCCGGCATTCGCGTGCATGGTCGGCGCAGCGTTCGAACACACGCGCGTAGGGGAATGCGACGTGGCCTGCGGGCGCGGTGCCGCCGCCGGCACCATGGGCCTGCATCGCCGCTGCGGTCTTGGGGTCGCTTTGCAGCACCTGCCGTACCGTCTGCCATGATGACGCCTCTCGGCGCAGGGCGGAGGCCCGGTCGCGTAATGCTGTCACGGCGGCGGCGTACTGCTCGCGTGTCGCCGCAGAATAGGAGGA
Source organism: Bifidobacterium leontopitheci (assembly GCF_009193355.1). Lineage (GTDB taxonomy): Bacteria > Actinomycetota > Actinomycetes > Actinomycetales > Bifidobacteriaceae > Bifidobacterium > Bifidobacterium leontopitheci. The sequence goes on from NZ_WBVT01000001.1 coordinate 98,843, forward strand.
GCCTCCGTGAATCGTCGAGGTGACACGCCAGTTCATGATGCGCCTCCCGTATGGGTCAGCCGCGTCGTTTCGCGAAGCCGGTCGTCAAGGCCGGTCATGGAACGGGCGCAGGCGTCGAGCGCGTCCCGGCATCGGCTCGCCGCGTTGCCGGTCCAGTCGATGCGTTTCGCCGTGGCGATTGCCGCATGAGCCTGGGCGAGCGCGGTGGAGGTGGACTGCCTTCGCGCGCCGATGAAGCCGCCGGCGCGTTGCGCTTCGCCGGTGCACAGGCATGGCGTTCGCAGCAGTGAGGTCAGGGCGCCGCCGAAGCCGGAGAGCGTGTCGGCGGCGAGCGCGGCGGCGGCCGGGGTGGCCGCCGCGGTGGTCATGGAGGCCATGTTCATGGTGGTGCTGTTCATGGAAGTGTTGGTGTTCATGCCTCCATGAACGCACGCGTCCGGGGTCCGCCACAACCCGGACGCGGTCATGTGGTCGGAGCTTCGCGGTTATCCACATCCCGGGCGTGTCGTCCACAATCGCCGGGGATAAACGGCAGAGGTTCCGGCATCACAGCGACGACGTTGCCAACGCCGCCGTCACCAGGGCTTCGGCGTCGAGTTGCCGTCGCCGGTGCCGGACTTGCCGCTCGAGGAATCGTCTCCCGACTGCTGCTTGTTGCCGGCCGCCTTGCGGTTCGCCTCCAGCAGCTGGTTGACCTTGTCCCGCTGTTCCTTGGTCAGCCCCTGCGTCTGAGCGCCCTGCGCGGACGAGCTGTTCGCCTGCTGGCCCGCCTTGCTTGCCGACTGCTGTTTGAGGGCGTTCGCGATACGCTTCGACAGTTCGCGGGAGACCTGTGCGTTGGCCGCGATGGATTGCCGGACCTGGGGGAGCAGGAGGGGAGACCAGGCTCCGGCGTCGGCGAACTGGTTGTCGGTCTGCTGCTGCTGGACGGCGAGCAGCGTGAGATCGGCGTCCTGGCGGGATGCCGTCTTCAGGTTGGCCTCCAGTTGGACAGTGGCGCCTCGCAGCGTCGACAATGCCACGAGATTCGCCCCGGCGCACAGGCCCGCCGCCGCGCACAGGACGGCGAGCGCCGCCAGGCACAGGCGCACCGGCAACGACGCGCGAGCACGGCGTCGGCGCTGCGTGGGCTTGGACTGTGGCGTTGTGGACAGCGGCGTTGTGGACAGCGGCGTTGTGGACAGCACTGTTGCGGATCGTCTCATAGCATCCTCCTTGACGTGGCTATCCATGCGCCGAGCTCCCAAGTGAGCAGCAGCAGCGTCGCCGTGGCGAACGGCCAGACCAGCGGTATTGTCCGGGTGCGGCGTTTCGGCGTCTCGGCGAGCCGCCATTGCCCCGAGGCCTTCGAGGAGACGGCCTGCGCGACCGTGTGGGTCGCGTCGGCGTGCAGGTAGGCGCCGCCCATCTCGTCGGCGATGGCTTTCAGCGTCTGCTCGTCGAGCTTGGAGACGCCGGGCTTGCCGGTCGTCGGGTCGATGACCCACGATTCGGTGCCGTCGGACTGCGTGCCGCCGGACAGGTCGGGGACGTTGCCGCCCTTGGCCGAGCCGACGCCGATGGCGAAGGCGTCGTCCACGTAGCGGCGCAGCACGGAATAGCTGCGCCTGGTCGTGGTCGACGTCTGCTCGCCATCCGTGATGAGGTACAGGATGACCGTATCGTCCGGATGCTGGTCGCGAATCGACTTGAGCGACAGCATCAGCTGGTCGAGCGGCGTGTCCAGGCTTGACCCCGCGGACGTCGTGGTCGCCTCGGGCGCGAGCGCGTCGGCCCAGGTCTGCACGGCCGAGGAATCGGGGGTGAGCGGCAGGTCGAGCGTGCCGCTGGCGCCGAACCGCAGCGCCGCATAGCTGGAGTCCGGATACGCGGCCGTGACGTCCTGGACTATCCGCTTCGCCGCGTCCAGACGGCTGATCGCGGTCTGTGAGCCGTATTCGGCGTCCTTGACCGCCATCGATCCGGTGACGTCCACCGCCACCATCACATCGGTGCCGCGTATGGCACGGCTCGTCGTCGTCGAGACGGTCGCCGGGGTGAGCACCATGACGGCGGCCAGCAGACAGGTCAGCGTGCGTCGCACGCATGCCGCGACGGTCTCGTCCGTGGCGCCGTGGCGCCGCACATGCACGACGACCTCGGCCACGGCGAAGGCGAGCAGCAGCGCCGCGACGCATCCGGCGGCGAGCCAGCCCAGCGCGGGTGCGAAGGTGAATCCGTTCATCGTCTCAACCTCCATGCGACGGCCATCCAGACCATGACGACCACGGCCAGGGCGAGCACCCACCATCCGGGGGCGTCGATCATCGCCGACAGCGCCGAACTGCGGTTCTCGCTGTACCGGCGGCTGTCGATCTGCCGGGCGAGCTCGTTGATGTCGTCGGCGCTTGAGCCGGCGAGGAACATGCCGCCATGGGATTCGATCTGGGTGCGCATCGCGGTGGTCGTCGCCTCTGCGCGGCTTTGCTGCGGACCGGCGAACAGGCCGTCGACGGTGATGCCCGTCGACGACGCCATGTCGAGCGCCTGGGCGAGCGTGTAGGTGGGCTTGCCCGAGGCGACGTTATCGGTGGCGAGCACGATCGACGCGTCGCGGCGCGAGGATTGCGCGCTCCCGTACGAGAATCCGGGCAGCATGGCGGCGCAGCCCACCAGGCCGTCGCCGATCAGCGACGTCGAGTTCTTGCGGTTCTGCGTGCCGTCAAGCCAATCCGAGATCTTCTGATAGTCGCTGTCGCTCATCTTGTCGATGTCGTCCTGCGATTCCACGCCGTGCAGCGCGTCGGCCGCCTCGGCCAGCTGGCGGGACACCAGGTCGTAGTCGTCGGTCAGGGGGAAGACGGTGCGCGACGTCGAGTTGAAGATGCTCATGCCGATGCGCTCGCCCTGGAAGTTGCGGATCAGGTCGCGGTACGTCTCGATGATCTGGCGGTCGTAAGGCAGCGTCGAGCCGGACACGTCCAGGCACAGCACGATGTCGCGGGTGTTGGAACGTTCGGCGTCGCGGTCGATCGTCGCCGGACGCGCGGCCAGCACCGCGCCCAACGCGACGGCGAGCGCCAGCAGGGCGAGCGCCAGACGGCCCAGCGCACGCCACAGCCGCAGCAGCCGTGAGGCGTGCTCGGTGGCGAGGTCGTCGTCCAGACTGAACACCGGCATGCCGTCTCGCGGCGGGCGGCGGCGACGCGTCGCCCACAGGACGGCCGCGATGACGACGGCCGCCAGCAGCGCGCCGGCAGCCCCGGCCCACGGCCAGACCCACTGGACGTTTGGCCACTGGAAGTTCATCGACGCCACCTTTCCACAAGATTCGACACCCATGCGGCGGCCTGCTTGACCGTGGTCTCGCGGGCCTGCCGGTTGAACTGCCCGTCGGCGAATTCCGGCGGGTAGAGGGCGGCGATCGTCTGGCGCAGCAGCGTGAAGCCATGGGTTCCGGACTTGCCGACCTCGCCGCCGTGCGACCTCGAGCCGATCTCGTGCAGGGTCGACGTGCCCAGTTCGGCGTCGCTCGCCTCGGACGCGAAGTCGCGCGCCACGGCCGCCAGACGGGTGAACGCCTCCTCGCGGGAGATGTCGCCGGATCGTTCGGCGGCGACGATCGCGTCGATGCGCTCATGCCAGACGGCCAGCGGCGACGACTCGCGGTGCGCGCCGTGCGGCGTCCGGTCACCGGACGTGCGGCGACGCGGCAGCGACAGCACCACGGTCAGCACGACCAATGCGACCGTCGCGGCCGCGCAGACGACCGCCGCGACGGCCAGCCATGAGAGGTCGGGCAGAGCGGAGGTCGTGAGGTCGTGGACGTCGAGGGCGGTCGGGGATGCGATGATGGCGGTCTGGCTCATCGTCCCACCTCCATCGCAGCGCCCAGGGTGGGGGAGACGCGCAGCTGGTTGCGGATCGACCGGGACAGCGAACGGGAGACGAGCCGCACGAACGAGTCGAACATCATGTCGCTTGACGCGGCGCGCACCACCCATGATCCGCGCCGGGACAGCTCATGATCCAGTGCGGCGGCCACATAGCGGCGGTGCAGGTCCACGTCCTCGGCCGCGCGTGCGGAGCGAAGCATCGCCGGGACGCGCCGGCCGGTGGAGCCGTCGTACAGGCCCCTTGCCGCGCCGGCCGGGTCGAACGGGTTGGCGAGCGAGACACTGATCAGCACGACGGGGTGGGTCGCCGCGAGCGCGGCCATCGCCTGGATGTGGCGTTTGCCGAAGGCCAGCTCGTCGGTGGCGATCACGATGAGCGCCTGACGGTCGCGGATGCGCCGCGCATAGTCGAGCAGCGCGTCGATGTTGCGCCCATGGGACCAGTCACGGTCAAGCGCAGCATCCAGCGTCCGCTCGAACTGCGCGAACCCTCCGTGGAACGGCAGCCGGGTGATGCTCTTCGCGTCGCCGAACACCAGCGAGACCTCGTCGCTGCGGCGCAACGACAACGCGGCGAACATGCGTAGCCCGTTGGCCGCCACCTGCCATGCCGTCTCGTCGCCGCGCGCGCATCCCGCGGTCATCTCTCGGCCCACGTCGCACAACAGCCAGACGCGGCTGGTCGCCGACCTGGCGTGCGAGGTCACCATCGGACGGCCCATGCGCGCGCTCGACTTCCAGTCGATCAGCCGGGCCTCGTCCCCGGGCTCGTAGACGCGCACGTCCATCGGATCGTCGCTGCCGCCGCGGCGTGTGGAGGAATGCTCGCCCTCCAGCACGCCGAGCGCCTTGCGCACGGTCGGCAGGCTCAGCGAGGACCCCAGGGCCTCGATGCGGCGGCGGACCGAATCGTCCTTCGCGCGTGAACGGATCATGGCACGCGGACCGTTTCGACGATGCGGTCGACCACTTGGTCGCTGGTGACGCCGTCCGCCAGCGCCTCGAACGTGAGGATCACACGGTGGCGCAGCACCTCATGGGCAATCGCCTTCATGTCCTCGGGAATCACGTAGTCGCGTCCGGCGAGCAGCGCGTTCGCCTGGCCGCAGCGCATCAGCGCGATCGAGGCGCGCGGGCTCGCGCCCAGCCGCACCAGCGAGCTCAGGCCCTTGATCGGCGTCGAGCCGCCGCCGCGCGACGTGGCCGCCAGGTCAACCGCATACCGCATGATCGCGTCCGAGACGTGCACGCGGCGCGCGCCGGAACGCAGGAACTCCACGTCCTGGATCGACAGCACGTCATGCGAGATCGCCTGCGGGTCGAGCATGTCGGTCCCGCGCCGGGTGAGCATCGCCAGCATGGCGGTCTCCTCCTCGGGCTTGGGATAGGTCATGACCGCCTTCATCATGAAACGGTCCATCTGCGCTTCGGGAAGGTTGAACGTGCCCTCCTCCTCGACGGGGTTCTCCGTGGCGATCACCATGAACGGCTTCGGCAGGGCGATGCGTTCGCCGCCGATCGTCGTGGCGCCCTCCGCCATGGCCTCAAGCATGGCCGACTGCGTTTTCGCGTTGGAGCGGTTGATCTCGTCGAGCAGCACGAAATTGGCATGGATGGGGCCGATCTGCGTCGTGAACCGCTGCGTGGAGAAGTCGAAGACCTGCGTGCCCACCAGGTCGGAAGGCATGAGGTCGGGCGTGCACTGCACGCGTTTGAACGTGCCGGACACCGACGTGGCGAGGGTCTGCGCGGCCGTGGTCTTCGCCAGGCCGGGCACCGACTCGATGAGGATGTGGCCGCCGGCGACGAGCGTGAGGATGAGGGACTCGCGAAGGTTCGTCTGCCCGATCAGCGTCTGCGAGAACCGTGCGCGTATGCGGTCGGCGAGCTGACGGGCGCGGCCGAGGTCGTCCTGGGTCAGGGCCGCCGATGCCGGCGCGGGCATGGGGCGTGCCGGCGCGCCCATGGCCGCGGTCATCCGGTCGGCTGTGGGCGCGGTGTTCTGAGGCAATGAAAGCTTGGACGGGAATAAGGTCATGGGGAACACTGTACTGTCATTGGTCTACCGGCGGCTCCCGCCATGATCCTGTTCGCCGGCGGCGAACCCCTCGCGCCTGCTTGGCGGCGTCGCCGGCGAACAGCGCACGCCGCTACTGCACGTCCTGGTCGGCCAGGCTCCAGTCCACGGGCTCCGCGCCCATCGCGGCCAGCGCCTCGTTGGCGCGGGAGAACGGGTGTGAGCCGAAGAAGCCGCGCGAGGCGGACAGCGGGCTGGGATGCGGCGACTTGATGATGGCCGCGTTGGTGAGCAGCGGCTCGAGCGTCTGCGCGTTGCGTCCCCACAGGATCGCCACCAGCGGTTTCGGCCTGCCCTGCCCGTCGGTGCGCGCGTTGAGCGCCCGGATCGCCGCCTCGGTGATCGGCTCCCAGCCTTTGCCCTGATGGCTGTTGGGGCGGCCCACGCCGACGGTCAGGCACCTGTTGAGCAGCATTACGCCGCGGCGGGTCCACGGGGTCAGGTCGCCGCTGCGCGGCATGGGGACGTGGACGTCATCGACCAGCTCGCGGTAGATGTTGACCAGGCTCTTCGGCAGCGGACGCACGTCGGGGGCCACGCAGAAGCTCAGGCCCACGGGGTGGCCCGGCGTCGGGTACGGGTCCTGGCCGACGATGAGCACCTTGATGTCGTCGAACGGGATGGTGAACGCCCGAAGGATGTTGTGGCTCGCCGGCAGATACCGACGCCCGGCACGAAGCTCGCCGCGCAGGAAATCGCCCATGGCGTGGATCTGCGGCTCGACATCGGCGAGCGCGGCCGCCCACCCCGGCTCCACCAGCTGCGACAGTGGCTTGACTGCATGTTCGTTCATGCCCACTACTGTAGAACAGGACGTGTCGAAGCTGTGTACATCCGCCCGTCGACGTGCCGGACGGCGCCGCTTGGGGCAGTATGCCGGTAGACTGCTGACGATAGGTATATGGAGGGTGATTATGGCCAAGGACAAGGAAACGTACGATTCGTATCCCAAGGATATGTTCGACAACCCGCCGGCCGGGCCGGTCGGCGTGCATCGCGGGGCAAGATCCGCCGGGGCTCGCATGACGCCCTTCATCGTGGTGCTGCTCGTCGTGGCGCTCGCCGGCGTGGCGGCATGGGGCGTGTTCTCCGGCTCGTTCGCCGACATGCTCGGCATGGGTGGCTCGCAGTCGAGCTCCGAGGCCGCTGCCGGCAGCTCCTCCGGCAAGTCGTCCGAAACGTCGACCAGCAAGTCGTCCTCCGGCAGCAAGTCCACGGACACCGCTTCGGGCGACGACAAGTCCTCCGACTCACAGTCGACGTCCACCGACGGCACGGCGGCGGGCAGCGGCTCGTCCTCCTCCTCGTCGTCTTCGTCGTCTGGTACGTCGACCGACGACCAGTCGCAGTCGTCTGACTCCAACACGTCCACCGACCAGAACTCCGGTGAAACCCAGCCCGCCGAGGCCACGGCGAACAAAGCCACCTCCGTGCGCGTCGTCAACGGCACGAAGATCTCCGGCCATGCCGCCAGCAAGGCGTACGTGCTCAAGCAGGCCGGGTACACCAACGTGACGGCGACCAACCCGCAGGGCACGCTGCCCAGCGCGTCGGTCGTCTGGTACCAGAACGAGACGGACCTGGTCACCGCCAAGGACGTGGCCGCCACCCTCGGCATCACCAACGTCCGCCAGGTCACCGGCATCGCGGCCCCGGTCGTCGTGGTGCTCATGCAGTGAGGCGCTCAGGCTCGATTTTGCGCGCCGCTGCGCCGTTTTTCCGCTTCGGCTTGATATTGTCCCATATATTCGTACAATGATATGGAGTCGCGAAGTGGGGGATGCGGTGTGGTTTTGAGTTCTCTTCCGCTTGTTCGCGGCATAGGAACAAGGGAAAGAAATAACAATGGCACAGGGAACTGTGAAGTTCTTCAGCGCTGGAAAGGGTTACGGATTCATCACCCCGGATGGTGGTGGGGATGATGTCTTCGTGCACTACTCGGTGATTCAAGCCGATGGTTTCAAGACGCTGAACGAAGGCGATAAGGTCGAGTACGAGGCCGAGCGTGGGCCAAAAGGCACCCAGGCCACGAAAGTGGTCAAGCTCTGAGCTCGTCGGCACCGCCGCACAGTACGGTCCCGGCATCTGAACGGATGCCGGGACCGTTTTTTATCCCCGGCAGGGCGGGGGTAAGGATCAACATGTGTGTCTTATCCGGGTGTGTCGTCGGCGTGTCCTCCGATCTGTCGCGTCCGGCCGGTGATTTCGATGCCGTGTGTGGGACGCGGCGGCAAAATCGCCTGTTTTCGCACCGCGTCCCAATGGGCTGTGGGACGCGAGGCTCAGAACGGCGTTTTTGGCGCCGCGTCCCGATCGTGAGCCGATACAGCGAGGAATTGCACGGTGGTCGTGCGGAGGTTCGATGAGCGGAGCATCCGGCGGCGATATCTGCACTCAGCCGGGCCGACGCCCGGAACACCGGCCGCGCCACGACGCGCAGGACGCCGGCAGTCCCAGCACCGGATTCAGGACACACTGTTCTGCACTTAACCCGTCCGGCGAATCGTGCGACGGAAGATTTTCAAGCCAAGAGCGCAATCGCGCGCCCAATGTTGGCACTCGGGCACCGAGAGTGCTAATCTCCCAATTAGCACTCGGGGCTGGAGAGTGACAGCCGGCAGCTGACGGTCGGCGGCTTGAGCCCCAAGTGGGAACCAGTACCGGAAGCCATTTGGAGGATAGACAACCATGGCAAAGATCATTGCATATGATGAGGAAGCTCGTCAGGGCATGCTCGCGGGCCTCGACAAGCTCGCGAACACCGTGAAGGTCACGCTTGGCCCGAAGGGCCGCAACGTCGTGCTCGACAAGTCCTATGGCGCGCCGACCATCACCAACGATGGCGTCTCCATCGCCAAGGAAATCGATCTCGAGGATCCGTACGAGCGCATCGGCGCCGAGCTGGTCAAGGAAGTCGCCAAGAAGACCGATGACGTCGCAGGCGACGGCACCACGACCGCGACCGTGCTCGCCCAGTCCCTCGTGCATGAGGGCCTGAAGAACGTCGTCGCCGGCTCCAACCCGATCGCGTTGCGCCGCGGCATCGAGAAGGCCACGGACACCATCGTCAAGGAACTGGTCGCCGCCGCAAAGGACGTGGAGACCAAGGACCAGATCGCCGCGACCGCCACGATCTCCGCCGCCGACCCCGAGGTCGGCGAGAAGATCGCCGAGGCTCTCGACAAGGTCGGCCAGGATGGCGTCGTGACCGTCGAGGACAACAACCGCTTCGGCCTGGACCTCGAGTTCACCGAGGGCATGCGCTTCGACAAGGGCTACATCGCCCCGTACTTCGTGACCAACGCCGACGACCAGACCGCGGTGCTCGAGGATCCGTACATCCTCCTCACCTCCGGCAAGGTCTCCAGCCAGCAGGATGTCGTGCACATCGCCGAGCTGGTCATGAAGACCGGCAAGCCGCTGCTGATCATCGCCGAGGATGTGGACGGCGAGGCGCTGCCCACCCTGATCCTCAACAAGATCCGCGGCACCTTCAACTCGTGCGCCGTCAAGGCCCCGGGCTTCGGCGACCGCCGCAAGGCCATGCTGCAGGACATGGCCATCCTCACCGGCGCTCAGGTCGTCTCCGATGAGCTGGGCCTCAAGCTCGACTCCATCGACATGTCCGTGCTCGGCACCGCCAAGAAGGTCATCGTCTCCAAGGACGAGACGACGATCGTCTCCGGTGGCGGCGACAAGGAGGACGTGGCCGCCCGCGTCGCCCAGATCCGCGCCGAGATCGAGAAGACCGACTCCGACTACGACCGCGAGAAGCTGCAGGAGCGTCTCGCCAAGCTGGCCGGCGGCGTCGCCGTCATCAAGGTCGGTGCCGCCACCGAGGTCGAGGCCAAGGAGCGCAAGCACCGCATCGAGGACGCCGTGCGCAATGCGAAGGCCGCCATCGAAGAGGGCCTGCTGCCCGGCGGTGGCGTCGCCCTCGTCCAGGCCGCCAAGAAGGCCGAGACCGCCGAGGCCATCACTTCGCTGACCGGCGAAGAGGCCACCGGCGCCGCCATCGTCTTCCGCGCCATCGAGGCCCCGATCAAGCAGATCGCCGAGAACTCCGGCGTGTCCGGTGACGTGGTGTTCAACAAGGTCCGCGAGCTGCCGGACGGCGAAGGCTTCAACGCCGCCACCGACACCTACGAGGACCTGCTGGCCGCCGGCGTCGCCGACCCGGTGAAGGTCACCCGTTCCGCGCTGCAGAACGCCGCTTCCATCGCCGGCCTGTTCCTGACCACCGAGGCCGTCGTCGCCAACAAGCCGGAGCCGAAGACCGCCGCCCCGGCCGCCGGCGCCGACATGGGCTACTGATCGGCACGCCGACAGCAAGCCGGCCGATAGGCTGACATGACCAAAGGGTCTTGGCCCTGCATGATCGCAGGGCCAAGACCCTTTTGTCGTTGGTGCCGGGCCTGTCACGACCCGCCAGGCGTTCAGCCGGCGGCGAACAGACGCGAGGCCTGAGCCTCGGCGTCGGCGTACACCGTCGACGCCTGGGTGAGCGCGTTCTGGATGGACTCAAGCGACGCCTCCATCTGCTGCTGGGCGGCACGCCACTGCGCGCTCAGCGAGGTGAACTGCGTCGCCGCGCCGCCTCGCCAGGCGTCCTGCAGGCCGTTGAGGTTCGTGTACATGCCGTTCACCGCCTGCCGGATCGAGGCGATCGAGGCGGACACCGCCGCCGACGAGGATCGGATGCGCTCGGAGTCTACTTGATACTGGGGCATGGTCTGGTCCTTTCTTGTCAGTGTCGATTTCGCCGGATGGCGCAATCAGGGTGTGCCGTCCGACGCCGGTGCGCCGGAACCGGTAAGGTGGAGCTTATGGCATTGCGAACGATGAGATACGAAAAAACAGGTCATGTGGTCGGAGCTTCGCCTCGACGGGGGGTCTTCGGCGTGTCGCGGTCCGAGTTATCCACATTCCGGCGTCTGGCAGCCCTGTTGTGCGCTCTGGTGTGCGTGCTGTCGATGACGGTCGCGGCGACCGCAGTCGCCAATGCGGCGGACGATGACCAAGCCACGTTCTCGCAGGACGTCACCGACCCCTTCAACGTGCTGGGCTCCAACCTCTCCAAGGTCACCGACGCCATCTCGCGCACCTACAAGTCGACCGGCGTGTCTGTGAAACTGTCGTACATGGAGCATTTCCAGGGTGCCGACGATCCGGACCAGTGGGCGCAGGAATCGCTGGACGCCACCAATCCCAAGCCGAACACCGTGCTGCTGGCCGCGGCGCTCAACGACGGCAAGATCGTCGTCGCGGTCTCCGGCAATTCCGAATCGTGGCTGCACAGCCGCCACGCCGCCGACGAGCTGCTGAAGAGCGCGTACACGCCGGTCAGCGGCAAGGACCCCGATTGGGCGGGCTCCGCCACGGCGCTCATGGACACCGTCGCCAGGCTCAAGACCGAATCGGAGAACGCCGCCCGCATGTGGATCTGGATCACCATCGGCGCGGTCGTCGTCGTCCTGGTCATCGCCATCGTGGTCGTGGTCATCATCGTCAGACGCCGTCGCGCAAGCGCCGCGGACCGCTGGAAGGCGGCAGCAGAGACGGTCGACTCCTCGCGTCCCGTGTCGCGCAGGGAACGGCGCGAGGCGTTGCGCAAGGGCAGGCGCCGCAAGTCCAAAGCCGCGTCGGGGGAGTGACGCCACGCAAGAGTGACGCCACGCAAGAGTGACGTTACACAAGAGCGACGTCACGCAAGAGCGACGCCGCGCAAGAGCGACGCCGCGCAAGAGCGACGCCGCGACAGCCCGGTTGACCGCTTACTGTCGAACAAGATGCAGAAGACATTCAGGAAACGTCAAGCCCGGCGTCGCACTCTTGGAAGTATGAGTAAGCCTATTGAAGCATCCATCGTCGTCGTCGACGACGAGCCGTCCATCCGCGAACTGCTTGTCGCGTCCCTTCATTTCGCCGGATTCGAGGTCGCCACGGCGGCCTCCGGCTCCGAGGCCATCGAGGTGATCGAGAAGACCCAGCCCGACCTCATCGTGCTGGACGTCATGCTGCCTGACATCGACGGGTTCACCGTGACCCGCCGCATCCGCCAGGAGGGCATCGGCGCGCCGGTCCTGTTCCTCACCGCACGTGACGACACGCAGGACAAGGTCATGGGCCTGACCGTCGGCGGCGACGACTACGTGACCAAGCCGTTCAGCCTCGAGGAGGTCGTGGCCCGCATCCGCGCGATCCTGCGCCGCACCCGCGAGCAGGTCGAGGACGATCCGATCATCCGTGTCGGCGACCTCGAGATCAACGAGGACTCCCACGACGTGACCCGCGCCGGCCAGCCCGTCGACCTGAGCCCCACCGAATACAAGCTGCTGCGCTACCTGATGGACAATGAAGGCCGCGTGCTGTCCAAGGCGCAGATCCTCGACCACGTCTGGCAGTACGACTGGGGCGGCGACGCCGCGATCGTCGAATCGTACATCTCGTACCTGCGCAAGAAGGTCGATGGCGTGATGGTCACCGGAGAGGACGGTGAGAAGCACAAGGTCACGCCGCTGATCGAGACCAAGCGCGGCATCGGCTACATGATCCGCGAACCCAAAGTCACGGCGTGAGGCAGTCCATGACCATGCAGACACCAACGTTGCAGCCGGCGCCAGTACCAGGGCAGGCGCCGGCCGCTCAGGGACAGCCCGGCGCCGCCATGCCGCCGTCAGGCCGGCAGCCGGAGCAGCGGCGCAAGGGCGCGTGGAACGCCTTGCGCTCGATGTTCGTCGGTCGGTTGGACGCCGTTCCGCTCGCCACCAAGATCGTGGCGTGCACGGTGGTCCTGCTCATTGTCGGCACGGTCAGCATCTCGTTCACACTGCGCCAGCTCGTCGGCAACTACATGCTGGAGAAGACCGACTCGCAGCTGCTGCGACAGGCGCAGCTCGTGCTCAACAGCATCGACACGGTACGCCAGTCCAACGATGACAACCGCAGCAACAGCCTGCTCGGCAGCTACTTCGTCCAGCGGCGCAACGAGAACAACGCCATCATGCCCGGCGAGATCGTCCCCGTGTTCAAGGACGGCGTCTCATCGAAGCCGCTGCTGCCCGAAAGCGGCTCGCGCGGCACGATACAGCTGCAGCAGCCGTTCACCACGAGCGCCGTCGTCTCGCTCAACGGCCGGGCGGTCGACCATTCGACGCTGACGACGGCCGAGTCGCCGTGGCGCGTGGTCGCGTTGGGCTGGAAGGACGAGTCCACAGGCAAGACCGGCATCTGCTATATCGGCCTGTCGCTCAGCGACCAGCTCGACACGGCCAGGACCCTGACCAGATACTGCATCATCGTCGGCTGCGCCATCGTGATCCTCGGCGCGCTGCTGGCCACGTTGGTGACTCAGCGCACACTCTCGCCGCTCAAACGCATCGAGAAGACCGCGGCCAAGATCGCGGCCGGTGACCTCAGCCAACGTGTGCCGTCCGCACCGGAGAACACGGAGGTCGGATCGCTCGCATCCTCGCTCAACGCCATGCTCACCCGCATCGAGCAGAGCTTCCGCGAGCAGGAGGAGACCACCGCGAAGATGAAGCGGTTCGTCTCCGACGCGAGCCACGAGCTGCGCACCCCGCTCGCCGCGATCCACGGCTATGCGGAGCTGTACAAGATGCAGCGTGACCTGCCGGGCGCGCTCGAACGCGCCGACGAGTCCATCGAACACATCGAATCGTCCAGCACGCGCATGACCATCCTCGTCGAGGACCTGCTGTCGCTGGCAAGACTGGACGAGGGGCGCGGCATCGACCTCACCCAGCAAGTGCCGCTCACCACGCTGGTCACCGACGCCACGGACGACCTGCACGCTCTTGACCCCGACCGCGCCATCCACCGCGGCACTCTGGCATTCCAGCCCAAGGACGGGGCCACGCCCTCGTCGCTGCGATTCAGCGACGGGCCGATGCCGGAGGTCATGCTCAAGGGCGACGGTTCCAGGCTTCGCCAGGTCGTCACGAACATCGTCGGCAACATCCACCGCTATACGCCGTCCGATTCCCCCGTGGAGATCTCGATCGGCGTCATGCCGGCATCCATCAGCCCCGAATCCCTGTCGCGCATGCCCGCCACCGAGACCTCGCTGCATCACTTCACCGAAGCCGTCGACGTGAGCCGCTCGATGCAGATGGGCATGAAATACGCGGTCATTCGCTTCAGCGACCACGGCCCCGGCGTGCCTGCCGATTCGCGTTCGAAGATCTTCGAACGGTTCTACACCGCCGACCCGTCGCGCGCCCGCCTCAAGGGCGGCACCGGACTGGGCATGGCCATCGCGCAGTCGGTGGTCAAGGCCCACCGCGGATTCATCTGCGCCAGCGAGTCCGACGGCGGCGGCCTGACGCTCACCGTCGTGCTGCCCATCGCGCCGATGGAGCCGAAGCCGCTGCAGCCCGTCGGCGAGACGCATGACGCGGGACGCGGCCGAAACGCCAAGTCCGGCGGCAAGACGGCCAAGGAGCGCCGTTCCCGCAAGGAATAGCCGGGTCCGCACACCTCGCGTTCATACGTTGAGGTAAGCTGATACTTTGATGTAATCAATGCAGACAGGTCGTCTGCGGTTCGACGAGTAGCGAGGTGTGCCATGCCCAGCGGACGCGTGCGGTGGTTCGACGCGAAAAAGGGATACGGGTTCATTACGGACGATGACGGCAAGGACGTGTTCCTTCCGGCAACGGCTCTGCCGAGCGGCACCACGACGCTGCGCAAGGGCGCTCGCGTGGAGTTCTCGGTGATCGAAGGCCGCAAGGGGCCGCAGGCCATGGGCGTGACCGTGGCCGCCGCGGTGCCGTCCCTGGTTAAGGCCACCCGTCCCAAGCCGGACGACATGGCCGCCATCGTGGAGGACCTGATCAAGCTGCTGGATTCCGCCGGCAACGAGCTGCGCCGTCACCGCTATCCGTCGAGCGCGGACAGCAGGAAGCTGGCAACGCTGTTGCGCGCGGTGGCCGACAATTTCGACGTTCAGGAATGACTGACGAGGTGATGATGCCGGAGACGACTATGGAGACCGGGGACGAGCGTCTCGACCCGCGCGAGCTTGCCCGCCGGATGGCGGTCGAGGCCGCTGAGGACGCCGATGGCGTAGGCGATTTTGTCGAGGCCATCGAAGCGGGGGATGGGGTCACCGACTTCCGGTTCGTCGCGCTGCTGCGCGGCTACGAGGGCTGGCAGTGGTCGGTCACGATGTTCCACGACGCCGAACTCGACCGTTGGACGGTGAACGAGTCCACGCTGGTGCCCACCGACCAGGCGCTGCGCCCGCCGCCATGGGTGCCGTGGAAGGACCGTCTGCTGCCGACCGACCTGTCGGTCACCGACTCCATCGGCACGCAGCCGGATGATCCGCGTCTGGAACCCGGCATGACCGCGGACGATATCGCCGCGATGTCGCAGCAGGGGAGTGCCGCAGACGATGCGGCGTCGCAGACCGTGACACCGGACGTTGCCGCTGAAGATGTTGCCACTGAAAACGCCGCCACGGAGACGGACGCTGTTGCTGAGGGCGAAACGGCTGCGTCGACGGGTGAGGCGGTCGCTTCCGCAGCGAACGATTCCGCAGCGAACGCTTCCGACACGACGGCCACCGAAACCGCCGACGACAATGGCGAGACGGGTGAGCCCGCCACGATTGAATCCAGCGCGGCCGAGACCGGCGCAGCCACGGCCAGCGCAGCCACGGCCGTCGAGAAGTCCGCCGACAGTAGTGTCGATGACGCGAGCGCGGATGTCGCAGAGCCGGGAACAGCCGACACGGTCGGCGCTGCTGACTCTGCCGACTCTGCCGACACTGGCTCCGCCGAAGCTGGCTCCGCGGCCGCCGATTCCGATCCGGCATCCACGTCTCCGCAGGATGTGGACGACGTGGTCAGCGAGTTCGACCTGTCGCGTCGGCACGTGCTCTCCCCGCTGGGGCGAGCCCAGACGGCGAAACGCTGGTATGAGGGTCCGCGCGGCCCGAAGTCCCTCTCCACGAAGACCGCCAGCGGCAACCTGTGCTCCACGTGCGGCTTCTTCGTGCCGATCAAGGGCGAGCTGGGCGACATGTTCGGCGTCTGCGCCAACAAGTGGAGCCCCGACGATGGCAAGGTCGTCTCGCTCGACCACGGGTGCGGCGAACACTCCGAAATCGACCCGCCACAGCCGAGCCATATCTGGATCCAGTCCAAACCGGCGTTCGACGACCTGCACATCGACATCGTGGCACAGGCCCCGCGTGACGAACGTGCGGACGTCGAACTCATCGAACAGGCCGGCGGCACGTCGCGCAAGCGTCGCAGGAAGCAGAACGGCGCCGCGAACGGCATCATCCTGCTCAAGTCGCAGCTGCCGCTCGACGAGTAACCGATACACACACATACACACGACGATGGGGGCTTGCGCGGGACGATACGATCCAGCGCAAGCCCCCATCGTCGTCAACATGTCATCGTCGTCGTGCCGTCAATGCACGACGGTGACCGTGCACTCGGCGAAGTTGAGGATCTGCCGCGACACCGAGCCGAGGAAGTGCGCGTCCAATCCGCTCAGCCCGCGCGAGCCGACCACCAGATGGCTCGCATAACGCGACGCGTTAGCCAGACCCTTCGCCGCGGCGATATGGAACGCGTTGACATGGACGTCGACGTCCGGCTCGACGTCGATGCCGTCGAGCGTGCGGCGCGCGATCGACATCGCGTACTCCTGACCGGCGTCCAGAGGAGCGACTGCGTTCTCATAGCCCGGCACCTCGCCCAGGTCGCGCAGCTGCCAGCAGAACATCACATGCAGCGGCACATCATGCAGCGCCGCCTCGCGCGCGGCGAACCGCAACGCATGGCGGGACGTCTCCGACCCGTCGACGCCCACCACGACCGGACGGCTCTCCTGCGGTGACGTAACACTGTCGGCGTCATGATGGATGGTCACCTCCGGGGCGAGCGAACGGGCGATGCTGTCCTCCACATGCTGGTCCTCGCTGCCGGCGACACGCACCACCGTCACCGGCACCTTCGCCGACTCGGCCAGCGACGCGGACAACGAGCCGACGAACCACCGCGTGACGCGGCCCAGCGAACGGCGGCCGACGACGATCTGCCGCGCGTCGGAACCGATCTGCAGCAGCCCCGACGTCCCCGAGGCGTGCACGGACGTCAGCTTCAGCCGGTCATGGTCGAACGACATGCCGCGGCTCGCCTCCTCGACCCACGACAGCAGCCGCCTGGTGATGTCCTGCCGTGCGCGCTCCCAATCCTCCTCGCTCTGCGGGCGCGAGCCGGCATCCCACGAATGGCTCCACGCATATACCGCGTTGACCGCGGAGCCGGTGAGTGCCGCCTCGTCAAGGGCCCACTGCAATGCCGCGAACGATTCGGCGGAACCGTCCACGCCCACCACGATGTCACCCCGTTCGTTCCATGCCTCACGGGCGATCCCCATGCCTGCATCGACATTCGCATCCGTCATGACAGCCTCCTTGTCCATAGCCGACGTCATTGCCGGCCCACGTTGCCCGGGCAAGCCGGCCGACGCATCGACGCCTCCGGCGTGCCGATAACTCCAGCATAGCGGGTCGTTTTGCGTTCTCAGCGCAATTCGTGGAAAGCAGGGCATAAACGTCACCGCGAATCGGTAGAGTGGTGTGGACTATCGAGATTGGAAGGACAAGCATGTTCGAACGGTTTACCGACCGTGCCCGGCGCGTGATCGTGTTGGCGCAGGAGGAGGCACGCTCTCTCCAGCACAACTACATTGGCACCGAGCACCTGCTGCTCGGCCTGATCCGCGAGGGCGACGGCGTCGCCGCCAAGGCGCTCGCCTCCAAAGGCGTCACATTGGACGACACCCGCAAACAGGTCGAGGAGATGATCGGCAAGGGCAATGCATCGCCGAACGGCCACATTCCCTTTACTCCGCACGCCAAGCAGGTGCTGGAGCTGAGCCTCAGGGAGGCCCTGCAGCTCGGCCACAGCTACATCGGCACCGAGCACATCCTGCTCGGCCTGATCCGCGAGGGCGAAGGCGTGGGCACCCAGGTGCTCATCAAGATGGACGTCGACCTGGGCGAGCTGCGCTCGGCGACGATCGACATGATTCGCGGCAACAGCGGCAACGGCAACGCGAACGGCAAGGGCGAGCTGGCGAACGCCGGCGGCGTGCAGAACAAGGCCAGCCAGACCGGATCGGCCATCCTCGACCAGTTCGGCCGCAACCTGACCGCGGAGGCCGCGGAAGGCAAGCTGGACCCGGTCATCGGCCGCTCCAACGAGATCGAGCGCGTCATGGTCGTGCTTTCCCGGCGCACCAAGAACAATCCGGTGCTGATCGGTGAGCCCGGCGTCGGCAAGACCGCCGTGGTCGAAGGCCTCGCGCAGAAGATCAACGCCGGCGACGTGCCGGAGACCCTCAAGGGCAAGCAGGTCTACTCGCTCGACCTCGGCTCCATGGTGGCCGGCTCGCGCTACCGTGGCGACTTCGAGGAACGCCTCAAGAAGGTCCTCAAGGAGATCAAGACCCGCGGCGACATCGTCCTGTTCATCGACGAGATCCACACCATCGTGGGCGCAGGCTCCGCCGACGGCGCGCTCGGCGCCTCCGACATGCTCAAGCCCATGCTGGCGCGCGGCGAGCTCCAGACCATCGGCGCCACCACGACCGACGAGTACCGCAAGTACATCGAAAAGGACGCGGCCCTCGAACGCCGGTTCCAGCCCATCCAGGTGCACGAGCCGACCATCGCCGAGACCATCGAGATCCTCAAGGGCCTGCGCTCGCGCTATGAGAACCACCATCACGTGACCATCACCGACGGCGCGCTGCAGTCCGCCGCCGAGTTGTCCGCCCGGTACATCCAGGACCGCAACCTGCCGGACAAGGCGATCGACCTGATCGACGAGGCCGGCGCACGCCTGCGGATCAAGCGGCTCACCGCCCCGCCCGAGCTCAAGGAACTCGACCAGAAGGTCGCCAAGATCGCCGAACAGAAGGACCAGGCCATCAAGGACCAGGACTTCGAGAAGGCGGCCGAACTGCGCGACAAGCAGGAGAAGCTTGAGACCGAGCGCAAGGAGAAGGAATCCTCCTGGCGCGAAGGCGAATCCGACGTGAAGATGGTCGTGGACGAGGACGTGATCGCCCAGGTGATATCCTCGACCACCGGCATCCCCGTGTTCAAACTTACGCAGGCCGAATCGAAGAAGCTGCTCAGCATGGAGTCCGAGCTGCACAAGCGCATCATCGGCCAGGACGAGGCGGTCTCCGCGCTGTCCCGTTCGATCCGCCGCACGCGCGTCGGCCTCAAGGACCCGAAGCGCCCGTCCGGCTCGTTCATCTTCGCCGGCCCCACCGGCGTGGGCAAGACCGAGCTCGCCAAGGCGCTCGCCGAATTCCTGTTCGACGACGAGGACGCGCTCATCCGCGTCGACATGTCCGAGTTCTCCGAGAAGTACGCGGCCTCGCGACTCTTCGGCGCGCCCCCGGGATACGTCGGCTACGAGGAGGGCGGCGAGCTCACCGAGAAGGTGCGCCGCAAGCCGTTCTCCGTCGTCCTGTTCGACGAGATCGAGAAGGCCCATCCGGACATCTTCAACACGTTGCTGCAGGTGCTGGACGACGGCCATCTGACCGACGGTCAGGGACGCAAGGTGGACTTCAAGAACACCATCATCATCCTCACGACGAACCTCGGCACGCGCGACATCGCCAAGGCGGCCAACACCGGCTTCAGCCTCGGCTCGAACAGCGAGTCGAGTTACCAGCGCATGAAGGAGCAGGTGAGCGCCGAACTCAAGCAGCAGTTCCGCCCCGAGTTCCTCAACCGTCTGGACGACATCATCGTGTTCCGCCAGCTCACCGAGCCGCAGGTGCGCCAGATCGTCGACCTCGACATCAAGCAGCTCAACGACCGCCTGTTCGACCGCCACATGTCGCTCGAACTCACAGACAAGGCCAAGGACCTGCTCGCGCAGAAGGGCTTCGACCCGCTGCTCGGCGCCCGCCCGCTGCGTCGCGTGATCCAGCGCGACATCGAGGACGCCATCTCCGAGAAGATCCTTATGGGCGACCTCAAGGACGGCCAGCGCGTCGTGGTCGACTCCGAAGGCGAGGGCATCCTCGGCGAGTTCACCTTCAAGGGCGAGACGTTCGAAGAGCCGCAAAGCAAGGAGCCGAAGTCCGATGCCGCGACGACCGACGCCGCCGAGCCGGCGCAGGACAGCGCCGAACCGGTCACGGCCGGTGCCGCTTCCGATACTGCGGAAGCTCCTGAGCAGGAGTCCTGAAGGCGGCGGTAACCTGACCGCATCATGAATATGGCCGGGCATCCCAAACGGGATGCCCGGCCATATTCATGTGTGTATGTGTGTATGTGTGTTTGTGCATGTATGCGTATGCGGTGCGTGCGAGGGTAGCCCGCGGCATATCCGTCACGCTGCTCGCCCGGTCACGGTGAAGTGGGTTCGCAGCCATTGGGCCGCGGCTGAATCTTGCGACGCCGTCCTGAGGACTGCAAATCGTCTCCGGTCGTCAAACGGCTCTGCATCGCCGCAATACTATGGCGATTATCCGATGACAGTCATCGGACGGGAAAGGAGCAATCATGAACAAGAACATGATGCGGCGATATCTCGCCACACTCATCGCCATGATTTGCACCATCGCCTGTGCTGTGCCATCCGCAATCGCTTCTGACACACCGTAAGAGAGCACTGGAGGTGCGATGATGCAATGGATCAGAGACAGGCTGAACGTCGATGATCGTAGAGTCCATGTCAGCAAAGCCATAAGTTTGCTGTTGTATGTTGCCTACATCGTGACTGGCATCATATATCCGGATCTGATGAAAATCGGTGGAGGGTGGCTGTCTTTTGCTTTGTTTGCGATGTGCTTGGCACTGCTGGTGTTCCCCTGCCATGCCCCTGTGCTCAATGGCATCGGTTTTTGTGGTATGTTGGCGCTGGAAGCGATGAGGAATCTCATTCCGCCTTTGAAGTTCATTCCGGAGTCGTTCATTGGCTACCTCCTTATGTGCATGTGCATTACATTGGCGGCGTGGGGCACTTCTTTTGGTAGAAAGCATCAGGCTCCGAAGCCTGATCAGGAGGTGTGATGATGCAGTGGTGGAAAAAGACATACCGAATCGGTCGCGGAGATTGGCGTGTCAGCCAGATCATTGGATTCGTTCTGTTTGTCGCGTATGCTGTGGCGGCAAGCCTCAATCCCGCTCTGGTGGACGCCGTCGGAGGCTGGCCATCCTCTGTGGTGACCTTGGTCTTGGTGTTGCTGATGGCTTGGCCGTTCCCCGCTCCGGTGCAGAACATCATCGGATTGGTCGGCATATCGGTCTTGGAGATCATCAGGATAGTTCAACCGGCCCTGTACTACTCGAACGCGTGGCTCATCCTCTATCCGACGTTTCTCATACTGATGCTATGGCGCAAGTCGAAGGATACCGATAAGCAGCGGAACTCAGAATCCTGAACGTTTCCCATCCGACGGATATGTGGGAGCTACGGCGTTGCGCTGCGGCTCCCACGCCTTGGTTTGGTATAGTCATGTGCGGAACATGGATGTCCTGACCGTATGGATGGTGAACGGGGCAAAGGAGCACGGTCGCATGTCATATACCGCTTCGATGAGCAGGTTGGTTTCCGCGCAATCGCCGTTATGTCCTTCCATCGCGTTGCTGGACAACGACCCGATCACCCTTGCTGGCTTGTCCCAGATCATTGAACAGCATCATGCGGGTAGGGTGATATGGACGACAAGTTCCGCGCAGCAGGCCGTCCACGATTGCTGCGATCCGGCAACTAGACCGGATGTGTTGGTCACGGACGTGTCGATGAAGCCATTGTCCGGCGGTGAAGTATGCCACAGAATACGGCGCAGGCTGAGCCGTCCCGCCATCCTTGCGATCACGTCGTTTCCGCTGACGGTATACGAGCAGGAGGCGTCCGCATCCGGGGCGCAGGGTATTGCATCGAAAGCGGACGTATCCGCGTTGGTCAACGCGGTGCGTACCGTCTCCGCCGGTGGAACCTGGGGGCAGGGTTTCGAGCCGGCGGCGATTGCGCATCTGCGTATTTCCAGCCAACGGATCGACCGCGGCGTGCTGTCCGGACGGGAAAGCGAAGCCATGGATTTGCTGGCGCAGGGGTATGCCGTCTCGGTCGTCGCCGTCAAGATGAACGTGACTGGATCGGCGGTCAAATCGTATATCGCGCGCGCCAAATCCAAGATGGGAGCGACCTCGTTGCGAGAGCTCATCGCCATGTGGACGGGGGAGAACCAGTGAGAGGCCGCATGAAGACACTTGCCAATACGACCGGGATTGAGAAGACATCCCAAGCATTGTTCCGCATCGGCGTGGCGCTGACCGTTCTCATGCTGCTGCTGAGCATCCTTGATTGGGTGTCCGATCCTGCCGCGGACGTGTATTCCATCGTCGTCGGCATCGTTGATCTTATCCTCATCGCGTTGATTCCGGTGTTCCCCGAAACCTGCGGAATCCTGATTCTGGTGTTGGAAATGGTGTGCTCGATATATGGAACCGTGGGCGGTCCGAGCCGCATATGGGGCGATGCTCTTGCCACGGGAGCCATCGTACTGTGTGATGGGCATGTGGCCACGCTGATAGCCATCATCGCCGGACAGGGCACGATACTGCTGATACAGACGGAGTACAGCCATGACGGCGCGGACAGGCTCGCGCTGATGTCCGATGTCTTTGTTCTCACCCTTATCGCGCTCGGTGGATTACTGGGGATGATGATCAACGTCATACTGAAGCGTCAACGGCTTCGCGAAGAGGAACATGAACGGAAGCTGGAGCAGGAAAGACAGCGGAATCGCATGAGGATGCTCGAATATGCAGCACAGGTGCATGACCATGTGTCAGGCCGACTCGCCAATATTGCGATGATCTGTTCAAGACATGCGGGTCCGCTCGCCTTGGACGGCGATGTGCCGGATGATGCCAGGAGTGCCGATGACGACGAGGATTGGCGTTTGGTCGCATCCCAGGCGGCGGAATCTCTGGCGGACGTCCATGCCATCATCGAGCTCATGTCCGGAATCCGCGACCGACAGGCTGAAGAGCGTGCAAATGAACCGTACCTGGATCGGCTGCGGCGTCTGTGCGGTGAGATATCCGGCAAACTCGACCATGATGGACTGCATGGAAGCTTTGCGGTCCGTGACAACGGTATTGCGGCCAAGCTTGACGGCGGGCGTCTGACACTGCTCGGTGAATTGCTCGATGAGGTCGGCAGCAACATCGCGCGGCATTGTCCCGTTGACGGGACATATGCGTGCAGCGTCATGCTTCACGACGGTGTCGCGGAGGTGACGCAATACAATGACGTCTCTGCGCAGCCCTGTGGAATCACGATGTCGACGCATAAGGGACTCGAGCTATACCGCGAAAGGGTGACCGGCATCGGGGGAGCGTTCCGCACCGGAACCAAGGACGGCATGTGGACGCTGTACGCATGCGTGCCGCTTACCTGACCGGCGACGATTGACATCAGTCAGGCCAACAGCCGCTGACGGAGGGGACACAATAGGAGGGCGCCGCAGATGAGAATCCGCGGCGCCCTCCTATTGCAGGTCTGACGGCCTCAGCAGCCGACACCTTACTTGATGGCGTTCAGCCACTGCTCCTTGGTGGCCTTCTCGGCCTCGAGCTTCGCCTTCTTCTTCGGGTCGGACTCGGCGGCGATCTTCTCGTCGAGCTCGGCCAGCTGGACGGTGAGCTGCTCCTCGAAGCTGGACTTGCGGGCGTCCGCCTCGGGGTCGGACTTCTTCCACGCGGCATCCTCGACGGCCTTGATGGCCTTGTCGACCGCGTCAAGACGGCCCTCGATGCGGCGGATGTCGTCGCGCGGCACGTAGCCGATCTGATCCCACTCGTCCTGAATCTCGCCGAGCGCCTGACGCGCCTTCTTCGCGGCCGCCTCGTCGGCGACGGGCAGCAGGGCCTCGGCCTTCTTCAGCAGCTCCTCCTTCTTGGCGAGATTGTCCTTCTCGTCGGCGTTGATCTGGTCGCGGTCGGCCTGACGGGCGGCGAAGAACTCGTCGGCGGCCTTGCGGAACTCGGCCCACAGGACGTCGTCCTCCTTGCGGCCGGCGCGGCCGGAGACCTTCCACTGGTCCATCAGCTCGGCGAAGCGGTGCGAGGTCGCGCCCCAGTCGGTCGAAGTCTTCAGCTCGTTCGCCTCGGCGATGATGGCCTGCTTGGCGGCGCGGGCGGAGGACTGCTCCGCGTCACGCTCCTGCATCCACTTGCGGCGGCGCTGGTTGAACGTGGTGCGGGCCACGGAGAAACGCTTCCACAGCGCCTCGGCGGTCGGCCGGTCGATGCGCATGCCGGTGCGCTGATGCTCCTGCCACTGCTCGAACACGGCGTGCAGTTCGTCGGCGGTCTCGCGCCAGTTCGTGTTGTCGTTCAGGGAGGCTGCGATCTGCTCGGCCTTCTCCACGATCTTCGTGCGCTCTTCGATGGCCTTGGCGACCGCGGCCTTGCGGGCGGCGGTCAGCTCGCTCTTCTTCTTGGCGCCGGCCTCCTTAAGCTGGGCGAACTGCGTCTTGAGCGCGGCGAGGTCGCCGACGGCAGCCGGCTGCTCAGTCTCCTGGGCGAGCGTCTTGAGCGTCTCGTCGATCTCATGCTGCTTGATCGAATCGGAACGCAGGCGGCCGGCGAACAGGTTCAGCTTCGCCTTGAGGTCAAGGTAGCGGCGTGCGTACAGCGAGAGCGCCTCCTCCTTGGAGACGTCGGGGAACTGGCCGACCTCACGCTCGGTCTCGCCCTCCTTGACGTACACGGTGCCGTTGTCGTCCACGCGGCCGAAGGCCTCGGCGGCCTTGATCGCGTCGGCCGAATAGCCGGTGGCGGCGGGCGCTGCCGGCGCCGCGTGCTTGAACGCCTTCTTCGCGAAAGCCGCGGGGGAGGGCGCGTGCGGTTTCGGCGTCGGCTTGGGGGTCGGCGCCGAAGGTGCGGGCGTCGTTGCCTGCGCGGCGGTTGCAGTGGTGTTCTCGGATGTGGTGGCAGTCTCGTCAGCCATGGCCAGCTCCTTATAAGCTTGAAGGTAGTCGTCGGAAGCGGAAAAAGCGGATGGCGTTTTCCGTAACCTCCCCTATTATAGGGAATCGTGGCTAAAGGCGCATCTATATCAGGATTTCCAGAGTGGCTCCCCTCTGAACGTGTTGTGGAGCAGCGTGTCATCGACACGCTACGTAGGGTTTTCGAGCTGAATGGCTTCCTCGGCATCGAGACACGCGCGGTCGAGACCGGGGCGAGTCTGCTGAAGAAGGGGGAGACCAGCAAGGAGATCTACCTACTGTCCCGTCTGCAGGAGGTCGGCCATGAGTCCGACACTCCGCTCAACGACCGTCTCGGCCTGCACTTCGACCTCACCGTGCCGCTGAGCCGCTACGTCGTCGAGCATTCCGGCGATCTCGCCTTCCCGTTCAAGCGGTGGCAGATCCAGAAGGTCTGGCGTGGCGAGCGTCCGCAGGAGGGCCGTTTCCGCGAGTTCGTCCAGGCCGACATCGACGTGATCGGCCAGGGCGACCTGCCGGACCATTACGAGGTCGAACTGCCGCTGGTCATGGTCTCCGCGCTCGAGCGTCTGCGCGAGTTCGGCCTGCCGAAGGCGACCGTGCACGCCAACAACCGCAAGCTGTCCGAAGGCTTCTACCGTGGGCTGGGCCTCACCGACATCGAAGGCGTGCTGCGCGAGATCGACAAGCTCGACAAGATCGGCGCCGACGAGGTGGCGAAGCTGCTCGTCGAAGGCTGCGGTGCCGACGAATCCCAGGCCCGCGCGTGCCTTGAGCTCGCCGAGCTGACCGCATCCGACGGCAAGGAGCTGGCTGAGCGTTTCGACGCGCTGTGCGCCAAGCACGGCATCGGCACCGACGGCGACGCCTACCAGCTCGCCCGTCAGGGCCTCGACACGCTCGCCATGATCGTCGACCAGGCCGCGGCCATCCGCCCCGGCTCCGTCATCGCCGACCTCAAGATCGCCCGCGGTCTCGACTACTACACCGGCTCCGTCTACGAGACGTTCCTCGACGGCGCGGCGTCCCTCGGCTCCATCTGCTCGGGCGGCCGCTACGACAACCTCGCCTCGCAGGGCAGCCGCAAGTACCCGGGCGTCGGCCTGTCCATCGGCCTCTCCCGTCTCGTGTCGTACATGCTGCACACCGCGGGCGCCCGTGCGAACCGCGTCTCGCCGGCGGCCGTGCTCGTCGCCGTGTGGAACGAGGCCGACCGCACGGCCGCGAACCGCATCGCCGATACGCTGCGCTCCCGCGGCATCGCCGCCGACGTGGCGCCCACCGCGGCCAAGCTCGGCAAGCAGATCAAGTACGCGGACAAGCTCGGCATCCCGTACGTCTGGTTCCCGGCGGCCGACGCCGGCGAGGACGGACAGGCGGCCGGCGACGAGGTCAAGAACATCGTCACCGGCGATCAGGTTCCCGCCGACGCCAAGTCGTGGGAGCCGGATACTGTGTACGCCCGGCAGGAAGTAACGATTCAAGGAGTAAAGGAAGCATGAGCCAGACGGCTTACAGAACACATCATGCGACCGACGTGACCGAAGCGCTCGTCGGCCAGAAGGTCACGCTCGCCGGTTGGGTCGACCGTCGCCGCGACCACGGCGGCGTCGCGTTCATCGACCTGCGCGACAACACCGGTCTGGTGCAGGTCGTCATCTACGACGAGGACATGGCACGCCCGCTCAGGAGCGAGTTCGTCATCCAGGTGACCGGCGAGGTCCGCCTGCGCCCGGACGGCAACGAGAACACGCATCTGGCCACCGGCAAGATCGAGGTCGTCGCCGAGTCCCTCGAGATCCTCGCGAAGGCCGACGCGCTGCCGTTCCAGGTCTCCACCGCGCTCGAGAACGAGTCCGAGAACAAGCTGCCCGGCGAGGACGTGCGCCTCAAGTACCGTTACCTCGACCTGCGCCGCCCCTCCATGCAGCGCAACCTCAAGCTGCGCTCCGACATGGCCAAGGCCGCCCGCCACGCGCTCGAGGACATGGACTTCACCGAGGTCGAGACCCCGACGTTCATCAAGTCCACGCCTGAAGGCGCCCGCGACTTCCTCGTGCCCGCCCGCCTCGTGCCCGGCTCCTGGTACGCGCTGCCGCAGTCCCCGCAGCTGCTCAAGCAGCTGCTCATGGTCTCCGGCGTCGAGCGCTACTACCAGCTCGCCCGCTGCTACCGCGACGAGGACTTCCGCGCCGACCGCCAGCCCGAGTTCACCCAGCTTGACATGGAGATGAGCTTCGTGGACCAGGAGGACGTCATGGCCATGGCCGAGAAGGTCATCGCCGCCATCTGGAAGACCGCCGGCTACGAGGTCACGCTGCCGCTGCCGCGCATCTCCTGGCAGGACGCCATGGACAAGTACGGCTCCGACAAGCCGGACCTGCGTTTCGGCAACCCGCTCGTCGAGCTCACCGACTACTTCAAGAACACGCCGTTCCGCGTGTTCCAGGCCCCGTACGTGGGCGCGGTCCTGTTCAAGGGCGGCGCCTCCACGCCTCGCCGTCAGTTCGACGCATGGCAGGAGTGGGCCAAGCAGCGCGGCGCCAAGGGCCTCGCGTACGTCGTCTTCGCCGAGGACGGCGAGCTCAAGGGCCCCGTCGCCAAGAACCTGTCCGAAGAGGAGCGCAACGGCCTTCGTGAGGCCGTCGGCGCCGAGCCCGGCGACGCCGTGTTCTTCGCCGCCGGCCGTCGCGAGTCCTCTCAGCTGCTGCTGGGCGCCGTGCGCGTCGAACTCGCCCGCCGCGAAGGCCTGCTCGACCCGAAGAAGTTCGCGTTCACGTGGGTCGTCGACTTCCCGCTGTTCAAGCCGACCGACGATCCGGACGACGACGACGTTGCGGTCGGCCACTCCAAGTGGACCTCCATGCACCACCCGTTCACCATGCCGAGCAAGGACTGGATCGACAAGTTCGACCAGGATCCGGAGCACGCCATGTCCGACTCCTACGACATCGTCTGCAACGGCGAGGAGATGGGCGGCGGCTCGGTGCGTATCCACCGCGACGACATCCAGGACCGCGTCCTCAACGTCCTCGGCATCTCGCCCGAAGAAGCCAAGGAGAAGTTCGGCTTCCTGCTCGACGCGTTCAAGTACGGCGCCCCGCCGCACGCGGGCATCGCCCTCGGCTGGGACCGCACCGTGTCGATCCTCGC
This sequence comes from Bifidobacterium leontopitheci, assembly GCF_009193355.1. Taxonomy (GTDB): domain Bacteria; phylum Actinomycetota; class Actinomycetes; order Actinomycetales; family Bifidobacteriaceae; genus Bifidobacterium; species Bifidobacterium leontopitheci. The sequence continues at coordinate 126,986 of NZ_WBVT01000001.1, forward strand.
CGGCGCCGACACCATCCGCGACGTCATCGCCTTCCCGAAGGCCGGCGGCGGCCGCGACCCGCTGACCGGCGCCCCGGCCCCGATCACCGACGAGCAGCGCGCCGAAACCGGCGTCGACTACGATCCGGAAGACGACGAGTGATCGAATAGGGTTCCATAGGTTCCCGTAGGTATTGAATGGCGCCGGCAGCATATTGCCGGCGCCATTCGTCATAAGAACCCAACGGAACGTACTCTAACGGGCCTTTCGAGTACGTTCCGTCATGAAAATCCAACGGAACGTACTCGTATGGATGCTTCGGGTACGTTCCGTTAGTGAACAACAACCGACCGTACTCAAGTCGAGTATCCCGGGTACGTTCCGTCGATATCACGCCGGATTGTGATGGGACTGCCGTACTGTTCCCACCATGCAGTCGCAGGCGCACAATGTCAGCAGTCCGGCGAACGGCAGCATGTACCGGAACTGGAACCCGCGCACGACGGTCGCGTCCTGCGGTGTGTACTGCAGCCACAAAGCGAGATAGGTCAGCAGGATGGCGGCCACACATGCGGCGCATGCGCACCACCAGAACAGGGACATGAACCTGCCCAGCCTCCGTCGTGCCATGGCGACGAGCAGCACGGCCAGGACCGCGGCCGTCAGCAGCCACAATGCGCGGATCAGCATGGACTGCATCGGGCTGTCCAGATTCGACTTGGCCGTGACGACCGCCCGGACGATGGCGGCCGCGGCGCCGAACACGCCGTTGGCGCCGAAGGGGTCGGCGAACAGAAGCCGCTTCCTTTCCATCATCGTCTCATAGGAGACCACGCCCGGCGTGGTCGTGAACCATGAGGTCAGTCGCATCCAGACGGCAAGGAACGCCGCCCCTGCGGCATTGCCGAGGATTACGAGAACACTGCGGGCGGTGCTGTCCGGGTGCGAACGACCTGGGCGTATGCTGCCTGATTTCGGCAATGTGAACAGGCTGAGCGCCAGCAGCGGCGCCATCGTGAACTTCGCGGCGACCATGAGCAGGCCGGATGCCATCAAGGCGACCGTCATGCCGATGCCGCCGTCGCGGTTACCGGGCGCACCTTCGTGGCGTTCGTCGCCGTCGTGGTGTCGCCGCGCATCCTGCGTGCGTGCGATGTGCGCATACAGCAGGCACGAGTACAGCAGGCACATCGCCTGCGCCATCGAATCGGCCGACACGGCGAACGCATACCGGTACGTCATGAGCGGGCAGACCATGACCGTAGCCACCGGCAGCCGCCAGCGGGGCAGCGCGGCCAGCGCGGCGAACATACAGCAGACATAGACCGTCAGCATGAACGATTCGGCAAGCACATACGTGACGCCGGCGTCGAGTTCCAGCGCATCGCCGAGCGCGAACGCCGCAAGCTGCGGCAGGTAGGCTGCCGGGGAGTTCACCGCCGCGTTGTTGTACGGCACGTCCAGACAGCGTGTGGACTGTGCCGGACTGGACGTCGCTGTATCGGACGTCGCTGTATCGGACGTCGCTGTATCGGACGCTGCGGAATCGGGGCGTGTGCCGGCGGCGGACAGCACGTCGGCCGACACGGCGGACGGATCGTAACCGTCGTCATGCTCGATGGAGAAGACGATCCAGTCGCGCCCCACGCAGCCGCCGACCGTGCCCTCGCCGGAGTGCAGCCGGCTGTGCGCGCTCACCGGCCGGGCGAGCACGTCGCCGTTGAGGATGCCGCTCACCCGATACGTGTGCGCCCACACGTCGGGAATGTGCCCGGTCGGCGTGACGGCGATCATCACGATGCCCGTCAGTGCGATCACCGCCGCCGCCAGCCACGGCAGCAACCGGTCGAAACGAGCGGACGGATGCCGCAGCCGACGCAGCGTCCGCGTCATCACACCGCATACGGCAGGTCCTTCACCTCGCCTATCAAATCCGTCGCGTCGCATGCCAGCCATCGTATCGCACGACAGTCATCGTATCGCACGACAGTCATCATATCGCATGCTAGCCGTCGTATCGCATGCTAGCCGTCGTATCAGCCCGTCTGCAGACCGGCCTCTCCGTCACAGCGGGTACCTGCACGTTGTGACGCTGCTTGAGAATCGTTGGGATTGCTTGGGTTCATGCATGGCGTCACAGCGGGTAGGTACCCGCTGTGACAGGGAAGGGGAGTGAGTGGGGCGGCAGGTGACGGTGGTTGCAGTGGTGGCGGTGACAGTGGCGACGCTGGGCGACTGGGCGACGCTGGGCGACTGTGCGACGCTGGGCGGCGATAGCGGCCGATAAGGAACGCCTATAAGGGCGCGGCGTGGCGGCGTGCGGGCGGCCGGTACGCTGGTGACGACATCGGCCGGACGACATCGACCGGCTGCATGACATCGACGTGGGGGAGGCAATCATATGACATTGGAGATATTGGATTGGCATGACGGCGACCTGCTGGCGAAACCCGTCTTCGACCGGCTCAACGCGCTGGTGGACGCCGGCGTGCCGGACAGCAGGATCCTCGGCGTGACCATCAACTCGGACGAGGAGTCCGACACCGACCTGTGGTGCCCGCGGCACGGCATCCCGTTCGCCATCACCGGCAACGTGGTGATCGTGCACACGCACAAGACGCGCAACGCGCCGCCGCAGTTCGCCGCCGCCCTGGTCACGGGCGACACGCGCGCCGACCTCAACGGCCGCGTCAAGCACACGCTCGAGGTGAGCAAGGTGAGTTTCGCGCCGGTCGAGGCCGCGGTCGAGGCCACCGGCATGGAGTCCGGCGGCATGTCGCCGATCGGCCTGCCCGACGGCTGGCCGCTGCTCGTCGACCAGCATATCCTCGCCCTGCCGAAACTGTACATCGGCTCGGGCATCCGCCCGTCGAAACTGGTCGTGGACGGTTCGATCCTCGCCGACCTGCCGAACGTGACGTTCGTCGCCGGGCTCGGCAAGCCGCGCCAGCTGCCGTGATACGAATGTCCGCAATGTGGACGTGATATGGACGTCAGGTAGCGAGACGGTAACAAACCGCCGATATACTGGCCGGATGGAAGAAAAGAAAGAAGCATCAATTCCCAAGACCCCGCTGGTGCCGGGCACCGACACCGCGGCACATCCGCTCGTCGAGCTCACGCATGTCGAGAAGCATTTCGGCGCGCTCCACGTCCTCAAGGACATCAACCTGACCGTCAACAAAGGCGAGGTGCTCGTCGTCGTCGGCCCGTCCGGCTCCGGCAAGTCCACCATGTGCCGAACGATCAACCGCCTCGAGACCATCGACTCGGGCGACATCCGCATCGACGGCAAGACCCTGCCGCAGGAGGGCCGCGAGCTCGCGAACCTGAGGGCCGAGGTCGGCATGGTGTTCCAGTCGTTCAACCTGTTCGCCAACAAGACCATCCTCGAGAACGTGACGCTCGCGCCGATCAAGGTGCGCCACATGGACAAGACCGATGCCGAGCGCCTCGCCATGGACCTGCTCGCCCGCGTCGGCGTCGACTCGCAGGCCGCCAAGATGCCCTCGCAGCTGTCCGGCGGCCAGCAGCAGCGCGTCGCCATCGCACGCGCGCTCGCCATGAAGCCGAAGGTCATGCTCTTCGACGAGCCGACCTCCGCGCTCGACCCCGAAATGGTCAACGAGGTGCTTGACGTCATGGTCGAGCTTGCGCATGAGGGCATGACGATGATCTGCGTCACCCACGAGATGGGCTTCGCGCGCAAGGCAGCCGACCGCATCGTCTTCATGGCGGACGGCCGGATCCTCGAGCAGAGCACGCCCGACGAGTTCTTCGAGCATCCCAAGACCGAGCGCGCCAAGGACTTCCTCTCGAAGATCCTCACCCACTGAGCGACGCGAAGCAAAGGGGTTGATATGTTCACCAAGAGATTCAAACGCGCCGGTGGGCGCATCCTCGCCGTCGTCTGCGCACTCGCCTGCACCCTCTCGCTGGCCGCATGCGGCGAAAGCGAGGAGGGCAAGATCCGCATCGGCATCAAATTCGACCAGCCGGGCCTCGGCTTCAAGAAGTCCGGCACCTACGTCGGCTTCGACGTGGACGTGGCCAAGTACATCGCCAAGAAGCTCGGCTACACGGAGGACGAGATCGTCTGGAAGGAGGCGCCCTCCAAGCAGCGCGAGGCCATGCTACAGAACGGCGACGTCGACATGATCCTCGCCACCTACTCGATCACCGACGAGCGCAAGAAGGCCGTCTCGTTCGCCGGACCCTATTTCGTCGCCGGCCAGGACCTGCTCGTGCGCAAGGACGAGAAGTCCATCAACGGCCCCGAGGACCTCAACGGCAAGCGGCTGTGCTCCGTGACCGGATCCACCTCCGCCGCCACCGTCAAGGCCAAGTTCGCCTCCGAAGTGCAGCTCATGGAGCAGCCCGGCTACGCCGAATGCGCGACCGCGCTGTTCTCCGGCATCGTCGACGCGGTCACCACCGACGACATCATCCTGGCAGGTTTGGCGTCCGCCTCGCGCGGCAAGCTGCGCGTCGTCGGCAAGCCGTTCACGCAGGAATACTACGGCGTCGGCATCAAGAAGGGCGACACCAAGCTCGCCGCGAAGATCAACAACGCCATCGCCGACATGATCCAGGACGGGTCATGGAAGCGCGCCGTGACCGACAACACGAAGGGCACATCCTACATGCCCAACGCCAAGTACAACCCGCCCACGCCGGACGAAGGGGAGGAGTGACATGAACGGGTTCATCCAGCTGTTCACCGAATACAACATCCCCGCCGCGTTCCTCGTCAACATCGAGCTGACCCTCTGGTCGGCACTGTTCTCGCTGATCCTCGGCGTCGTGCTCGTCATGATGCGCATCTCGCCGATCTCCTCGCTGCGCGCGGTGGCCGGCGCCTACGTCGAACTGTTCAAGAACCTGCCGCTGACCATCATCATGGTGTTCATGGTGCTCGGCGCCTACGCGCAGCTCAAGCTCAGCTTCTCCGACACGTTCGCCACGAACTTCTTCTGGCTGGCGGTCACCGGCCTGAGCCTGTACACCGCCGCGTTCGTGTGCGAGTCGCTGCGAAGCGGCATCAACACCGTGCCGCTCGGCCAGGCCGAAGCCGCACGCGCGCTCGGCCTGAGCTTCATGCAGTCCGCCACGCAGATCATCCTGCCGCAGGCGTTCCGTGGCTCCGTGGCCCCGCTCGGCAACACGCTCATCGCGCTGCTCAAGAACTCCACCGTGGCCGCCGCCGCATCCGTGGCGACCGAGACGTCATCGCTGATGAGCGAGATGATCGAATTCCACGCCGACGTGATCATCCAGATCTTCCTGATCTTCGCGTTCGGCTACGTGATCCTCATCATCCCGATCGGCATGCTCACCACGTACCTGTCCAACAAGCTCGCCGTCAGGAGGTGACCCGGCAATGGCAGACAATTCGCAATCCGTACTGTTCGACGCGCCCGGCCCCAAGGGTCGGCGCACCATCCGCATCGTCAACTGGATCGCCGCGCTGGTCTTCATCGGCGTGCTCGTGCTCATCCTGCTGCGCCTGCACAACCCGCCGGACGGCGAGGACCAGCTCAGCTGGGAGCTGTGGAAGCCCGCGCTCGACCAGGAGGCGTGGACCGACTTCTACCTGCCCGGCCTGTGGATGACCATCAAGGCGTCGGCGCTCGCCGTCGTCGGCGCCGTCCTGTTCGGCCTCGTGTTCGGCGTCGGCCGTCTGCTGCCGAACGCGCTGGTGCGCGGCGTCTCCGCCGTGATCGTCGAGTTCTGCCGCGCGGTGCCCGTGCTGCTGCTCATGATCTTCTTCTGGCGCTGGTTCGCGTTCGCCGGCCTGTCCGACCCGTCCTATTGGGCGGTCGTGCTCGCGCTGGTGCTGTACAACGGCTCCGTCGTGGCCGAGCTGGTGCGTTCGGGCGTGGGCAACCTGCCGAACGGCCAGCGTGAGGCGTCGCTCGCCCTCGGCCTGACCGAGACGCAGTCGCTCATCCAGATCGAGGTGCCGCAGGCCGTGTACGCCATGCTGCCGGCGGCCGTCACCCAGCTGGTCGTCGTGCTCAAGGACACGGCGCTCGGCTCGATCATCATGTACACGGACCTGCTGCAGGAGTCGCGCCGACTCGGCTCCATGTACTTCAACATCCTGCAGACGCTGGTCGTCGCCGCGGTCGTGTACTTCATCGTCTGCTGGCTGCTCTCCAGACTCGCCGAATGGCTGCCCGAACGCATGCAGCAGCGCACCGCCGCCCCGGCCGAGCCGGAGCCGGTCGCGCCGATCGCCATCATGGACCCGTCGAACGTCAACCAGATCGCCGTGGCCAAGGAGGTCGAGGAGCTGCCGCTCGGCGGCGCGCCGCGCAAGTACCACGTGCACCACCGCGGCACGAACGCGTCGATCCGCAACTGGCGCCACACCCGTTACGTGCAGGGATACGACGAGACGCACCCCGAATCGCAGGTCGACCCGGAGACGGGCCGGCCGTTCAGCGAGGAGGAGGCCGCGCGCAAGGCAAAGGCGGCGAAGCTGAAGGCCGCGAAGGCCGCGCACGACGGCGAGACGGGCGAACACCATGACCAGTACGGTCATGGCGAAAAGCACGATCGCGCCGTGTTCAAGCCGCACAACGACATCGGCAAGGGGCATACGAACCTCGGCGGCAAGCCGAAGATCTGAGCCTCGGCGGCCTGCTGCGGCCGCGTGACGCCGACCATCGTGATCGACTCCCCATGTTCTCCCATTCCGGCGCTAAGGAATGGGAGAACACGGGGAGTTTCCATATCGGCCGGACGTACGACCGGATGTACACTGAAGGCATGATTGTCGCAGTAACAGGCCATCAGCGCATCCCCGCGCAGGCCATGCCGTATGTGCGGCGCGGCGTGCGGGACTACCTCGCGTCGCGCCTCGTCTCGTCGGCGGCACTGCAAAGCGCGGCGGCCGTCGCGTTCGGCGGTGGCGCGTCCGGTGCGGTCTCTTCGGGGGCCACGCTCGTCAGCTGTCTCGCCGTCGGAGCCGACCAGCTGACCGCCGACATCGCGTTGCGGCTCGGCTACGACCTCACCGCGATGATTCCGGCTCGCGGCTATGAGACGACCTTCGACGAGGTCGGGCTCTACGAGTATCAGCGTCTCGTCAGGCAGGCCAGCCGCACGGTCACGCTCGACTTCGACCACCCATGCGGCGAGGCGTATATGGCCGCAGGACTGCGTCTGCTCGACGCCTGCGACGAGCTGCTCGCCGTCTGGGACGGCTACCCGTCGGCCGGGCTCGGCGGCACCGGCGACGTCGTGACGTACGCCCGTCACGCCGGCATCCCCGTACATGTGGTATGGCCTGCCGGGGTGAGGCACTGATGGCGGCGGCATCGCAGCGCTCTGCCGCGCCTGCCGCATCCCCGTGGAAGCGGCCGTCCACGGACGACCGTAGCAGGCGGCTGTCTGACGCATGGTATCCCGGCGAATGGCTGGAGCCGGTCGAGCCGGATATCGTCAAACCCTTCCTCGAGCGGTACATGATCGGCATGTCGGAACGCATGGCCGCATACCTGCGTGCGCAGGGCGCCTCGCTGGACGACGGTCCGGACGCCGGTCCAGGCACGTCCCGCGGCGTCGACTTTCTGAACCTGTGCCTGATCGTCGACCAGGAGCATACGTTCCCGATCGGCGAGCGCAACCTCGCCGACGGCACGTACGAGCCGGACGAGGAGACGACCATGTATGCGGCGATGATGCTGCAGCGTGAGTTTGACCGGTTCATCGATTTCGTCGCCGGGCTCGACCCGCGCATCGACCGGCGCGGCTTCGTCGCCGCGCTGAACGAGGCCTACGGGTTCGCGGGGGACATCGACTCCGACGCGTTCCTGTCCGCGCTCGCCTCACGTGCGGCCGGGCAGATGGCGAGGGAGCGGCTGCGACAGTGGGCGGGCGGCGTCACATGCGGCGACCGACTGTCTGCGCCGTGCGGTGCCGGAGACGACGCGGCTGGGGAAGGCTCGGCTGGGAACAGCGCGACCGGAGACGACGCGGCTGGGGACGACGGTAGCGGAGACGATGCCGGATGGCAGGACGCATGGGAGGCCGTTGCGCTCCGATACGCCGGCGCATGGGGGCTGGCCGGCGGCGCCGTCTCCGGCCGTGCGGCGTCCACGGTTCGCGGCAGAAGATCGTCCTGCAGGTCCGGCATGCCGGCGGCGCTCGAGCGGGCGCGGACCCATTGGGTGAAGTGCGTGAGCGGGACGAAACGGCACACGCCGCGTCTGCGGCGCGATGTGGAACTGTGGTGCATCTGGCACGCGGTGCTGGAGACCGTGTGGCATGCGGACGAGCAGGCCTACGACGCGCGGTGGGGGCGCACGCCGCAGTCAGAGCGTGACTCGAGACGGTTCGACGGGCTTGCGCCGTGGACGGCTGCGTCCGGCGTTGCGGATGGTACCGGTTCCGGCACGTCGGCGAATGCCGGCGACGGTGGCGTTTCGGACGGTGGCGTTGCTGTCGATGGCGCTGCTCTAGGGGATGCCGGCTCTGATGACGTGCCGGACGGTACCTCATGGAACACGCTGATGGGTCGCATGACCGTCACGCATATGCGCGTGTCGCGCGGCTACGCCCGTTGGTGCGACATGATGCCGCAGGAGCGTGACGTGGCGCAGATCAGGCTCGCGGCGCGCGCCATCGCCGACGATGCCGCGTTTCTCGGCCGCGTGCTGTTCGCCGTATGCAACGCCCTGACGCGCGGCGGCGAGACGCCACGCAATGCCGGCGAGGCCATGCGCATGATGCTTGCCTACGCCTGCATCGGCAAGACGGTCCGCATGGGCGGCGGTTCGACTCCAGCCGGCGGGGAAGCCGGCGAGTACGTCTACGTCGGCCTGCGCAACGCGATCCTCGGATACGGCGGCTATCAGGGCGTGCGGCGTACGCTCGCGGCGGACGAATACCGCGACTATGTCACGCTCGTCTCCGGCGGTGCCGCGGACGGTCCGTCATATGGGGACATGGCCGAGGCGGCGGACGATGATACCGATGACATCGGCGGGGCGGCACGGTCGGTGGCGTCATCGGTGGCGTCATCGTCGGCGCAGGATTCACGCCGCCGCAGCGTATGGGTGTTCCCCGGCATGGCCGACCGGTACGAGTCCGTCAAGGACGAAATGACCTCGCGCGCCGCGCAGGCCACGTTCGGCGCGTCCGGGGTCCCGGGCGTGCCCGGCGACGATGATGGCGAGCCCGAAGCCGGCATCATGCCCGAATCCTGGTGGCGGTTCCACCGCGTGGCCGACCAGGCCGTCAGCCGTTGGATCGGCGGCGAGACCATACACGCCGAAGCGGTCGACGGGCACGGGCACACGCTCGCCTACCGGTCCACGAACCCGATCGCAGCGTATCAGGACGTCAACGCATGGCGTCTCGGCGAAGCGCTCGAACGGTATGAGGGCGAAAGCGGCTGGGGCAGCGGAGGCCGTCTCGCCGACCTGTATCGCGACCGCGGGCACCTGAGCAAAGGCGGCGGCAAGGCGTCGGACCGGTCCATCCGCGACTATGCGGTCAGCGCGCGCGGTGTCGGCGACGCCGTGCAGTATCTGGCCGCGGTCGCCGGACTGGGCATGATGCTCGGCTCCAGCGACTCGGTTGAGATGTTCGTCCGTCTCATCGACCTGTGCGACGCGCGCGGCGGCGAGACGTTCCGCAAGGCCTGCTGGACGCTGATCCGCGTGGCCAAGGCGAAACGGCTGCGGCTCACCGTGCCGAGCGCCCACGGCAGACGCATCGGCATCAGACTGCTCGCATGGACGCTGGCGGATCCGGAACGTCTCGCCGAAGCGGCAAAGGAGTTCAAGATCGTCAACCTTGCGCGTGCGCTTGGTGAAGGAACGGCGACCATTGAAAACTGGCGTGACGTCGCGCGTATGATTGACGCCGCCGAACACACCGTGCGCGGCACAATGCTCGCCGCGTTCGCGAAACTGCGCGCCGGCGACCGACGATGGGCACAAATCCGCGTCATGCCGGCCGAATGCGTCGGGTCGCTGATCGACGGCGGGGACGAAGGCGTGTGCGCATGGCACACGGCCGCCGCCTCGACTGCATCGGCTGACCGTGCCGTGGACGGTGCCGCGAACGGCGGCGACGGTACGGCGCGGCAGACAAGGAGGACACGATGAGCGACATCTACAAGCCGTCTTCGGCCGGTGGATCCCGCGACGGTTCCGGCCCAGCGTCGCCATGGTCTGACGGTCGGCGACGTCCCTTCACGCCACGCGAGGTGATCGCGGGCGTCACCGGCGGCTTCGATCAGGAGCTCGCCGGCAAGATGCTCGCTGACGATGTCGCACTCGCCTACGTGAACCGGTATCTGACCAGGTACCGGGCGCTCGCCGGACACCTGCCGTACCCATACGAGAGCCGCATCGAACGCGAATGCAACGAGCCCACGGAAGATGGCGACGCCGACCTCAAGGTCGCGCTCGCCATCGGCTACGGCGTGCCCGACAGCATGTTCGATGAGCTGCAGCAGGAACTGGACGATTGGGACGGCGCCGTCACCATGGGGGCCATGGAGTTCGACGCCGAGCTCGCCTCGCTGCTTGAGCCGGTGCTGCTCGGCGACGAGACGGGGGAGCGGCCGGCCGTCGGCGAACACTGGGATGTGGAGTTCTCCTCGCAGCGTTGTCGGGTGCGGGTGCGGCGCGATACTGCCGACGACACGCTTACGGTCGCCGTCGACATGCCCGAACGTGATGGTTTGCACCGGCTGACGTTGCGGTTCGCGGACGGTAGCGACCTGACGCTCGACATCGACGTCAAACGCGGCTCATGGCGCCGCGGCGGCATCGACGCCGGCGGCACCGGCCTCCCCACCGCCTGCACCCTGTCCTAATCGACCGACCGTACTGTAACGGCTGCTACGAGTACGGTCGGTTGAACAATAATGACCGACCGTACCCGAATGGGCTGTTACGGGTACGGTTCGTCGGGAAAAACCGACCGACCGTACTCGAATGGGTTGCTCCGAGTACGCTCCGTCAGGAAAAACCGACCGACCGTACTCGGAGGAGCGGCTACGAGTACGGTCGGTTGTCTCGGCCCCCTCGGTGGAGGGCCGAGCCGTATAGCAAACAGCGGAGCTGTTTGTAGGCGAGGTGCGAGCGACAGCGAGCCAGTATTGAGTCGGCCGTAGGCCGTCCGTAATTGCAGGACGCTGTCGCGGCCGGCGGCCGTGACTGGGGGAGCGCCACCCGCGACGAACAATAAACGTCAGTCGCCGGCCATCAGACACGTATCCACCACCGCGCTACCGTTTATGCTGGATATCCCAATACAGCCGTCCCAGATCGGTGAGCCGCACATACCCCTGCCGTCCGGTCGGCTCCTGCCGGTCCGCATCCCACTCAGCCAGGCAAGCCCAGAACAGGTCCGCCGGATGCTCCGAACCGTCCCCATCGCGAATGAACGCCTCCAGCAGTTTCGCGTTACGCAGATGCTTGAACAGTTCCATGTCGCGCTGCAGGCCATCCAGCTCATCCCATGTCTCGCTGCCGAACCTCATCACGCCCTCGCGTGCGGTCGGCGACTCATGTTCGGGATGCACAGCGACCGCGGCCTCCTTGGTTGGGAATCCCGTGAACGCAGTCAACGGCACACCGTCGAACTCGCGCACGGCCCCTCGCCGGCGACGTGACATCGGCCCCGCAGTCTGCATGCCGTCCGGCGCGATGCGAGCCAGCTCCTCCTCGGTGATCTGCCGGCTCGCGTTCACCTGGCGCAGCACCGTCGTCGCTTCGCTCCACGTGCGCAGCACCGGCTGCTGACCGTCCTCGCCGAGGTTGAGCAGCGCGCATACGGTGGAGTGCAACGACAGTGGTGTGATCACGCCCTGCACGTCCGCCGCACTGCCCTGCAGGGCCGCCATGAGCGCGCTGGTGTACAGCAGGTGCGTACCGAACAGGGATTGGGAGGCCGTATGCTCATCCGTGCTGGCGAGCACGGTCGTGTTGCGCGGCCACTCCATCGCCGCCGCCACGCCCGCGTGACAGCAGTCGAGGATGATCGTGATGCTGCCCGCCTGCGACGAGAACGCGGCTTCACGGATCGCGCTCACGCGAATGCCACGGCGATGGGCGTCATCGCTGTCATCGGCCGTTTCGATGTTGCCGTTCGCCGGCTCGTCGTCCGCGGTGAGCAGCAGCAGGTCGGCGCCATCGTCGACCGGTATCGCATGACCGGTGAAATAGAACAGCGCGTCGCCCCGCCGCACCATACGGAACAGGTCACGCATGCGGTCGGTGAGCGCGTCCGCGGTCATTTCAGGATCGGCGGCGTCGAACGGATCCGGGCAGGCGTATACCGTGCCGCCCAGCAGACGGAAGTTCGGCTGCGGCGTACGCGGACTGTTCTCGCGCAGCACCTCGGCGAACGCGTGCGCGTCCGTGCAGCAGCAGGACGGCTGCCGCTTTGCGTACGCGGCGCTCGCATACCGCCCGACACCGATGAACAAAGCCAGCCGTTGCGCCATCGTGACCTCCTCGCTGTACCGCAAAACCCGACAACACGTGTTGATGGGTATAGTTCCATCCTAATACCGTGTCGCGTGCCATCGGGGTTCGGCAATGCGTATGTGCGTCACTTACTGCAGCTTCGCACCGCACTGCGGGCAGAAATTGATGCCGGGGCGCAGCTTCGTACCGCATTGCGTGCAGAACTGCAGCATGTTCGGCGCAGGCGAAGCAGGGAGCGGAACGGCCGGAGCGATGGTGGGAGCCGTGCCTTGCGTGGGATTCGGCATCGGGACAGGCGCGGCGGTCGGCAACGGAACAGGTGCGTGACCCGGAGTCGGTGCCGTCGAGGCAGGTTCAGTCGTGTCATGTGCCGTCGGAGCCGGCACGGCAGTCACCGGAGCCGGCACGGCAGTCACCGGAGTCGGCACGGCAGTCACCGGAGTCGGCGCGGTGGTCGCCGAAGCGGCGGGGATGGGTACGGCCGGTGTGGCTTGCGTCGCCGCCGCGGTGCTCAAGGTGCCGGCCGGTATGTCGGACTTGCCGAAGATGCGCTTGACGTTGCCGGTGCCGGGATCCAGCCACAGGTCGTTGTACAGCAGATACACTCGGCCCGAAAGCCAGCGAGCCTGCCGGCAGATTGCCGACTGGTACGCGTCGCTGATCGGCGCATCCGGATACCTGGACAGGTTGCCGGGCGTCAGCAGCCACTCGTACGAGAAACCGGCGATGGTGTACGGCAGGTGCAGGATGTCGTCAAGGAACCCGTCTTTGGGCTTGTAGGTGCCGTGCAGTTCCTCGTATCGGTCGCGGAAGAACCGGTACATGGCATCATCGTTGGTGAGCATCGTGGCGGCGGTGGTGACGCTGCGGTCATACGCTGCGCCCAGCGCCGCGAGCAGACCGATTGCCGAGATGACCGCGACCAGCAGCCAGCCGATGAATCCGGGCAGGTTCTGCGCACGCAGGTCGCCGAGTTCCTTGTTGAGCTGGTCGGCGGACATGTAGCCGTACATCTCCCATACGTCGCCGGTGCCATAGTCCGTGTACCTGTCCGGCTGGAGGATGGACCCTGCCGTATAGCCATAGTAGGATCCGGCCGGCTTGAGCCCGTAGTAGAGCGCTGCGATGATGCCGATCACGGGGATGACGGCCGCGGCGAACTTCCACCGTTCCTCGAACAGCGCCGCCATCGCCATCGGTACGAATTTGCACTGCGAAATGTTCCATGCGTCCGGGGTGACCGGTGGAGTGACTTTCATATGGTTTTCGGCAAGCGCGGATTCCGCGCCGTCGTTCGATGTTGACGTGCCATTCGTCATGATGATTCCTTACCGTGTCGTCGTGTCGTCGTGTGGTGACGTTCGCCCGAAGTGCTGATGTCGGTGAGGCGTTGGCGTCGGCTACGGTGTCGTAGACGACGCCAACGCCGTTCAGCCGATCTGCGGGTCGGGCAGGTCGCCGTTGGGCATGCCGGTCAGGTGATCTCCGGTCACGGCCTCGGCGGCAGCGGAACGGCGGGTGCTGTGCCGGAGCCTGCGGCCGGCGCCGGCGTGGTCGTGGCTGCAGCGGCTGCGGTGTTCGCCGCAGCCGCCTTCTGCCGGGCGTTCCGGTTCGCCTGTTCGACCACGTCCTCGACCCACGACTTGAGCGTCTTCATCTCATCGATGTTGCGCACCACGTCGTCCACGGTCGTCCAGTTGATGAAGCCGAACTCCGCCCGGTGGAACTGCTGGTTGAGCACCAGATACGCGGTGAACTCGCTGCCGCCCACGGTGCGCAGGTGGATCGCATGGTAGGCCCACTGGATGCCGTTGGGCTGATCCTTCGTCACTTCCAGCTTGTCGTCGAACGGCGAGACGTTCAGCAGCGGCCGGATGTCGGACCAGTCGGCGGTGCACGGGTAGCGGAACTCGCGCCCGGTGATCTCCTGCTGCTCCCGGTACGTCTTGCGGTTGAACACGTTGCGGTTCATCGCCGCGTCGGCCTTGTTCTCAAGCCATTGCCACACCACGGCGATGGCGACGATCGCGGCGAAGAACAGTATGCCGAGAATCGTGTTGTCCATGATGACGCTCCTTTGTTCCGGATGGTTCCGTGTGCTGATGCGTTGAAGCGGTGTGCCGTCCGCTCACAGTCTGGATTCGCGGTCCCGGCGCCGGGCCTCGGCAAGCTCCTCGCGCAGCTGCGCGATCTTCTGATGCCGCTTCTCCTCCTCGCTTTTCGCGGTGACCAGGAAGATGACGCCGCACAGCAAGGCGATCGGCCCGGCAATCCACGCCCACACGTAGATGGTGTTGAACGGCGGCTGATACATGATGAAGGCGAACAGCGTCAACGCTGCGCCGACGCCAAGGGCGGCGAACGCGGTCTTGTACGAGTTCGACTTCTCCTGCTCGTCGAGTTCCTTCTGGATGGTGCTGATGCCGCGCACCGGCTTGTTCTCGTCAGTCATGATGTACTCCTTCTCGTTCGGTGTCAGGGTTCCGGCGATTGCCGTCGCCCGGGACATGTCGCGACTTCGCGTGGTTCGGATATGAAAAAACGGGCGGATTCGGGATATCACGTCGAATCCGTTCGCGACATATTCGATGGGGGGAATAAGAGAGAAGGCCAATGCCTTGAAACATCTCTCACTGTATCGCACTGCGCTCATTGCGGCAAGCTCTCTGCGGATGCCATACCGACAATGACTGCATGGTTTTCATATCCCCTTTCGCCGGTTCGCCGGCATATCTCCGGTGTCGCGGAATGCAACAGCGTCCGCGCATATGCGACACGAAACACGAAGAAAGAAGGCACATGATGTCACGTATCAGCAAAGCCATGGCCGTGGTCGCCTGCCTGGCCGCCGTCACGTCGCTGACGGCATGCGGCCCGATTGGCGGAGGCCCGAACGCAGTCGGCTCCGATTCGGCGGCGCAGTCCGCTGACATGAAGAATCGCCGTGAGCTGTGGAGCCGTGCAGTCGGCGGCGCGGACCTGGCATACCGGGATCTCGGCAACGCCATCGATGACGCCGGCAACGCACTCGATGGCGTACCCGAAAACTCGAATGACGATGATGTGGTCTCCCTGCGCTCGGTGCTGTCCGGCGCGAAGCAGCTCTATGATGAGACGACGATCGACGATACCGAACCGAAAACCGCCGATGGCTACAGGACGGCCACCAGCAAACTCAACGATCAGGAGAGGGAGCTGAGCAACAAGACCGAAGCGTTGTCCTCCGCGGTCTCCACTTACGAGAAAGCCGTCGAAGCACGCAAGACCGGTCTGCGCTATTCGATCCTCACCAACGAAGGGTATTCGTACGATGTTTCGGTGAGCGGCCTGGGGGTAACCACGCACCCCGATTCCACGCAAGGCCAGCCGGGCACCGCCAAGATGATCTATATGCTCAAGCCGTCGGTCGCGGCGTCCGTCACCAATACGACGTCCGGCAAGCAGGCTCCCACCAGCTGGGGAGGCGGAGGCCTGTTCGGCAGCGGCGACAGCAGCGTCTTCGGCACGGTGTATCCGGTGTATACACAGAACGTGTGCACGTTCCTTGTCGGCGACTATGACATATGCCACCAGTACTCCATTGACGGCAAAACCTATTGGACCGGTGGCCTCACCGTACCGATCGCCTTGCCGGCGGACGGGACGTTCGATGTGGGAGAGACCAGGGACGTGGAGTTCCAGCTCCCGGATGACTCGTCGGATTGGACCTTCGACAACTTCGGCATCACCGGCGCGTCCAACTACTATTTCAAGCAGGATTCCCTTGATACGGTCAGCGGCATCCTTTCGCAGCCGGCAGGATGGGTGGCCACGACGCCGATCGGAAACTACTGGCGGGATTACGGGTATGGCGAGGGCGGCTACAAGGCGGGTGACGGCAAGCTTGCCGAAATAGACGGGGACACCTATCTGCTCGCCAAGACAGAAGGCATCTGACCGACAGGACGGATGCCGAGTCCCATCACCGGCCGCGCACCCGGTGTCTGGCCGTCGCCGGCGTGCACCGCCTGCATCCTAGTGGTCCATGCGGGTACAATCGTGACGTATGGCCAAGGATGACAGAAGGACCGCCGACGACGGCGCAGACAAGGGCTCGTCGCGCAAGATCAAGGGATCGCCGAAGGCAAAGGACGCGTTCAGGGCGAAGGACGCAGATGCCGGCAGGCGCCTCGGCCGCATCCTCGACGCCGCCGAGTCGCGCATCGACATGATCGAGGCGAGCGCCACCCTGCCGGAGCGGCTCGCCAACGCCGCGAAATCCAGTGAGCTGCTCAGCGCCGTATGGTCGCTGCCTCCCGCGCAGCGGCTCATGTTCCACCGCGGCGTCAGCGTCGCCGACCTCGCCGAGCATGGCGCCGCCGAGACGCCGGGATTCGACGGCGACAAGGCGGACGCCGAACGGTTCATGACGCTCAGCTCATCCGAGATCGCCCGCTACCAGCGGCTCATGTACGCCAACGGCGTCAAGGGATCGACGCGGAGGCTGCTCATCGTGCTGCAGGGCATGGACGCCTCAGGCAAGGGCGGTATCGTGCGGCACGTGTTCCGCCAGGGCGACCCGATGGGCATCCACTACCACGGTTTCGGCAAACCCACCGACGAGGAGTCCGCGCACGGGTTCCTGTGGCGCGTGGAGCGTGAGCTGCCCGACCCCGGCTGGATCGCGGTGTTCGACCGGTCGCATTATGAGGACATCGTCATGCCGCACGTCTACGGCACATATCCCGAGGATGTGTGGCGAGGCCGCTACGATCTGGTCAACGAGTTCGAGAAGAGCCTTGTGGCCTCCGGCTGCGCGATCATCAAGATCTTCCTCGTCTCCAGCCGCGACGAGCAGCGGCGGCATTTCCTGGGCCGGCTCGACGACCCCACGAAATACTGGAAGTTCGACATGTCCGACCTTGACGCGCGCGACCGCTGGGACGACTACATGGCCGCATGGCAGGAGGTGTTCGAGAAGACGAGCACGTCGGCCGCACCCTGGCACCTGGTGCCCGCCGACAACCGCTGGTATTCGCGCGCCGTCGTCTCCGAACTGCTGCGCACGACGCTGCGCAACATGAACATGACCTGGCCGCCGCTCGCCGACGGCATCGACCCGGACGAGGTGCGGCGCCGGCTCGCCGATTAAGGCGATGCGTGGTGTCATGCGGGAATGGCCGTCGGCAGTGTCGCCGGCGGCCTGTTGCGTTCCGCGGAACACGGGAAAATGCGTCACACCATGCTATACTGACCAGTAGTGATGCCGAGGTTGGCGTCACCGGTTTCAGGACGCTCGTCCTCCTCCTTCTGCACGTTCCATTGCGTGCGCACCATACCGTTGCGTTGGCTTGACTTCGTGATCGTCCATATGGGAATCGCCTCCGGTTTTTCATATCCGTTTTCGTCCAGTCCGCGACATCGTACCGGTCGAGCGGCATCCAGTGAGATGCCGCGAACAGAGAGTCCAGAGAAAGGACATGTCATCATGAACGAATCATTCGATACGATGCCGGGCGGTGCGGGAGCCGCCATGGCCGTTCGTGAAGCGGGCGGCAGCGTCGCCGGTCGGCGTTCCGGAGCCGTTCGTCTCGTCGCCGCGTTGTGCGCCGCGCTGCTGGCGATGGTCGCGCTCTCCGGCTGCGGGTTCGGCGGGTTCAGCATCCAAGGCCAGTGGGAGAGTGTCGGCGACGGCACGTGGGGGCTCGTCACCCGCAAGGGCAAGGTCGTCACGTTCCACGAGTCCACCGCGAACCTGTTCAGCCCGCGCGACACGTACACGTTGACGAAGAACTCCGACGGCAGCTACAAGCTGGAGGTCACCGGTCTGCTCGGATCCGGCGGAACGTTCCACGTCACCACGAGCGGCAACGACCACATGACCCTCACCGCCGGCGACATCACGCTCGAATTCAAACGGGTCGGCTGACCGCCGGACTCGCACCGGACGCGCCGTCTGCCGTCCACATCCAACGATCTTTCCCATCAACAGACATCAAGGAGACCATCATGAAGAACATCACGAAGATCATCGCGGCGACCGCGGTCGCGACCGCATGCGCGGTCGGCCTGAGCGGCTGCAGCATCCCGTTCCTGAGCAAGGCGTCGAACACCACCTGCGAAGAGTACGGCAAGCAGGACTACAGCGACCGTTCGGACACGATCATGAAGATGATCGAGGAGCACGGCTTCGACTCGACGAGCAGCGTGTGGGGCACCGTCTCCATCGGCGCCAAGGTCGAGGTGTTCTGCGGCGCCGCCGTCGGTTCGGACGCCACGCAGAACCTCAACTCGAAGATCGAGGACGCCATCGACTGGAGCACCGTCGGCAAGGACTGACGGGTCGCTGAGGGCAGCCGACGGTCCTGCCGCCGTGCCGCCAGCCCCGCCAACTCCCGGCTTTCTCCCATTTCGCAACCCTGAAACGGGAGAAAACCGGGAGTCCGGCTATGCTATTCCCGGTTTTCTCCCATCTGACATCCGCCGGATGGGAGAAAACCGGGAGTTTGACTGTCCTACTCCTGGTTTTCTCCCGTTCTGGACCACTGAAATGGGAGAAACCCGGGAGAACGCATGTCGCGACTCCCGGTTTTCTCCCATCTGACATCCGCCGGATGGGAGAAAACCGGGAGCTGCCATGTCCGGCCCGGGCCGCACGGTGTGTAGACTGAGGAACCATGGCAGACAACGAGCATTACGGATCATTGGGCGCGCTCGCCCCCGCATGGGACGGCGAGGACGCGCGCAACCTCGACACCGACGAGATCTACGAGCGGTTCTTCGACTGGGTTGCGGACGTCAAGGGCATCGAACCGTGGCCTCACCAGGAGGAGGCCATCATGGACCTGCTCGCCGGCGACCACGTGATCCTCAACACGCCGACCGGCTCAGGCAAGTCGCTGGTCGCGCTCGGCATGCACTTCACCGCATTGTGCACCGGACGGCGCTCGTACTACACGGCGCCCATCAAGGCGCTCGTCTCCGAGAAGTTCTTCGACCTGGTGGAGGTGTTCGGCCGCGACAACGTCGGCATGATCACCGGCGACACGCATATCAACGCGGATGCGCCGATCATCTGCTGCACGGCGGAGATCCTCGCCAACCAGGCGTTGCGCGAAGGTCGCCACGCCGACGTCGGCATGGTCGCCATGGACGAATTCCACTATTACGGCGACTCCGAACGCGGCTGGGCGTGGCAGGTGCCGCTGCTCACGCTGCCGCGCACCCAGTTCCTGCTCATGAGCGCCACGCTCGGCAACGTCGATTCCATCGCCGACAAGCTCGAGGACATGACCGACACCGACGTGGACGTGATCGCCGACGCGCCGCGCCCCGTGCCGCTCACCTACGAGTACACGCTCGACCCACTCGACAAGACCGTCGAACTCGCGTTCCGCAAAGGCGAGACGCCCATCTACGTCGTCCACTTCTCGCAGGACGCCGCGCTCGACACCGCGCAGACGCTCGCCTTCACCGGCGTCTCCAGCAAAGAGCAGCGGGGCGCCATCGCCGACGCCATCAAAGGCGTGAAGTTCACCACCGCGTTCGGCAAAATCCTGCAGCGGCTCCTGCGCAACGGCGTCGGCATCCACCACGCCGGCATGCTGCCGCGCTACCGCCGTCTCGTCGAACAGCTCGCCCAGCAGGGCCTGCTGCCCGTGATTTGCGGCACCGATACGCTCGGCGTCGGCATCAACGTTCCCATCCACTCCGTCGTGCTCACCGCGCTGACCAAATACGACGGCGTGAAGATGCGCCGCCTGCGCGCCCGCGAATTCCACCAGATCGCCGGCCGCGCAGGCCGCATGGGCTTCGACACGGAAGGCCTCGTCATCGCCGAGGCGCCCGAATATGAGATCGAGAACCAGAAGGCCGTCGCCAAGGCCGGCAACGACCCGAAGAAACTCAAGAAGATCAAGCGCAAGAAGCCGCCGGAGGGATTCGTCACCTGGAACCAGAACACGTTCCAGAAGCTCATCGACGCCGCACCCGAAACGCTCGTGCCGCACATGAAGATCACCCACTCCATGGTGCTCAACGAGATCGCGCAGGGCGGCGACGCACGCGCCCGCATCGACCGGCTCATCGACGACTCCGCGCAGACGCCCGACCAGAAGGAGCACCTGCACCAGCGCGCCGACGAGATCTTCCAGACGCTGTTCGACACGAAGGTCATCGAGACCGAGCCGCGCGAGGACGGCGGCGACGACTACTTCCTCGACGTGGACATGCCCGACGACTTCGCGCTCGACCAGCCGCTCAGCCCGTTCCTGCTGGCCGCGCTCGAACTGCTCGACCCCGAATCCGACACGTACGCGCTCGACGTGATCTCCATGGTCGAAGCCACGCTGGAGGACCCCAAGCAGGTGCTGCGCGCCCAGGAGCGCGCCGCCCGCGACAAGGCCATGGCCGACATGAAAGCCGACGGCCTCGAATACGACGAGCGCATGGAGAAGCTGCAGGAGGTCACCTACCCCAAGCCCTTGGCCGACATGCTCGAAGCCGCGTTCGACGAATACCGCCACGACGTGCCGTGGGCGAACGACTACGAGCTGAGCCCCAAGTCCGTGGTGCGCGACATGGTCGAGACCGCATCCGACTTCACCGGGTACATCGCCCGCTACAACATCGCACGGTCCGAAGGCACGCTGCTGCGCTACCTGTCCGACGCCTACCGGGCGCTCGCCCGTACCGTGCCCGACGACAAGCTCGACGACCAGCTGCGTGACGTGATCTCATGGCTGCGCGTGATCGTGCGCTCCATCGACTCCAGCCTCGTCGACGAATGGGAGAACGCGGGCGCGGACACGTCCGCGGCGTCCGAGGCGGCCGCGTCCCTGGCCGCGCCCGGCAGCCACGCCGCCGTCGTGGAGGACCGCCGCGGCCTGACGGTGCTCGTGCGCAACGCGCTGTTCCGCCGAGTGCAGCTCATGGATCTCGACAAGCCGGACGAGCTCGGCGCGCTCGACAAGGACTGGGGTTACGGGGTTCACGAATGGGAGGACGCGCTCGACGACTTCTACGACGAGCACGAATACGTCAACACCGACGCGAAGGCCCGCTCCGCCGAGTTGTTCATGCTTGACGAACGCCACGAGCAGGACGAGCACACGTGGCGCGTGCGGCAGATCATCGACGATTCGGACGGCGACCACGACTGGGCCATCACCGGCACCATCGACCTCGACGCCACGCAGGATTCCGGCGAGGTCGTGTTCCTCGACTATGAGGTGGGCAACGAGTAAGAGCCTGCGTGCAAGGCGGGAGGCCCGGATGGCCGGTATGTGCCGGCAGTCCGGGCCTCCTGTTGGTTGGTGGGTGGTGAGCCGTGGCAGCTGTGCTATGCCGTTGCGACGGTGGCGTCGTCACGGCAGCCTGACGAATTCCGCTTTCGTTGTGCCGTCCGGGTCGATTGCGGACGTCAGCTTGACGATGGCGTCGGCATCGCCGATTTTGACGCCTTTGGATTCGCGGAGCGAGAGCTTGTCAAGAGGAAGACCGGCTACGGCGATGTTAGGGGAGCTGGGCTGCGGCGGATCGCTTTCCAGGGTGTAGTCACACAGGTACGGCGTGCCGTCCTTGGTGACAAGTGTGCTCTTGATTCGGACGGTAGTGCCAGCCTTTGGATTCGCTTTGATGATTGCCGCCACGGAGGTGTAGGTCTGGATCGTTTGCTGCTCGGTCTGCTGTTTGTCCGTGCCGCCGGCGCAGCCGGCCAGCAGCAGGCAGATCGCGGCGATCAGTGCGGCGATGAAAGTGGCAAGGAGTCGCAATCTTGTTGCGGTCGTTCTGTTATTCATCGAATCTCACTTTCGCTGTGGTAGTTGCATCCCAGTACCGGTAGCTGTCCGGCACTGCGCTAACGAGAGAGTATGTTGATGCCGCCGCGTAGCGGTGCTCCACAGGAACTTTTCCCGGTGCATATGTCCGGGGTGGAGGTGTCAGTTTCTTCGCCAGCGACTATGGTAATCGGCACGGATTGAGTGGCTAGGGTGGAGACGGTTGGAAGCGACTCGTAGTTACGGGCCGCTCTTTTATCAACTTTGATGGTGACGGAGTTGGTTTCCGGGTCGGGGTAGGCGTCAAGAATCGATGGATTACCGCTGGCCTCAGCAAGAATCTGCTGTGCCCACTCGTCCAGCTGCGCGTATGAGTAGTCGGCTGGAGTAATGGTGATGGCAACACCATACTGTTCTGCCAGCTGGGTGATGAGCGGTGTGTCCTTGGCCTCGTCCGTGGTGCTGACCGTGGTCGTACCAGAAACCGGGTCGTATGAGAATCCGCCGATCGTATCGCCCAGCTTTTCGGCGACAAGCGTGCGGAACATCATACGATCGCTCTGCCCCTCGACCCTTCGCTTGGCGGTGTCTTCGGGCAGTCCGTAGGCGTTTGCCAAGGATTTGGCGGCTTCGCCGTATTCATCGGGTTCCGTGGAATCTGTAGCTGTGTTTGCTTCGTCTGATGCTTGTGCAATGAGGCTGCGAGACGAGGAGGCTCCAATGGCAAGCAGCATCGCCAGCAGGACGCAGAGCATCATCGAGGTAAAAATATGGAGAGTTCTACCTTTCATGATGAGACCTTACCTATAGAAAGAATCGATGAGAAACCCCGTCTACACTGACCGGAGCGGCTTAGTCGGATATTTCCAACTAATGAGATGCAGCAGCCTTAAGCTATATGATTATCATATAGCAGTTTTTATTGACTCGCTTATGAAGACCATCCGCGTGTTGGCGTTTTGAATCAATCCAGGTAATTTGGATAATTAAATCAATTGCATGGTTGCCCGTCACGGCAGCCTGACGAATTCCGCTTTCGTTGTGCCGTCCGGGTCGATTGCGGACGTCAGCTTGACGATGATGTCGACTGCTCCTGAGTATTCGCCCTTGGTCTCGGTGAAATTGAATTTGTCGAAGGGCAGTCCGTAGATTGCAATGTTCGGCCTATCCGGTTGCGCAGGGTATGTATCGATGGAGACGTCGGTGACGAAGGGGATCCCGTCTTTGGTGAGGATTCCAGCTTTGATGCGTATCTCCTTGCCGACTGGCGGGTTTGCCTTGATGACGCTCGCCACGGAGGTGTAGGTCTGGATTGTCTGCTGCTCGGGCTGCTGTTTGTCTGTGCCTTCGGCGCAGCCGGCCAGCAGCAGGCAGATCGCGGCGATCAGTGCGGCGGCGAAAGTGAGGGTTTTGGCTTTCATGTTGAGGCCTTTATTTGTGTGGAGGTTTCGCTGGGGATCTCCGTCGGCACTGACCGGAGCGACTTGGCCGGATGCTTCCGGCCAATAGAGAAGGTACGCGATTGATGTATTCATTCAATTATATGGGCTTGATGCAATGACGCGCCAGCGGTTTGGACAATCGATCAATAATGATCCCGCGCCGAAAGGATGCAGAGTCTGTCGCCTTCTACGGTATAGACGATACGGTTCGCCGAGTCTATGCGGCGTGACCATGCGCCGGCCAATCCCCACTTCAATGGTCCCGGTTTGCCGATGCCTTCAAACGGTGATCGCATGATGTCGCGGATCAGCGTATTGATGCGTCTGAGCGTGCGCTTGTCCTGCGTCTGCCAGTACAGGTAGTCGTTCCACGCGTCTTCGGTCCAGCACAGTAGCATGGTCAGTCGTCCATTTCTGAGGTGGCATCCTTGGCGACGTGTGCGGCATCCGAGTCGATGAGCTTATGCGGTGTTGCCCGTCCTTGTCTTACCTGAGCCAGGCCTCGCGTGATCTTGTCGCGCAGATGGGGATTCTGATAGATGCGAAGCGTTTCCATCAACGAGTCGTAGTCGGCGGCGCTCATGACGACCACATTGTCTTCGGGGTCGGTATTGGTGACGAGCAGCATGTCGGCGTCCTGATTGACCTTGCGCATGTACGACTTGAGATTGTTGCGGAATGTGCTGTATGCGACAGCCTGGACCATGATTACCTCCTTGAGTCCTGTACATGTTATTGTACAGGACTATATGGTCGATGGGGTGTTGTTGGCTGCTACTGCGTCCTTCCGTCAGAATCCTATGGGTCCATCGCGCCCCCGCTGGCGGGGGCTGGCAGCTGCAGCTGACTGGGGGGTGGTTATCCCCGCCGGCCGACACGCTGGTGTAGAACGTTTGTTCGATGCGTGGTGTATGGTGGGCGCATGTGCGAAAACGACCTGTTTGATGTGGCGACTGGAGCGTCGGCGGACATGACCCGTCCGCTGGCGGTCCGCATGCGCCCGCAGCGAATCGAGGATGTGCTGGGCCAGTCGCAGGTGCTGGGGGAGGGGTCCCCGTTGCGCAGGCTGGCGAACCCGGCGTCCAAGGGGTCGCTGACCGCACCGAGTTCGATCATTCTGTTCGGACCTCCCGGCGTGGGCAAGACCACGCTCGCGTACATCGTCGCGAGGCAATCCGGCCGCGCGTTCGAGGAGCTGTCGGCGGTGACGGCCGGCGTCAAGGACGTGCGCGATGTGCTCGCCCGCGCCCGCAGACGACTCGTCGGCGACGGCATCGAGACGGTCCTGTTCATCGACGAGGTGCACCGCTTCTCCAAGTCGCAGCAGGACGCGCTCCTACCGGCAGTCGAGAACCGGGACGTCACGTTCATCGGCGCGACCACCGAGAACCCCAGCTTCTCGGTCATCAAGCCGCTGCTCAGCCGTTCCGTCGTCGTCAAACTCGAATCATTGGAACCCGCCCAGCTCGACGAGCTGATTCGTCGGGCACTGGAATCGCCGGAAGGGCTCAAAGGCGAGGTCAAGGCCACCGACGAGGCGGTCGACGAAATCGTGCGCATGGCAGGCGGCGACGCACGCAAGTCGCTCACCATCCTCGAGGCGGCCGCGGGCGCGGTCACCGGCGACAAGGCACGCAAGAAAGGCGCGCGCAAGCCCATCATCACGCCGGACGTCGTCGGCACCGTCATGGACGCGGCCACCGTGCGCTACGACAAGGACGGCGACGACCATTATGATGTGATCTCCGCCTTCATCAAATCGATGCGTGGCAGCGACCCCGACGCCGCCATCCACTATCTCGCACGAATGCTGAAAGCCGGCGAAGACCCGCGCTTCATCGCCCGACGCATCATGATCGCAGCGGCCGAGGAGGTCGGCATGGCCGCACCGCAGATCCTGCAGGTCACGGTGGCGGCTGCACAGGCCGTCGCCATGATCGGCATGCCGGAGGCGCGCATCATCCTCGCGGAGGCGACCATCGCCGTCGCCACCGCGCCGAAATCCAACGCCAGCTACAATGCCATCAACCAGGCGCTCGCCGACGTGGACGCCGGTCTTATCGGCGCGGTGCCGCTCTACCTGCGCAACGCGCCCACCAAGCTCATGAAATCATGGGGGAACCATGAGGGTTACCGGTACGCGCACGACTGGCCGGGTGCGGTCGCACCGCAGGAATACATGCCAGAAGTGTTGCGCGGGCGCGAATACTACCATCCCAACGACCGCGGTTACGAGCATGAGGTCGGCCAGCGTCTCGCCAAGGTGAAGACGATACTGCACGCGCACGGCGACGGCGGGCGCGGTGACGGTGCGCATGGTGACGGCGGGCACAGTGCGACAGCCCAGGGAGGCGCGACGGCGCAGGACACGCAGGGGCAGAAAGGAGACGTTCACGGCAACACACCAAAGGCATAAGCAGGTCGGGGCCTGTCGGGTAGACTGACATCTTGGCTCGGCGGAGTGTGGGTATCGTAAGGGACAACCGGAAACAACTGCCGCCGGCATGAATGGGATTTCTACATGACCTTGAAACCGATTTCGATCGTACGGGAAGACTCCGTCGTGACAGCGGAAAGCGACACAACAAGCAGCAACGCAACAAGCAGCGGCATGACAGGTAACGATATGACAGGCATCGGCATGGCGCATGGCAATGAGGGAGGCGATATGGCAGATGATACAACACGGAACGGCGCCAGGCCGGGCGCCCCGGCGCAGGACGAGCGCATCCCGATGAAGCTCATCGGATCCATCATCGCCGTCGGCTCGCTCGCCTTCGTCGGCATCCTCACCGAAACCGTGATGACCGTGCTGTTCCCCGAACTCATGGTCGAATTCCACGTCACCACCGCCACCGTGCAATGGATCACCACCATCTACCTGCTCGTGGTCGCCGCCACCATGCCGCTGTCGTCATACCTCAACCGACGCTTCCGCCTCAAAAACCTGTTCGTCGCGGCGGTGGCGCTCGCGGTCGTCGGCTCGGCGCTCATGATCGTCGGCCACGCGTTCCCGCTGATCCTGCTCGCCCGCGTCATCCAAGGCGTAGGGTCAGGCGTCGCCACACCCTTGATGATGAACATCATCCTCGAACAGGCGCCGCGCAGCAAGGTCGGCCGACTCATGGGAGTCGGCTCCCTGGTCATCACCGTCGCCCCCGCCATCGGGCCGACTGTCGGCGGAGCCATCGCCAGCGTGCTGCCATGGCGCGCCATTTTCATGATCGTCATCCCCATCGTGCTACTCGTCTCGCTGCCGGTGGGCTTGAAGTGCATCGAGCAGAAGCGGCCCACCGAGGATGCGCGGCTCAACCCGCTGCAGTTCCTTGCCATCGTGCTGGGATTGAGCGGTCTGATTCTCATGCTCAACCAGGCCGGCATCGCCATCGGCGCCGCCGCGGCCGGCACCGGTGGGGTGCTGCGGCCTGCCGTCATCGCCATCGTCAGCCTGATCGTCGGCGTCGGCTCGCTGCTGTTCTTCGGCTGGTCGTCGCGCAAGTCCTTCTCGCCGCTGATCCGACTGGGCTGGCTGCGCGATCCGGTCGTCCTGCTTCATCTGCTGCCGTACCTGATCATGCCGATCGTCGGCATCGGATTCGGCTATGTGATCACCAACGTGGCGCAGATGTCATTGGGCGTTAGCGCGTTCCTCGCCGGAGCGCTCGTGCTGCCGGGCGCGTTGATCGGCGCGTTCTTCGCCCCCGTCGGCGGTATGCTCTACGACCGTTTCGGACCGCAGAAACCGGTCCTGACCGCAATCTCGGTGGCGACGCTCGGCCCGATCCTGCTGCTCGTGTTCTCGATGCGGCTCACACCCGTCACTCTTGCGGGATTCTATTTCATTTTCGGACTGTGCTATGCGCTCGGCTTCTCCAACATCATGACCAGCGCATTGAGCGGCATCGACCACGAATTCATGCCGGACGGCAACGCCGTGTTCAATACGGCGCTCCAGTTCGGCGGGGCCGTCGGCACCGCGCTGTTCTCTACGATCCTCGGGCTCACCCAGACCGCGCTGAGCGGAGGAGCGGCGGAAGGCAGCAGCGCGTTCCGCCATGCGACCGCGGTCGGCGGCGCATGGACGTTCGCGGTCATGACCGTCATCTGCCTGACCGCCATCGCATCGCTCGTCTGCGCGTTCCGGCTGCGCAGCCGACGTGGCATCGCGCACTAGAGCAGACGCAGCAACAGCAGCGCCGTGATGTAGGCCACGCACAGCACTCCGGCGGCAATGTCGCTACCCCGGACGCGCATGGCACGCCAATGCGTGCGACGTGCGCCCTCCTCATAGCAGCGCGCATCCAACGCGAGGCTGAGATTGTCCGCATGACGCAACGCACCCGCGAACACGGGCACGATGATCGCCACCATCGCGCGAATCCGCCTGGTCGGCGATCCGGTCTCGATGCTGCCGCCGCGCGCCGACTGCGCGTCGATGATCGACCTGACCTCGTCGCCCAGCGTCGGCAGGAACCGCAACGCCAGGCTCATCACCAACGCCACCTCCTGCGTATGCCAGCCGAAACGGCGTAGCGGCGACAGCAGCGACTCGAACGCGTCCGTCATGGCGATCGGCGTGGTCGTCGCCAGAAACACCGCGCCCAACACGATCACCATCGCAAGACGGCACGAATACAGGACCGCCACCATGACGCCGCCGCTCGTCACCGTCAGCGGCCCCCACTGCGCCAGCGTCGAACCGGAGCGTACAAAGAACACATTCACCGCACCCATGACGGCGAACACGATCAGGAACATGTGCACGGAAGCCAGCAAACGCAACGGCCGCAGCCGTGCCGCGGCGATGACGCACGCAGTCATCGCGAACCCTGCCGCCAACTGCCACGGGGTGACGATCGCGAACGCGGTGAACATCAGCGCCAGCACCGAGACCATCTTCACCCGCGGATCCCACGCGGCCACGAACGAAGGACGGTGTGCGCGGCCACGTGCCTGAGAACCACGGGACTTCTCGCCGCCGTCCGTCCGAGAGCCCGAAGCCGTTTCGCCGTCAGTTCCGGTGGCGTCCATGGTCCCGGCAGCCGGTGCGGCGCCGGCGGTCTGTACTGTATCGACGGTCTGTACAGTGTAAGCAGGGTGCGCAGCATCGGTATCATGCGTGCCGTCGGCCGCTTCTCCCGCACACGACACGGGCTCCAATTCAATGATCCGATCGGCCAGCAGCTCGGCTTCACGGCGCGAATGCGTGATCATCACCACGGTCACGCCGCGAGACCTCAGCGTGCGCACCAGCTCATGGATCCGTGCAGTCGCCTCCGCGTCAAGGCTCGCCGTCGCCTCATCCATGATGAGCACCTGCGGCCGGCAGGCGATCACGCCGGCGATCGCCACAAGCCGCTGCTGGCCGCCGGACAACGCGAAGGGGGAGCGGCCTGCAAGATGACCGATATGCAGCAGACGCAGCGCCTCGTCGACGCGGGCGTGCACCTCGGCCTCGGCGAGATGCTGGTTGCGCGGCCCGTAGGCGACATCCTCGGCGACCGTTTCGGCGAACAGCTGCCGTTCCGGATGCTGCATCACATAGCCGACCTCACGGCGCAGCGCCTCGCGTTGCTTGCGCGTCAGCATGCGCGGCCTGCCTCCGGAACGCCGGTTTGCCGAAGCGACCGGCAGCCCTGCGACGGTGATCGAGCCGGCCGACGGACGTTCCAGCGCACACAGCAGACGGGCCAGCGTGCTTTTGCCGGCACCGTTCGGCCCCATGACCGCCACGGTCTCGCCGGAGCCGACCTGCAGCGACAGGTCGTCGATGATCGCGGGGCCGGCGGCCTCATAGCGGTACGACAGCCGCTCGACTACGATCGCCGGCGAAGCGCCCGCCGCAGGGGCGGATTCTGCACTCTGCGGCGTCCCATCCCCGCTGGCTGTCTCGGCGGTAGCGCTCCACGTCCCGCCCCCGCTGGCGGGGGCTCCTATAGCGTGGATGGTGGTGGTTTCGTGTGTCGAGTCCGGCGCGGTTGCCTTGGCTGCGGCGCGTAGACTCCGCACTCCGCCCCCGCTGGCGGGGGCTCCCACGCAGTGGGTGGGGGTGGTTTCGCGGCGCGTACCCGCCTCTGTAGCCGCCTGCGCAACCTCCTCCACGACGCGGCCGGCCTCCAGCCGCACCACACGGTCGGCGTGCGCGGTCTCCTCCATGTGATGCGTCACCAGCACGATCGTCGTGCCGTCGGCGTGCAACCGGGCGAGGATCCGCATCACGTCCGCGCGGGCGGTCTCGTCAAGCATCGCGGTCGGTTCGTCCAACACCAGCATCCTCGGCCGCATCGCCAGCATGCCGGCGATGGCGATACGCTGTTGCTGGCCGCCGCTCATACGCGTCGGATCGTCGTAGCGCCGTCCGGCCATGTCCACGGCCTGCAGCGCCTCCCCGATGCGCGAACCGATATCGTCGCGCGGCACGCCGAGGTTCTCCGGTCCGAACGCGACGTCATCCTCGACGACAGTGGTGACAATCTGATCCTCGGGATTCTGGAACACCGCGCCGATGCCGTGCCGCGCATCCCTATACGCCTGCGCGTCGGCGCGGCGGGTCTCGCCATCGAACACATGCCGTCCGAGCAGCGTCACGTCGCCCTCATCCGGCGCGGCAAGCCCGGCGATCAGCCGCGACAACGTCGACTTGCCTGAGCCGTTGCGGCCGGTCAGGCACAGCCACTCGCCGGGCTGAATCGTCAGATCGACGCCTTCCAGGGCCCACGTGGCGCCGCGGTCGTAGCTGAACCGTACGCCGCTCAGCACGGCGGCGGATTGCGCGAGCCGGCGGCCGGACGGCGGCTCGGCGGCGGGGGAGTCGGACGTGGTCGTGGTGTCGGATGAAAGGGGCGTTGCGGCGTGCAAAACGTCAGTGGTCAATCGGGGAGTCCTCACAGGCAGATAACGGCGGAAAACAACGATATGGATACGGCGATGCCGTCGCGGCCGTGCGCGAAAGGCGACGGCCACGACGGCATGGTCATGCGGAAAACGGAGCGTCAGCGGTTCAGCAGATTGGAGATCGGCTTGTAGATAAGGAACGTGACGACGCCGTGGATCGCGAACTTGATGAGGTTGAACGGCAGCAGCGCGGGCACGATGATGGCGACCACCGCGGAGACCGGCCAGCCGGTGTAGATCGGCGTGATGACCAGATTGCCGCCGATCGCCGCCGCCAGCGCCAGCACGGCGCCGAGCACCAGGCCGATGACCGCGCCCTTGCGTGTGTGCCAACGACGGTAGACCAGCGCGGCCGGAACCGACAGGAACAGGGCGACCAGCACCGCCATCAGCGTGCCCCACGGGTCGGCGAACACGTGCGGGACGAAGCCGAGTACGCTCACGATGGCCGCCGCGGCCGGGCCGTAGGCGAAGCCGGCCACGAGGCAGACGATGCCGGAGGGGTCGTACTTGAGGAACTGGAACGCCGGGTTCGGCAGAATCGGGAATTCGATGAAGCTGGTCGCCATGGCCAACGCCACGAACAGCGCGTACATGGCGATGCGTCGCGTGGACCAGCGGCCGGAATCCGAAACGCCGGTGGAATGCGCGTCGTCGGGACGAACCGAAGTGGAAGAGGATGAGGATACACTCATGGTGAGCTCCGTTTCTTTCATCCGGACTGTTACCGTTGGCTCCGGAATCCCACCGGATCAGCCGCTGTCGCGGGTCGCGGGCTTCGGCTGACGGACCGTTGTGTGCCGGTCGTGCCGTTACCGCCAGTAAGGAATTGCACCTTCCCTGAAACTTGCCTGATTATCTATACGCTGCGGGGTGGATTTACGACAGTAGTTGTTTCACATGATGGACGTTCGCTTGCGTAATACGTGCGGCATGTGTGCGCAGCCATCCCGATTCATGGACACCGTCTCGCCGGAACCGTGCGACGGTGGGTATAATGCAAGCGAAGATAACGTTTTCATATGTCGTTGGGGCGGTTGCGTCCCACGGATGGGAGGTCAGTGATGATTGATACGGCACAGGCGTTTGGCGTGGACATCGGCGGCTCGGGCATCAAGGCCGCGCCGGTGGATCTGGAGAAGGGCGAGTTCGCCGAGCCGCGTCTGAAGATTCTGACCCCGGCCGAGTCGACGCCGCAGGCCATCGGCGCCGTGCTGCGCCAGCAGCTCGAGCATTTCGAGGTGTCCGAGGACATCCCGGTCGGCATCTCCTTCCCGGCTCCCGTCAAGCCCGGCCAGAAGCTCAACTGGATCGCCAACCTCGACCAGTCGTGGGTCGGGACCGACCTGACCGAAGCGCTGTCCGAGGAATGCGGCCGCCCGGTCACCGTCGTCAACGACGCGGACGCCGCAGGCCTCGCCGAGCAGCAGTTCGGCGCCGCCAAGGGCCAGGAGGGTCTGGTCATCGTGACCACGCTGGGCACCGGTATCGGCACCGCGCTGATCTACAACGGCGTGCTCATCCCCAACACCGAGCTCGGCCACATCGAGCTGGAGGACGGCAAGGGCGACGCCGAGCAGTACACCTCCTCCGCGGTGCGCGAGAAGAAGGACCTCGGCTACAAGAAGTGGGCGAAGCGTCTGACCCGCTACTACCGCCTCATCGAGAAGTACTTCAGCCCCTCGCTCATCGTGGTCGGCGGCGGCGTGAGCCGTCAGAGCGACAAGTTCCTGCCGTACATCGACATCGAAACCCCGATGGTCCCCGCCAAGCTGCGCAACGAGGCAGGCATCATCGGCGCCGCCTACTACGCGACCACCAAGCTCGCCTGATCTGACCGACCGTCAACGTCAGCGGCGACAATCGGCCGTCCGGCAACCAAGCCGGGCGGCCGACGTCGTCTCACAACAGGTGTGCACTCCGCCGTCCGTTCGGGGATGCCCGATTCTAAGGTGGGACGCATGACCGTACATTTCTCCTCGCGCGTGGACATCTCCGCGCCCAATCCGATCGCCGCGGCCGAAGCGCAGGCCCGCGCCGACGGCATCACGCTCGGCAAGCTCAACGATTCCAACCCGACCCGTCACGGCCTCGCCCCGGCACAGGTGCCGAGCGTGTACACGGCCGACCCGCGCGGCCCGCGCGCCGCGCGCGAAGCCCTCGCCGCGTTCCTTGCCACGGACGGCGAGCCGGCCGTCGACCCTGACCGCCTGTACCTGTTGAGCTCGACCTCCGAAGCCTACTCGTGGCTCATCAAACTGCTGTGCGACGCCGGCGACGCGGTGCTTGCGCCGAAACCCGGCTACCCGCTCATCGAATCGATCGCCCGGCTCGAATGCGTGCAGACGGTCGAATACCAGCTGCGTTTCGACGGCTCCTGGTACATCGACGTGAGCGAACTGCGCGAGCTGCTCGACGGCCCGGACGGCGGGCGCATCCGCGCGCTCGTGCTCATCAACCCGAACAACCCCACCGGCTCGTACGTCAAGCCCGAAGAGCGCGAGGCCATCATCGGCCTGTGCCGGGAGCGGGGCGTCGCCATCATCGCCGACGAGGTGTTCTACGATTACGCGCTCGAACCGTTCGACGGCAACGCCCGGCTGGCAGGGGAGAGCGGTGCACTCGTCTTCGCGCTCGACGGCTTCTCGAAGATGCTCGCCGCTCCGCACGCCAAGGTCGGTTGGATCCGCGTCTCCGGCCCCGACGAGGACGTCGCCGAGGCGCAGCGCCGGCTTGATGTCATCGCCGACGACTACCTGCCGATGAGCGACATCATCGCCACGCGCATTCCCGACCTGCTGGCTGCGGCGCCGGACCAGACCGCCCATGTGCAACAGCGGGTACGCGGCAACCTGGCTGCATTGCACGCCATGCTGGAGGACGACCGGCTCGGCGTCGTCTCCGTGCTGCGTGCGGAAGGCGGTTGGAACGTGCTGCTGCGCGTGCCGGGCGTCATCGACGAGAACGAGCTCGTGCTGCGCATGATCGAAGACCATCATGTCACCGGCCAGCCGGGATACTTCTTCGACATGACCGCGAACGGCTATCTGGCGATCTCGCTGCTGCCCGAACCCGACGAATTCGCGCGCAACGTGCGCACCGTGCTCGACACCGTAGCCGAACTCCTCTAACCGAGCCCGCTATTCGGCCACCTTGGCCGAGGAGGCTTTCGGCGGAACCGACTCGGGATCGCCACCCGCGAGGCCGTGCCAAGTACGACTGCTTACGAGTACGTTCGGCTGATAATTGATGACCAACCGTACTCGAACGGGTGTCTACGAGTACGTTTTGTCAGGAAAAATCCAACCGACCGTACTCAAACGGGTCGCTACGAGTACGTTCGGTTGAATAGTGATGACCGACCGTACTCGAACGGGTGGCTACGAGTACGGTCGGTTGTTGGCTTGGCCCCCTCGGTGGAGGGGGCTGTCGCGGCCAAGGGCCGTGACTGGGGGAGCGTCACCCGCATATCTCGGCAGTCCCCCACTCAGTGCGCCAGCTTCGACTCCTCGTACCGCCGGCGCACCAGATCGTTGTAGAAGGCCGCAGCCTCCTTCGGCGCCCCGTCGAAGACGATGCGATGCCCGTCCACCACCAGCGTGCGCGAGATCGCATACTGGGGGCGCACGATGAGATCCACGTCATGTGTGGCGAAGACCACCTGCTTGTCATAGCCGAACAAAGCTTCGGCCACATGCGCCGAACCGATCTCGTCCAGCCCCTTCGTCGGCTCGTCGGCCACGATCGCCGCGGGGGAGAAGCTCAGCGCACTTGCGATGGCCAGCAGATGCCGCTGCTCGCTGTTGAGCGCGCTGGCAGGCTGCCGGGCCACCGCGTTGAGCCGGAAGTGCGCGAACAGGTTGCCCACGATGGCCATGCGCTCCGATTCGGGCACCTTGTGCTTCTTGAGCGGCTGGTCGATCGCCTCGCGGATGGTCGCGGCCCGATAGTAGCTGTTCGGGATCTCCTCGCGGCGCACCCGGCCCACCAGGTCCTCGATCCGCCGCAGGTCCTTCTTCACGCCCGGGTCCAGCTCGTCGTCACCCGCCGTAATCCGCACGCTGCCGGACGTGGCGGTGAGCGCGCCGTCGAGCAGCTTGAGCAGCGTCGTCTTGCCGGCGCCGTTGAGCCCGATCACCGCCACGCGGCGGTCCTCGGGCGTGATGGTCAGGCTGGTGGCCAGCAGCCCCACGTTGCCGGCCGCGGCAGCCCCGGCGGCATTGGTAGACGCATTGCCGCCGTCATCGTAGGTGTAGGCGGCGTCCTCGAACGTGAACGTCACCGTGGACGGGCGCGGCTGGTCATGCCGGCCGAAGATATCGAAAAGTCCCATGCCGCCCATTGTAGTGATGGGATGCGGCATGGGACCTTGTCATGTCCGCCCGTGCGCTGCGGACGATCACTGCGGACGATCACTGCGGCACGGGCGTCGCGGCAGGCACAGCGCCAGGCTACGCGGCGAAATAGAACCCGCGGAAGTCGTAGCTGTACACGCGGTAGATGTACGCGGTGCTCAGCTTCATCTTGTACTGCGCGAGCAGCGTGCCGTCGGCGTCGTACACGCCGAAGACGCCCTGCATGCCCGTGTCGATGAGGATGTCACCGTCGTCCAGTTCTTGGGCGGAGCTCACGTACGGCGAGTACGGCACGTCGAACGAGGAGACCTCCGTGTAGGTGCCCGCCTTCTCGTCGACCAGATATCGGCGGTACTGCGAACGCGAGTCCTTGTCCTTGGAGGACTTCGCCGTGCTGATGCCGTCGATCACGGTCCAGTCGAAATCGGGGCGGGTCATCGCGTAGCCGAAGTTGTTGTCGAACATGTACAGGTAGTACTGGCCGTCAGGCAGCGTCGGGTCGTCGACGTAGGTGATCGAATGCTGGCCGCCCGTGTCGCCGAAGTCGCCCACCTTGCTCAGGAACAGGCTCTGATATGTGGTGCCGTCCCACACGCTCGGCTCGCCGATCATGTATGCGACCGTCGGATCGGACTCGAGGTCGTTGACCTTGATGATGGTCGACGTCTCTCGTGCCGACAGCAACGCCGAGCCGTCGTCGAGCAGCTGGATGGTGTTGAAGTGGATCCAGTCCCAGCGGCCCGACGCGGTCGGGTCGGACTCGTCGATGCCCGAATGCGTGGTCGACGACTTGTAGTCGGGCAGCAGTTCGCCGAAGTCCGCGAGCAGCGTCACCTTTCCGGTACTCGTGTCCACCTTGATGACCTGGTCCTGCACGGCGTGGTCGGAGCGTTTGAGGTCGGTGGCTAGCGAGACGATGTTGCCGTCCTTGTCGAGCGCGTAGTCGTGGTGGAGGATGAACCGGTCGCCCAGGTCGATGATCTTCTCCAGCTTGCCGAGCCGGTTCATGCCGACAAACGTCTTCGTGGAGGCGGAGAACCACATGAGCCCGTCGTCGTCGAACAGGAGGCGGTGCGAACGGTAGTAGAGCAGCGGGATCTCGCCGCGCAGTACGCCGTCCGTGTCGTAGTAGTACATGAAGTCCTGCTCGTCGCTGTCGTTGCCGAGGATCGCGTACAGGCCGTCGCCGAGGTCGGTGCCGTCGGACGCCTGCTTGGTCTGCTCGAGCCTGACCTCCTCGACGCCGAGCAGACTGGCGCCGGTACGCGTGATGGTGCGCGTCTCGCTGGTGCCGTCCTCGTACGTGACCTTGTAGGTGATGGTGTTGCGCTCGCCCGGGATGAGGCCGAGCACGGTGAACTCGTGCGTCGTCTGGTACGTCTTGTCCTGATAGGCGTCGCGCGTGAAGTCGGGGTAGCCATCCGCGTGGACCGTGTACGTCACCTTCGCGGCCTTGCCGGTGGTGAAGTACGTGTACAGGGAGGTGGTGTTCGTGCCGTACGGGTTGGCGGCGGTGAAGATGTCGTCGAGGCCGTGGGCCGCGTCGCCGCGTCGCTTGGCGAGGTTCTCGTCCGCCATCTGCTGATAGTCGATGGTGTAGACGGATTTGACGAGTGCGTTGAGACGGGCGAGGCGTTTCGTGCCGAGCGCCTCGCTGATGTTGTCGTTGGCGAAGACCGCCACGGACAGCGCCGCCGCGACGGCCAGTATGGCGGCGGCCGTCCGCATGACGGCGCGTCGTATGGCGGTTCCGGTTGATGATGTGACGGTGGGTGATGGCATGGTGGGTTGTTCTTTCGGACGTGAACGGTTACAGGTATGTGCCGTCGGTGTGTGCGTGGCCGATGCCAGCATGACCGCGGGTACGTTGTCGACTGCTTGTTGAAACACCATCATTCAACGCTCTGATGTGAAAGAAGCGATGATGATTCGATGGCAGGTACGTAACAAACGCGGCCGAATTATCTCAATGATCGCTGAACGCACGCTGATAATGGCCGATATCCGGGCGCGCCGGGGCCGTCGGCCGCCGCCTACAGGCGGAACCAGGCGAGCACGGTGTCGTACAGCGCCGGATTGTTGCGGACCAGCGCGTCGTCACGTCCCGGAACGAACAGGCCCAACACCATGAGCAGCAGCGAGGCGAGCGTCACGGCCACGACCAGCCAGCGCACGGCGGTCAGCATCATGGTCGGCTCGCCGTCCTCGCGCAGGCCCCGACGGCGCGGATGCACGACCGACAGCAGCACCGCGATCGCGCCCAACGAGACCATCCAGCCGAAATCGCAGATATACCGCCAACCCAGGCCGGCCGTCTTGCCGTCGAACAGCATGAGCAGCATCCCCAGCGCCAAGGCGAACGTCACCATGCCCCAATAGCCGGTCGGCTTGAGGCGACGTTTCATCACCGGCGCCGCGAAGGCGAGCAGCAGCAGCGGGCAGGAGACGAACAGGCCGCCCACCATCGGCTCGTAATACCCCCATTCGGGGAACGCCGTGACCGAAACGCCGAGGAACGGGAACTGCGGCAGGAACCGCAACGGCATGAACAGGTAGGCGCCCACGGTCTGCGGGAAGTTCGCCAACGGCTGTTTGAACCGGGTCATGTCGGTCACCGTCATCTGATAGTCATTGCCGAAATCAAGCGGCGAGCCGAACCTCACCATGTTGTACGCCATGAGCGGCGCCACCACGATGATGGCGGGGATGACGACCGCGGCAGGAGCGCGCAACGCCTGCCGCACCCTGACCGTACGGTTCTTCAGCCCGCGCACGATCGCCGTGATCTGCGGCCAGAACAGCGGGAACGCGAACAGCGCGGAAAGCGCGAACGTGGGACGGCAGCCGAAATTCGCGGCGATGCACGCCGCGCCCGACGCCAGATACCGCAGCGACAGCGGCTGCACGCCATCACCCACCGACCAGCTGCCCGTATGCACATGCCCGCCCGGGCCGGGATGCCGGTCAGGCGTCGCCTTGATCCACAGCCACAACCCCAACGTGGTGAACATCATCGACGCTGCGATAGGCACCGAATAGAAATTCGTGCGGAACCACAGATAACTCGACTCCGAACCCAGCAGAAACAGCACGATGCAGATCGACGCGGCCGCCAGCGACGCCTGCGGACGAAGCCGGTGCACCAGATGCACCACCAGCAGGCAGGCGAACACCAGGAACGCGAACATCGACAGCAGCACCGCCACCGCCGCCGGCAGCGTCGCCCCGCCCGGAATCCACAGGGATGTGACCGCCTGATACGGCAGGAAGAACAGCACCGCCGGAACCACGCCGAAATACGAATACCAGTGACCGTCATAGAACGCGTAATCCCAGTAGATCGGCGTCACGCCGGCATCGAGCAGCCGCGAACGCAGCAGCGTGTCATGCGGCTGCGCCGCCTGCGCGAGCTCGCTCGGCACCGGCAGGTCAAGCCACGCGTGGCCATGCAGCAGCGCGTCCGCCACATGGCCGTACTGGTCGAAGTCATACGTGTATCCGCTCGGATTCTGGAACACCAGCGGCGACGCGTTCGCCACCTGCCACACCACGCCCACCGCCGTGGCGACCGCTGCGGGGGCGAGCGCAGCGACCAGCAGCCACCGTTGCCGGGCGCTCGCAGGATTGAGCCGGATGCGCCACATGAACGAGCCGGGCCGCCACAACGCCACCAGCAGCACCGCGACCGCCATCGCGGCCACGCGCAGCACGCTGAAATCGAACTGGACGCGCACGTTCGCACGGACCGCCGAGAACGGGATGACGGAACCCTTCGGCTCCTCGATCCACAGGCGGATCCGATGGGAGGCGGGGGCCTTGAGATACAGGGATCGCGGCGCCGACGCGGAGACGGACGCCGAAGCGCCGGTCATGCCGTCGCAGTCCGCCCGCACGAACACGTTGCCCAACGGCGACTCGGGAAGCCCCTCGGGTATCGCCACCGGGTCGATGCGCGCGTAGGACGACGTCCCGTCGGCCTTCACCTCGAGCCACGCCTGCGTGGGGTCGGTCACCTTGAGCATGCCGTACTTGTCGCGTTGCAGGCCGGAGCCCATCGTGTTCGTCGCCGAGGCGGAGTCGGTGCTCGCGCCAAGCGTCGACCAGAACGGCATGTTGAACGCCACGCATTCGATCAGCAGTATCGCCAACGTGACGGCCACGACCGCGATCAGGCCGCGACGACGCCGTGCGGAGGCATGACGGACGGCCGCGCCGGGAGTCGTGCTGGGCGTCATGCTGAGGACGCGGCAGGCGCGGCGGGCTTTGCGGCAGGCCGAAACGGTACGGATACGGGTGAGGCAATCAGGCACCCCACCATTCTAGCGAGAGGCATGATTCTTGCCCTGAAAGACGGACTTACGCGGCGGTGCGGCGTCCTGCGGCGACGTTGCCGCCGATGCTGTTTCCGGCATTGCCGCCGACGTTGCGCAGCCGGGTTCACTGTCGGCTTCATGTCGCGTTTGATTGAAACAATGTGTGCCATGTTCCGAAACGATTCGCATGCTCACTCGCCCTCGGGCGACCCGAAGAAAGGCCGGCCCGACGGGCTGTTGGCAGGACTGCGGCGAACGGCGAGGAAGGCCGGCGACGGCCTCGCGTCGGCCGGCGCCGCCGCGGCGTCCCTGGCAGGCTCCCTCATCCCCGGTCCGCTCGGCGAGAGGATGCGGCGGACTGCAGGCAACGTGGGAGGCAACCCGTTCGAGGCGGCCGTGAACGCGGCCGCAGGGGCGGCGGATGCGGCCGGCGCTGCGGCAGACGGCGCCCCTGCCGGCTCCGACGCCGCAGCGGACGGCATGATGGCCGAACTGCTGCGTCATTCGATCAGACTCAACCCGCTCGTCAAGCGCAGGGCGTTCCCCGACCTTGCCGGGGTGCCGCGCACGATGTCCCTCGGCTGGGCGCAGCTCAACGAAGGCCCCGACGCGACGCTGTCCATCGGACTGTTCGCCGGCGCGGACAGCTTCTCGCAGATCGCGCTCGCCGACGGGCATGGGCGCGTGTTCGTCACCACCGACCCGCATGCCGACACGCACGGCATGGAGCCGCGGTTCCTGTTCTTCAAGGAAGAGGAGCTGGACTCTGTCGCCGCCTCGCGGATCGGGCGCGGGCCGTCCACGGCGGCAAAGGGCGGCGCGGAACCGGACGGCACCGTACACGCCATCCAAGGCGGCATGGTCGGCCGGGACCTGACCGGCAGGATGACATGGCTTGCCTCATGGCTCAAGACCGGCAACCGGTACACGCTTGAACAGCTGCGCGAGAACCTTCCCGCGGCGATGCGGCAGGGATTGGAATACCGTGACGCGATCACGCTCGGATTCCTCGCCGCCTACATGATGCCGCAGATGAGCGGCATGCTCGTCGGTTTCGGCTCGGGCAACATCTTCCGCAGGCTCAACCGCGAGGCTCCGATCGGTGCGATCCGCCGCAGCGTGCGCGACACGTTGGAGGCCCGCGCCCACGGCCTGCGGGCCTCGGGGCTCGAGGACCATTTCGCCGACCTCATGAACGAGGCCGGGGCTTTGGGCAACACGCCGGGACTGGAGGCCGTGCACGGCGCCGAACCGTTGCACCTATACACGTCCAGCTATTCGGGGGGCTATTTTCTCGCGTGGGACGCCGACCTCGAATTCGAGAGCGCATTGCAGGCGCTGCGCATCGAAGGCAACCTCAACCGGTTCTCGCAGGTGAGCGCATGGATCGAGCGCAGCGCGCGCAGCGGCGGCGTCACCGAGGATACGGTCACGCGCGCGCAGGCGGCGCAGATCGACCTCGCGCTGCTGCGCGACCCCGCGCTCATGGCGCTTCCCTGGCCGTCCGGCGCGCGCACGCCGCTCATCGACCCGTTGCACGACGACGGCGCTGAGGCCATCGAGCATGTGATCGCCCACGCACAACGCACCGCAGCATCCATCATTGCGGGCAAGGACGGCGTCGCGGCTTCGGCGTCGCCGCAAGCCCCGACGTCCGGCTCGCCGTGGGCGTACCGCCGGACCGTGTCGCTGCTGCTGCGTCAGCTGAGACTGCCGTACCGGTTCGACACCGAGTTCCGATCGAACTACGAGACAGGCGAGACCGCGGTCGCGTTCACCACCGCGGGTCCGCTCATGATGCCGCGCAGCCGGTACGACGAGCGCGCGCACGAGTGGAAGGCGCTGTCGGCGGATGCACGCACCTCCATGAGCGCCGTCTACAACCTGAGAGTCGGCCTCATCATCGCCGCGATGTGCTTCGCCGCCGACGAGCGGATGGAACGGGTGAGCCTGCGCATCGACTCGCTCGGCCTCGAAGAAGCAGTCGCCGAACAGGACAGCGCCATCTCGACCATGATGAGCGAGGCGCTGCGCTCCTTCGAGCGGCTGTACACCAGATCATCGGACGGCGTCGCATCCCAGGGGGCAGACCCCAAGGCGGGCCCCAAGGACGGCGACCTGCACGGCGACCCGTCGCGTGCGACGGCGCCCGAGCCGAGCCGCGGCGACGGCCAGCGGACGGACGGCGGCTCCGACAGCGCCGCCGACGGCGACCTGTTCGGCCAGATCCTCAAAGACAATCCGCAGGGTGATGACGTGCTCAACGACCCTCGCATCGACGAGCTGTTCCGCGACCTGCTGCGCATCGACGACCTGCTCAAGGAATCCGCTGCATCCGCGGACGGCGACGGCACGACCGACACGCCGGACGGCGACGTCGAGCCCCGGTCGGGCGGCACGCAGTCAGGAGCAGACGAGACAGCAGCACATGCGGCGGACGACGACGTCACCGACGCGGACGATCGCGACGTCACTGGCAGCGCGGGTGCCGGCAGCGCCGACACCGCGAGCGGCGATGTCGCGAGTGGTGGTACGGCGGACGCCGGTGACGCCGCGGACGCCGGCGAGCAGACCGCATCAGGCAACGATCCGATGAGCGTGCTGCACCGCAGCCCCACCGTCCGCAGCCTCGTCACCGTCACCTTCACCAGAACCGCGTTCATGGAACG
Source organism: Bifidobacterium leontopitheci (assembly GCF_009193355.1). Lineage (GTDB taxonomy): Bacteria > Actinomycetota > Actinomycetes > Actinomycetales > Bifidobacteriaceae > Bifidobacterium > Bifidobacterium leontopitheci. Next base: position 168,852 of record NZ_WBVT01000001.1, read on the forward strand.
GCTCCGCGCCGACGCACTGCGTCACCCCATCGACACGTACCTCATGTTCGACGCCGCCATCAGCATGGACGAGCACGGCGGGCTCGAGCCCACCGAACCGGACTTCGACCTGCACGACGCGCGATTCGCGCCGGTCGGCTCCCAGGAGGAGCCGGAACTGTCGGACACGCGCTTCGAGCCTGCGGCCGCCCGCATACTGGGCACATCTGACGCCGAGGGGCTGTCGATCCAACGCGCGGACCTGTTGCAACGGCGGGTCGACGAATTCCACCGGCTCGCCGCCGACACGACGATGCCCTCGGTGGCCAAGGCCCAGCAGGCCATGCGCATCATCGAACAGACCTCCGACCCCGAACTCTCCGCAGCGGCCGCGCAAGTGACCAGCGCCCTCATCGACGGGCGGGACACGCCCGACCTCGCCTTCGTCATGGCCGACGAGCTGGACAAAGGCAGGCTGCACGCGCGGGACCTGCTGTTCTCCGGCCAGACGGAACAGGCGTTGCAGGCCGCCGAAGAAGCGATCGCGAAGGTCGAGAAAGCGTATAAGGACAACCCCGGCGTGCCGCGATACTTCAACTCGTATGCGGAACGCGTCGTCTACAACCGCCTGTTCGCCACGGACGGCGAACGCACGGTGCTCATCCCCGACAACCTGTTCTACGCGCACGCCGAACTCGCCGACGTGCTCGCGCAGGCCAAAGGCGTCAAGGCGGCATTGCCGCATCTCAACGCGCTGGTCGCCTATGCGCCCGCGTATCCGCTCGGCCACATGAAGCTCGCCGTGCAGCTCGCGCGCAACGAGGACTGGGATTCCGCCCGTGCCGCATGCCTCAACGCGCTACGCGTGGCGCTCGACCGTGACGACGCCGCCTTCGCTTACTACCGGCTCGCCTACGCGGAGTGGATGCGCGACCGGTTCGACACGGCCGCCGCCGCATACATCATGAGCGAGCACATCGCGCCAGGGCATATCGGCGCGCTTGACGACGAGCTGCATGAGCTGGTGGCCCGCGCACAGTCGCAGTGCATCCCCGTGCCAGTCGACGTGGAGGAGGCGGCGCACGTGCTGCGCGCGCACGACCTGCCGGTCTGGCCGCGCACCGAAGTCGCCGACATCGTACGCGACGCTGCGAGGGTGTGCGTGGACTCCGGCCTGTTCGTGCCGGCGCGCACGCTGTCGGTGGCGGTCGCGCGCATGGCCGACGATGACGGCACCATGGACATGGTCCACGCGCAGTTCCTCCGCTCGCTCAGCGCCTAGCCGCACATCTTCGCCCCCGCTGGCGGGTCGAGCCGTGAAGCAAACGACGGAGTCGTTTGTAGGCGAGAACGCGACGACAGTCGCGCAGTGTTGAGTCGGCCGGAGGCCGTCAGTAATTGCAGGGCGCTGTCAGCGAAGCTGACTGGGGGTGGTCTGTGACATCCGCACGCCACCCCATTGGCGGTGCCCGCGGATACAATCGGCTGGACGGATGACGCCGCAGCGGCGTGCGACACGGACAATGGAGGGGATCATGACTCGCGCATCATCATCGACCGGCGGCGGAGACCAGCTGGCATGGGACTTCGACGCCCCCGACGATACGGAGCCGGCACCCGTCGAGAACGCCGGCACGGCGCGGTTCGCACCCGGCACGGCACAGTGGATCGCCGCGTTGCAGCCCACGGACGGCGACGCGGCCAGACTGGACCGCCTCGACGTGGCCGCCATGTCCTCCGAGGATGCGGCCCGTCTGTGGGCGAGGGTCGCCGCATGGGTGGAATCCGACCAGATCGCCTACTACATCGACGATGCGCCCGTGAGCTCCGACGCGGCATACGACGCGCGCCTGCGCTGCCTGCAGCGGCTCGAGGCGGCGTTCCCCGCACTGGATTCCCCGCAGTCGCCCACGCACCGGGTCGGCGGCACGTTCTCCAACGATTTCGCCTCCGTGCGGCACCCCTCGCGCATGATGAGCCTGGACGACGTGTTCTCCATCGAAGAGCTGCGTGACTGGTACGACGGCGTGCGCCGCGACCTCGACTGGCCGGACGGCAAGCCGCTGCCGATGACCTGCGAGGTGAAGATCGACGGCCTCGCCCTGAACCTCATCTACCGCAACGGCGTACTCGAACAGGGACTGACGCGAGGCGACGGCGTCACCGGCGAAGACATCACGCTCAACGTGCGCACCATCGGCTCCATTCCCGCAAACCTGGGCGGCCCCGCGCAGGACATTCCCGAATTCGTGGAGATCCGCGGCGAGGTGTTCATGCGATGGGATGACTTCAAGGCGTTGAACGCCGAACAGGAGGATGCCGGCAGGACGCCGTTCGCCAACCCGCGCAACGCGGCCGCCGGCAGCCTGCGCCAGAAGGATCCGCGCATCACCGCCACACGGCGGCTCAGCTTCTACGCGCACGGCATCGGCACCCTGCGCTGGGGCGCTGGCCGTGCCGCCGGCTCGCACGACGAGATCGCCGACCAGTCGCAGGCGTATGAGCTGTACTCCAAGTGGGGAGTGCCGATTTCGCCTCACAACCGCGAGGTCACCTCGTTCGGCCAGATCCTCGACATGATCGACTATTACGGCGAGCATCGCGGCGACATCGAACATGCGCTCGACGGCATCGTCGTCAAGGTCGACGACCTGGCTTTGCAACGCACGCTCGGCGCCACGTCACGCGCGCCGCGCTGGGCGATCGCCTACAAGTACCCGCCCGAAGAGGTCAACACCGAACTGCTCGACATCACCGTGCAGGTGGGCCGCACCGGTCGCGTCACGCCGGTCGCGGTGCTCAAGCCCGTCTACGTGGCCGGCTCCACGGTCGCGCGCACCACATTGCACAACCCGTCCGAGGTCAAGCGCAAGGGCATCCTCATCGGAGACACGGTCGTCGTGCGCAAGGCCGGCGACGTGATCCCCGAACTGGTCGGACCGGTCATCGAACGCCGCAAGGGTCGTGAAAACGAGCTGCGCGAGTTCGTCATGCCTTCAGTCTGTCCGTCATGCGGCGCGAAGCTCGCCCCCGCCAAGGAGGGGGACAAGGACATCCGCTGCCCCAACGTGGAAAGCTGCCCGGCGCAGCTGACCGAACGCGTGATCTCGCTCGCCTCGCGCAAGGCGTTCGACATCGAGCATCTCGGCGACCAGTCGGCCATCGCGCTGACCAATCCGGAGGAGAACAGGCCGGATTCCGTGGCGACCTATGCGCCGAACCTGACCGAGATCCTGGTCAAGCCAGGCGAGGAGCCGGAACCGTACGAACCGGTCGAAGGACTCGAACTGCCGCCGGTGCAGACGCCGGTGCTCTCCAGCGAGGCGGGATTGTTCGCCCTGACCGCCGCCGACCTGCGCGACGTGCGCGTCTGGCGTGAGGCCCCGATCATCGAAGTGCATGAGACGGTCGACGCCAACGGCCGCAAGAAGAAGACGCGCAAACGCGTCGGCGGCTCCGGCCTGTGGCATCAGGTGCCGGCGTTCTGGACCGCGCCCACGCCGGCGAAGAAACTCACCGCCCGGCAGCTTGCCGCCGGCGGTCCCTCGGATGTCGCGGTGACCGCGTACCCGGATTATGACGTGCCCGCCGACGCGGTGGTCGTGCGCGTGGAGCGGCGTTCCACCAGAGCCGGCGTGACCGAAGTGCCGGTGATCGTGCGGCCGGGCGAGAACACGCGCAAGATGTTCGACGAGATGGACAAGGCCCGTCACGTGGACCTGTGGAGGGTGCTGGTCGCCCTGTCGATTCGTCGGCTGGGGCCGCCCACCGCGCGGCTGATCGCCTCAGCGTTCGGGTCGCTGGACGCCATAGCCGCAGCGGATGTCGACGAACTGACGCAGATCGATGGCGTAGGCCCGGAGATCGCCGAATCGGTCGTTCACTGGTTCGCTGCTGCCCGAGAGCCCGGTGATTGGCGTGGCGAGACGCTTCGTGCGTGGCGTGCGACAGGCGTGGGCGTCGCGACGGCGGAGAAAAGCACGCTGGAACAGACGCTGGCCGGCAAGACCGTCGTCGTCACCGGCTCGCTGGACGGCTATTCGCGCGACTCCGCGAAGGAGGCGATCATCGAACGCGGCGGCAAGGCGGCCGGTTCGGTGAGCAAGAAGACCGATTACGTGGTGGTCGGCGCGAACGCCGGCTCCAAGGCCGCCAAGGCGGAGGAGCTTGGCATCCCCATGCTGGATGAGAAGCAGTTCGCGACCCTGCTGGAAACCGGCGAACCAGGCGAGCCGGAGGAGGGACCCACGGACTGACCTGGCTCCACGGCGGGGTTGTCTGCGGAGCCGACAGGCCCGTTCCCCTCGGCCCCCTCGCTGGAGGGGGCTGGTTCGGCGGGCGTCGGCTGCCTCTCCCTTGGCCCCCTCGGTGGAGGGGGCTGTCGGCGGAGCCGACTGGGGGAGCGTCACCCGCTACAGCGTAACCCCGCTATCCTCACGCCTCCACCGCGAGCAGAATGACCGGCAGCAACACGGCGCCGACCACCATCACCGTGCCGGTCAATCTAATCATCGCAAGCGAGAAGTCGGTCGGCTCCCCGTTCTTGACATCCATCAGGTGGTCGAGCTTCCAGATCAGCTCCGGCTTCCAGAGCAGAAACGCGCCGATGCCGATGAGCGCCACTTCGACGCACAACAGTTGCAGGATGGGCATCATCGTCTCCTTCCCCGCGGCATCGCCCGGACGGGCTTTGCGATGAAATCCATGGTATCTCTGGCATGCCGGCAAGACACGCGCTAGTCTGGTACACGGCAAAAACGGCGACGGTTATGCGTCGCCACTGGATGAGGAGGACGCATGACCGACACCCGTGGAATCGAAGCGGCCATCTACGAGCGGCTGAGCCGCGTCATCGACCCTGAGCTGGGACGCTCCGTCACCGATCTGGGCATGATCGCGGCCATCAACGCGACCACCGCTGATGGAGATGGGGCGGCGACCCCGGCGGACGGCCGTCCCGCCTACGACGTCACCGTACACGTCGAGCTGACCGTTCCCGGCTGCCCGCTGAGCGAGACCATCACCAACCAGATCAACGGGGCCATCGCCTCATACCCGGACGCGCGACTCATCCCGCACATCGAAGTCGGCTCCATGAGCCGCGACAAGCTCAGCGACCTGGTCGCCGACCTCAAGGCCGAACGCAAGCAGAACCCGTTCAACAAGCCCGGCATAAAAACCCGCATCTTCGCCATCGCCTCCGGCAAGGGCGGCGTCGGCAAGTCGTCGGTCACCGCCAACCTCGCCGCCACGTTCGCGGCCCTCGGCTATGACACGGCCGCCATCGACGCCGACATCTACGGGTTCTCGCTGCCGCGCCTGTTCGGCGTACACACGCAGCCCACCAACCTGAACGGCATGCTCATGCCCGTGACCGCGTGGGGGGTCAAGCTCATCTCCATCGGCATGTTCGCCGGCGCCGACCGGGCGATCCTGTGGCGTGGTCCTCGCCTGCAACGGTCTTTGGAACAGTTCCTCTCCGACGTGTGGTGGGGCGAACCTGACGTGCTGCTGCTCGATCTTGCGCCCGGCACCGGCGACATGGCGATTTCGGTCGCGCAGGCGCTGCCCAATGCGGAGCTTGTCGTCGTCACCACCCCGCAGCCGAGCGCCTCCGACGTCGCCGTACGTTCCGGGCTCGTGGCGTTGCAGGTGCCGATGAAGGTGCGTGGCGTGGTGGAGAATATGAGCTACTACGAGCATAAGGGCGAGCGGCTGGAGATCTTCGGCCGCGGCGGCGGCGAGCGGGTCGCCGAGCAGCTGACCGACGCATTGGGTTATGAGGTGCCGCTTATGGCGCAGCTGCCATTGGAGCCGGAACTTCGGGAGACCGGCGAGGCCGGCCGGCCCGCGGTATTGAACGCCGACGGGGCGTTGAGACATGACGGCATCGGCGCCGAGTTCAAGGCACTTGCGGAGCGGCTGCTGCGGTGACCTCGACCGTTCACGATTTGCCGGGCGCGTCAAATCGTGAACGCCAAATGCACAAAAGCGAACATGGTTCCATAAGGGTTTCTAGCAATTGCAAGGGCCGCGCGTGTTCAATCGCACATAGGGCCGTTCACGATTTGCGTCATGACTTAAATCGTGAACGACCCTACGCCAGAATGGTCCCCATCCGCATCAGCTGACGCTGCCGTTCCATGAGCGCCCTTATCACCGCTATGATGCGTTTGCGGGAGGTCTCGTCGCGAAGATCGTCCGCAGTGACCAGGACGATTTCCCATCCTCTGAGCCTCAGCCGGTTGAGACGCCTTGCATCGGCCTTCATCTGGGCCGGATCGGCATGATAATAGCCTTGATACTCTATGCCGAATTTGATTTCCGGATAGGCGATGTCGATGAAATTGAATTCCCCGTTCTCGAAGTCAATGCGGTGATTGGTCACGGGTTTGCCGATGTTGGCGCGCATGACGAGAACGACGACGACCGATTCCGGCGGGGAATCGGTGTTCTCAGCCAGATATGGCAGGATGTTGAGGCATTTCCTGCGCCCGGGGAACTGCGGGTTGTCATGAACATACCGTTCGATGTAGTCCAGTGTCGTCACTTTTCTTCTGCGGTCGCGGCACATGAATGACCCTGCGGTCACGGCAAGGCTTTCCTCACTGCAATGCTGTGCGATCTGCGCCCATGCAGTTTGCGGCGAGACCACATGGAATCTGCCGGTGTAGTGCGGCCGTGGCTGCAGTTCGGCTTTCCATACATGGGTGATGGTCTGGCGTGATCGCCGTCGCGAGCCGCTGTCGGGGAAGACGATATGAGGTTTCGTCTTGTCCAGTAGGCAATCAGCAGGCGTCTGCACGCCCCAGTATTCGACGGCAGAGCAATGGGAGAACACGGGGATGAAACCCACGTCGTCGCATACGGCCAGAAAAAGCTCGGCTTGTTGTTCCGCTCGCTGCTGCGAGTCGTTCAGCATTATAGAGTTCATAAGGTGAACCCTAAAGACTCTGTGATTGGCGTGCCACTTTTCCGGGGCTATGTGGTCGGAGCTTAGGGCATTGAGCCGCCTTCGGCGTGTCGCGGCGTCTCGCCATCGTTCACGATTTGCACGGCCCTGCAAATCGTGAACGATGATCATGTACGATTGCACATTACAACTGGCGGAATGATGCGGATGATGCCTCAGCATATGTGCGATTCTGTGCGGTTTTCCGTTCACGATTTGCCGGGCGCGTCAAATCGTGAACGGTCATAGACATGAAAAAGCCCCTGACGGGATTCCCATCAGGGGCCTTTTCATAGCCATCTATCAGATGTGGAAGTACAGCTCGTACTCCAGCGGGGTCGGGGCCAGGCGGGCCTGGTCAATCTCGCCGCGCTTGAGGTCGATCCACGTCTCGATGAGGTCCGGCGTGAACACGTCGCCGGCGGTCAGGAAGTCGTGGTCCTCTTCAAGGGCGTTCAGGGCCTCGCCGAGGGAGCCCGGCACCTGCTTGATGCCCGCGTGCTCTTCCGGAGGCAGCTCGTAGAGGTCCTTGTCGACCGGCTCCGGGGGCTCGATGTGGTTGAGGATGCCGTCGAGGCCGGCCATCATCTGGGCGGAGAAGGCCAGGAACGGGTTGGACGACGGATCCGGCGCACGGAACTCGATACGCTTGGAGGCGGGGGAGGTGCCGGCCAGCGGGATGCGGATGGCGGCGGAACGGTTACGGGCGGAGTACACCAGCGAGACCGGGGCCTCGAAGCCCGGAACCAGGCGGTGGTAGGAGTTCAGCGACGGGTTCGTGAACGCGACCACGGAGGAGGCGTGCTTGATCAGACCGCCGATGTACCAGCGGGCGATGTTGGACAGGCCGCCGTAGCCCTGCTCGTCGTAGAACAGCGGCTTGCCGTCCTTCCACAGGGACTGGTGGCAGTGCATGCCGGTGCCGTTGTCGCCTGCGATCGGCTTCGGCATGAAGGTGACGGCCTTGCCGGCGAGGGCTGCGGTCTCGTGGACGACGTACTTGTACTTCATCAGGTCGTCGCCTGCGTGCTGCAGCGTGTTGAAGCGGTAGTTGATCTCCTGCTGGCCGGCGCCTGCCACCTCGTGGTGGGAGCGCTCGAGCTGCAGGCCGACCTTCTGCAGGTTGGCGACCATGTCGTCGCGCAGGTCCTGGTAGTGGTCGCACGGGGGAACCGGGAAGTAGCCGCGCTTGACGCGGTTCTTGAAGCCGATGTTCGGGGTGCCGTCCTCTTCGGTGTCGACGCCGGAGTTCCACGGGGCCTCGATGGAGTCGACCTCGTAGAAGGAGCGCTGCATGGAGTTCTCGTAGCGGACCTTGTCGAAGATGAAGAACTCGGCCTCGGGAGCGAAGGATGCGGTGTCGGCGATGCCGGTGGACTTCAGGTAGGCTTCGGCCTTGCCGGCGACCTGACGGGGGTCACGGGAGTAGGGCTCGTCGGTCAGCGGGTCGACGATGGAGAAGGCCACGTCGAGGGTCTTGTGCTTGCGGAACGGGTCGACGAAGGCGGTCGTGACGTCCGGGACCAGCTTCATGTCGGACTCGTTGATGGCCTGGAAGCCCTGCACGGAGGAGCCGTCGAACGGCATGCCGTCGGTGAACGCGTTGTCCAGGAATTCGCTGACCGGCACGGTGAAGTGCTGCTGCACGCCGATCAGGTCGGTGAAGCGCACGGACACGTACTCGATGCCCTCCTTGTTGATCAGGGCTTCGACCTCTTCAGGCGTGTGGGCGAAAATCTTATTCTCTGCCACGATCGCTCCTTTGGTTGTGAGATATCGTTGTGAACTTACAGAAGGTAAGTCTAGGAATGTGAGTTTCGCCCGCTCGTCATTTGGGTTACGAGTATGTTTCGTAATGGCGAACTTGGGTACGGAAACGGCTGTTTTCCAACGGTTCCGGTGTTTCGTGCGAGTTTGCCGCCGATGGGTGGCTGTTCCATGTTATGGACTTGCCGTGGACTGTGCGGTCGGCCGGGCCGCGGCGATTTCGGAAAGGAGCCATGATATGGGAAAGGCCGTTGCGGCGGTGTGCTGCAACGGCCTTGGGGTGCCTGAGTGCCGGCTGATATGTCAGCGGCCGCGCATGGCGCGACGGCTGACCTTCTGCATACGCGTCGGGTCGATGCCCTTCGGGATGCCGGTGTTCTTGTTCTGCAGGGTGCTGAGTCGACGGTTCAGCGTCTCCAGCTCGGCCTTGGTGAGCAGGAAGCGCTCGCGCGGGTGGATCTTGGCGATGAGCGCGTTCTTGTGGTGGGTCGGGCGGTACGCCTTCTTGCGGATGACGGTGTTGCGCACGTTCTTGAGGCGGACCTGGCCTTCGCCCTTGCCGACCAGGATGCGGTAGACGGGGATGGAGGAGCCGGCGGTCACGCTCTTGATGTTCTGCTCCTGACGGTCCATGGCGTGCTTGACGCGGTGATAGTCGCCTTCGCCCAGCAGGTAGACGCCGTTATAGCCGGTGCCGCGCCAGATGGCGTCCTTGGTGCGCGGGTCGATCCAGATCGGCTGCTCGGGGAAGTTGAAGCCGGCCTTGTTGATGTTGCGCAGCACGGTGACCGCGGCGCCCGGACGGCCTTCGAGCTGACGGTAGCCGACCATGTCCGCGCGGCGGGTGAGCACGATGGTGGCCAGCAGGCAGCCGAGCATCACGCCCATGATCATCATGAACACCCATGTGATCACGGACCAGTGGAAGACGATGCCGAGCACGATGAACACCACGACCGGCAGCAGCAGGCCGCAGGCCAGCAGCAGCGGGAGGATCTTGTCTTCTTTATAGGTGTACTTGAAGATCTGGATGATCTGCTTGATCGTGCTTTTCTTCTTCGGCTTGCTCTGCTTGTTCTTCTCGTCCTTGTCTGCCATCTACTTCCTCGCTTGGGTTACGGGTGAACACACTGGGACATCAGTGTACCAGCAGTGTTGGCCCTGCGTTCATCTTCAGCATGTCATCATACATGCCGTGCAGCCGCCATGCGGCCGTTGCGCGCGTTCGTGTCGAACGGGCGCCGATCGCCTCGCTCCTCGCGGACGCCTGTTCGGCTGTCCTTTCCGCCGGCATGGTCACCGCGTGTGCAACGGTCTGCCATCCGCCTTGAGCAGCGTCTCGCCGAGCGTCTCGCTGAACGTGGGATGCGGGTGGATCAGCCGCGCCGCGTCACGCAGCGCAATCCGGTTGCCGACGAGCTGCTCCGCTTCGGCGATGATGTCGGAGGCGACGGGCGCCACGATATGCACGCCGAGCACCACGGGGGTGTCCGGACGGTCCGAATAGACGCCGCTGACCAGCGACAGCGAGCCGCCGGAGCCACTCATCATCATGCGTGCGTTCGACAGCATCGGATAGACGGTTTCCTTGGGTTCGGAGATGTCGTCCCGCGCCCGGGCCTGCGCAAGCGTCAGGCCCACGCTTGCCGCCTCCGGATTGGAGAAAACGACCTCGGGGATCGTCGTATCGTCGACTGGGGCGGGGGAGAGGCCGGCGATCGCTTCGGCGATGACGATGCCCTGCTCGAAGGCTCGATGCGCCAATGCGGGTCCGGTGGTGATGTCCCCCGAAGCCCAGATGCCGTCGACCGCGGTACGGCCAAGATCGTCGGTGCCGACGAACCCGTTCTCGTCAACGCGGACACCAGCGTCTTTCAGCCAGGGTGCGTCGGTGAGCGGGTCGCGGCCGATCGCCACCAGTACGAACTCCCCGGTCGTGTACTGTTCCGCCGTGCTGCCGTCAGAGGTGCCCGGCGTGCGCTGGTAATGCACGACGGCCCCCATGTTGACGCCCGTGTCGATTCGCGTGACGTTCGCATGGTCGATGATGTCGATGCCGTGACGGCGCAGTTCGCGGGTGAGCGTCACGCCGGATCGACGGTCCCATGCGGAGAGCACGCGGTCCTTGCGGATCAGCATCGTGACCTTGCAGCCGGCGGCGTTCCACATGGACGCGAACTCGACGGCGATGGCGCCTGCGCCGACGATGACCGCATTGTGCGGTATCGCCATCGCCAGAGCCCGGGTGGAGTCGATGATCGCGCCATGGAAGGGCGTTCCGGGCAGCGGACGTGGCGCCGACCCCATGGCGAGCACCACATGCCGTGCCGTGATGTCCACGTCAGCCGTGAGCTTCTCGGCCACTTCGGAGCGTACGAACCGTTCCACGACCGACGGCTCGCCATGCGCATCCTGATCATCCCCGCCACTCTGCGCCGAGATCCGCACCCGGAACGGACGCCCGGTCGCGTCCGCCACCGACCCTTCGCCGCGGTACACGGTCACGCCGCGATGCGCGAGCAGCCCGGCCAGCCCCTTCGTCATCGTGTCGACGATGCGTTGCTTGTAATCGTGCAGAGCCTCGTAGTCGACGCCCTCGATCGTCGCGGAGATGCCTAGTTCTCGCCCATATCGAATCGAATCCAGCGTGTGCGTGGCGCTGATGAGCGCCTTGGACGGGATGCACCCGCGGTTCAGGCATGTGCCGCCCAGCGTGGCGTCCCGTTCGATCAGAGCCACCTTCAGTCCCAGCTCCGCCGCGCGCAAAGCCGTCGAGTACCCGCCCGGGCCGCCGCCGATAATCGCCACATCGTATGCTTCATCCATCATGACTCCTTTGTTGCCTGGGCGATGCGTTCGCCCGTCCCCACCAACATTGCTGATAATAGTACATATGTATCAAGACATGTGGCGTGCGTGTCGTGCACGTACTCGGCCCCACCGCCGGACGGCGACTTCTGCCACCGTCCAACACATATGAAAAGGACCCCGCACGGGTCATGCGGGGTCCAGATCAACGTCTATGCAACCGAAATCTATATAACCGTCACTCGGGCCAGTTGCCGTGCTTCGGGCTGCGCGGCTTCGGCAGGCGCCAGCGGCGCACCTGGATGGCGCGGCTCCACGCGTACGTGCCGGAACGCGATCCCTTGGCCACGGACGCCTCGCCGTACTTGGCGATGAGCTTCTTCTTGAGCTTGCGCCACATCACGGCCACGTCGATCACCACGGCGATCAGGTACGCGTACAGCGCGATCATCAGCGGCACCGACAGCGTCGGTCCCACGGCGGTCACGAGGATCGAGCCGACGAGCGTGATCACCGCCACGGGGATGAAGTACTCGCCGAGATTGCGGCGGGCGTCCACATAGTCGCGGATGTACACGCGCCACGGCAGACGCTCGGCCTTCGGCATGCGGCTGATGTCGCCGGTGCGCATCGCCTCGTACTCCTGGTCCTCGCGCTTGCGCTGCCGCTCCCTCGCGGCCTTCGCGCTGGCCTTGCGGTCCTCCGGCACCAGCGGACGCAGGTTCTTCGCCTGCGCGTCCTTCATCTTCGGGGTGGGGCGTCCCTTGCCTGATCCGGCGGACTTGCCGCCGTCGACCGGCTTCTGCGCCTCTTCCTTGTCCTTCTTGAACGGGTTCCATGTCATAGTCCGTCAGATTACGGCCACGTATAGACGCCTCGGCCGCCGCCTGCCGCGCCCCGACCACGCCTTGAACCCGTTACAATGACACGTGACGCTACCGTTGATTTCCGGTCGCCGCGCGCGACGGCCGATGATGGAAAGGGGTCTCATGACCGATACATTCTCCGAGGAGCTCCGCTCCCGCGTGGACGCCGACTTCGACCGCGTGGTCGACCTGCTGGGCCGCAAGATCGCGCTCAAGTCCGTCTCGGCGCAGGGCATCACCGCCGAGCATATGAAGCGTTCGGCGCAGTTCGTCGCCGACGAGCTGCGTGAGGTGGGCGTCGACGCGAAGGTCGTGCAGTCGACCAACCCGGACGGCACGCCCGGCGCATGGGAGGTCATCGGCTCGAAGGTCGTGGACCCCGCCGCCCCGACCATCCTGCTGTACGCCCACCATGACGTGCAGCCGGTGCCCGACCCCGCCGCGTGGGACACCGACCCGTTCGTCGCCACCGAGGTCGACGGGCGCCTCTACGGCCGCGGCTCGGCTGACGACGGCGGCGGCATCGCCATCCACTCCGGCGCGCTCAAAGCGCTCGGCGACGACCTCAAGGTGAACGTCAAGGTGTTCATCGAAGGCGAGGAGGAGATGGGCTCCGCCAGCTTCATCCCGTTCATCGAAAGCCACCGCGACGACTTCGACTCCGACGTGATCGTCGTCGCCGACTCCGGCAACTGGTCCGCCGAAATCCCGAGCCTGACCACGTCCCTACGCGGCAACACGTGCGTGGACGTGCACGTCAAGGTGCTCGAGCATCCGGTACATTCCGGCCAGTACGGCGGCCCCATCCTCGACGCGAACACGCTCGCCGCCATGCTCATCTCCTCCCTGTACGACCGCGACGGCGACATCACCGTGCCCGGCATCGCCGCACAGGAGCCGGTCGGCGGCCTGCAGCGCGACCTGGACGAGCGGACCGTCCGCGCCGACGCCGGCGTGGTCGACGGCTTCACGCTCGCCGGCTCCGGCTCGCTCGCCTCCCGCCTGTGGACCAAGCCGAGCATCACCGTCATCGGCTTCGACGCGCACCCGGTCGAGGGCTCGTTCAACGTGATCAGCCCCGAGACCACGTTCCGCCTGTCCCTGCGCACCGCGCCCGGCCAGCGGCCAGAAGAGGCGCAGGACGCGCTCGCGACGTACCTCGAAGCGCACGCTCCATTCGGCGCCGACGTGCGCGTGGACAAGCTGGAGAACGGCATGGGCTGGGCCATGGACCCGGACGCCGTCGCCACGAAGGATGCGCTGGAAGCCATGCAGGACGCGTTCGGCGTCGAACCCGTCAACAAGGGCGAAGGCGGCTCCATCCCGTTCATCCCCGAACTGCAGCGCATCTTCCCTGCCGCGCAGGTGCTCGTCACCGGTCCGGAGGATCCGAAGGCGAACGCGCACAGCCCCAACGAGTCGATCAGCCTCTACGGGCTCAAGCGCAACATCCTCGCCGAGGCCCTGCTGCTTGACAAGCTCGGCCGCTGACGCAGCCACGGCATAGACAGCCGATTCATGTGACCGCCATGGCCGGACGGGACAAAAACCGTCCGGCCATTCCCGTTTCGGGAATGCCGGCGGCGTGTCGCATCCCCGCGTTCCTCTGCCATTGCATATCCTGAAGCTACCCGCGTAGGAGCGGGCAGATGAGCCAGAACGTCAGGCGGCTCTTGGAACTCACGACGAGGTGCATCATGAACGGGTTCACGATATATCAGACGGGACGTGCTGTCGGTGCCATGCTGCTCACCCTTTCGATGGGTGTTGCATTGTGCGGGTGTGGTGTCGAGTCCAAGCAGTCGGATAATGGCGGTACGTCGTCTTCGCAGACTCAGGGAGGGGGTCGTTTGGCTCCTTCCCTGAAGGCCTATGCGGCGCAGCTGCTTTCCGAGCATTCCTCGTCCATGTCGGACGTTCAGCGGTCGGCTGTCGAACGTGTCTCCCGTACGGGGAAGGTGCCGGCGTCCGACTATGAAACGGCTTTGTCCGGGTATCGCCAATGCATGCTTGCCCGCGGATATAAGGAAATCATCTTCTTAAACACTGGTGGCGGATTAAAGGAGGAGGCCATGCACAGGTCCGGCACGAAGCAGCAGGAGGAGAAGTATGCTCAGGATTCCGCTGACTGCTGGTTCGCTCATGGTGCGGGCATCGCCCATCTGTATGAGACGCAGATTGGTAATCCCTCGTTGTTGTCGGATCCGATGGAGGCCATCGTCGACTGTCTGAAGCGCAAGAAGCTGGTCGACGTCTCATACTCCGCAGAGCAGCTGCAAGAAGAGCGGGGGAAGGCGAGGAAAGCCGCTGCTGGCGGAGATAGACGCTGGCTATACTCGTTTGAGGATTCCACTGAATCGTATGCTTGCCGTGCCGCAAACGGCTGGACCAGTGCCGACTCCTCCGATCCCGTGGAGCAGCTCTGGTGACAGGTGACGTTCCGGAAAGCACATGCCGATCTGATGATATGTCAGGTGGCAAATATCCGGTGTTCTGCTCCCGTTTCGGGAATGCCGGCGGCGTGTCGTGGATTTGTGATCTTTGAAGCGTTCCTATCCTGAAACTGTCCGCATGGTTGCGGATAAACCGTAAACAAATGATGGACAAAGGAGCACATCATGAACAGGATAAAGAGGAAGAGGGTTGCCATCTGTAGCGCCGTTCTTGCCTGCGCTCTTGCTGTTGTCCCCTCCGTACCGGCTCTTGCCGCTTCTGGCAGGATTGACGGTGCGGATGTGAAGGGCAGTTGGGTCTATACGTGGACATATTCGTATGCTGAGGGATCCTCGGCGTCACGTTGCATTTACGTCTGGGTGAAGCAGGACGGAGCGGAGAAATCTGGCAAGGCCAAGTATCCTCGGCAGTGGATTGACGTGGAAATTCGCGGCCATGAGTACGATGTCGACGACGGTGCACGAGTCAACGCGGTGAACTGCAGCTGATGTGCCGGCCAAGTCTCCAGAACAGTTGCCATCGTTACCGTTGGATGGCTGCGGCGCTGTGTGCGGTCCTGAGCGTCACGCTCAGCGGGTGCGGCAATCAGCACAACGGGGCGAATGATAACAGTGCGAACTCTTCGCAGACTCAGGGAGGGGGTCGTTTGGCTCCCTCCCTGAAAGCCTATGCGGCGCAGCTGCTTTCCGAGTATTCCTCGTCCATGTCCGCCACTCAGAAGTCGGCTGTCGAACGTGTCTCCCGTACGGGGAAGGTGCCGGTGTCCGACTACGAAAACGCGATTTCCGGGTATCGCCAGTGCATGCTTGCTTTGGGGTACAAGGAGATCGTGTTCCTTGAGGTCGGCGGAGGCCTGAAGGAGGAGGCCATGCACAGGTCCGGTACGGCTCAGCAGGAGGAGAAGTATGCTCAGGATTCCGCTGACTGCTGGTTCGCTCATGGTGCGGGCATCGCCCATCTGTATGAGACGCAGATTGGTAATCCCTCGTTGTTGTCGGATCCGATGGAGGCCATCGTCGACTGTCTGAAGCGCAAGAAGCTGGTCGACGTCTCATACTCCGCAGAGCAGCTGAAAAAGGAGCGGAGCGAAGAGCGGTCGACGACATCCGGTAGCACGTGGGTGTACTCGTTCAAGGATTCTCCGGAATCTTCCACTTGCTTGGTGTCCAACGGATCGGTCACCGCTGACACGTCCGACCCTGTGGAACAACTCTGGTGACGGCGACGTTCCGGCAATCACATGGCGTTTGGGTGAAACGCCTGCGGTAACGCTCGGCGTTTCACCCAAACGCCACTATCATAATCAGTAACAGACAAAGGAGTTCATCATGAAAATCGCGAGCGCACTGTTGAGCATCGCCCTGTTGTTCGGTACCGGAGCCGTCACATCCGAGCCGGCGGATCCGGCCCCGCAGGTGGCTGGTGTGATGGGCGGATGTCCGCCGTGGCTGTGGTGGCAATGCCATAAGAAATGAGTTCGCATATGAATGATGTTCTGTTGGCTGACGAGTACTATACTGGTCTGACCGTAGCTATCGTGGACAATGCCAAAATGTCATTGCGATTGCTTATCGGTCTTATGCGGGAGTATTTTCCTCATATGGGTGTTCTCTGGAGCACTATGAGTGGAAGTGAGGCTGTGTTACGGTTCAGGGATGGACGTGCAATACCAGACCTACTACTTCTAGACATGTCACTCGAAGGCATTCAGGGTCCTCAGGTTTGCAGGTATATCCGACAGGTGAATGACACTACCCGGATTCTCGGTATTACCAGTTTCAAATTGGACATCTACTGGACGGAAATGCAAAGAGCTGGAGCCCAAGGATTGGAAACGAAAAACGATGATCTGCAACTTGTCAAAGCAGTGGCACGGATCATTCATGGCGTGTGGATGGAGGGATTCGATTCTCCGCAACGGGCGCATGATAATGTCATACGGCAGAAGGATGAGATGGCGCTTTCTCTGCGGGAGCAGGAGGTCCTGGAATATGTGATTGCCCATGGCTCAGCAACCAGTAAGGTGGCTCAGGGGTGTGGTGTTTCGCAAAGCGCTGTCCGCAAGATGTTCCAGTCCATTTGCCGCAAACTGCATGTTGCAGATATTGGTCACGCCATGCTGCAATGGACCCAAGCGCATAGACTGTGAGTAAGTATTCATGTTGTTGTTGGACAAGCGTAGTGGGACGGAGAGTACCCCTTGGGCTCGCATATGCATATCTCTGCTGTTTTTCGTCGTATGTTTTGTCAGCTTGGCATTGGACTTTCCCGTTAATGCTGCCGATATAGCTATCAATCTTTTACTGTGCCTGTGCGTGATCGCTATGCCGTTCGCTCCGATTGCATCTACAGTTGGAGCGGTCATTCTGGACAGTATCGTCACGATGCATATGGTGCATCCTTTGAACGTTGGCACGATGGCGATTCTTCAGGGTGTCGGATTCGTGTCATTCGGGTACGGTGTTATTGCATCATGCGTCGTTCTTCTTCTGGCAGCGGTCGAACAGTTTGCGCTGTCCGCGGTGCTTGCCAATTCAGCGCTGCCTTGGGCTGCATCGATTTCGATTGTTCTGACATATTGTGTGTCTGCTGCAATTGGTTATCTTGCCCGCTGCCAGGTCAGGAGTCAGAGAAAAAACGAACGGGAGAATGATATTCGTCACCACATGGCGATGTGGAAACATGATGTGACGACAGCGATGCGGTTGCACGATCATGCGGCAGGCGATATGTCAATCATTGCGCGCATGGCACAAGGTCATTTGCGCCGCTCTCCCGTCGATGTCGAGGAGTGGACGCAGGTGAATGAACTGGCTTTGAGAGCCTTAGAAGATCTTCATTGCATCATTGATGATTTGCGTTCGCATGAGAATATTGACGAAGAATCAGGCGTCCTGGATACATTGAATCGACATGATGTCACATTATATGTAGAAGAGCATGACTTGAAAATGAATCAAGTCGGTATTCACGGTCATACGACCATTCGCTTCGATGGGTCTTTTGATATGGTTCCGGAGCGGAAGGCGAATCTCGTTTTGCGGCTTGTTGGTGAAATATACACCAACATCGCCAAATATGCTGGTACAGACTACTCCATGACCGTGGCATGGGATACGGAGAAGGTGGCTATCATTGAGAGCAATGATGTCGTTGAGATTGATGAGGTGAGGGCTGACGATATGCGACGAAAGGGTGCTGGGCTTTCTCACTATCGTAGGCTTCTTGAGCGTTCTGGTGGCAGTCTGGAGTATGGGGTGAAGGACGGCCGCTGGAAACTCACCGCCGTCATCCGCTGATACGCAAACGACAAACCGCCCGCCTGTTCCCGTTTCGGGAATGCCGTCGGCGTGTCGTGGATTTGCGTTGTTTGTCTTTCGGATACCGTGGGAGTCATCCACAAGAGTCGTGGATGACCAAACGACAATTGAACATCGGTATTATCAGTGATCTACGAAGGAGTTCATCATGAAGCGTGGTGTCGTGTCGTTTCGTATGGCGGTGACTGTATTGATGCTGCTGGTTGTGTCGTTGGTGTTGTGCGGTTGTACATCGAAGTCATCGTCTTCGGATGGATCCAAGGAGTCGTCGCAGTCGTCTTCCGGTGCGCGTCTGGCGTCGTCGATGAAGGATTACGCGCAGCAATTGCTGGCGTCGCACGCCTTGGAGATGGGGCCTGAGCAGACCGCATCGGTGAAGAAGGTGATCAGCACCGGCAAGGTGTCGAATAGTGAATATGAGGCGGCGTGGGACAGGTATGTGTCTTGCGTGACTGATAAAGGATATGAGAAACCGGTGTGGTACACGTTCCCCAACGGAATCAGAAATCAGCAGCTATTGTCGGCTCCGCCTGACAAAGAGGATGATAGCCAATACGTTAGCAAATGGCTTGATGATTTGCGCTTGTGCTCAAATCGGAATCTTGATGTAATTCAGGACCTCTATGAGGCGCAGACAGATAATCCGAATCTGTATGCGGATCATGACGAGGGCGCGCTGGACTGTCTTAAACGCAAGAAGCTGGTTGCTCAATCTATTACTCTCGATCAATATCGCGAAGATATGGATAAATGGGATCATCGTAGGCCCGGCGAGAAGCCGAAAATGTCATACGATATGGGTGACGACAACGTTTTGGCTTGCATAGCTGCGAACGGCATCAGTTTTAACATGGAGTAAAAGCCGTCTAGCATTTGTTGGATACGATTGATTGGTAATGAACAATGATGATAGCTCATATTAAACGGCTTATGGTGGCTTGCAGGCGTCTGTTGTGCTTGGCTGTGTTGAGTACGAGCGTTGTCGCAATGATGCCGCCTGTTCATGACGGCCGGTGTGACCGGAATTTACGTCGGCCGTCACTGAAAGGAGCACTTCCGTGAACCGTGATGCAGTGTGGAGCCGGATGGTTATGTCCATGATGCTCCTCGTCCTGATGATGTCGCTGTCGGGCTGTGCTTCGCAGTCCTCTCCTGAAGTGTCCGATACATCGCATGAATCCTCCTCGGGTGCGCGACTGGCGTCGTCGATGAAGGATTACGCGCAGCAGCTGCTGGAGTCTCACACATCGCAGATGGGTCCGGAGCAGAAGGCTGTGGTGGAGCGGGTCGTACAGGGCGATGAGCTGTCGAACAGCGATTACGAGGCGGCATGGAACCGGTATGCGCAGTGCATGGTCAGCAAAGGCTATGAGAAGCCGGTGTGGTACACGTTCCCCAATGGCATCAGGGACGATCAGGGGCAGGAGGCTCCGGCCGACGCCCAGACAGGCACGCAGATACAGAAATGGCTCGACGACAAGCGCGGATGCTCCGAACGCAATCTTGACGTGATCCAGGATCTGTATGTGGCACAAACGGATAATCCGAACCTGTATGCGGACCATGACGAGGGTGCATTGGACTGCCTAAAACGCAAGAAGCTGATCGCCGGTTCGGTCACCGTCGGCCAGTACCGCAAGGACATGGAGAAGTGGGAGAAGGCACGTGCGGAAGGCGGGAAGGCGAAGATATCGTTCGACATGGATGACGTCAACGTCATGGCCTGCCTCGCCGCGAACGGCACCCGCTTCGACATGGGATGACGACTCTGCATCGACATCGTTATGAATCATCAAAGGAGTGACATGATGAAATGGTTTTATCACTTGAGCGACCAAGGGCATGCAGCTTCGACAGGTATGAGCTCGCTTGTGATTAGGACAGGTGGGGCTTTCATGGTCATCCTGTTGGTGTTGGCGCTCGTCGGCTGCGGCACCCAGCCTGCGGAGGATTCAAAGGAGTCGGATTCGACAGGTCCTATGCCGGTGTTCCTGTACGCGGCGTCGACCGGTGACGCCGAGGCGTCGTTTTCCAAGGGGAAGGTGAAGCTTGCGGAGGCGTCCTTCCGGAAGTCGTTGAAGATGACGGATTTCCGCAGTGATGATGATCTGCTGGATCATCGGCATACGCTGACGGTGAAGAACCAGACGTCGGACGGCGACGGCCTTGTGGCGTGCGAGATCTATGTCGGAACCAAACTGGTCGACGCCCAGTACAGCCGCAGCGGCTCGGTCTCCTGCTCCTATGATTCGTGGCGTCAGGAGTTCCCCGGCCGTACGCTCAACCTGCCGAAACTCGATCAGTTCGGCAACGACCTGCACCGCCTGATCGGCTGACGGAGACGCCATGACCTGCCTTGCCGTGAACGGCTTCACCCATGTCGACCTCAAGACGTCCCCGGTCGAACACCTGTGGTGAGCATGACGCCGCGCACGTTCCCGTTTCGGGTACGTGCGCGGCGTGTCGCGTGAGCGGCCGCGCGGCAACGGTGCTATAGAGGAGACAACAGACGAAACGCGACGGCAAAGGAGCTGGAACGATGGCAAGGAAACGCAAGCAAGCGGCACAGGCCGCATCCGGGGCGCGCGGACGCGTCTCGGCCACATGGCTGCTGGTCGCCGCCGTCACATCGGCCGCGCTTGCCGTCGGCGGCTGCGCACTATGGCTGCCCGACCGCGAACCCGCCCTGCTCGGCGCCGCAGGCGAAGTGACCAGCGCGCCCGCCGGCGTGCAGGAGTATTCGGGATCCACGCAGATGACCATGGTGCCCACGCTCTCCACGGAACGCGAACTCGTCGGCAACGCCACCGGCACCGTCACCGCCGACTGGTCCGGCGACGGGCTGACATCCGGCCGCCGCGCATACGGCGTCGACGGGCGTCCCGTGGTGGCGCTCGCCACCGCCTCTCCCATGTACCGCGACCTGAAGACCGGCGACAAGGGCGACGACGTGCTCGCGCTCAACAACGAGCTGAGCCGCATCGGCTACACGGCGTCCGCCGGCTCGAACACGTTCACCTGGTATACGGGACGCGGCGTCGCCCAGCTGCTCAAGGACAACGGAGGCACGGCCGACGTGGCCGACGACGGCGCGGTCACGCTGCGGCTGTCCGACATCCTGTGGCTGCCCTCCGCGTCGATGGGCGTGCCGGGGGAGTGGTCGGCGGTGGCCGGCTCTCCCGTCACTGCCGGATCGCCGGTCGGCAAGGTGACCGGCACGATCACCAAACTCTCGTTGAAGAACGCGCAGCCGATGGACATCGACCGCACGGTGACGATCATCGACCAGTCCACCACGCTCAAGGCGGGCACCACCGAGATCACCGACGCCGAATTCTGCGCGAAGGTCGCCGCGACGCCGGCGGTCAAAGCGATGAACGCGGAAATGATGGCCGCCGGCATCGACGTGCAGGTGCAGCTGGCCAAGCCGGTGCAGGCGCTGCGCGTGCCGGCGGCAGCCGTATTCGGCATCAGCGGCTCCACCGGCTGCATCGTGCCGCTCAACGGCGCAGGCAAGGGCAAGCCGGTGAAAGTGGGCGTCGTCGGCTCCGAACTGGGTGCAAGCCTCGTTTCCGGTGCGGACGGTGCGGACGTGTCCTCCGTGACGCGCGTGGAGATCGGCTCCCGCCTCGACTCGCTGCAATGCCGGTGAGAGGAGGCCGAAATGGGCATGAAAGGCTGGCTGCGCCGGCGCTCCAGAGCGGGGGACGCGGCAAACGTGCATGACATCGGCGTGTTCGAGGAGACCGGATCGGCGGATCCGTCCGGAGCGCCGGAAGCGGCGAAGACCGCGCCGCTGCCCGACCGCTGCGTGCGCCTGAGCGGGGTCGCCCACCGGTTCCCCGGCACCGACGTGCTGTTCGAGCGGCTTGACGACGTGATCTCGCCTGGCGAGGTGGTGGCTGTGTGCGGACCTTCCGGATGCGGCAAATCCACGTTGCTGTCGATCGTGGCCGGCTGGGAGAAGCCGTGGCGGGGCACGGTGGAGCGCCGCGGCATCGGCCGGGTCGGCTGGGTGTTCCAGAACCCGTACGGCGTGGCCGGGCGCACCGCGCTCGACCATGTGACGTTCCCGTTGCTGGCCAAGGGATTGCGCCGCCGCGACGCCGAACCGGAGGCGATGGCCGCGCTCGACCTGTTCGACCTCGGCTATGCGGCGGGCCGCCGCTTCTCCGACCTGTCCGGCGGCGAGGCGCAGCGGCTCATGCTCGCACGCGCCGTCTGCTCGCGGCCCGACCTGCTGCTCGTCGACGAGCCGACCGCCCAGCTGGACACGCGCACCGCGCACTCGGTCAGCCACGTGCTCGGCAACCTCGCCGGCAAAGGCATGATCGTCATGGTCGCCACTCACGATCCCGACACGCGAGACGCCTGCGACCGGGTGATTGACCTCGCCCACTACGCTCCGCAACCCGGCGAGATCGTGGACGGTGAGCCCTCGAATGACACGGATGTCGCAGCGTCCGCAACTGCCGGACTGCAGCCGGCCGACGACGGCAAGGGGGCGGTCTCATGAGACTCGCGTCGATACTCTCCGAAGCGTTGCGCAACATCGCCTCAGGCACGTCGCACGCGTTCATGATGATGCTCGCCGTGCTCATCGGCGGCACCCTGCTCGGCGGCTACGAGACGGTGAACATCGCCGGACTCGAAAACCAGGCGGCGGCGCGCGTGAGCGCCTACGCCGACGCCCGCGCCGTGGTCGGCGGCAAGGTCGACGGCAGCGCCTGCGACCGGCTGTCCTACGGCATGGGCGACTCCGCCGCCTCAGGCGCGATGCGGCAGGCCACCGCGGTGATTCCCGCCTCCACGCCGGGCCGTGAACTGACGACCTACGAGGTCACCGCCGGCATGCTCCGGATGGTCTCATCCGGTACGCCTTCGTCGCGTATGGACGTGTCCGGCGCGTGGGTGTCCAAGGACGTGTCCCACGACTTCGGCCTGGTCACCGGCTCCCGGCTACAGACCACGCGCGGCATGCTGACCATCGCCGGCGTGTTCGACTGGCCGAACGACGGGCGCGACACCCGGTTCGCCTACGCGATGCTCATCCCCGCACCCGCATCCTCCGGGACATTCGACGAATGCTGGGCGCGCTCCTGGCCGGAAAGCGAGCAGATCGACTCGCTGCTGCTCTCCACCGTCGCCTCGTCGAGCGACGGCCAACGGGCGGGCGTGACCGGCGTGAACAAAGGCTTCGACATGCACTATGACGCGCAAGCCTCGTATCATGCGCGCATGACCCGCTGGACGCCGCTCGTGGCGCTCGGGCTCGGCCTGCTGCTTGGCCTCGTGGCGACACGGCGACGCCGTCTCGAATATGCGGGAGCTCTGCACTCGGGGCAGGGCAAGGGCGCGCAGCTGCTTGAGATCGGCGTGGAGACGCTCGTCTGGGCGGGGCTCGGCACGCTTGCATCCTGCAGCCTGGTCGTCGCCTGCTGCCTGCGGCTGACGCACGATCCGGGGACGGTCACGCTCGCCTCCCTGCGCCCGCCGCTCATGCTGTTCGCAGGCGCGCTGCTCGCCGCGCTGGCTGCTGCGCTGCCCATCCGGCAGAGCCAGCTGTTCCGCTACTTCAAGAACCGGTGAGTGGCGTCGGCTGAATACGGTGCCGAGTGTGGTGTTTCCGGGCGTGTTGCGATAGACTGGACGGCAGTGTGAAGTCCCGCAGGAACAAGGATGATTGCCCGTGGGACGCGATGACGCGATCACACGGAGAAAACAGAAGGAAGAACACCCATGGCACCACAACCCCGTTCAGGAGGCACCATAGGAATCACGGCGGCCATCGCCTCGATCGCGGCGCTGGCCACGCTCGGCTGCGGCCTCGCCGCCCAGCCGGTCAACGCGGTCGCCGCGGAGGGCGACATCCTCAGCGCATGGACCAAGCCGGTGTCCGGCAACCTCAGCGAACCGTTCCCCGACAAGACGGAACAGGCGCTCGGCAGCCAGAAATTCCGCATCCCCGGCCTCATGAGGCTGCACAACGGCTGGTACCTCGCCTCCGCCGACGTGCGCTGGGGCACCACCGCCGACTCGCCGGCGAACATCGACGCCGCCGTCAGCATCTCCAAGGACGCCGGCAAGACGTGGACGCTGAGCATGACCGACCATTTCGTCGACGTCAAGGACGCGACCACCGACTGGAACGGTGTCGACTGGCCGGCCAAGCCCAACAGCAAGGCCGACCGCAACGCCTCGTTCATCGACCCGTCGATCCTGCAGTCCGCCGACGGCACCATCTACCGGGTCATCGACGCGATGCCCGCCTACGTCGGCAACTTCAACGGACCGCAAGTCGGCAAGCAGAGCACCGGACTCGACGCGAACGGCAACATGCTCATCGGCAAGGGCGAAGCCGACAAGGCCGCCAGCGTGGAAGCCTCCAAGTACACGTACTACATCGACAACGGCACCACGCGCAGCGTGACCGTCAACGGCGTCTCGCGCACGCTGCGGCCCATCCGCCAGATCAGCGACAACGCGCAGCAGAACGTCTGGGTCGACGCCGAATACAACCTGTACGACCAGACCGGCGACACGTTCACGCCGCAGATGACCAAGCAGTACAAGACCGCCGTCGCCAAATCCGACGTCGACATCCAGAACAACGTGTTCTACTCGCAGGCCGAATGGAAGGTGTACCCGACCGCCTACCTGTGGCTGCGCAAAGGCACCGTCACCGACGACGGCATCAGCTGGAGCGACCCCGAAGTCCTCCACAACGTGAAGACCGGCGCCAACGAAGGCTTCCTCGGCACCGGCGTAGGCCTCGGCAAAGCCGTCATCAAATCCGACGGCACCGAACGGCTCCTCTTCCCCGTCTACGACAACGTCTCGGGACTGCACGCCAGCGTCATCTACTCAGACGACGCCGGCAAGACCTGGCATCGCGGCCAGAAAGTGCCCGGCATGTCCACCAGCGAATCCGAGATCGTCGAAATGCCCAACGGCAAGCTGCGCATGTACTCGCGCAACACCACCAACTACGTGGCCAGCTCCGTCAGCTCCGACTACGGCCAGACCTGGAGCACCGCCCAAACCGAAAGCGCCCTCGTATGCGGCGCCGACGATAAGGTCTCGTTCATCAACGTCGCCGGCACCCTCACCAAGGACGGCAAGACCTACGGCAACCTCGTCATGGGCTCCTACACCGTAAGCCGCAAACGCGTCGGCGGCATCATCCGCATCGGCTCCATGGACGCCGACGGCAACGTCACCTGGCTCAACGCCAACGACTTCCGTTACCCGACCAGCGAGCACTTCTCCTACTCGTCACTCGCCCAACTCGACGGCAACCGCATCGGCCTGTTGCGCGAAATCACCGCCGACGCCGGACGCATCGTCTACGACACGTTCGACATCACCGACCTGCTCAACAAGGGCACCGTCACCGGCTGGACCTACACCGCCGACACCAGCAAGCTGACAAGCAAGATCGCCGACATCGAAGCCGCGAACCCGCAGGAAAGCGCCTACACGCCAGACAGCTGGAAGACCTTCGCCGACGCGCTCGCCGACGCCAAGACGATCGCGGCCAAGACCGGCGCCACCGAAACCGAAATCGTCGACGCGCTCGACGCGCTCACCGCAGCCTACGACGCGCTCACCGCACGCGCCGACACGACCGCGCTGACCGCCAAGATCACCGCAGTCGAAGCCGAACAGCTCAACCGCGACGACTACACGGCCGACAGCTGGAGCACCTACGCGGTGGCGCTCGCCGAAGCGAAAACCATCGCCGCCGACGCGAACGCCACACAGGCACAGGTCGACGCGGCGCTCAAGACGCTCACCGAGGCGCGCGACGGACTGCAGGCCAAGGAGACGCCGGACCCCGACCCCGAACCGGAACCCGGTGAGAAGCCTGCCACCCCCGAGCAGAAAGCCGCCCTCGACAAGGCCATCGCTGACGCGAAGTCCGAGAACCTCAGCCGCGACGACTACACGGCAGACAGCTGGAAGGCATACGCCGACGCGCTCGCCGAAGCCGAACGCGTCGCCGCCGACAACGCCGCCACCGCCAAGCAGGTCGACGCGGCGCTCAAGGCGCTCGCCGACGCGCGGGCAGGGCTCAAGGCCGCCGACAACGGCAAGCCCGGCCCGACGCCGGAACAGCCGAAGGATGACGGCAAGCCCGACGGTTCCGACGCCGGCAAGAAGCCGGTCCTGTCGAAGACCGGTGCCGCGGCCGACGCCGTGACAGCGGCCATGTTGCTGCTGGTCGCCGCCGGCGTGACCGTGATCACCATCCGCCGCGTACGGCTGCACTGACCGCTATAGCGGTTGTCCCGCTTCCAAGCCCCCTCGGTGGAGGGGGGCTGTCGCGGCCTGTGGCCGTGACTGGGGGGAGCGATAGCGGCCGAAGGCCGCCAACGCAACGGCATCGCGATAACTCGCGATACTGTGTCTGCTGGCGGCACTGACGTGCCGCTATCGCTCCCCCAGTCAGCTTCGCTGACAGCCCCCTCCACTGAACTGCACCCCGATTGTTGGACTGCGATAATGCAGATTCGATGATTGGAGGTGCGGTTTCTCATGTGTGGGGATCGCAGGCGTCATTACGACGACGGTTTCATGAGGAAGGTCGCGGACCTGATC
>NZ_WBVT01000010.1 GCF_009193355.1 Bifidobacterium leontopitheci
AACACTGGCACTGCTACCCTTGACCATGGAGGCTCCTTCGCTAGAACGGATAGGTTTAAGGCACCACCCATTCTGCCTAGAAGCCTCTCGTCATATCAACCCACCCATCAAAACAACAAACACGGTCTGTCTCGGCCGTCAGCGCGTCGCGCTGTACCGGACTGATGTATAATCGAATATCGTGCGCTTTTCGGCGTACGCATGGATAGGTGTCCGAGCGGTCTAAGGAGACGGTCTTGAAAACCGTTGTGGGGCAACCCACCGCGAGTTCGAATCTCGCCCTATCCGCCATCAGGGTTTTGCGGCATCCCCGCAAAACCCTTTTTCGTTGCTACCCATATGCCCCCATATGTCACGCTGCTCGCCCGAGCGCAGTGACGCACCCGTGAAATACCTTGCAAACACTGGGTTTTCATGCTTGCGTCACTGTGCTCGGGCGAGCAGCGTGATGACGGTGCGTCACAATGTCCGGGATACGGTGAATAGCGTTCGGAAGTGCAGTGAGGGGTTCGTAATGGGGTACGTAATGGGGTACGTAAAGGGGCGTAATGGGGTACGGCTGTCAAGGGTTGGGCGTACTCCGCGTCACGCTGCTCGCCCGAGCACAGTGACGCACACCTGAAACCCCAGTGTTTGCAGTGTGTTCCACTGATGCGTCACTGTGCACGGGCGAGCAGAGTGACGTAGGGGATACCGCGGCATGCGAGATGTCGCGTCCGCTGGGAACGAACAGGGAAACCGCGAATCAGATATGGCACAAGGCTATTCCGCAGATACGGTGTCATGCACGTTCAAGGGCGGGTGCGGTGCCGGTTGCCGTCCATCCGCTGCATCACAAGTCGGCTAGAAGGGCTGTCTGCGCAAGTTGTGGCATAACACCACCCCGAAATCGGTCCTCGTTCATCTGCCGCTGTATCACAAGTCGACCGGAAGGGCCATGTGGTCGACTTGTGACCATCCCATACGGCCGTTGCACCTGTGAAGCAATGTCGAAGACTGTGCGGGGCATGATGGGAACACGGGCGGTGATGGTGACCGTGTAGCAGGAAAACGCCTGCTACACCGGAACGGGATGGTCCCATATGCGTCCGTTTTCGACAAGGGCCGCGGCGCACTTTGTCGGAAACGACCGCTGGATGACCGTTTTGCGTCCGTTTTCGACAAGGACCGCAAGCCTCTTGGTCGGGAACGGCCGCTTTCGGGGTGTTTTGCGTCCGTTTTCAACAAGGACCGCGGGGCGCTTGGCGGAAAACGACCTCTGAACGGCCGATACTCGTCCGTTTCCTACGAGGATCAACTGCTGTCGGCAACGAAACGACCGCTTTGGCAGCTTCCCGCGTCCGGCTTCCATCCGATCTTCACCCGGCTCTCGCCTGCTCCCGCTCCGCCTCCCGACCCCGCTCCAACTCCCGCACCAGCTCCGACCCGCTGCCGATTCGGCATCCGCACCCGCTTCCCGCATCCCCGATGATGTCGTCTTGCCTGACTATCTTATGTAAATATAGTTAACAAATACGGGGCGCAGCCATCCGCAATGACGGCAGACGGCCGCGCACCTGTCAGCCTCTCGTAATCAACGCAGTTCCCCCGAGAAGCCCAGACCGGCCCCAGCCGGCCTATGAAGAGAACGAAGGACAGACCAATGACGGTTCCATCCCGGCGCCGCGACGACGCCCCATCCCTAACCGAGCCGCGGCACGCGCACGCCACCCGCCCCGCATCCGACACCATCGCCCACACCTCCAAGCGCGCCATGCAGGCCCTCATCGCCCTGTTCGCCGCGATGGCGACCCTGCTGTGCGGCATGATCACCAGCGCCACGATGGCCCGCGCAGTCGAACCTGCCATCGCCGGCGTCACCGCGTCCGGCGCGTCGGCCTCAAGCGCCCACGCCGCCGCGGCCGCGGTCGACGGCGACACCGCCACCTACTGGCAGTCGCCCGCCGACTCGTCCATGCAGGACTACCGTCGCTTCCTTGACTTCGACCTGCACGGCACCTACAAGATCACGCAGATCGACGTCGCCAACCTCGCGCAGGGCAACGCCTACTACCATTACGAGGTCTACCTGTCCAAGGACGGCGCGAACTACAACAAGGTCGCCTACAAGGCCGACGACGCCGCAGCCAACCCGGCCAAGCCGGACGAGCATGCCATCGACGCCACTGAAGCCGCCTACGCGCGCATCAACGTGAGCTACAACTCCGCCGCCCAGCAGGTGAACCTCGCCGAAGTCACGTTCCACGGCACCAAGGTCTCCGACGCCCAGCCCAAGCCCGGCAAGATCGACGTGACCGACTTCGCGTCCAGCAGCTGGGGCAAGGAGTGGAACCGCGTCGAAACCGACGAGGAGTACGCGCGGCAGAAGACCGTCACCGAGGTGAAGAACCTCGTCAAGCGCGTGATCGGCGAGCAGTGGGCGGGCAAGTTCGACTTCCAGCTGCGCGGCAAGGCCGACGGCAAGGACGTGTTCGAGATTGCCGACGCCGGCGAGGGCCGTATCCTCATCCGCGGCAACAACGGCGTCTCGCTCGCCTCCGGGCTGAATTACTATCTGCGCCACTGGTGCAAGGTCGACTACAATCCGCTGTTCGGCTCCCAGCTGACCATGCCGAAGAGCCTGCCGGCGGTCGGCAAAAAGATTCTCAAGTACACGCAGTACGAGTACCGCTACGCGCTCAACTTCTGCACGTACTCGTACACGATGGCGTTCTGGAACTGGAAGAACTACGAGCAGTTCCTCGACTGGGCGGCCATGAACGGCGTCAATCTCATGCTCGACATCGTCGGCCAGGAGGAGGTGCTGCGCGAGACGCTCACCCAGTACGGCTACAGTGACGACGAAGTGCGCGAATACCTGTCCGGACCGGGATACTACGCATGGTTCTACATGCAGAACCTGTATTCGGTGGGCGGCCCGCTGCCGGCCAAATGGTTCGAGCAGCGCGTCGAACTCGGCCGCCGCATCCACGACCGCATGCAGGCGTACGGCATCACGCCCGTCATCCAGGGTTTCGGCGGCCAGGTGCCGACCGACTTCCAGACCAAGAACCCGAAGTCCGTGGCCGCCTCGAGCGGCACATGGTCCGGCTTCGACCGTCCGTACATGATCAAGACGTACCTGACCGACGCCGACAAGGCGGCAGGCAAGGAGGACTACTTCCAGAAGGTCGGCGACTCGTTCTACGCGGCGCAGGAGCGCGTGTTCGGCAACGTGTCGCACTATTACGCGGTCGACCCGTTCCACGAGGGCGGCACGATCCCCGACGGCTTCAACATCGTCGACATCTACCGCACCGTGCAGCAGAAGATGCTCGACTACGACGCGGACGCCGTGTGGGTCATGCAGCAGTGGCAGTGGGGCATCGACGAGACGAAGCTTTCGGGGCTCGCGGACAAAAGCAAGGCGCTCGTGCTCGACCTGCAGAGCGACCTGCGCTCGCAGTCCGGCCCGATGGAGAACCAGGGCGTGCCGTGGGTGTGGAACATGCTCCACAACTTCGGCGGCCGCATGGGCATGGACGGCGTCCCCGAGGTCATCGCCCAGCAGATCACCGACGCGTACAACAACAGCCGGTACATGCGCGGCATCGGCATCACGCCCGAAGCGATCGACAATTCTCCGGTCGTCTACGAGATGCTGTTCGACATGACTTGGGAGCAGGCGCCGCTCGACTGGCGTGAGTGGACGCAGGAGTACGCCGAGCGTCGCTACGGCGGCACCGACAAGACCATCGAGAAGGCGTGGGACATCCTGCTCGACACCGCGTACAAGCACACCGACGGCGAATACTATCAGGGTGCCAGCGAGTCGATCATCAACGCGCGGCCTTCCGACAACGCGATCGGCTCGGCCTCCACGTGGGGCCACAGCGACATCGACTACAGCAAGACGCAGTTCGAGAAGGCTGCCGCGCTGTTCGAGCAGGCCTACGACACGTACAAGGATTCCGCAGGCTTCCGCTACGACTACGTGGACGTGATGCGCCAGGTGCTCGCCAACAGCTTCCAGGAGTACCAGCCGCTCGCCGGCAACGCGTACAAGACGGGCGACCTGGAGTCGTTCCGCACGCTGTCAAGCCAGATGCTCGCCATCATCAAGGCACAGGACAAGCTGCTTTCCAGCAGTGACGACTTCCTCGTCGGCACGTGGATCGAGGACGCCCGCACCATGCTCGACGACGCCGACGACTGGACCGCCGACCTGTTCGAGCTCAACGCCCGCGCGCTCATCACCACGTGGGGACTCAACAAGAACGGCTCGCTCATCGACTATTCCAACCGCCAGTGGGCAGGCCTGACCGGCGACTACTACTATCACCGCTGGGAGACCTATGTGAAGAACCGGCTGAACAAGCTGGAGCACGGCACCGACTTCCAGGACCCCGACTGGTTCGACTACGGCTGGCAGTGGGCCAACCGCAAGAGCGACGAGGACGGCTACGGCTTCGCGACCAAGGCCGACACGAGCGTCGACCAGAAGGCGCTCGGCAAGACCATCCTCGACAAGTACTCGGTCACCGCGATGGGCGAGTACACGGACGGCGGCGGCAGCAGCGAGCGCACCAACCTTGCGCTCGGCCGTGACGTCACCGACGAGCAGACCGGCGCGACCCTGCCGAACATGACCGACGGCAACACCGACACCGGCTGGACCGACACCGGCAAGACCGACGCCAGCCTGGTCATCGACCTCGGCGGCACCTACTCGGTCACCGGCGCCGGCATCACCCTCCAGCAGATCGCCGCCGACTTCCCGCTCAAATACGAGATCGAAGCGTACAACGGCACCGGCTGGGTGGAGATCGGCCGCAGCGAAGCCGACACGGTCAGCTCCAAAAACGAGATCGACGCCGACATTCTCGCCTCCAAAGTGCGCTTCAGGCTGCACTCCACGAACGGCAAGGACCTGACCGGCATCTACGAGCTCGCCGTGTGGGGCGCCGCACAGCCGCAACCCGACTACACGAACCTCGCGTTGGGCGCCACGCCGAGCGCCGGCGACAGCGAACGTCCGGCCACGAACGGCAACGACGGCGACGATGGCACCCTGTGGGTCGGCTACGGCAGCGAACCCAACTGGTACCGGCTCGACCTCGCCTCCGCGCAGCGCGTCGACCGTGTCCGGCTCGTCTTCGAGACCGCCGGCCGTCTCTTCCAGTTCCGCATCGTCGCCGGCCTCGCCGACGGCACCGAACGCACGCTCGTCGACGAAACCGGCAACCAGGGGCCGCTCGAGCAGGTGTACGCCGCGAACCTCGGCGCCGAAGTGAACTACGTGAAGGTCGAGTTCACCGGCTCGGTCGGCGGCACCGCATGGCCGGCGCTCGCCGAACTCGAACTCCTGCAGGAGGCGAGCGACACCATCGAAGGCACGAACATCGCGCCGGCCGCGACCATCACCTCGTCGCCCACCAAGGACGCGCCCGAGGACGCCGGCGCGCTCGTCGACGGCAAGGCCACCGCATGGGTGTCGCGCGACGGCGCCGCGCCCGCATGGTTCCAGCTCGACTATGTGAAGGCGCGCGACGTCGACTCCATCCGCCTCAAGTTCGAGGAGGGCCAGCCCGACCGCAGCATGCAGTTCACCCTCAAGGTGACCGACGCGGACGGCAAGGAGCACACGGTGGCCGAACGCACCGAAGCGGACCTCGCCAAACAGCAGGGCATCACCATGGACGTGCCGGTCGGCATGGCGGTCACACGCATCCGCATGGACATCGCCGCCGCGCGCATCCCCTCCAGCGGGGATCCAGCATGGCCGCTCGTCTCCGAAATCGAGGTGTACGCAACGCCCGAGAACGCCGCGGCCGGGGCGACAGTCACCGCCGGCGACGGCGCGTCCGCAAGCGCAGACGACCTGAAGCGGCTCGTCGACGGCAAACGCGACAGCGGCGTGACATTGAAGAACGCCGGCGACAAGACGTTCACGGTCGCGCTCGGCAAGGCCGCCGACATCGGCATCCTCGGCGTGCTCGGCGGCGAGAACAGCGAGCCGCTGCGGTTCAAGGCCGAATACCGGGTCGTGCCGGAGGACGGCGGCGCGGCTGACGGCGGCGCGGCTGACAGTGCTGACGGTGCGGCTGACACGGCCGACCAGTGGCGTACGCTCGCCGACTTCACCGGCAACACGCAGATGAAACCGGAGCTCGTCAAGCGGCTCGCCTCCGCCGTGTTCACCGATGCGGTGCGTTTCACCGTGCTCAACGACGGCGATACGGCCATCAACGAGATCTACCTGTACCGCACGGACGCCGGCTCCACGCTGGAGACGTACCTGACGTCGGTCGACGCGGCGCTCGCCAAACTCACCATCGGCGAGGTCGACGGCGACTACACGGCCGCCGCCAAGGCCACGCTCGACGCGGTGCTCGCCAAGGCACGCAAGGCGGCAGAGACCGGACTCAACTCGCGTGAGGTCGCACAGTGGACCGCGAAGGTCGCCGACGCGCTCGCCGCGTTCTACCGCGACGGCTACGTGTCGGTCGACCGCAACGAGCTGCTCGTCGCCCTCGACGATGCCACCGGACTCATCGACTCGCTGCGCGGACACGGCCTGACCACGCCGGCAACGACGCTCGCCACCGCACGCGCCGCCGCCAAGCAGACCGCCGACGCCTACCGCACGGTCACGCAGAGCGACGTCGACGAGGCCGCCGCGACGCTCACCGCCGCCATCGACAAGGCGCTCGACCAGCTCGACGCCGAAGAACGGTACCAAGTGGTGCTCGAGGCGGCACGCAAGACGCTGAGCGACGCGGCCGACGCCGGAACGATCGGCGAATACGAAGGCCAGCATCCGCAAGCCGCCGTCGACGCGCTGAACAAGGCGATCGCCGCCGCCGAAGCCGCGCACGACGCGGCCGCCGGCGACGCTGACGCCGTGGACGCCGCCGCCGAGACGTTGCGCAAGGCGACCACCACGTTCAACGAGACGGTCGTGCACATCGACGCGAGCGCGCTCGAATCCGCGATCGACCAGGCCGCCGGACTCGAGGAATCCCAGTACGACCGCGACGCGTGGGCGGCCATGCAGCGCGCGCTCGCCGCGGCGAAGGCAGTCGACGTCACGCACATCTCGCAGGCCGACCTCGATGCGACCGCTCGCACGCTGAACGATGCCGTTGCGGCGTTGGATGACGCGCGACTCGACCGGGCGACTTTGGGCGAGGCCATCGCCTCCGCGCAGAAGCTGCAGGAGGGCGACTACACGGCCGAAACGTGGAAACCGTTCGCCGAGGCGCTCGCCGCCGCCGTGGACGCGCACGCCAAGGTCTCCACCACGCAGGGCGAGCTCGACCACGCCGCTGCGGTGCTTGCTGAGGCGCGCGAGGGGCTGGAACGCAAGCAGCCGGGCGGCGGCGAGACGCCGGATCCGGATAAGCCGGACCCCGATAAGCCGGACCCCGATAAGCCGGACCCCGATAAGCCGGGTTCCGGCGAGAACCCGGGCGGCGGTGACGGTGACGGCGGCAACCAGCCTGGCGGCGGCAATGGCTCAGATCAGCCGGGCGGTGACGGCGGCAACGGCAACGGCTCCGGCCAGCCGGGTGGCAATGGTTCCGGCAACGGCTCCGGCGCCGGCGTCGTTCCGCCCACGCCGAAGCCGGACGACCGCCCGTCGCCCATCCCCGGCCTGTCACACACCGGTGCCGAAACGCTCGCGCTGACCGTTGCCGCAACAGGTCTACTGCTCGCCGGCGCCGCCCTCGCCCTCGCACGCCGTCGCCGGCTCCTCTGATATCTCGAATCCTCCGCTGCCCTCTTTCTGTCACAGCGGGTACCTACCCGCTGTGACAGAGGACGTCATAACGCTTGCAATATCATGGTTTTTCGACTGCGCGTCACAGCGGGTACCTACCCGCTGTGACAAAGGACGGCGGACAAGAGTGCGGAATCCAAGGAATGCCGGATTCCTCGGATGTGTTTCACGCACACGGCCGTGCGGCATACGCCACACTCCGGCCGCCGCCGGGGTTTCGTTATGAGAGGAATCGGCGCGACGGTTTCGGCGGCCATTAGTATGGTGGTATGACTGATTTCGATTCCAACACGGGCGGAGCATGGGTCAATCCCCTGCGAGACCCGCGCGATCTGCGGCTTCCGCGCATTGCCGGGCCGTGCAGCATCGTGATTTTCGGCGTGACCGGCGACCTGTCGCGCAAGAAGCTGCTTCCCGCCATCTACGACCTCGCGAACCGCGGCCTACTGCCGCCGAGCTTCGGCCTGACCGGTTTCGCCCGCCGTGACTGGAGCGAGGACCATTTCAAGGACTTCGTCAAAGAGAACGTGCAGCTGCACTGCCGCACGCCGTTCCGTGAGAGCACGTGGACGCAACTTGCGGCCGGCATCCGCTTCGTGCAGGGCACGTTCGACGATCCTGCGGCGTTCGCCCGGCTGAGCGACACGGTCGCCGAGCTCGACCGCGACCGCGGCACGCGCGGCAACCACGCGTTCTACATGTCGGTGCCGCCGCGTGCGTTCCCGCAGGTCTCCCGTCAGCTCGCCGACTGCGGCCTGGCGAAGTCCAAGGAGGGCGCGTGGCGTCGTGTGATCATCGAGAAGCCGTTCGGCCACGACCTCGCCAGCGCCAAGGAGCTTGACCGCGTGGTCTCCGAAGTGTTCGACCCGTCGAGCGTGTTCCGCATCGACCATTATCTTGGCAAGGAGACCGTGCAGAACATCATGGCGCTGCGGTTCGCGAACGCCATGTACGAGCCGATCTGGAACGCCAACTACGTCGACCATGTGCAGATCACCATGGCCGAGGATATCGGCGTGGCCGGCCGAGCCGGATACTACGACGGCATCGGCGCGGCGCGCGACATCATCCAGAACCACCTGCTCCAGCTGCTCGCGCTGACCGCCATGGAGGAGCCGGTGAGCTTCACCGCCTCCGACCTGACCGCCGAGAAGACCAAGATCCTCTCCGCCGTGCGTCTGCCCAAGGATTTGGCCGCGCACACCGCCCGCGGACAGTACGCCGCCGGCTGGCAGGGTTCTCACGATGTGGTCGGCTATCTGGACGAGAAAGGCATCGACCCCGCCTCGACCACTGAAACGTATGCGGCCATCCGTCTTGACATCGACACCCGGCGCTGGGCCGGCGTGCCGTTCTACCTGCGCACCGGCAAGCGCCTCGGCAAGCGCGTCACCGAGATCGCCGTCGTGTTCAAGCGCGCCCCGCACCTGCCGTTCGAGTCGACCGCCACGCGCGAGCTCGGCAAGAACGCGATCGTCATCCGCGTGCAGCCGGACGAGGGCGTGACCATTCGCTTCGGCGCAAAGGTGCCGGGCGGCACGTCCATGGAGGTGCGCGACGTCTCCATGGACTTCAGCTATGGCCGGTCCTTCACCGAAAGCTCGCCGGAAGCCTACGAACGGCTGATCCTCGACGTGCTGCTCGGCGACCCGCCGCTGTTCCCCACCACCGAGGAAGTGAACCTCAGCTGGAAGATCCTCGACCCGATCGAGGAGTTCTGGTCCACGCTCGGCCAGCCGCAGCCGTATCGCGCCGGCACGTGGGGGCCGGAGGAGGCCGACGAGATGCTGGCCCGTGACGGACGCCAATGGAGGATGCCATGATCATCGAACTGCCCAACACCCGAACCCGCGAGATTTCGCGCAAGATCGACGAACTGCACGAGGAGCGCGGCGAGTCGGCGACCGGCCGCGTGCTCACCCTGCTCATCTCCACCACCGAGGACGAACTCGAGCATGCGCTCGAGGTCGCCAACAGCGCCAGCCGTGAGCATCCGTGCCGCGTGATCGCCATCGTGCCGCAGTCCGGCAGCAAGAACGCCGGCGCGAAAGCCGGGACTCCGGCCGCTCCGGTCGAATCCGAGGCCGACAAGGCCGCCGAGGACAAGACCGGCCTGACCGCGGCTCAGCTTGCGGCCGTCGACCCGAACGGCGGCATGGCGGCCGACCTGGCCAGCGAGCCGGCGGCCTCCAACCTGGACGCTGAAGTGCGCTTCGGCGCCGACGCGGGCGCAGGCGAGATCATCGTGCTGCGCCCCCACGGCGGACTTGTCCACCATCCGGACACGCTGGTGATCCCGCTGCTCGTGCCCGACGCGCCGGTCGTGGCCTGGTGGCCGACCGAAGCGCCCGCCAACCCGTCGAAGGACCTGCTCGGCGCCATGGCCCGCAGCCGCATCACAGACGCGATGCGCTCCAGCAATCCGCTGCGCACCATCGAGGACCTGCGCCGCAACCGCTCGCCGAAGAACATCGACATGTCGTGGACTCGACTGACCGTCTGGCGCGCCATGCTCGCCACGATGCTCGACCAGCCGCCGCACCTGCCGATCATCGCCGCCAAGGTGACCGGGCCGAAGGACTTCCTGCCGATGGACATGCTCGCCGCATGGCTGCGCCTCAAGCTCGGCGTGTCCGTCGCCATCGAGGACGATCCGAACGCGGATGCGGTCACCGGCGTGTACCTGACGCGCGCCGACGGCGTGCTGTCGCTGGAACGTCCGAGCACGCAGCAGGCCATCGCCGTCATCAGTACGCCCGGCCAGACGCCGCAGTCGATTTCGGTGCCCGCGCGCACGCTCGAGGAGTGCCTGAGCGAGGAGCTGCGCCGCCTCGACCCCGATGAGGTGTACGCCGAAGTGCTCAGCCGCGGCTGGGACCTCATCCACCCGCAAGGCTGAACGCGGCTGCAGTATCGCGTCTGACGGCCGGACGGTCTCGCATGGAGCGGGCCGTCCGGCCGTCCTCGGTTGCAGGACGTTGACGGCGGGGGCGTCACCCGACATCGCATGGCAGTCCCAAGCCGTACCATGACATACATGTGCGTGATTCCGTATGGGAATCACACGAAACCAACCCAAGGAGTGGTCTGATGTCCGAAAGAAAAACCATCACCTATCCGAATCCGGAGGTGCTTGCGCAGGCCGTCGCCGTGCGCACGCTGACCACTGTGAAAACCCTGCTCGACCATCCGGGCCGCACGCGCGTTGACATCGCGCTCACCGGCGGCACCGACGGCAACCGCGTGCTGCGGGCCATCGGCAACGATCCGCTGTCCGACGACATCGACTGTTCGCGCGTGCACATCTGGTGGGGCGACGAACGGTTCGTCCCCGCTGACAGCGACGACCGCAACGCCAAGCAGGCGCGTGAGGCGCTGCTCGACGAACTCGTCGGCAAAGGCCTGCTGCCCGAGGCGAACATCCACGAGATGCCGGCTGACACGCGCAGCGCCGCACAGGTCGCCGCCGCCACCCCCGAGGAGAACGACGCCGTGCTGGCCGAAGCCGCCGCGCGCTACCAGCAGGAACTGCACGACCAGCTGGGGGAGGAGCCGACGCTCGACATCGCGATGTTCGGCGTCGGACCGGACGCGCACTTCGCGTCGCTGTTCCCCGGCCTGCCGCAGGTCCTGATCGACGATCCGCATGTGCTGACCGCCGGCGTGCGCGATTCGCCGAAGCCGCCGCCGCTGCGTGTGACCTTGACCGTGCCGATGATCGCCCGGTCGCGGCACACGTGGGTGTTCACTTCCGGCCAGCGCAAGGCGGACGCGGTGACCGCCGCCTTCGCCAAGCCACGCAACCCGCAGGCGCCCAGCTCGTTCGCCGACGGCGAGGAGCTCATCTGGTTCCTCGACGAAGCCGCCTCCCCCGACAAGCTGTGACACTTCGCCGCCTCCGGCCACGGTGGAGACTGAGTTCGGAGACGGCGGCAGCATTGGCCCGGCACCCCGGCCCCTCGGTGGGGCCGGAGGGATGCTGCGGCAGCGGTTGACCCGGTGCCCTGGCCCCCTCGGTGGAGGGGGCTGTCTGAGCGGAGCGAAGACTGGGGGAGCGACGGCGCTTCCGTCGATCATGGATCCGGAACCACCTACGTTTCTTGAGTACGTTCCGTTGTGTTTCCTTCGACCGACCGTACTCGTAGAGACGCTGAGAGTACGGTTTGCTGGATTTTCCTGACGAACCGTACTCGGGCCGGTCGATACGAGTACGTTCCGTTGTGCTAGCGGGGGCGCTCCCCCAGTCGGCTTCGCCGACAGCCCCCTCCACCGAGGGGGCGAGAGCGGGTCGGGCTCGGTTGGGATTTC
This sequence comes from Bifidobacterium leontopitheci, assembly GCF_009193355.1. Taxonomy (GTDB): domain Bacteria; phylum Actinomycetota; class Actinomycetes; order Actinomycetales; family Bifidobacteriaceae; genus Bifidobacterium; species Bifidobacterium leontopitheci. Next base: position 12,071 of record NZ_WBVT01000010.1, read on the forward strand.
ATACGCGACCGATCGTACTCTAAGTGCCCCCTACGAGTACGGTCCGTTGGATTTTCCTGACTGACCGTACTCGAAGGAGCGCTGAGAGTACGTTCCGTTGAGAACGAAGTGTGTGAGCAGAGTCTGAAAACGTGAGTGCCCCTGAGATGCGATGAACATCTCAGGGGCACTCACGTATATATGCGTGCTGATGGCTACCAGGCTCGCCTTCGGGTCCTGCAATTACGGACTCGCGCTACGCGCGAGGCTCAATGCTGCCTTCGCTCGCCTACCGGCTCGCTCAGGCCGAAGACTGGGCACAGCCCACTGGGCTGTGCCCTCGCCCTGCGATTTCCGCTACGCTTCAATCTCCGGGCGACCGTCTTCGGCCCACAACGTGTGGAATGCGCCGGGCATGTCGACACGCTGGTAGGTGTGGGCGCCGAAGTAGTCGCGCTGGCCCTGGATCAGGGCGGCGGGAAGGCGCGGCGAGCGCAGGCCGTCGAAGTACTCGAGCGAGGAGGCGAACACCGGCACCGGGATGCCGAACGTGATCGCGCGGGAGACCACGCGGCGCCACGACTTCTCGGCCGTCTCGATCGCATCCTTGAAGTACGGGGCGAACAGCAGCGAAATGTTCGCCTCGCCGGACTCGAACGCGTCGGAGATGCGGTTGAGGAACTTCGCGCGGATGATGCAGCCGCCACGCCAGATGCGGGCCACCGCAGCCAGGTCGATCTTCCAGTCGTAGTGCTTCGCCGCTTCGGTGATCTCGTTGAAGCCCTGCGCGTACGCGACGATCTTGGACGCGTACAGCGCCTCGCGGATGTCGTTGATGAACGCGATCTTGTCCTCTTCGGCCATCGGCACCACGCCGCTCGGCCCCTCGAAGTCCTGCTTCTGGGCTTCGGCGCGCAGCTCGGTCTGGCCGGACAGGCCACGGGCGAACACGGCTTCGGCGATGCCGGTCACCGGCACGGCCAGGTCGAGCGCAGACTGCACGGTCCACGTACCGGTGCCCTTCATGCCGGCATGGTCCACGATCACGTCGACCAGCGGCTTGCCGGTCTTCTTGTCGACCTGATGCAGCACGTCGGCGGTGATCTCGATGAGGTACGACTCCAGCTCGGTCTTGTTCCACTCCTCGAACACGTCGCCGATCTCGGCCGGCGTCATGCCCAGCGCGCGACGCATCAGGTCGTAGCTTTCCGAAATGAGCTGCATGTCGGAATACTCGATGCCGTTGTGCACCATCTTCACGAAATGTCCGGCGCCGTTCTCGCCGATGTGCGTCACGCACGGCTCGCCTTCGGCCTTCGCGGCGATCGACTCGAAGATCGGCTTGAGCGTCTGCCACGACTCCTCGGAGCCGCCCGGCATCATCGAGGGTCCAAGCAGCGCGCCTTCCTCGCCGCCGGACACACCGCAGCCCACGAAATGCATGCCGCGCGCCGAAATCGCCTTCTCGCGGCGGATCGTGTCGGGGAAGTGCGCGTTGCCCGCGTCGACGATGATGTCGCCCGGTTCCATGAGGTCGGCCAGCTGGTTGATCATGTCGTCGGTCGGTTCGCCGGCCTTCACCATGATGATCGCCGTGCGCGGCTTCTTCAGCGACGCCACGAACTCGGCCATCGTCTTCGCCGGGAAGAACTGGCCCTCGTCACCATGCTCGGTGATGAGCTTCTCGGTGCGCGAGTAGTGACGGTTGAACACCGCCACCTTGTTGCCGTGACGGGCGAGGTTCCGTGCAAGGCTGGCACCCATGGCGGCCAGACCGACCACGCCGACGTTTGCTTCTGCGGTCATGCTGCTTCCTTCCAAAATCGGAAAAACAATCATTCGTGTACCAGTGTAGGGAGAACGGTCTACGGAAGCCGGCCAATCATCCACGCGACGGATGGCCGTTTTCCCGCCGCGCTGCTGTAATGGAACCCATGATGCATCACGATGACGGAACCGAGCGCCCTCCCGCGCAGTCGGGCGGACGGCCGCCTGCCGCCGAGCCGCAAGCCGCCGCCATGCCGCCGGCTGAGTCCGTTGCCGCTGTGCCCCGTCTGCCTAGGCCCGTGCGCTCGAAAGCCGCGCGCCGACGCCCTGCCGGCAAACCGCTGGTGGCGACGGTGGTCGGCCTGGTGACGGCGTCCGCGCTGGCCATGCTGCTGATGGCGCCGTCCCTGTCGCTCACGCCGCTCATCCGACTGTCCACATTCTGGATTGCCGGCGTGTGCCTGACGCTGGGCACGGTGATCCTCACGCTTGGCCTCATGGGCCGCCGGTCGGGGGGCCTGATGCCGCTGGCCTGGCTTGCGGCGTTCGCGGCGGGCGGAATTCTGCTGGTCGACGTGTCGTACGCGTTCCTTCTCGATACCGTCGCCGAAAGCGGTGTGATCGAGCAGGCGAGCGGCGGGCGGACGTACGGCGTCACCAAGCTGCAGCGGCAGCGGCTGCGCTCGGGCGTGCGGTTCGTGGGGAGCCGCTACGACGACATCGTCACCATCGACCTGACCGGCGACGTGTGGCGCAAACAGCACAACGTGGCGGTGTATGACGAGGACGGCAACGAGACGCTACGCAATTCCACCTGTCCGGTCGAGCAGCTGCGGATCACCGCCCGGCAGTCGCGCGTCATCATCACCGTGCCGTATGGGTGCACGTTCGGCTTCGGCGAGCGCGACGAGTATGTCCTGACCGGCGCCAACAGCATCGGCGGACGATACGGGATCAGCCGCAATCTCAGCGAATTCGGCGTCACGGACCTGCGGTGGGGCATCCATGACGGCACGTTCAGCTCGGATGATGCGCTGTGCGGCAACGATGCGTCCGGCATGATGATGTCGAATGCGAACACGCCGGTCAATGGTCCCGAGCTGATGATCGACGTGCCGTACACCGTCGACGGCCAGGTCGCCGTTCGATACGCGCCCGAGGAGGTGAGACCATGCCCGGTGGAATGGGTCATACGATGACGGGGGATGCGATGACTGACGGTGTGATGACTGACGGTGTGATGACTGACGGCGTGGCGTCGGGCGACATGGCGTCGGGAGGTATGCTGCCGGCAGCGGCATCCGGTGGTGCGTCGCCGGCATCGGCGCCGGCCGAGGTTCCCGGCGTCGGCGTCATGACCGGCGGTGATGCCGCGGTGCCTGACGACGCCGGAGGCCGCGGCGATACAGTCGCCGGCAGCATGATGCCCGGCGACGCAAAGCCCGGCGATGTCGGCACAGCGGTCGCCGACGCTCCGGCTTCGCGCCGTCCGCGCGGCCCCAGCGTCGGCACCATCGCGCTCGCCGCATGCCTGTTCGTGGTGGGCGGCGTCGCGGTGATGATCGGCTTGCCGTTCCCTGACCTTGCGCTGACTTGGATGCGGTCCGATCCGCGCATATTGGGCGTAGTGATCCTCTCGCTCGTCAGCGTCGTGGTCATCATCATCGCCGTCATCTGGTCGGTGGCGACGATCATCTACAACATGACGCACCCGACGCCGGAACCCTGACGCGGGCGAACCGCATGCCGACCAGCGCGACATCCGCACCCGTGGCACCCGGCGCCGCGTTCCTGACGCGGGCGAACCGGGCGACGGTCGCGGCCGCTGGCCTCCTCGGTGGAGGGACCGCCAACGTAGCTGGCTCGAGGAACGCCGCCCCCGCTGGCGGGGCTCCCGTGCAACTTGCGCATGGTCGGCGATGAGCGGATCGTCCTGCGGGAGCGCCGCCCCCGCTGGCGGGGGCTCCCGTGCAACGGGTGGGGGTGGTTCCGCGTCCGTTTTCGACCTGTAGCCGCCGACTCCCAGTCGAAAACGGACGCCACAAGCCCGATTCGCGGTCGTTTGCAACAAGCAGCCCGCCGTTCTTGGTCGGAAACGGACGCTGCGGAGCCGTTTTGCGTCCGTTTCCGACCAATCCGGCAGCCGGGCCAGTCGAAAACGGACGCCGGACGCACCCCGACTCCGGGTTTTCTCCCATCCCGGGGTGTGTACAGGAGCGCGTGGGATACGGCTGCCAAGGGCCGTGGCGTACGCCGTGTCACTCTGCTCGCCCGAGCACAGTGACGCACCGCCGAAACCCCTTGCAAACACTGGGTTTTCGCACTTGCGTCACTGTGCTCGGGCGAGCAGAGTGACGCGAAGATGCCGGTTATGCACCATCCGAGGCAATCCCTCCCGGCCCCGTCGAACGGGAGAAACCCCGAAATCCCCCTGCCTCTCCCTAGGCGGCCTGCGCGGTCTCCGCCTCGGCAAGGTCCGCGAACCCGCCCAGCCGCACCGTGTTGCCGATCGTCTCCTCGGTGAGGTTGCGACCCTGCGCCGCCAGCCCATCCACGAACCCGGCGTACAGGTCGAGCGTGCGGGCCGAATACGTGCCCAGCTCGCCGCGCAGATACGTCTCGAACGATGTCGCCGTCGCCATGTCCTCGCCGGTGCGCAGCACGCGCATCGCACGTCCCAGCTTCGGATACCGCTCGCGGAAGTCCACCGCCCACGCCACCTGCATGGCGATGATGCGCTCCTGCAACGCGATCCGCTCGCCAGACAGCCGCGGAATGTACGGTTCGATGTTCGCGTGGAACTCGGTTGGCGCGGTGGACGCCATCATACGGCCGTACTTTTCGGTGATGAGGTTGCGGCCGACGCGCTCCGCCTCGTCAAGGTCATGGCTGTAACTGTCCAGCAGCGGCTGCGGCCAGGTGAGGAACTGGCTGGAGCGCATCTGCTCGAACATCGGCCAGTTGCCTTGGCAGGCGGCGCGTCCGCCTTCGTTGTTGGTGCGCTGGAACTGGCTCCACTCCTTGCGCACGATGTCTCTCACCGTGGCACGTGCAGTGTCGTTCGCGCTGCCGCCGTCCGTCTGATCCGTCGTCTGCCCAGTCATCATCGACCTCCCTGTGTCTCGTATCATCCATTGTGCCGGCCACGGTGAACGTGTACGGCGAACGTGACGCCTACAGCGAACGCAGGCAGGCCGCGTCGCCGACGATATGCTCCTCCACGTACGGCCGCTGCCATTCGAGGAACGTCTCGTCGCTGCGGGTGAGGCCGTCACGTGTGAGCTCGGCCACCACCTCGCCGCAGATCGTCTCGATGGTTGCCTCGACCTGCCGGACGGCCGGAGCCGCGCCCTTGCCGCCCTCGCCGAAGCCGGCCCCGCCGAAGCAGGCCGCCGAGCTGAGCCGCAACAGCGTCTCCAGTTGGCCGCACACGTCGGCAAGCCTGGTCGCCATGCGGCCCGACAACCGGCGCAACGCGGCGAACCGCCACTTGTAGTACGGCAGGTACCCGGCGGTGAGCGGATCGTTGAACAGGAACACGAGCGAGGCGGCGGCGTTGACGAACTCGTCGATCGACAGCCATGCGGCCGCTCCGTCGCCGCGGTCCAGCATGCGCGGCACGTTGTACTGCCCGGCCTGCGCCATCATGCCGAGACGGCGTGAGATGAGCGAGAGCCGGACGTCATCCGGCATCTGCTTGAACCCTTGCCGCGCCGCGAGGAACGCGCCCAGCGGATCGGCGAACACCGCGCCGTTCGTGGCGGCCGCGAGCGTCGCCTCGTCAAGCATCAGCCATTCGTGCGGACTGTCGGCGGCCGGTGCGCTGCGATACCCGGTAATCGACTCGAAGAAGTCGCCGATGGCGAACACGCCGTCGCGGCGGCCACCGGCGTTGCCGGCGGAGGCCTGACTGCCCTGCGCGCGCGGCGTCGTGCGGTCCGCGTCGCCGCGCACGTACCCCATGAACTCACGGGGGAGCGCCTCGTAGTCGGCCTGCAGCTGCGCGCCGATCGCGGCATAGTCCTCGTCGGTGAGCCACAGGCAGAAGCGTGGTCCGAAGTCATGGTCCTGCGAGGTCGCGTCGTCGAATCCGTAGCATTCCGACCCGTGGCCCACAAGACCGGCGGCGATGCGGCCCCGGTATTTCGGGTATCGTTCGGCGATCATCGGCTTGCCGAACGCCTCCCAGTAGGCGCGGGCGAGTTTCAGCCCGGTCATCGGCGTGCGCGGGGAGGCCGCCGCATCTTCGCGTGAAACATTCCGTGAAACATGTGAGGGGGTGTGGGGAACGTCGGACGGCTGCGTTGCGGCTGCCGGCGTTGCACCCGACGTCGTTGCTGGCTGCGTCGTTGTCGGCTGCGGTGTTGCCGGCTGCGGTGTTGCGGCAGGCCGCGACGCCGTTTCGGACGACGATGTTGCCGTGTCGGACGCTGTGATACCGGACGTCGTGATATCGGACGTCGTGATATCGGACGTCGTGATATCGGACGTCGTCGTGCTGGACGATGCCGTCATACCGGATGCCGCCGCGCCAGGGAGACGCACACCGCCGCCATTCGTCTCGCCAACGTCGATGCCGGCCTCCCGTGCCCGGCGTTCCGCTTCGCGCAGGTTCTGCTCGGTGATGCGGTAGTAGTCGGTGTCGGTGCCGTAGCATTCGGCGATCACCGCCAGCGACTGCCGGTACAGCGCCACGGCGCGCGCGTAGTCGCCCGCGCGGAACCGCACCTGCGCGTAGCCGGCCAGCGCCGAGGCGTAATGCGCGCTGTGCTCCAGATGTCCGTTGCGGTAGATCTCCAGCGCCTTCGCCGCATGACGGTCGGCTTGGTCGATGAGGCTTGCGCGGTCGGCGTCGGTCTGCGTGGCTCCGGGCTTGTCGTCGTCCGTCGCCGCCGGCTGGACGGACGCAGGAGCATCATGGCCGCAGGCAGCCGTGCCGCCGCCCTGCGCGGCAGCGGTCTCGCCGGCTTCGTCCAGCAGCACCAGTGCCAGGTTCGTGTGCGTGGACGCCACGTCGAGGTCCGACTCCGGGTCCGGGCTGGACTGCTCAAGGATCCGCAAGGCCGTACGCAGCTCGTCTTCCGCGCGTCGCTGCCGTCCGGTCTCGCTGTACACCATCGACAGGTTGTTGTGCAGGGCGGCGAGTCGCCTGTCGGTCGGTTCGAGCGTGCGCTCGCTGGAATCCAAGGCCTGACGGTACAGGTCTTCGGCCTGATCGTACTGTTTCGCGGCGCGCATCGCGGTCGCCGCGTTGATGAGCGTGGTCGTCCAGGCGTCGGTGCCCTCGATGCCCATGCGCGCGGCGAGTTCCAGCGCGCGCTGCACGATCCACTGGTTCTCCTTGTGCCGGCCCTGCGATCGGTAGAATCCCATGGTCTCGTTGAGCACGGTGAGCAGTCCGGCGGCGTCGCCGGCGTTCTCGGCATCGACCATGGCCTGTTCCAGATACGGTCCGGCCTTGGTGGCGGCCTGATGCGCGTCGAAGATCGCGTCGAGTCCGGCGAGGAACTTGTCGACGTCGAACGTCTGCGCGTTCTGGTCGCCATCCATGGTGTCGGTGGCGGCGTTATCGGCTGTGACGTCACCGGCGGCAACGGCACCTTGGTCGTCGCCGGCCGTGTCGAGATCCGTTTCTGCGTCCGTCAGCGGTTCCGCGTCGGCCCCGTCGCCGAACGTCGCCATCAGCTTCGCCATCAATGCGTCCGTATCCATGCCATCTCCCGCCTGTAAGACCGTGCCGGTTCCACTATGACAGTCTAGCCGCATCGGCCCGGCTGGCGTCCGCGGCCGTGACACGCGGCATGCACGTCTCCCGACACGTCACGCGGTCCGCCCGGCCCATATAACACATGACTCAAGTCTGGCGGAATATGACGGTTTTCGTGGAGTGCGGCACGCGGTCCGCCCGGCCCGTGTGACGTGTCGCTCGAAATGGTTGGAATGTTGCGGTTTTTGCGGGGTGTGTCACGTGGCCCGCCCGGACCGTGTGACACACCGAGGTCAGACCGTGACTTCGCGCATGCGTTCCAGCGCATCCGTGTGGGTCTCGTGACGCAGTGAGTAGAACGTGAGCAGCAGCACGGCGGCGACCGCCAGCGGCAGGCCGCCCAGCGCTGTGAAATGATAGTTCATGCCGGACATCGTCAGCATCGTGCCGCCGACGACCGAGCCGACCGCGTTGCCGAAGTTGAACGCCACCTGTACGGCGGCGCCGGCCAGCAGCTCGCCGCCGCCCTTGCCGGATTCGGTCATCAGCAGCTGCTGCGGCGCGGAGATGAAGAACAGGCCGAACGCGATCCAGAACGTGAAGATCGCGCAGCTGACGGTCGAACCGGGCACCAGGAACACCATCAGCAGGCCGATGCCGGATATCGCCTGACCGAGCGCGGCTGTGCCGGCGTGCCGCCAGTTGTCGGTGATGCGGCCGCCGATGATGCCGCCGACCACCATGCCGAAGCCGGCCAGCATCATCAGGAACGGCACCATGTCGGACGAGTATCCGCCGGTATGCTGCAGCCACGGCGAAACGTAGCTCCACCAGCAGAACACGCCGGCGTTGCCGGTGAACACGGCGCCGAGGATCATCCACGGACCGGGCTTTTTCAGAAAACGGAACTGCCCGGCGAGGCCGACGTCCTTGACCGGGGCGATCTGCGGGATCCACGCGAGCGACAGCAGCACGGTCGCCGCCGCCCACAGGCTCAGCACCATGAACGCGAGCCGCCACGACATGAACTCGGCCATCAGCGTGCCGGCCGGCACGCCCAGCATGTTCGCGACCGTCTGGCCGGTCACCATGACGGAGACGGACTGCGCCTCCTTGCCTTTGTCGGCCACCGTCTTCGCGATGAGCGTCGCCGTGCCGAAGAACGCGCCGTGCGGCAGTCCGGAGATGAACCGTGCGGCCAGCAGCATCGGCGCGCTGACGGATGCGGCCGACAGCGCGTTGCCGGCGAACGCGATGACCATGAAGATGATGATGAGCTTTTTCGGCGGGATGCGTCGGCCGAACACGAGGATCAGCGTGCCCACGCACACGCCGATCGCGTATGCGGAGATGAAATGGCCGGCGGTCGGGATGCTGACGTGCATCGCCGCCGCGGCTTCGGGCAGGATGCCCATCATCACGAATTCGGCGGCGCCGAGGATGAACGCCCCTGACGCCAGGGCGAGCAGGCTTTTCTTCATGGTTCCCCTTGTTCTCTGCATGAACGTGCGCCCGGACGGGCGCCGTACCGGTTGTTAACCCTAACAGCAGCCCGTGTCGACCATGTAAGGCCCTCTCGCTGACGGACCGTACTCGTGACGGGCCGTTCGGGTGCGTTCCGTTGGCGGGCGGTTGACGGACCGTACTCGTAGGAAGTGTCCGAGTACGGTCCGTCGATAAATCGTGACGGAACGTACTCGTAGAGGTTGTTCGGGTACGTTTCGTTAGTGGGGATGCCAGGAGAGTGAGGCGTGCGGCGCCGAGAAAAAGAAAAAGGTACCGCTGGAAACCAGCGATACCTTTATATTGCGTCGGGCTGGCGGGATTTGAACCCGCGGCCTCTTCGTCCCGAACGAAGCGCGCTACCAAGCTGCGCTACAGCCCGTTTTGGCAACGACGGAAATATTACGACGATTCCGTCGGCAATGCAAACCGAGGGTGGTTAACGGGGTGAAAACCGTTGGAAAGCATAAGGTTTATCGGCGTGTCGTTATTATCGCCCGTGACTGTATCGGCACCTCGGTACACTGAAGGACTATGAGTCAGACGCAAGAAGACACCCAATCTCTCAACGAAACCACCGCGGAGGAGGCCCAGTCCGCCCCCACGGCGATGACCACGGTCGAGCATGCCGAGATGCTGCTGCGGCAGGACGAGGCCATCCGCGCGCGCATCAACGAGGGCGCCACGCTGGAGGAGACCGTGGACCCGTCCAACAAGGAGTTCGGTCCGCTCGCGCACCCCGAGCAGGTGCAGATGCGCGTCGCCAAGCGCGCCATCATGCTCAAGGAAGGCATGCAGCCCTATCCGGTGCACCTCGACGTGACCGACACCATCGAGCAGGTGCGCGCCAAGTACGACGGCAAGCTCGAGCCCGGCCAGGAGACCGAGGATGTGGTCGGCGTGGCCGGCCGCGTGCTGTTCCTGCGCAACGGCGGCGGCCTGTGCTTCGTGCAGCTGGCCGCCGGCGACGGCACCAAGCTGCAGGGCATGATCTCCAAGAAGGAGATCGGCGCCGAGTCGCTCAAGAAGTTCAAGCAGCTCGTCGACCTCGGCGACCACCTGTACCTGCGCGGCCGCGTGATCGCCTCCAAGACGGGCGAGCTCTCCGTGTTCGCCACCGAATGGGCGATCGCCTCGAAGGCGCTCCAGCCGCTGCCGGCCCTGCACAAGGACCTCAACGACGACACCCGCACCCGCAAGCCGTACATCGGCATGATCGCCGACGAGAAAGTGCGCAACATGGTGCGCAACCGCTCCAAGGCCGTCGCCTCGCTGCGCCGCACGTTCGACGACCACGGCTTCCTCGAGGTCGAGACGCCGATGCTGCAGACCATCCACGGCGGCGCCGCGGCACGTCCGTTCACCACGCACATGAACGCGTTCGACCTTGACCTCTACCTGCGCATCGCGCCGGAACTGTTCCTCAAGCGCTGCCTCGTCGGCGGCATCGAGCGCGTGTTCGAGATCAACCGCGACTTCCGCAACGAGGGCGTCGACGCCACGCACGCCCCCGAGTTCACCATGGTCGAGGCGTACCAGGCATACGGCACGTACGACACCATCGGCCAGCTCGTCAAGGAGCTCGTGCAGAAGACCGCCATGGACGTCTACGGCTCGCACAAGGTCACGCTGCTCGACGGCACCGAATACGACTTCGGCGGCGAATGGAAGACCATGAGCATGTACGGCTCCCTCTCCGAAGCCCTCGGCGAGGAGATCATCCCCAACGGCGGCCCCGACAACCCGGGCACCTCCGTCGAGCATCTGGGCGAGATCGCCGACAAGCTGGGCGTCGAGCGCGACGAGGTGGAGAACCACGGCAAGCTCGTCGAGCACCTGTGGGAGCACTTCTACGAGGACAAGCTCTACGAGCCGACCTTCGTGCGCGACTTCCCGGTCGAGACCTCCCCGCTGGTCAAGGGCCACCGCACCAAGCCCGGCGTCGTGGAGAAGTGGGACCTCTACGTGCGCGGCTTCGAGCTGGCCACCGGCTACTCCGAGCTCAACGACCCGGTCGTGCAGCGCGAGCGCTTCGTCGCCCAGGCCAAGGACGCCATGGCCGGCGACGAGGAGGCGTGCGACATCGACGAGGACTTCCTCGAGGCGCTCGGCGTGGGCATGCCCCCGGCAGGCGGCATGGGCATGGGCATCGACCGACTGCTCATCGCGCTGACCGGCGCGACGATCCGCGAGACCATCACGTTCCCGCTCGTCAAGCCGCTCGTCGGCTGACCCTCCGCCGGCCTGTCCGGCGTATCAGGTCCATCCGGACGAATCGCGGGCCCGACCCCTGCATGGGGGAGCGGGCCCGCTCGCATATGCGCTCGTCGGCACCCGCCCGACTACACTGAAGACCCATGAGTGTGAACAAGTGGATTCAGGGCGCCCGCCCGAAGACGTTGTGGCTGTCCGTGTCATCGGTGATCGTCGGCGCCTGCAGCGCGTACCCCGTCATCTCCGGAGGCCTGTACTGCACGAAGGTGCGCACCGACACCTCGCAGTGCCCGGCGGTCGAGGCGCAGGCGCAGACGATGATGTCCCGTTTCTGGCTGGTCGTTCTGCTGTGCCTGGCTGTCGGCGTGCTGCTGCAGGCGGCGGCCAACTTCGCGAACGACTATGCCGACGGCGTGCGCGGCGCCGATGCCGGCCGCGGCGGCAAGGAGAAGGTCACCGGCAAGCCGCAGCGTCTCGTCGCCGCCGGCCTAGCCACGCCCCGTCAGGTGCTGACCGCCGCCATCGTCTGCGCGGCGCTCGCCTGCGCCAGCGGTCTGGCGGTGGTGCTGATCACACAGGCGTGGTGGCTGCTCGCGGTCGGCGCGGCATGCCTGCTCGCCGCCTGGTTCTACACGGGTGGCCGGCATCCGTACGGATACGCCGGTTTCGGCGAGCTTGCGGTGTTCCTGTTCTTCGGCCTTGCCGCGGTGCTCGGCACCCAGTACGCGCTGTGCGGCACGACGAGCCTGTTCGGCGCGTTGTGCGCGGTCGTCTCCGGCCTGCTGTGCTGCCAGCTGCTCATGGTGAACAACCTGCGTGACGTGCGTGACGACGCGGCGCACGGCAAGAAGACGCTCGCCGTGCGCATGGGGCCGCGTGCGGCGCGTGTGCTGCTCGTCGTGTGCTGCGTGGTCGCCTACCTGATCGCCGCATGGCTGGTGATGATGCTGTGGCTGCCGTGGGGCGGCGTGCTCCTGCTGTCGGGGCTCGGCGTGACATGGCGTATGATCTCCAGCGTGTTCGCCGCCGCCGGCCGTGACGACGAGGAGTCCGGCAAGCGGTTCCGCACGGCGCTGTCCGACGCCTGCTTCCAGCCGCCGTATTTCGCCGTGGTGCTGCTGATTTCGCTGATGGTGTGAGCCTGCTGACGCGGCGTGGCCTCATCCCCGGTTTTCTCCCATTCGCGAGGTTTCTGGCGGGAGAAAACCGGGGTAAGGACGGCCTTCCGCCGGCGGTTGTCCCATCTGCCGGAACCCGCGGCGCGGAAATGCTCGATTTTGGCCGTGCTGGGCGCTAAACTGCGAGGTATGACTTACAAACTAGTACTGCTCCGTCACGGACAGAGCGCATGGAACAAAACCAACCAGTTCACCGGCTGGGTCGACGTCCCGCTGACCGAGAAGGGTGAAGAGGAAGCCAAGCACGGCGGCGAGCTGCTCAAGGAGAAGAACGTCCTTCCGGACATCGTCTTCACCTCGCTGCTGCGTCGTGCCATCAACACCGCCAACCTCGCGCTGGATGCCGCGGATCGTCTGTGGATTCCGGTCGAGCGTAGCTGGCGTCTCAACGAGCGTCACTACGGCGCTCTGCAGGGCAAGAACAAGACCGAGATCCGCGAGGAGTACGGCGACGAGAAGTTCATGCTGTGGCGTCGCTCCTACGCGACCCCGCCGCCCGAGATCGATCCGGACGACCAGTACGCGCAGAACCATGATCCGCGCTACACCGGCGACCCGGTTCCGGAAGCCGAGTGCCTGGCCGACGTCGTCAAGCGCGTCGAGCCGTACTTCAAGTCCGACATCGAGCCGCAGCTCAAGGCCGGCAAGACCGTCCTGATCGCCGCTCACGGCAACTCCCTGCGCGCCATCGTCAAGATGCTTGACAACCTGACCGAAGAGGAGATCGCCAAGGTCAACATCCCGACCGCCATCCCGCTGCTCTACGAGCTGGACGACGATTTCAAGCCGGTCAAGCCGCGTGGCGAGTACCTGGACCCGGAGGCCGCCGCCGCCGGTGCCGCCGCCGTCGCCGCCCAGGGCCAGAAGTGATCTGAGCCTTCATCGGCTGTTTTCGGGGGACGTACGTCATGTACGTCCCCCGTTTTTTGTCGGTGCTGGGGATTTGACGGTGCTGTGGGTTTGTCGGCGGCCTTGTGCCGCGCGCGGTCGTCATCGCTGACGAACCGTACCCGTACCCCGTCGTCCGGGTACGGTCGGTTGGGAAATGTCAACGGACCGTACCCGGACGTGATGATACGGGTACGGTCGGTCGGGAAATTTCAACGGACCGTACTCGAACGGGGTGCTACGGGTACGGTCCGTTGTGGAAAAATGACGGAACGTACCCGGACAAAGCTCTACGAGTACGTTCCGTTGAGAAGTGACAAGATATGTTTGGGGCCTTCCGTGAGATCGTCACGGAAGGCCCCAAACATATCGGAGTTACTGGTGCGCCAAACCGTCCGGCGGCAACGTCAGTCAAACGCGCGGACGTCCGGCATCGGTGTCACTCGACTGCGCCATCCTCGTCGCGAGTAGGCGCCTTGGAAGGGTCGAAGCCGGAGACGATGTAGACCACGCGGCGGGAAGCGGAGACGGCATGGTCGCCGAGACGCTCCAGGAAGCGGCCGAGCAGCACCACGTCAATGAGCTGCTGGCGGGTGCCGGTCCACTGGTCAGAGAGCGCCAGCTCGAAGGTCTTGTGGTGCAGGTTGTCGAGCACGTCGTCGTCGAGGATGATCTGCTCGGCGGTCTTCGCGTCGCGGTCCTGCAGCATGGCGACCAGACGGTCGGCGGTCTTGGAGAGGAACTGGTACATCTCGCCGAACAGCTCCTTCGCCTCGTCCGGCAGCGGGGACTCCGGGTACGCCCGGCGGGCCGACTCGGCGATGTGCTTGGCCAGGTCGCCCATACGCTCGAACGTCGCGGCCAGACGCAGCGTGGAGACGACCACGCGCAGGTCGGTGGCGACCGGGTTCTGCTTGGCCAGCAGACGGACGCACTGGTCGATGATGCTGGATTCGAGGGCGTCGATCTCGATGTCCCCGTCGATCACGCTCTGGGCCGCCTCGACATCCTGCTTGAGCAGGGCCTCGCCAGCACCGTTGATGGCCTTGCGCACGTCCTGCACCATGCGGTCGAGGTCGTCAGCGACAGCCTTGAGCTCCTCGTCAAAAATTACGCGCATTGTTGTAGCCTTTCCTGCTATGTAGTTGGACCCCTATCAAGGAACCTCACTCTAGTGTAATCTTCCTTACAGCGGTTTGACCAGTAACGCGGCGGGGCGCGGCTTGGAATTGGCTTAAAATTCATTGCCCCGTTTACCATCCATTCACGTTGTTGTCGCTCTGCCGGCATGTCGCACGGCGCTACGGGCAGGCTGTGAGACAATGGAAGACATGCCTGAACCGTCTCTCTGGATTTTCGTGGTGTTCCTGCTGCTGGCGCTCGCGGTGCTGGTGTGGGTCGGATTTCTGCTGTTCGACCGTCTTCAGCCGGTGATCGTCAGGATGTGGAACGGCAGCATGCTGGTGCGTACGTTGTCTGCGCGGCTGGCTTCGATGCGTAGGAAATCGCATGACGACGACGATGACGGCGACGATCTTGACGACCGCACGCAGGTGCTGCTGTCCATGCTGCCGCTCGCTTCGATCGTCGTGGGGGACAACGACGAGGTGCTGCGTGCGAACCCTGCCTCCTACCGGCTTGGCTTGGTGCGCGACGAGGCGATCGTCGATGACCGTGTGCTGCAGGCGGTGCGCGCGGTCATGGCCGACGGTTCGCGGCGTTCGTTCGACCTGATGACCGATACGCCCGAGCAGTACGCCGGTCTGGGGGAGCCCGGCGCCGGGTTCGGCGTGAAGTCCGGCAGTCTGGCGGGTGCTGCGGTCCCGCCGTCACGTCCGGATGGGGATGCGGCGCATGGCGGCGAGGACGATGGGCGACGCGACGTCGAGGGTGCCGGTTCCCGTCCGCTGTCACGCCCGAACTGGCTGAAGGTGACGGTCGGCAGGATCGACCGTCACCTTGTCGTCGTGCTCATCGATGACGTCAGCGAGTCGATCCGGTTCGCGCAGATCCGTGATTCCTTTATCTCCAACGTCTCCGAGCAGCTGTTGCAGCCGACGAAGGCGTTGGAGCAGCTGGCCGATTCGCTCGAGCAGCCCGGCGTGAGCGAGGCGCAGGTCCGTGATGACGCCGGCAAGGTGCGGCACGCCTGCACGAAGCTGAACCGCATGGTCTCCGACCTGCTCATGCTCATCAAGGCGCAGGAGCCGGTGACCGCCTCCGCGGCGAACCGTTGCCCGTTGTATGATCAGGTGACTTCCGCCGTCGATGGTCTTGGACCGTTGGCGGACCGTTGCGGCGTTACCGTGCGTGTCGGCGGCGACGCGGCGGTGATGGTGCACGGCGAGGACGACCAGCTTCGTCTTGCCGTGCGCAAACTGGTCGAGAACGCGATCCTGTATTCGCCGCGCGGCGGTGCGGTCGGCGTATCGGTGTCGCGCTCGGCGGATGGGGGACGCGCCATGGTCCGCGTCATCGACCATGGCGTAGGCGTGTCGAAGAAGGAGCTGCCGCGTATTTTCGAGCGGTTCTACCGTGGAACCAACCAAAGCGAACGCACCGAGGACGGCATCGGCCTGGGTTTGGCCATCGTCAAGCATGTGGCGCTTGCCCATCATGGTGACGTGACCGTGTGGAGCGCCCCCGGTCAGGGGTGCACGTTCACGTTCAGCCTGCCGTGCGATGACGCGGCCCCGGTCAGCTGATCAGCTTCCCGCCCCGCTGCCGGGAAGCATGACCGATCATATATCTCGCCCCCGCTGTCGGGGGCTGTCAGCGTAGCTGACTGGGGGTGGTCGTCGTCAGGCCTATCGTGACCACAGACATCCACCCCCAACCATCCGGACTCGCCGCCCGGCATACGCATCAGGCTGCGAATCTCACTTGCCGAGACGGCGGTAGTCCCAACGGTCGAAATGCTCCCAGACGAGCATCATCAGGCCGATGACCACCCCGCAGGCGCACATGATCGTCAGCTTGAGCACATGCATCCCGCATGCCAGCAGGATGGCGCAGACGATCAGCGCGACGACCCACAGCGTCACGCCGATCAGGAACGTCTTGCGCAGGTCCACGCGCACCGGCTTGGGGGCCGGCTTGCGCACCTCGGGGTTCAGAATCGCCGCGAATTTCATATCAGTTACTGTACCGCGTGCTCGGACGGAACCGTCTCCGGGCGTTCACAGATGCTCCACAACGTAGTCGACGCACTGCGTGAACGCCTCCACGTCCGCGGGCTCCACCGACGGGAACACGCCGACGCGCAGCTGGTTGCGCCCCAGCTTGCGGTATCCGGCGGTGTCGACGATGCCGTTCTCGCGCAGCGCGCCGACGACCTGCTGGGCGCTGACCGCATCGTCCAGGTCGATGGTGACCACCGAGTGCGAGCGCGCGTCCGAATCGGTGACGAACGGCTTGGCGTAGTCGCTGCGTTCCGCCCAGCCGTACAGGATGGACGCCGACTTGGCGCAGCGGGCCGTCGCCCAGTCCATGCCGCCGTTCTCGTTGAGCCAACGCACCTGGTTCTCCAGCATGACGAGCGTCGCCACGGACGGCGTGTTGAGCGTCTGATCCTTGCGCGCGTTGGCCAGCGCCGAGGTCAGCGACAGGAACGGCGGCACCCAGCGGCGCGCCCCCTCAAGCCGCGCGCTGTGCTCCACCGCCTCGGCTCGGGCGATGGCGCGCGGCGACAGCACGGCGAGCCACAGGCCGCCGTCGGAGCCGAACGCCTTCTGCGGCGAGAAATAATAGGCGTCGGTCTGCGAGACGTCGACCGGCAGCGCGCCGGCGGCGCTCGTGCCGTCCACCAGGACGATCGCGTCCTGCTCCTCGCTGCCGGGTATGCGTCGCACCGGAGCCGACACGCCGGTGGAGGTCTCGTTGTGCGCCCACGCATAGGCGTCTACGCCTTCGGTGAGTTCGGGGAGACGGTAGGTTCCCGGCTCGCCCTTGAAGAGCACGGGCTCCTCGAGGAACGGCGCGCCTGCGGCCGACGCGGAGAACTTCGTGCTGAACGACCCATAAGTGCCGAACGCCGCCTTGCGGCTGATCAGCGACGCGCACGCCATGTCCCAGAAGGCGCTGGCGCCGCCGTTGCCCAGCGCGATCTCATAGCCGTCAGGAAGACGGAAGAACGAGGAGAGGCCTTCGCGGATTGACGCTACAAGCGCCTTGACCGGTGCCTGACGATGCGATGTGCCGAGCAGCGTGCGGCCGCCGCGTTCCAGCGCCTCGACCTGCGCGGGGCGGATCTTGCTGGGGCCGGAGCCGAAGCGTCCGTCCTCGGGCAACAGGGATTCGGGGATGTTCACGATGTTTGTCATGCCCTTCAGCCTAGTTCGTGCGGTTGCCGGGTGCGTGGCTTCGCCCGGTTGCTGGACTGCGCG
The DNA here is from genome assembly GCF_009193355.1 of Bifidobacterium leontopitheci. Classification (GTDB taxonomy): domain Bacteria; phylum Actinomycetota; class Actinomycetes; order Actinomycetales; family Bifidobacteriaceae; genus Bifidobacterium; species Bifidobacterium leontopitheci. The sequence goes on from NZ_WBVT01000010.1 coordinate 29,692, forward strand.
TGTCGGATGCGCGCGCGGAGGCGAACACCCGGGAAACGGCCGGTTTTTGCCGATGACCTAGCCCTAAGGTAGACTGGTGGATTGTGAGTGTGGTGTATGGTTATACGCCGCACTGGATTTGTACGCAATCAAAAGGAGTGGATCTATGAAGCATGCGGCCCATAAAGCCAATAAAGGTTCCGCTCAGCGTACCGGATTGGCGGATTTGTTCCGCTCTTCACGAGGATCCCACAGCGTAGGCGTGGTTCGCGCCGTGCAGGCGGCCAACGGCGATGCCGTGGCGCTTGCCATCGATCCCGCGCTTGCCGCGCGTCTGAACGAAGTCGCCCCGCTGACGAGGCGCGCCATCCGTCAGACCGCGAAGGCCGCGCAGCGTCGTTCCGCCGTGATGTCCTCCGCGTCCCTTGCGGCGCTGGTGGGCACCGCCGCCACCGCGCTGGCGTTCTCCGCCAACATGCGGCAGGCCAGCGGCACCGGCGTCATCGCCCAGGACCCCGCGACGACCACCACGCAGATGGCCCGTATCCAGGGCTCCACCGTCTCCCGTTCCGAGTCGCGCACCGCGCTGACCGACACGTACGGCACGCAGTCCTCCACGTCCGATTCGACCGCCGCGGCGTCATCCGAAAACAATCAGACGGCAACCCAGTCGTCGAACAGCGGCTCGTGGCAGCTCAACGACGAGAACTCGACCATCGACGTCAGCCAGCTCGCCCGTTCCCTCGCCGACAATCCGAAGGTCGCCGTGCTCGTCGACAAGGACAGCGACCAGCTGCCCGCGAACTTCAACCCGAACCACGCCACCGGCGACAGCGGCCTCGCGTACGCGTTCAGCCAGTGCACGTGGTGGGCGTACACCCGTCGTCACCAGCTCGGCCTGCCGGTCGGCTCGTACTTCGGCAACGGCGCGCAGTGGGCGGATTCCGCCGCCGCCATGGGCTATTGGGTGGACAACACGCCGCGTCACGTCGGCGACATCATGGTCTTCCGCACCGGTCAGGAGGGCGCCAGCTCCCTGTACGGCCACGTCGCCATCGTGGAGCGCATCAACCCCGACGGCTCCGTGTACGTTTCGGAGTGCGGCGCCGCGCTGAACGGCAAGATCGCCCACCGTACGTTCACCAATGTGAGCGACTTCCGCTACATCCACTACTGATTCGCCGTTGCCGCCGCACGCCGGGGGAGCCCGGCCTATGCGGCGCGTCGTTCGTGTGCCTGCGCATCGCTGTTCTGAAGAGGAGGGGGCGCAGGCGTTTTCATGGCATTTTCTCAGGTTCGGCTATGTCGCCTGTGTTACCATTGCTTGTTGATGATGCGTAAGAGTTTTGTTTCGGTGTTGGTGGCTGGTGTGGTGGCTGCCGGTTTGTCGGTGGTGGGGGTTCCTGCCGCGTCGGCTGGTTCCGCTGCGTCCTCGGGGGTGACGATCACGTCGTCCCGTTCGTTCCCGAAGGTGAACACGGCTCGTCGTGATGTGTTGAAGGAGTCGGTGTCGACCGATGGCGACGGCGCGTCGTGGGGTGGCGTGGATTCCCTGGATGTGCCGCAGACGAAGTCGCAGGCGGAGCGTGATGCGGAGGCCGCGGCGAAGAAGGCGGAGGAGGAGCGCAAGGCCGCTGAGGAGGCGGCCCGTCAGGAGGCGGCTCGTCTTGCGGAGGCTCAGGCGGCGTCTCGCTCGTCCAGCAGAACATCACTGACGACCACGGCTCCGGCCGCGTCGGCCGACACGCCCACGGATGTCGCCGCGTTCGTCAAGAAGGCGCTGTCCGTACAGGGTTCCGCATACCGCGTGTCCGGTTACGTGTGGACCGGCGACCCGTCCACGTCATCGTTCACCTGCTCCGGCGTCGTCGACTATGCGCTGGGACGTTCCACCAACTCCAGCTGGCCGGAAAGCCTCTACGCCGAAGTCGGCAGCAACCTCAAGATGGACGTCGCCGACCTGAACTACGGCGATCTCGTGTTCGGCAAGTACGACGGCCGTAGCCCCGGCCACGTCGGCATCTACCTCGGCAACGGCGTGATGCTGGACTCCGCCCCCGATGGCGGCGTCGCCATCCGCCCGGTCACGTCCGGCGGCTACTTCATGGGCGGCGGTCCGATCATCTGACCGGCGGTTGCCCAATACGTCACCGTTCTGCGCATCTCGGTGTCCATTTACGTCACGATGCTCGCCCGGGCAGCGTGACGTTCTTGTTTCACCCCAATGTTTGCAACGGTTTCCGTCGGTGCGTCACCGAGCAAGGGCGGCAGCGTGACGCACTGTCGCGGACGGTGTGACGCGCGACAGTGGGGACGACGCAGGTCGGTGGGGGAGTGACGCAAGTCGGTGGGGTGTGACGCGCACGATATCAGACGACGGACGCACGGCGGCACGGCTGTGAGATGGTTCACAGACGCGCGTGGCGGTTCGGCTCGTGGCGGACCGCGGCATACTGCGGTAAGTTCCTTATGGTACGGTGGAATGCGATGATTAGATCAAAGAGTTTTGTTTCGGTGTTGGTGGCTGGTGTGGTGGCTGCCGGTTTGTCGGTGGTGGGGGTTCCTGCCGCGTCGGCTGGTTCCGCTGCGTCCTCGGGGGTGACGATCACGTCGTCCCGTTCGTTCCCGAAGGTGAACACGGCTCGTCGTGATGTGTTGAAGGAGTCGGTGTCGACCGATGGCGACGGCGCGTCGTGGGGTGGCGTGGATTCCCTGGATGTGCCGCAGACGAAGTCGCAGGCGGAGCGTGATGCGGAGGCCGCGGCGAAGAAGGCGGAGGAGGAGCGCAAGGCCGCTGAGGAGGCGGCCCGTCAGGAGGCGGCTCGTCTTGCGGAGGCTCAGGCGGCGTCTCGCTCGTCCAGCAGAACATCACTGACGACCACGCAGTCGCAGGGCGTTGACCTTCCGGCCGCCGCCAGCGGTTCCGCGGTCGTCTCGTACGCCGCCGAGTTCCAGGGCGTGCCGTACGTGATCGGCGGCACCACGCCCGCCGGTTTCGACTGCTCCGGATTCACGCAGTTCGTGTACGCGAAGTTTGGCATCAGCCTGCCGCGCGTCGACAACGACCAGCGTACGTGGGCGCAGTCCCACGGCACCCGGGTCAGCAACCCGCAGCCCGGCGACCTCATGTGGCTGCCCGGCCATGTGGGCATCTACGTGGGCAACGGCCTGATGATCCACGCGCCGCGTCCCGGCAAGAGCGTGTCCATCGTGCCGGTCTACTCGTCGTCCTTCGAGTACTACCACATCCTCTCCGACTGATAGCCAGTCATTCAGCCGGCCGGTTACCGGTCGGCCCCTGTGCGCGCGACGCACAGCACATACCGTGAACAAGACGCGACGCGTCGGCTCCGTAAGGGGTCGGCGCGTTTTCTGTTATGGCCGACGTCGCCTGTGCATGTCCGCAGTCTGGCATGGCGACGCACCGTTTCGCGCCCGCCCAATGTGACACGGCTTACGCCGCCATACAGAAAAACCCGCATTCGTGACCATGCATTGCCGCCGAACCGGGGTATTCTTGAATGTACGACCCGATGCGCCGCTGCATCGGGAACCATGCAAGGAGGTTGCCATGATCAACGAGAAGGCCATTCTGGTGGGGGTTGATGGCTCGCACGCGAGCTACAAGGCCACATGGTGGGCCGCTAATTTCGCCAAGCACGCAGGACTGACGCTGCAGATCGTATGCGCATATTCGCTGCCCAGCTACGCCGCGGTGTCGTTCGACGCCACATATACGGCCATGGGCGACGACAACGCCGCGCACAGCGACGCCCAGGAGATCCTGTCCAAGGCCAAGGCCATCGCCGACGAACAGGGCGTCGAATCGACCACGCTGATCGTCACCGGCGACCCGGCGTCGGTGTTCGTCGAACTGAGCCGCAACTACAATCTCATCGTCATCGGCAACCGCGGCAAGGGCGGACTCGCCGAGCGCCTGCTCGGCACCACCTCGTCGTCGCTGCCGGCCTACGCATACTGCCCGATCGTCGTGGTGCCGTACACCGACGACGACGGCAACCTCATGCACCTCAACAACACGATCACCAAGGTGGCGGTCGGCTCGGACGAGTCGAAGTGGGGTCTCAAGGCGCTTGACATCGCCGCCAAGTTCGCCGATATGTGGGGCGCCGAGCTCGACGTCATCTCCGCAGTGCCGAAGGTGCAGGGCGCCGACGGCGACAAGGCCGTCATGGACTCCTACATGGAGGATCTTGAGGTGCGCATCAAGCCGATCGAGGAGGCGTACCCCACGCTGAAGATCACGAAGACGGTCGTGCCCGGCAACGCCGTGCAGACGCTCACCAAGGCCAGCTACGACCACGATGTCGTCGTCGTCGGCTCCCGCGGCCGCGGCGGCTTCACCGGCCTGCTGCTCGGCTCCACCAGCCAGGGCCTGATCCAGCACGCCGTCGGACCGGTCTACGTGGTGCCGCGCAAGTACGTGGAGGCCGCCGAATCCCGGCTCGACACGGTGCCCGGTTCGCCCGCCGACGTGCAGCCGAAGCCGCTGGAGAAGATCGGCGGCGTCGAGGAGCTGCCGGTGGCTTCGGCCGCGCCGGACGTCGCCGACCAGATTGACGCGGTCATCGACCCCGAGCACAAGTAGCGCCGGCCGCCGCGCGGTATCTCCGCGGTTCGCCGCCGCGCCGTGCGCTGTCGCGTCTTTCATGTCACAGCGGGTACCTACCCGCTGTGACGTATGGGCGAAATCCTTGGAATGCAGACGAAAGCGGGGGTGGTGTCACAGCGGGTAGCTACCCGCTGTGACATCACCCCCGCTTCGTAAGCCGCGAATCAGTGGCGGATCGTCACATCCATGCGCACCGGCGTCACCTGCTCATAGGTGTGCTTGACGGTGCAGCCCTTGTCGATGTGCCGTGTGACGCGCTCCTTGAGCTTGTCGGCGTCAGCGTCGCTCAGACCGGCGTCCAGCGCGTCGACGACGACCTGCTCGTTGAAGTTGATGTAGGCGTCGTCGTCGGCGTCATACGTGCCGTCGACCACGATGCGCGCGCCCTTGCCGTCACCGAGCGCATGCTCGACGGCGAACTGGCTGGACAGCGCCGCGCAGCCGGCCAGCGCGATCTTCATCAGGTCGCCGGGCGTGAACACGCCACGGCCCTTGCCGAACTTGATGTGGGCGCCATCCTCGCTGAACGCGTCCCACGAACCATCCTTGTTACGCTCGACCCACAGTCGCTTGCCCATATGCACTCCCTCGATAGTCGTCGTTGGTCGGTGACCCACCGGTGCCGTTGAGCGCCGTGGAATCCCACTGTCTACAGTAGACCAATTTCGCCGTCGGTACCGCGTCGCGCCGGTCATCGCGGTCGCCTCGGCCCCGCGACACGCCGGCGGACTGCGCCGCCCGTGCGAAAACCGGCGCATATGGTTCGCCCGGAGCATCGCACGTTACACTGGGTGCATGGCTTTGACACCCGAAGAACTTGCAGACATCCGCCGCCGCATCCCGGCGCGCCCGAAGACCGACATCCCCATGCCGTACGAGGACCTCGTGCGCAGGATCATGACCGAAGGCACGCTGAAATCGGATCGTACCGGCACCGGCACGATTTCGCTGTTCGGCCAGCAGATGCGTTTCGACCTGTCCGAAAGCTTCCCGCTGCTCACCACGAAGACCGTGTTCTTCAAGGGGCTTGCCTATGAGCTGCTGTGGTTCCTCAAGGGCAGTAGCAACGTGCGTTGGCTGCAGGAGCACAACGTGCACATCTGGGACGAGTGGGCCGACGAGAACGGCGACCTCGGCCCGGTCTACGGCGTGCAGTGGCGCAGCTGGCCCGCGCCGACCCCGGATGATCCTAACCGCACCATCGATCAGATCGCGAACGTGCTCGACCTGATCCGCAACCATCCCGACTCGCGGCGCATGGTCGTCTCCGCATGGAATCCGGCCGAGGTCGAGCAGATGGCGTTGCCTCCCTGCCACGCGCTGTTCCAGTTCTATGTGGCGGACGGGCGTCTGAGCTGCCAGCTGTACCAGCGTTCGTGCGACATGTTCCTCGGCGTGCCGTTCAACATCGCCTCGTATTCGCTGCTCACGCTGATGATGGCCCAGCAGACAGGATTGCAGCCCGGCGAGTTCGTATGGACCGGCGGCGACTGCCATGTCTACGACAACCACGTCGAGCAGGTGCTCGAGCAGCTGGGACGCGAGCCGTACCCGTACCCGCGCATCGAGATCGACAAGGCCGATTCTCTGTTCGATTACCGGTATGAGGACTTCCATATTCTGGACTACCGGCATCATCCGACGATCAAGGCGCCGGTGGCGGTGTGACTTTCGCCCCAAAACGTGCGTGACGGTCGGAACCGGACGATACACTTGACCGCAGTCCGATTCAAGGAGTGAATGAAATGGAGCATGATAGTAGCCGCAGTGGCTATCACGAACCGGAGCCCGGGTTTTCCGGGCAAGAGAAAGCCGATGATTGGGGTGATGACTTTCCCAAGACGTTTTCGGTGAATCTCATCTGGGCGCAGGCCGACGACAAGGAAGGCCGACCGGGCGCCATAGGATTCGAAGGCGGGATGCCCTGGCATCTGTCGGAGGATCTGAAGCATTTCAAGGAGCTTACCGTCTCGCACCCGGTGATCATGGGAAGGCGGACCTGGGAGTCGCTGGACGTGAAGTACCGTCCGCTGCCCAACCGCGACAACATCGTCATCTCGCATAATCCGCAGTATGTGGCGCTTGGCGCCACCGTGGTCACCGATCTTGACGCCGCGCTCGACATCGCCCGCCAGGAGGCCATTCCCGATGACGGTCTCGACCGCAGCGAGATCTGGGTGATTGGCGGTGCGCAGATCTTCAAGGAGGCCATGCCGTTCGCCACCAAGGCGTTCGTCACCAAGGTACAGGCCGAAGTCGATGCCGATACGTACGCGCCCGACATGGACGCGCTGGTTGACGCCGGACTGTGGGAGATCGCGGATCCTGGTCATTGGATGCGCACGAAGAGTGACAGTGACGGTCCCATCAAGCGGTACCGTTTCGTCACCTATCACAAGATCGGCTGAACGCGAGAGACGGCCGGAGCCGGACGACAGGCGGGCGGATGCCCAGCCACCGCCCGCCTCCGGCCGTTCGACGTTCGGGCCAGGCCCGGCACGGCAGGTCATCGGGCACAAGAATCAATCGCAAGAACCAATCACAAGAACCTACGGAAAGGCAACCATGACGCAGCAGCATCCCTACACGGTGATGACCGTGTGCACCGGCAACATCTGCCGTTCGCCCATGGCGGAGATCATCCTGCGCGCCGAATTCGAGTCGCGTGGCGTCGGCGAGGATCAGGTCCTCGTGATGTCCAGCGGCGTGAGCGACGAGGAGTACAGCCACCCGATCGATCCGCGCGCCGTGCGCGTGCTGAAGGCCGACGGGTACGCGATTCCCGCGCACCACTTCGCGCACCGCATCACCCGTGACGAGATAGCGCAGACCGACCTGTTCCTGCCTATGACCGCCTCGCACATGCGCGCGCTGCTGCGCCAGCTGCCGCCGGCGAAGCGTACGGAAGTGCACATGTACCGCAGCTTCGATCCGAACCTGCCCAAGCCGGCGGCGGGTCGCGAGGACGAAATCGACCTCGTGGATCCTTGGTATGGGGGCCCGCGCGAATTCCAGGTCGCCATCGACCAGATTCAGGACGTCGCGCCGTACATCGTCGACTGGGTGCTCAAGAAGATCGGCGAGTGAGCCTTCGAGCGAGTCCGCGACCGCAAGCCTGCAAACGGGATGAAACCGCCACGGGAGAATAGCCTGGGGGTGGTTTCATCCCGTTGTCGTATTTCGGATGGGATGCCATGCCGCTGCTCGTGGTGCGGAGCGGCAGTTGCGGGAGGCGGCGGCGTCCGTTTGCGGCCAGAATCCGGCCGGTCTTGGTCGCAAACGGACGCAAATCGACCGGCTGGCGGCCTTTTATGACTAGGACATGTCGTCTCCTAGTGGGAAACGGCCGCGGAAAGCCCGTTTTGCGTCCGTTTTCGATTAAGAGCGGCTGTCTTCTAGCGGCAAACGGCCGCGGAACAGGCTGGCGACGCCCTTTCCCGAGGAACCCGACATGTGGAAAAGCGGGGGCGGATGCTCAAATTGGTCGTCCGTGCCGACGACACACGCGGATAAGACCCACGTTTTTGACCCTTAACCCCTTAACCCCATATTCGAGGCGTGGTGTAACGAAAAAAGCCGACCCCAAGGCCGGCTTTTCTTATTAGTACCCCCAGAGAGAGTCGAACTCTCGTTGTCAGATTGAAAGTCTGGTGTCCTAACCGTTAGACGATGGGGGCGTGACAACTTGATATACAATACGCGAGTTGTCACTGATGTGCAAATCGGCGTGTCGCGAGGCTCAGCATGTCACATACGTGAAATCGTGGATCGTGCGCCCCGCCTCGAGCCCCTTACGCTCGAAATTGGTGAGCACGCGGCCGTCAAACCGCTCGGATTCCATGAAATCCGCATGCGGCATGTCGGCGGCGAGCTCGGCGTTGCCTTTGCCCACGTGACCGGTCGGCAGGCTGACGGTCAGCGTGCCGGCGTTGCGCCAGCCGTCGAGTCCGTCCATCACCTCATGCACGTGCAGTGCGTAATCCTCGATGTCGGTGGCGATGCGCCACGCTCCGCCGTCGACAAGCGTGCGGCGGATCGACGCGGCGAGCTGCGGTTGGACGATGCGGCGCTTGTGATGCTTCATCTTCGGCCACGGATCAGGGAAGAACGTCCACACTTCGGCCGCCACGCCCGGCGCGCAATGCAGGAACAACTCGGGTGCGTTCACCTGTGCGATGCGCAGATTGCCCAGTTCGTGCTTGCCGGCGAGCAGCAGCGTGTGCGCGACGCCGGGATCGTACACCTCCAGCGCAAGGAAGTTCGTGTCGGGGTGCGCCGCCGCTGCCGCCGCCACGTTCTCGCCCTGCCCGGAGCCGATTTCGATGACGAGCGGATTGCCGTTGCCCCACGTGCGTCGAACAAAATCGGCGTCCAGCGTGAAGCCGTCGGCCACGTCGAGCGAGCCCTCGCGCTCGTCAAGGCGCAGCAGATAGTGGTCGGCGAAGTTGTCCCAGGCGCGCTGCAGGCGTGCGTCGAGACGGCCGGAGCGGCGCACGAACGAAAGGACCGGTCGCGGGGTGAACGTCGGCGTCGTTTCTTCGGCTTGGGCGGCGGCGCTCTCCGCCGGCTGCGTCGGCGTGTCCTGTGCCGTTTCGTGCAGCTGGTCTGACTCCTGTGACATCGTCTCCTCGTTTCTCCCTGGTTCCTGTGTGCCGCGCCCGCCGGACGGTGCGGCGGCGTTCGTTGTGTATGCCGTCCATTGTGCCGCATGCGCCGGTCCGCCGCGTGAGCCTGCGTCGTATTGCGGCGTTGCGCGCGATGGCATGGTACGGCGCGGCGGATACCATGGTATCGGTAGAAGTTGTCATCGCGTCACGCCGCCCGATATGCGTGCGGCGTGTCAGCGAATCGCACAAGGGGGTCGATGATGTCATCGAACGATTTCAATCCCATGCCGGACGATGGGGGAGCGCAGGAGTCGCAGCCGCAGGGGCAGACGCCGTATGGCCCGCAGGACTATGCGGCCCAGTCCTATGGGGCGGCCGACGGCTCGGGGCAGGGTGCGCCATACGGCGGGCGGCCGTATCCCCAGCAGGGTGACGTGCCGCCCTACGGCTATGGCGGCGCCAACGGCTCCGCTCCGTATGCGGGCGGTCCGGCCGGCTATGGGGCGGCCGGGTATCCGCAGTATGGCCAGTACCAGCAGCCGGCGTACTATGCGCCGGTGAACAAGTGGAACACGATGTCCATCATCGGGTTCGTGCTGTCGTTCGTGTTCGCTCCCGCGGGGCTGATTCTCTCTATCATCGCGCTGCGTGAGATCAACCGCACCCGTGAGCAGGGCAAGGCGTTCGCCATCGCGGGCATCGTCATCAGTGCGATCGCCGTGGTCATCATGGTGATTGCCATTGTGATCGCGGTGATTGCGGTTATCTATGTGGCGAACCATCCGGAAAGCTGGAGCGGATCGTACTGCGTGAACGGCGACTGTCACTACAAGGACTATGGGGACAGCGATTTCAGTGCTGCGTTCGCCGGTCTGACGGCATTGCGCACGGTGCTGCCGTTCTGATGGTGGTGGGTCAAAATCGTTGGAATCACAGGCGACACGCCGCGAGTTGCGTAACCGCTGGAAACCTGTAATATATTCATTCGTTGCTTCAAACAAGCACACGGCCCCGTAGCTCAGTTGGTTAGAGCGCCGCCCTGTCACGGCGGAGGTCACCGGTTCAAGTCCGGCCGGGGTCGCTTGAATGTGAAGATTCGGTTTTTGCTGGATTTTTGTGTTCACTGGCTCTGTAGCTCAGTTGGTAGAGCGAGCGACTGAAAATCGCTAGGTCAGCGGATCGATGCCGCTCGGAGCCACCAAAGGAAACCCCGTAGGTCGCAAGACTTGCGGGGTTTCGTGGTTTTTCCCCTCCTGACTTACTCACCATAAACCCGTTGACTCACCATAAACTCACCACATTTAGATACATAAACCGGTCGGCTATCGGAGTCGCTCGATGACGTTCCAAAGAAACGCCAAATCAGGGAGCTGCCGGCCGCTGGACGGGTGGCGTCTGCCGGTGACGGTCATGTACCGGCCGACGCTGTAGGCCTCGATGTTCATGCCAAGTTCGTTTCTGATCTTCAGGCCGGGGCGTTCATCCATCCGCCCCCAGATGTGCAGGCCGTCGCCGGACGGGCTGATCTCGATGTAGGCAGTGCCGGCGACGGGGGCTATGAGCATTTTCGCCCAGGGCGTCAGGTGGTGCCGATTGTCATAGCAGTGGTCGAGGTCGATGCACGCGAACCCGTCACCGAGCATGAAGCCGGTTCCGTCGCCAGCGCGGGACGCCTCGACGCTCCCCAGACAATCCCACGTCGTTGGGTCGGAGGTGGAGGCGGGGGAGCCGTTAGCCATGATCGGCCGTTTGGTCGCGCTGCCGCCGCGCATGGTCTTCGCCCAACGGCACCAGCGCACGGTAAGCCGCATTTCAAGCGGGTAGTCGACTGCCTTGCGCAGCCGGTGCGCGGCCATGCGGCAGGCGTCGGAACAGTAGCGCCGAGGCCTGCCGTGCCCTTGCGGCTCAGGCAGCGGCTTACGGCAGTGTTCGCAGAGATTCATACACTAATACTATAACGTAACAGGCTCTAAAACAACTTGAAAGTGTTGATATTGCAAGGCTAAACACGTTTTGTAACGCAGTAAAAAAACAGTGGCGCACGCTATAATTGGAGATTGTCGCACGAATGAAGATAGCCCTTGTAGGCCGCGTAAACGCCGCCTACAAGGGCTATCGCAATCAACCTAACGGAAAATGCCTCAGTTGAGAAAACAGGGGTCTGAGGCGTATGTATGACCGGAAGTGCTATCCGGCGGTCTTACCGGCTACGCCGGGGAGTCCCCTCCCACCCCCGTAAAGGGGTATCGGGCCCCGGCTCTGCTAGCAGGGCGGCGAGCGTTTGCGCTTCGTCGCTGTTGAGCCGCCAGATTCTTGACTGGTCTCCGCCTTTCTGGATCGTTACCGTTCCATCTTGCCATATGTAGCAGTGCAGCGTGTCGAACGGGCATTGCTGTTGTTCCTGGATGTCGAACCGTTGCGGGTCGGGCGGCGACACGCGGCGTGGGGACGTGTCCCGCGTGACGCCTGTATCCGTCCCGCTGGTCGTGGTGGTGCCAGTGCCCATGGCTACTTGCCCGTGCCTGTGGCGTTCGTCCCGATGGTGAGCTTGGCGAGGCGGTTGGGGTGCAGCACCCCGAACCCGAACCGGAAGGTCACGCGCACGGCGAGGCTGTCGCGGTCAAAGAACACGTCCTGCGATGTGGCGAGCTTGACGGTGCCGCACGAGGACAGCACCTCGGTCTTGTCGATGATCAGCAGTGTATCCTTCGGCGCCTGGGCGTTGAGCACGACGGGGATGCCGTACAGTGCGGGGGTCGGGCTGTTGGCGATGTCCTGGGCGATGAGGGGGCGGCCGTTCGCGTCGGCGAGGCGCAGCAGCTTGGCCCATGCGCCGTATCCCATGATGATGGCGGTGGGGGTCGCACCGTTGTCGCCTAGCGTGCCGAGCGTCTCCAGAAGCGGGTTGATGCTTGAGGTGATCGCGCCGCCGTCAACGATGCCGGGCGTGTTCACGAGGCCGGCCGGTTCGCCGTGGGGCGGCGAGTACAGGCCGCCCTCGATGCTGCCGGCCGCCTCCTTGGCGGTGTTCGTGAGGAACATCTGGTCGGCCTTCTTGACGATGCCGCGCTTGAGCGAGTCCGACATGAGGGTTTCCACGCCGCTGTAGTTCGTGGATTCGTTCGATAGGACGGTGAGCAGGGCGAGCTTCTTCGTGTACACGGTCAGTTCGCTCACGGTCGGCGGCGTGTCGTCGATCGTGTCGCCTTCCGCGTACACCTTGGCCTCGGGGTTGTCGGCGACGAACGGGATGTGCATGACGGGTTCGTCGCCCTCGATGGTGGGCCCCTTGGTGCTCTGGGTGAGCACGAGCGCGTCGGAGAGCACGTCTTCGACGGGGAACATGCTCGAGTCGGAATACAGGCCCTTGTTGTCGTCTGTGGTGATGATTGCCATGGTCTTGGCCTTTCCGCGATCCCACCGGATATGACTATGGGATCGCCTGAAACGAATGAATTGCGTTTGTCGGCGATCCCACGGGGATCAATGCCCAGGGCGTCCAGCGCCCGGAAGAGTCCGGCCTACGCTCCCACGGGGATGCGTGCGGCCTGTACCCCCTATCCTACAGGCTGCCGAACCTGTCGGCGAGCGCCGCGTCGAAACCGCGCGGGCGGGCGGTCGGGTCCGTGCCGCCAGTGGGCCGGGCGCGTGACCTGACCAAGGGCGATCCGGCGCGGGACATGTAGGGGTGTGCCTTGAGCTGTTCGGCGGCGAGCGCCGCCACGGCGTCGGCGTCCGGGCTGCCGGTCGGGTACAGTTCGGCGAGCTGTTCGTCGGTCAGGGCGGCGGCGACGTCGCGAGCGGCCTCACTGGTGAGGCCGTTGTGGTTGAGGCCGGCCAACGCGGCGGCGATGCCGTCGCGGCGCATGATGGACACGGCCTCTTTGAGGCTGTCGCGTTCGGCCTGCGCTTCGCGCAGCTGTCGCCGGTAGTTCGCCGCCTCACGGCTGAGCTTGGCGATCCGTTCGTTCTCCTGCGGGCTTTCCGTCTCGGAAGGCGGGGATGGTGGCGTGGTCTGCGCGTCCGTGGTCTGGTTCTGTTCGTCGCTCACGATTGGCCTCCGTTCTGTGCTTCGAGCGCGTCCGCGATGCGTTCGAGCGCGTCCACGGCGCGGGCCATGGCCTCGTAGACGAACCGGTCGCGCGGCGTCGGGTTGTTCGCCGGGTCCACTTGGAACGGGTTCAGGATCCCGCTGTCGGCGGTCTGTTTCATGGTTCTCATCGGTGTTCCTCCTTGGTTGGTGGTTGGGTCAGGTCGTTGCGGCGCTTCAGTTCGTCGGCGATCCGGCATAGTGCTTGGAGCATGTCGTCGCGTTGCGCTCCGTTGCCGAGTTCCGTCAGGTATCGGGCTTCGAGGGATGCGGGCGAGCGTGTGCCGTGCCTTCGTCGTCTTGTCATGGTTGTTTTTCCTTTCTGTGCGGTGCCGGTATGCGGCGGGTATCCTCACAAGCATGTGCCGATGATCTCCTTGATGTGGCGGCGCGTCCAATCGAGCGCTTCCGCGCAGTCGTCCAGCCAGGTTTGCAGACGGTCGGTCTCGTTGGCGAGGTCGGCCAGTTCGTCCGGCGTCATGTCCGCGTACATTTCGCAGCCGTCCGGGGATAGCCCGTTCGAGAGCGTCCCGTCGCTGAACACGTCCAGGGAGAACGAGAGGCCGAACGCGTCGGACTCGCTGTCGAACACGACGAGGGACGGGTCGTGCATGTCGAATGTCTCGAACCTCCAGCCGGGCGTGTGCGATAGTTGCAGGCGTGGCGGTGGTGGCAGCAGGTCGGGCCATGGGCGTCCGTCCGCGAGCGCCGGCCGCGTGCCGGCTGTCGTTGCTGCCGTGGTGGTGACGGTGGTGGTCATGATGCGGCCTCCTGAAGGTCGGGTTGCGTCCAGGTGCCGAGCCTGCTGTCGGAGAGGATGCTGGCGGCTTCGCACAGCGGGCATGACACCCATGCGCCGGCGAGGTCGTGGCGTGTGGCGTGCTGTCGCCGTGTGACGGGCAGACCGCATAGGGTGGCGTGCGTGCGGGGCGCTGCCAGGTGGATTATGGGGGGAGTGTTCATGGTGCTGTCTCCATGGTTTTTCTTGTAACGGTTAAACCGTTGGTATTACTGGGTTTTCAGGCTATCGGCCGTTTTGGGTGGGGTAGTAATCCGGGGTAGTGAAAAACGTTGGTATTGCAACGTTTTCGCGGGTTCGGATTACTACCCCGCGGCGCGTATTCACGCGCGCGCGTGCGCGCGCGGGGGAATGCTCAGGGGGGTAGTAATCCAAGGTGGCTTAAACCGTTGGAATTGCAACGTTGTTCACTACCCCACAGGGTGCCGGAACGGGGTAGTAATCGCCGGTCGGCGGGTGCTTGATATCGTTGGAATTCCAACGTTTTCGCATGGTCGCGGTTTCGGGCTGCGGGGCGCATGTTCACTACCCCCTTCCGTCCGTGCTGGTCAGGCTCCACAGGTAGCCGCGTCCGCGTCCCGTGTGCTCGGGGTCGGGGGTCGAGGCTATGAGTCCGGGGTGCCGTTCGCGCAGACGCTGCAGCTGCTTGACGGTGTACCCGCGTTCGTCGGCCATGTCGGCGATCTGCCGGAACGGCGTCGCCCCGTGCTCTTCGAGGTAGCCGGTGAGCCATTCGAGGGCTTCGCCGCGTTCCTTCGGTTCGGACGGCGGCGGTGTCTGCGTGCGGTTGATGACCTCGTTGACGCTGCGTTTCGTGGGCATGAGGCCGGTGACCTTGGGCACGCTGAACACGTTGCCGTCGTCGTCGGCCACGTCCACGCCCATGAGCCCGTAACTGTACGAGTCGCCCTGCGCGGTCGTGTAGCTGCTCTTGTCCAGGGTGAGCACGCAGTCGCCGTTGTCGTCGTCCTTGGCGATCTGGATACTCGAGCGGATCACGTCGCGGAACGCATGGGAGCCGCTGATCTTGTCGGACGCGTAGCCGGCGCCCTTGTTGAAGTGCAGGATGCCGACGACGGCGATGTTCATGCGGTCGGCGAGCGCCGCCAGCGGGTCGAGGCAGCGGCGCACGTCGTCCCTCTTGTTGGTGTCGCCGTCCATGGCGGACGTGATGGGGTCGATGATCCAGAGGCGCACGTCGGATTCGTCCAGGGCGGTCTCGATGTCGTGCAGGTCGTCAGGTATGCGGATGCCGCCAAGGGTGCCTTCCGTGCCTGACGAGATGTCGAGGAACATGACGCGGTTGAGGTCGGCGCCGGCCGCCTCCAGCCTCATGCGGACCATGCTCTTGCTGTCCTCGATGCAGCTGATGGCGACATGCACGGGGTTGCCGTTCCAGTCGCCGGCGAGGGTGCCGCGCGTGGCCTGTGCGGCCTTGTAGAGGCTGAACGTGCTTTTTGACACGCCTGCGCGTCCGGCTATCAGCGTGATCATGCCCACGGGTATGAGTGGCATGTCGAGGAACCTTGGCCGGTGTTTCGCCACCGACAGGGCGGGCGTGAACATGGGGCGGCGTGACGCCTGCTCCTCGTATCGTCGCGTGTCGTTCATGATCCGGTCGGCCATGTGCCTGGTGTACGCGCCTGCGTCTATGGCGAGCGTCATGGCCTTCACCCCCTTCTTTCGGTCGCGGCCTTCGCCAACGCCTTGGCCAGTCCGGCGTTGTAGGCGGCCGTGTACTTGTTCGCGTACAGGTGTCGCGTGCCCTGCGGCCACTCTCCGCCCGGCGTCTCACGGGTCAGGACGGCAGGGGAGTCCGCAGTGGCGGCGTCCTGCAGCGTGGTCTCCTTGAGGTGGCGGCGGCACCATGCGATGACGCAGCGGCGTTCATAGACGGGCGTGCCGTCCGGTCGGCTCTCATGGTCGGGCCCGTGCCCCATGCGCCGCCAGGTGCGCAGCGTCGAGAGAGGCAGGCCGAGCACGGCGGCGACGACGTTCTCGGTGGCGCGGCGTGGCAGCTGCCGGGCGGCCGTGACCTGTTCCATGGTGGTCTCGACGGCGGGGATGGCGTTCATTGTTCCCGCTCCAGTCTGCCGGCTATGAGTTCGAGCGTCGCGGCCGTGCCGGCGAGCAGCAGCGCGGGAGGGAACACGCCGCCCGAGAGCGGCAGAAGCGCCGTCAGCAGGATTACGGCGGCGACATGGTAGAGGATGCCTGAGAGCGCCATACGCGCGTTCTCGGGCGGTTCCGGGCTGTGTTTCGGCGTGGTTGGCGGGTCAGTGCGTCTCATGGTCGGCGTCCTTGTCTTCGATGACGGTCCCGGTCTCGGGGTCGAGGCCTTCGAGCAGGCGGCGCAGCGCGCGGATGGCGGGCGGGTCGAGCCGGATCGCGGTGGCGGTGATCAGGTCGTCGCCCATGGCGAGCGCCACGTGTCGGCCGTCCCTGCTGCGCGTCGCGTGCAACGGGCGGTTGGGGAATTCGGGGTTGCTTACCGTGATCCCGCGTGTGCCGTTGACGGTCCGGGCTGCCACGGTCTGGTCGGGGAGCGGCGGGTACAGCGATGCGGCGCTCATTGCTCCACCTCCTCGCTGTCGTCGGCGGCGTGCTGTGATTTCTCCCAGGCCTCGACGTCTTCGGGCCTCCAGCGGAGGGCGCGGCCCACCTTGATGCTGGGCGGCAGCGATCCGGGCCGGTAGCAGGTCATGTGATAGACGCCGTTGACCGATTTGCCGTAGCGTTTGGCGATATCCGCCACGGTCAGCAGCGTCTCCGTCTTCTGATGCATCCAATTACCTCCAGCTATGTCAATTTGTATACTGATGTAAAACAACATAACTTCAGATAGAGCAAAATGCAAATTGTTGCATCTAGTTGGCGTGTCTTATAATTGGATGTCATGAGATATCAAGATTTCCTACCGGCCCCATGGGAAGAGCTAGAGAACGGTCTGCCGACCGACGAACAGGCCGCCTTGGAGCGCGTGGTCGGTTCGCGGATCGCGTACGAGGACCTGACCGACGACGACGTGGCGAGAGACGGCGCGCAGTCGTTCCCCAGGTCGTTGCGCGCGCGTTGGGCTATGGGCCACCGCTGGGTGAGGTTGCGCAACCGGGATACCGGTGACGAGTTCGTGCTGCGTCTCCAGTTCAAGGGCGACGGGACGCGAGAGGCGTACGTGTCCGCCGTGATCTCGCCATTCCAGAATGGAAGGGAGACCACAGGGGCGCAGCTTCGCGCGCTGCCGGTGTCCGCCATAGGCGCCGCGTATACGAAGCGCGAGATAGGCAACGCGGTGGCCTTGAATCGTGCCCTTGTG
The DNA here is from genome assembly GCF_009193355.1 of Bifidobacterium leontopitheci. GTDB lineage: Bacteria > Actinomycetota > Actinomycetes > Actinomycetales > Bifidobacteriaceae > Bifidobacterium > Bifidobacterium leontopitheci. The sequence goes on from NZ_WBVT01000010.1 coordinate 47,116, forward strand.
CTCGGGAATGCTATTGACGAAGACCCCTTGAAGCCGTTGCCGAACGGTCGCGTCACAGACCAGGCGTTTCTAGCCAAGGTCGGAAGGCAGTACGACGCTATGGAGGAACGGCACGCCGGCGAGGACGTCGGCGCGATGATGGCCGAACTGAATGGGGTCGCGCCATCCACGGCTAGAAAGTGGTTGACGGCTGCGCGTAAGGCGTTGTTCCTCATGCCGGTGGCGGCCGGCCGCAAGCGGGGCTAGCCATGGCACGGCCACGCCTCCCATTGGGCGCGCTCGGCAACATCAGCGTGACCGAGCAGCCGGACGAACGCGGCATGTACCGCGCCAAGGCGAACTATCGGAGGGCAAACGGCACACTTGGTCAGGTCACGCGATGGCGCAAGAGCAGGATCAAGGCGCGATTGGCGGTGCAAGCCGCATTCGGGCAGCTGGACGACGCGGCAAGCGCGTCGATAAGCCCGAACACGCGCATGAGACGGCTTGCGGACCTGTTCATCGAGGAAAAGAAGGCGCGACGCGCGCCCGGAACCGTCCAGACGTACCAGGTCGCCATAGACGCGCACATCAAACCCGGGCTGGGTGACCTGTCGATCCGCGAGGCCGGCAGCACGCAACGGCTGAACGACTTCATAACCCGCGTCGCCAAGGACCACGGGCACGGCGCCGCAAAGAACTGCCGGAGCGTCCTATCCGGCATGATGGCCATGGCCGTGCGCAACGGCGCACTAGACCGCAACCCGGTGCGCGAGGTCGAACGGATAGAGAAGCCGGGCAGGCCAGGCAGCACGCCCATACCACCGGAACGGCTGGGCGGGTTCCTCCACGCCGTATGCCAGGACGAACACATGAAGGCGAGCGGGTACGCCGACGTGTTCCGCATGATGGCCGGCACCGGTATGCGCATGGGCGAGCAATTGGGCATTACGTGGGATGCAATCGACTTCGAGAAGAACATGATCCATGCCGTACAGCAGGCCAAGTACCTGAAGGGCAAGGGCGCGGTGTTGCAGCGGTTCCCCAAGACTCACGCAAGCAGAAGGTCTATCACGGTACCGGACTCGGTTATGGCCGTGCTGCGTGAGCGCCGGGCGCTGGGGTTGCCGAGTGATCTGGGTCTGGTGTTCGTCAACGCGGACGGCGGCGTGGTGGACCCCAACAACGTGGAGCGCGCGCTGAGGGAACGGCGGGACGCTCTCGGGTTCCCGGGCGTCACGTCCCACTCGCTACGCAAGTGCGTGGCGACGATGCTGGACGACGCAGGCCTGAGCGCGCGGCAGATAGCCGACTACCTCGGGCACAGCAAGCCGAGCATGACCCAAGACGTGTACATGCAGCGCAGCCGGAGCACGGCGGATTCCGCGCGGCTCCTCCAGCAACGGCTCGACGGGTTGCTGTAGCCGACTATCCGCACACTAACCATAAACTCACCACATTTAGATACAGTCAACTACACCCCAATACATCACCGGAAGGCGGATAGGCGCCGGAAGACGGCCGTTTGTACATCTACTTGCATCTACATACAACTGTTAACAAAAAGCTCGGATAAATCGCTAGGTCAGCGGATCGATGCCGCTCGGAGCCACCAAAGGAAACCCCGCAGGTCGCAAGACTTGCGGGGTTTCGTGGTTTTCGTGCTCGGATTTCGTGGTTTCAACGCTTCGTGGCTTTCACGTGCCGGTGAGGCAGCGCGCCGCGAAGCGTCGCACAGTGCCTTGCTTGTGTCACGCGGACCGCCCGACCCGGGTGATGCGGTTCCCGCAATCCTTGGAATACGTGGGTTTGCGGGTGGTGTGTCACGTGGCCCGGGCGGCCCGCGTGACATAAGGCAGATGATATGGCGGGGGCGGTGCGGCTGCGTGCGGACTACAGTAGGGGCCCATGGCAACCAAGCAACATGAACAGACGACCTTGACATCCGCGGGTGACACGACTCCCGGCGGCGATGGGATGTCCGCAGACGGCACGTCGACCGTAGCCGGCACGCCGGCCGTAGACGACGCGGCGACGGGACATGGCGGCGGCAAGCGGTTCTCCCTGCGTGAGTTTGCGGTGCTGCTGGCGACCGGTCTGGCTTGCGGCGTCCTGTCCGGACTGTTCGGCATCGGCGGCGGCACGATCATCGTCCCTGCGCTGGTCTGGCTGGGCTTGAGCCAGCGTCACGCGGCGGCGACCTCGCTTGCCGCCATCGTGCCCACGTCGATCTCCGGCGTGGTGTCATACGCGACCGAAGGCAACGTGAACTGGCTTGCCGCGGCGCTGCTGGCCGTCGGCGTCATCGGCGGCAGTCAGCTCGGCAGCCTGCTGCTCAGCAAGCTGCCGGAGATCGCGCTGCGATGGATATGGGTGGCGTTCCTGGTGTTCGTCATCGTGCAGCAGATCGTCTACACGCCGCTGCGCGACGGTCATCTGGTATTACACGTCTGGTCTGGCGCGCTGCTGGTGCTGCTCGGCGTGGTGGTCGGCTCGCTGGCAGGTGTGCTCGGCATCGGCGGCGGCGCCATCATGATGCCGGCGCTCTCGTTCGGGTTTGGTGCGAGCGACCTCATGGCCCGCGGCACGTCGCTGCTGGTCATGTTCCCCGGAGCGATATCCGGCACCGTTGCCAACTGGAAGCGCGGCATCGTGCACCTGCGCAGCGGACTGATCGTCGGCTGTGGCGCGGTGGTGACCGCTCCGCTCGGCACGATGATCGCAGGCCTGATCTCGCCGCGAGCTGGCTCGCTGCTGTTCGCCGCCTGGCTGACGCTGCTCGCTGTCCGCGGCATCTGGACGGCGCTCACATTGCAACGGGGGAGTAGGGGCGCCTGATGACGTCGTGCCAGTCAGCCTCGTCCGGTCAGCCTCGTCCGGTCAGCCTCGTCCGGTCAGCCTCGTCCGGTCAGCCTCGTCCGGTCAGCCTCGTCCGGTCAGCCTCGTTCGGTCGATGTGCGCTGCCTCCATGGCTCATTGTTGTCACAACGTGCACCTACCCGCTGTGACAGCAAGCGCTGATAGCTTGCAATCATTGGGGTTTCGCTGATACGTCACAGCGGGTAGGTGCACGTTGTGACAACGACGGGGTGGTGAGGCGGATGATGGTGTGCGGCATGTCATGACGGTCCGTCCCGCATCGGCGACACGCCTAGATGATTGCGATGCCATTCCCAGCGTTCTCCCAGCATACGCGGTAAGATAAGAGCCGTACAGCAACGAAGCGGGGATTGAGTTCCCGTGTACCGTTTCAAAGGAGAGCCATTATGGTGTATCGCATGATTTTGCATCCCATGTACTGAATCGTTGAAAAATAGCCATTTCTTCTTCTTGACGTTGCGCAAAAGCGCAACTTTTTTGTGTCATTGATTGTGTCATTGTGGTACGCTCAAACCATGCGAAAGAAGGATGGCCTCGCGGGGCACGACTGCATCATCGAGACGACGAACAACAACCGACCCGTGTACAAGGCAGTGCGGTACTACTACGACATGAACGGCCAGCGTCGCTTCATCACAGGGTTCGCCCCTCGTCCATCGGATGACGCCCCGCAGATCGAGAAGGACGCCGCGCGGCAGGCCGCTATCCTTGCCCTACAACGGAACGTCCAGCGACGGCTCGAAACCCCCCGACCGGTACGTAGCCGGAAGCACCGTCTATCCGAGGCTATTGATGGTTGGTGGGACGAGAAGGATCTGAAGAACATCGCGGACTCCAGCCGCGACATCTACCGGCGCGAGATCGACAACCATCTACGGCCCAACGCAGACCGTCCAGACAAGCCCATTGCGGAGTACACGACGGAGGAGCTACAGGCCATCGTGGACGGCCACCCCAGCATAGCGAGGTTCATTCAGGGCATCTGGGGCTATGCCGAGCGTATGGGATGGTTGCCAAGGGGGAAGAACCCCGCGCAGTATCTCAGGGTCGAAAGCAAGCCGAAGATACGCGATTCCCAAGAGCGATACGTGGAGGACTGGATCCGTCATGCGGGACACCTGCTCTACTGGCTCAGCGACCCGAACAATACCTACCACCGACGTTGGTATGCGTTCTTTCTCATCGAGCTTGTATGCGGCTTGAGACGTGGTGAGGTATGCGGCTTGAGATGGGGGTGCGTTGATCTGCGGGCCACGCACGAATCAATCCGTGTCGAGGGTACCGTCATCGAGGTAGGGGGGAAGCGTCGAGAACAGCCCTACGGCAAGACCGACTCGTCACAGCGAACGATTCACATTCCCCGACGTGTGGAGGATGCACTACGTGCCATACGCCCGGCGCATCCAGACCCGAACGACCTCGTTTTCCATACCCAACGAGGAACCCCGCTCAAGCCCAGCTATACGGGGGAGCAATGGAACATCATCCAGCGAGCCTTCTACAACAGCGAATTGAATCCCGCTGACCCGCTCGACAAGACCCAATGGAGCAAAGGAGGCTATACCCCGTACCGATGGAGACAGCACGACAATCGACACATCTTCGCATCGATTTTGGAGATGGAAGGCATCGACTTTGCCGTGCGTCAAGACCTACTGGGACATGCCCGGCCAAGCGTGACCGATCGCTATACCCAGACGACGAAAGCGAAACGACGCGAAGCCATCGAGCTTGTCGATGACGCACTGCTCTACCACGGTGAACCGAACAAAGACAGGATAGCGGCCCAATGGATAGACCAGCGCAAACCGAAACCCCAGCCGATCCGCATCACCGAACCGGTCCAGCCCAAAGACACAGCGAAGGAGCTACGCAGACTCGCAGATGGTCTCAAGCCAAGGCAAAGTACGAGCCGCATCCGGAGGAAGACCACCTGAGCCTGAGAGCCGGTTTCAGCTCATGTCTGTACGGGGTATCGAAAAAGGCCGGAATCGCTTCTCAGCGTTCCGACCCTTCACCAGCATCAAGCACCTGCTTGGTCTTGGTTGATAGTTCGATTTCAGCGTTCCTCAACCCCGCTCGTCTGCGGCCCCCACACACCAGCACCCCGGCCCCTGCCACACCCGGATCAGCCGAGGCCACGGACGCACCCGAAACGGGCCGACGGAACGAACGGACAAACAAGGACTCCGGCAAAGGCCACCTCATTTGTCCGTTCGTTCCTTTCCTCGGCCCGAGGGCGCATCCCGCACCTCGACACCCGGCGAGGCAGAAACCGAACGCACTCAGCACATCGGAGCCGCTACGAGCGGGCATCACACTTCATCCCAATCTCCATCAGCCTGTGCCTTCGCTCGTTTCGCTTGCAGATCCGCTACCTGCCTATCCCGCTTCGCTACCTGCTCGGCCAGCCGCTTTTCGGAACAGCCCAGCTCCTGCATCATACCCAGCACGCTTTCCGCCTTCGGTAGGTCAGGCCAGACCGGCCCCGAAACCTGCTTGAACCTCACCGTATCGAAGTCGTCATCCAGCATCACTTCCACCGTCGAGACTCGACGCTCCAAAACACGATCCCCATCATGGGCCAGATCCTCTTCCGAATACCAATCCCGCATAGGAGCATTGGACGAAACGATCAACAACGAGAAAAGGGCATATTTGTCGTGATACCTCGCGCTGAGTTTCGTCCCCGGTCGCCCGTTGTACCATCTTGAAACATCTCCCAGCGGCGGTACCCAGCCACGACCGAAATCATCCCACACGACCGTGTCCTGACCGAGATAGTCATCGAACGGATGCTCACCCTGCGCTTCAAAGTATGGCCGTCCCCGACGCTTTGCGAGACAGCCAGCATACAACGTCTTTCCCACACCCGACTTCCCCACTAGGCATAGAATGTCCACGTCCCTCATACCGCTTTTCCATGCCCGATGCTTCATGCCAGCGGCAAATGCCCGATCCAAGTCCCTTGCGTAGGTGGTCAGCGACAGATCTTGAGCTATCAGCTCATCCGGATCCGTGCCTTCGAAAGCCTTTTCCCGTGCCTCATCACGAGCCACGAGGTCTTCCCTCTGCCCTTGCTTGCCTCCCATCACAAACCCGTCCGACATGTACGGGCCAGCGACTCGTGTAGTCTCCTTGCGGCAATACAGATCCGCGGCTTCCTTCTTCGACACCTTGCGACAATAGATGTCATACGGAAAGTACTTCAGGAACTTGGAGCCGTCTATCCGTGGCGTGTATACAACCATCTGTGCATGAGCATAGGGGGCTTTCCCATCTTCAGCGTTCGACCCAAGCTCGATCTGGAGTTCCCATTCCCAATCCTTGCCCCTATCGAGAATGGCCTTCAGCCTTGAAACAGCCTTTGTATACCGACGCTCATCATCCTCGGGGTATGCCTCATCCGCCCCTCCCAGCGTCCATACCGGGACAGTCAGAAAGAACGACTGACACTGACGGCCCAAATAGCGAGGATTTTCCTTGCCATCCAGATCCTTCTGCATCGAGATCGCGGCCTGAGATGCAGATGGACGAAACATCGCTTTGTCGCATACGCTACGGCATCCCTCGGCATATAGCCAGCGCCAGCCCAAGGACTCCGCATCATCGAAATCATCTTCCGGGCTATCCCACGGCACCGGGAATGCCGTATTGCCCCTACCGCGACCTTCCACGCGCTTCACAACGATTGATCCATCGTCCTGCCGGATATACTTCTTCATGTCAAACCTTTCTTGTTTGGTTGCCCCTCGGAGACCCAATCTCCGAGGGGCTTTTCTTGTGTTGCCCAGTCCTATATCGAGGCCTCTTTGTGTATGAAGTTGAGCAAATGTGTATGAAGTTCAGGGCAAATGTGTATGAAGTTCCAATGCCCCGCGAGGCCTACTCCCACAAGGGTTTTCAGCATTTGTGTATGAAGTTGCCACGTAGCAAGGCCTTTCAGGCCAGCCGCCGCACGGCGGCGGCTCCGTGGCAACTTCCACCCGGATCCATGTAGTCACTTCCCACGTTCCCGGGCAAAGGCCTGAGCCTCATCCAGCCGGTACAGCCACCGACCGCCGCGCTTGATGCACCAGCCATCGAAACGCCCCGCGACCCGCAGTTGCTTCACCCGCGACGGATCCCGGCCTAGAAGCCTCGCGAAGCTTGCCGCTGACAAGTACAGCACCCCGTCAATCTCATACATCCCGTCGTTCTCCTTTCCAAGGACGAAGGCCGGACGTCGGCCCGACACCAGCCCAATCCCGAAAGACCAGCACAGCCCCGGCGTCGATGACCCGGCCCCTTCCAACTCATTCCCCCAATACGCGCGAACCGACACAGCGGGTCGCTCCACCTACGCGCGGGGATACGTACAGCACCACCAGCAGTGCCGTAGTCTCGTAGGTGTCCAGCCGACTCACAAGCCGAAGGGTTTCTCCCGCCCCTCAGCCTCAAGCCGCTCGCGATCGGCCCAATACTTCTCGTTCTCCTTCTCAAGCCTTTTGGTCTTCTCAGACTCGGCCATGCAAGCCCATACAACGACGGCCAGAACAAGAAGCGCTATCAGGCCCAGCACCCAACCCGGGACAGGCACCGTGACCCACGTCGTCCACCACGACGCATCGGACCAACGCGGGTGCGTCAGCCACTCACCGATACTCATTGCCGTTCTCCTCTCCGAAGCTCATGCGACGCCGGGGCTTGCGCAGTACTTGCCCGGTAGGCCTTTCTCCACTGCTCGAAACCAGCTCTGGTGAATCGAGCATCACCGACTCCAACCCGTTCGGGTTCCCCTGAGGCATCCGTTCCCGGCGCTGAGGGGCTTCTTGCTCCTCCTGGCCGTTCACGTACCCCTCGACCAGCCAGATCATCAACTCCGTCAGCGTCTCGAACCGACGCCCCCGGCCTATGTCCCGATACAGCTCGTCCTTCAGGGACGAGTCCACCCAGAACTTGACGGCTTCCTTTCCGTCCTGCCTTGGTTTTCCCATGGCACTTCCTTTCCACAACGACACCGACCAACGCGGCTATCGCACCGCACACGAACCCGACCAGAAACAGCGTCATTCCTCGATCTCCACATCTTCCAGTCGCGCTCCGCGCTCCTCCTTCAATTGCTCCACGGCGTTCAATACCCCCACCGGTTCGAACAGCCCCTGAAACGCATCCTCGGAAACCGTCCGCTCGATGTACGAGCCATCGGCCTGATAGGAACGAGAAACAATCCCCTTCCGATCGGCCCATTCAACGAACTCGGACACCGAAACGCCAGTGCCTTTGAGGCAGACGGCCAGCGGGTAGATCTTGTTCACATCGAACGGCAAAGCAACATACTCGACCATTTTCATAGCCTTTCCCCTACGAGAAGGGGCCAGCCTCAGCCAGCCCCCTCCCTTGCCTCATCACTTGCCCTGCGGCCTCTGGGCCGGAACGAGGCCATCCACCAACACCGTGCAGTTCAAATAGCCCTTGTAGACCGAGAACGTCACCGTGACGTTCCCTTCAGGCACGAAGTCGGTACGCCGGGGGATTGTCATCGGCTGACGCACCCGCACCTTGACGCTCAGCACCTGTCGCTCGTATTCACCGGTGGTCGGATCCAACGCGGACGCTTCCAAGCCGCGAGCCTCATACGCGGGTGCCCCATCGAAAAGCTTCTTCTTCTGCGTGGCCTCTCCGTTCTCCCACTCCACAACGGGGCTGGTGGCCTCCACACGGTTGTTGGATGAGAAACGCCATCCGAAGATCTGCTCGAACTGCTCAGCAGTGAGGGTCAGCTTGCCGGGGTACACCACGGCGGAAACAGCATCAGACATGTCAGAACCTTTCTGTCTACCTACTCACGGGCCTTTCCCGTGCGTCACTATCCCTATATCGAGGAGAGCAAAACCCGGAAAACCCCGGTACAACGAGGAAAACGCGAAAAACCGCCTTCCGACGAACGGATTTGAAAAGTGTGAGATACATCACACTCGAAAAATGTGAGCTACGTCACACAATGGCAAATGCTGGGATAGGTACGCGCACGGCGCTATACTGGAACCGACAACAAGAAAATGTGTCATTGATTGTGTCATTTGGAACGAGCCAAGCGATGCAAACCCCAACAATGACAAGGCAAAGGAGCATATATATGGTCTATCGCATGATCTTCAACCAGACCGCGTATTTCGGCCGCGGCGCCATCAAGGAGATTCCGACCGTCGCCAAGTCCCACGGCTTCACCAAGGCGTTCATCGTCACCGATCCGATCCTGCTGAAGACGGGAACCGTCAAGAAGGTCACCGACGTGCTCGACGAGGCCGGCATGCCGTACGAGGTCTTCGACAACGTCAAGCCGAACCCGCCGGTCGAGTGCATCCAGGACGGCGTCAAGAAGTTCGCCGAGGCCGGCGCCGACTTCCTCATCGGCCTGGGCGGCGGCTCCCCGCAGGACACCTGCAAGGGCATCGGCATCATCACCGCGAACCCTGAGTTCTCCGACGTGCTGAGCCTTGAGGGCGTGGCCGACACGAAGAACCCGTCCGTGCCGATCTTCGGCGTGCCCACCACCGCCGGCACCGCCTCCGAGACCACCATCAACTACGTCATCACCGATACGCCGAACAAGCGCAAGTTCGTGGCCGTCGACCCGCACGACATCCCGATCGTCGCCTTCGTCGACCCCGACCTGACCGACACCATGCCGCGCGGCCTCAAGGTCGCCACCGGTCTCGACGCGCTCACCCACGCGATCGAAGGCTACATCACTCCGGGCGCCTGGGCGCTGTCCGACTGCCTGAGCATGCAGACCATCCGCATGATCGCCAAGAACCTCGCCAAGTCCGCCGACGGCGACATCCCCGCCGGCGAGCAGATGGCCTACGCCAGCTACATCACCGGCATGGCCTACTCCAACGTCGGCCTCGGTCTGGTGCACGGCATGGCCCACCCGCTGGGCGGCCGTCTGGGCGTGGCGCACGGCGTCGCCAACGGCATCCTGCTGGCCCCGGTCATGGAGTACAACAAGGACTACACGGGCGAGAAGTACCGTGACATCGCCGACGCGTTCGGCGTCGAGGACGCCTACACCGGCGACCTCGAGAAGGTGCGCGAGGAGGCCGTGCAGGCCGTCCACAAGCTGACCGTGGACCTCGGCAACCCGACCAAGATCAGCGAAGTCGGCGCCACCGAGGCCGACCTCGCCCCGCTCGCGCACGACGCCTTCCGCGACGTGTGCACGCCGGGCAACCCGCGCAAGCCCACCGAGGAGGACATCCTCGCCATCTACACCTCGCTGATGTGATCGTCGGGATGCGACGGTAACAGACCGGTATGAACGACTGCGGGCCGGAACCCCATCTGGTAGGGTTCCGGCCCGCAGTCGTTCATACCGGGTTTTGCGCCACGCCTAGCCGTCACGGCATCGCGCGCGTCACAGACTCGCGAAATCCTTCTTCGCCAGCTTGATCTGCTCGCTGAACCAGATCTGCTCGGCCGGGTTCACGTCCTTGGCGGCCAGATACTTCTGATACACCGGGTACAGCGCGTGCAGCCATGGGTACATTGCGTACAACCGCCGCTCGGTGTGATGCTCCCGCCAATGGTCCGGATGCGCGTCGAACGTGTTCTTGAACCGCTGCATGTACCGGTGGAACGACTTGAACGACGTGTCCATGCGCCGGGCCGAGATGCCGCAGATCATGCGCTGCGAATACACGGTCTTGAACCCGTGGCTGAGCAGGTGCAGCGAGACGTCGATGTCCTCGTGCATCACGTCCTCCTTGTCGCGGCACACCTCGCCGGCGATCGCATGCCATGCGGTGGCGCGCACCGCCATGTTCGAGCCGAACAGCAGCACCTGGTCGTCGTCGGCGCGGTACGTGTGGCGGCGGATCCAGTCGTCGCCGGTCAGGCCGGCCTTCTTGCCGGGCATGTCATAGTAGACGACCGGTCCGGTGGCGCCCATGGCCTGCGGGTCCTCGGTGAAGATGCCGGCGACGATCTCCACCCAGTCGGGCTTGAGCATGCAGTCGGCGTCCACACGGCCCAGCACGTCGCCGGTCGCCGCGTTCAGGCCGAAGTTGCGCGTGGGGATGAGACCCTGCTCGTCGTTCTGGTGCAGCAGCGTGACGGGGGCCTCGGGGTGCTCGCGCTGGAACTGCTCGACGATCTCGCAGGTGCGGTCGGTCGACTTGTTGTCGACGACGATCACCTCGTGTGGTGCTACGGTCTGGCGCGTCGCGTTCATCAGGCAGTCGGCGATGCGCTCCTCTTCATTCCATGCGGGGATGATTATCGAAACGTTGAGCATATCTACAGAATAAGTGGCTGGGCGTACACGCGGCAGCACGCCGGCTGTGCGCTGGTGCGCGCCTGCCGCTGCGGGGTGCGTCCGGTGCGGCGGACGCGGCCCACCTTCGCGCCGGCCCATGCGCTGCACCCTCGCGCCGGCATCCGGCCCGGCGCTCCCGGTACCGTGGCCACAAGGCTGGTTACAATGGGGAATCATGAGCGAAACGGATGATCGCAAACTTGATCTGGCGTCGGTGTTCCCCGCGAAGGGCGACCCCCGGCGCCCGCCGGACTGGTGGGGACGCGCGCTGCTGTATGCGGTGATCGCGGTGTACGGAGCGTACTTCGTGTGGCAGTCGTGGGGCAAGGTCTCCACGATCGTGCTGGACGTCGTCATCTCCATGTTCATCGCGCTCGCCGTCGAACCGCTGGTGCTCTCGCTGGTACGCCACGGCTGGAAGCGCGGCGTCGCCTCCGCGGTGTGCCTGATCGGCCTGGTGATCATCATCGTCGCGTTGCTCGCACTGTTCGGCAACATGTTCGTGCAGCAGCTGATCTCCATGGTCAGCGGCCTGCCGACGCTGTACACGCAGATCGTCGAGGCCGTCAAGGAGAACTTCTCGGTCGACATGCCGCGCATCGAAAGCCTCGGCTCCGAACTCATGAAGTACCTGCAGACCTCGGGCGCGGGACTCGCGAACCAGGCGCTGACCACCACGATGGGCGTGTTCAACTTCCTGCTCGACCTGCTCACCGTCATGATGGTCACCTACTACATCTCCGCGGCGGGCCCGAAGATGCGACGCAGCCTGTGCCAGTGGCTCGGCCCGAACACGCAGCGTCGCTTCCTGCTCGGCTGGACGGTCGCCCAGGAGCAGATCTCCGGATTCCTGTTCTCCCGGTCGATCCTCGCCGCCATCAACGCGCTGTGCACCGGCATCTTCCTGGAGATCATCCACGTGCCGTACGTGCTGCCGCTCGCGCTGTTCTGCGGCATCGTCTCGCAGTTCATCCCCACGGTCGGCACGTACATCGGCGGCGCGCTGCCCGTCCTGTTCGCGTGGGGGTCGAACGGCATCTGGTATGCGGCCGGCGTGCTCGTGTTCATCATCGTCTACCAGCAGGTCGAGAACCTGATCCTCTCGCCGAAGATCTCGCAGCGGACCATGGACCTGAACCCGTGCATCGCCTTCCTTGCGGTGCTGGTCATGGGCGCCGTGTTCGGCGCGCTCGGCGCATTCCTCGCGCTGCCGGTGACCGCCAGCCTGCAGGCCATCTTCAAGGTGTACACGAAGCGCTACGAGCTGGTGGAGTCGCCGCTGATGAGCGACCCGGTGCCGGTGAAGAAGTCGAAGGTGGTCGAGAGCGCCGAGGCGTTCAGCGAGCATGTCATCAAGCCGGTGAGCGACCACATGCCGCGCACGGTCAAGGGTGCGAGCCGTTACGTGCCGATCAGCGACGAGCTGCGGCAGCTGCGCGACGAGATCTACGAGATCGACGAGCCGAACGGCATCGACATCGAGGAGTCGACCACGGTCGCCATCCCCAAGGACGTGCTCTCCCGCAACGCGAAGTCGTCCGCGCTCGCCGCACGCCGGCATCGTCACGACGGCCATGGCAGCGCCGGTACCGCTCACCTGAGCGGCGTCGCCGACGAGCCGGAACCGGACGGCCGGACGATGTCCGCAGATGAGACGACGTCTGCACATAAGACAACGTCCGCGGCGGACGGCGAAACCGCTCGCGAGACGGCCGCCGCCAAGCCGACGACCGACTCCGCGACCGCCGACGACAGCAAGCCGGCACCCCGCAAGCCGGCACCCGACAACCCGAGAAGCAGGTGGCGCTGATGGTACTGCTCACAATCCTCGACATCGCCATGATGATCCTCGGCGGCGCGAGCGTCGTCTACCAGGCGTTCTACATCATCATGTCGCTGTTCTCCAAGCCGGTGCGCTTCCCGGACGCGCCGATGGACAAACGGTACGCCGTGCTCATCTCCGCCCGCAATGAGCAGGACGTCATCGGCAACCTCATCCACTGCCTGCACTCGCAGACCTACCCGAGCCGGCTCATCGACATCTGGCTCGTCGCCGACAATTGCACCGACGACACCGCGAAAGTCGCCCGCGACCTCGGCTGCCATGTGGTCGAACGGCACAACCTCGAGCAGATCGGCAAGGGGTATGCACTCACGTACCTGCTCGGCCACATGATCGACACGGGCGTGGCCGACGACTACGACGCCTATTTCGTGTTCGACGCGGACAACAAGCTCGACCCGCATTACGTCGAGGAGATGAACAAGGCGTTCCAGTCCGGCTTCCGCATCCTGACCAGCTACCGCAATTCGGTGAACCTCGCCGACAACTGGGTGTCGTCCGGTTCGGCGCTGTGGTTCATCCGCGAGTCGCGGTTCCTCAACAACTCGCGCATGATCCTCGGCTCCAGCTGCCATGTGGGCGGCACCGGCTTCATGTTCTCGCGCGAGGTGATGAAACGCAACAAGGGCTGGAAGTTCCATCTGCTCACCGAGGATCTGGAGTTCACCATGGACTCGATTCTGCACGGCGACCGCATCGGCTACTGCGGCACGGCGGTGCTGTACGACGAGCAGCCGGTCACGTTCCGGCAGAGCTGGCGGCAGCGGCTGCGCTGGAGCAAGGGGTTCCTGCAGGTGTTCCGGTATTACGGCATGGCGCTCGTCAAGCGTGCGGTGCGCGAGCGTGACTTCTCGTCCGTGGACTTCACGCTGCTGCTGTGTCCGTTCACGCTACTCGGCATGATCAGGATCGCGTTGGGTCTGCTGTTCGCCGCGTTCGGTTTCGTGACGTGGCCGAGCCAGCTGACTTCCGTGTCAGGATGGCTGTCCGGCATCGTGACGACCGTGCTGACGATGATGGTGATCGCCGCGATCACGGTCGTGGCCGAACGCGACCACATCGGCGCCACCAATAAAGAGCTGTTCGCCTACGTGCTCAGTTTCCCGATCTACATGCTCAGCTACGTGCCGATCTCATTCCAGGCGATCTTCTCCAAAGCCCAGTGGAAGCCCATCGTCCACAAAGGCTGACGGCCTTGTTCTTGGCTTCCTCCGAAATCGGATGATGCAGGTCAAGCGTGACAATCGAGGGACGCTCCCCCAGTCACGGCCTGCGGCCGTGCCAGCCCCCTCCACCGAGGGGGCCGAGAAATGCCGGTCGCGTGGCGAGAGTTCTGCTGGTTTCGATGTGCTCAACCGTGAAGCCGGCGATGGAATATCCCGCTACGCGACTGGCGCCGCTCGGCCTCCTCGGTGGAGGGGGCTGGCAGCCGTAGGCTGACTGGGGGAGCGACCCCGCGGCTGTAGGTCGCAGAAAAACACGGTATCGCGTGAAACGCGCCTCAGCTCTCATGCGTCTGGCATGCGGTGTATTGCGCGGCCTTCTGCTGGTCGTACGAGGCGTTCGACGGGTCCTCGTACTTGCCGAATTCCTTGGCGTTGCGGCTCTCATCGGTGATGATGTCGATGTAATCCTGACGGGTGAGCGACTGGTCGACCAGCTTGTGCTTCTTCAGGCATTCGACGACCATCTCGACGCCATCCCGATTATCCGGGTTCCACTGCATCTGCTGGTAGGTGGGCACGATGAGCATATAGTCCGTTTGCGTGCGGCACTGATCGATGATGGCGTCGCCCTCCTCCTTGGTCAGCGTGTTGCCCAGGTCGGTGTAGCTTTCGCCTTTGGAGTCGAACGACACGGTCATGTTGTGCTTCTTGAGACACGCGTCATAGGCGGAGGTGAATTCGGAGAATTCGGCCGCAGTGATGTCGCCGTCCTTGAGAATGCCTTTGCCGAGGCTGGTCTTGGCCTTTTTGGCGTCCTGCTTGATCTGCTGCGCCCATGTGACGTGCTTCTTCTGGCTGTCACTGTTCGTGGAGGCGGCGGTGCCGCATGACGCGGCAAGCGTCACGACGGCACCGCACAGCAGTGTGCACAACATCCGCCGCCATGGATGACCGATTGATGACATGGGTGCTCCTTACATCATTGTTCTGCTGCTTACCGTGAACGATGCCGGACGTTGACGATCATCCGGCGCAGACGTCTAAGACGCCGTATCGTTCTGTGCTTCCGCTCTCGCCGCTCTTGCGAGGTACCGTACAGCCCTGTACCTGTGCGCTTAGTCTATCATCGTCCCGTGGTACAGTAAAACGTATCAATTCAGCGGGGAGTAGTCATGGCGGACAAGAAACAACGTAGTCGCTTCAGTATCCGGGGGGGCAAATTGAGCCGGGGGAACGGCATGCCGGGGACAATAGCGCCGTTGCGTAGACGCGCGAAATCCTCTCGAAACCGCAGTGGGGAAGCGGACTCGGCCGCCCGGCCGCGTGTCGCGAAATCCGTGGGAGTCCTACTTGCCGCCATGCTGCTGGCGGTCGGTGCGGTAGGCGGATTCCTGCTGGCAAGGCCGCCGGTGCCGGGGACGATGGTGTCCTCCACGCAGCCGAAAACCGTATCCGTCCCGGTCTCCTCGTTCGATGACGAACGCGATGTGACCCTGCGCGTCACCTCATCCGCATCCCAGACCATCACCTCGCCGGTCTCCGGCACCATCACCTCACTCTCATGCACGCCGGGCAGCGCGATCAATTCCGGCACGGCCCCGATCAGCATCGACCTGATGCCGAAGATTGCGCTCGCGACCACCGTGCCGCCGTTCAGAACCCTGACCCCCAACACGCGCGGCGACGACGTGGCCGCGTTGAACACCGAGCTGCGCCGGCTCGGCTACCAGGCGCCGCAAGGCAATGCCGTCACGTGGGACACCATCGCCGCCTACAATGCGCTCGCCCACACCGTCAACGCACCCGAACTGACAGCCGCCGCCGGCTGGACCATCGACCCCGCGGCGATCGTCTGGCTGCCGGCGGCATCGGCAACGTCATCGCAATGCCTCGCACGCGTAGGACAGACCGTGACCCCCGGTCAGGAGCTGTTCTCCACCAAACCGGTCGTCACCGCCGCCGCCATCCAGCCGGACGCCAACGCCGCCGCAGGCGACCGGATCATGACCATCGCAGGCGTCCAATTCCCTGTCGCGAACGGCGCCAAGCAGATCACCGACGCGAAGGCGCTCGCGGCGATCCCTGCAAGCGCCGAATTCGCCGAAGCATCCGCCACGGGCGCACAGCACAGTCAGGCGAATGGAGCAGCCGCATCCGGCACCCAGACCGCTGCGCCCGCATCCGACGCCACCACCGTGACGGTCACGTACCCATGGCGTCTGACCAAACCGGTGAGCACCATGTCGGTGCCGCCGTCCGCCCTGTACGACGTGACCGACACGACCGCCTGCGTGACCGTCGCCGGCAAGCCGCGAGGCGTCACCATCGTCGCCTCGCAGCTCGGCCGCAGCATGGTCAGCACGCGCGACGGCTCCACGTTCCGCTCCGTCGACGTGCCGCCGCGCAGCTCGGCGTCCTGCGCCGCAAACGCGTCGGCATCGCGGTGATTCGGCAACGGGGAAGGGGACGATTATGGAAGCCAGCGTGACCTTGCACGACGTGGGCCACACGTTCGACCCGGCGAGGCAGGACTTCCTGTTCCGCCACGTCACCGTCGACCTGCATCCCCGGCATGTCTACGCGCTCGTGGGACCATCCGGCTCAGGCAAGTCGACGCTGCTGTCGATCATCGCCGGATGGGTCACGCCCACGGAAGGCGAGGTGCGGCGCGACCGGTGCGGCCGTGTGGGCTGGATCATGCAGAATCCGCATGGAGTGGCGCGACGCGCCGCCGTCGACCATGTGGCGTTGCCGTTCATCGCCCGCGGCGAGTCGCGGCAGGACGCCACGGCCCACGCCATGAAGCTGATTGACGTGTTCGGCCTACGCAAGGTGGCCGCCAAGCCGTTCCGCGACCTGTCCGGCGGCGAGGCGCAACGGCTCATGCTGGCACGCGGCGTCGCCTCGCACGCGGGGCTGCTGCTGGTCGACGAGCCGACCGCGCAGCTGGACCTGCGCACGGCGGTCACGGTGAATGAACGGCTGCGTGCGCTCTCGCTGTCCGGCGCGATCGTGGTCGTGGCGACCCACGACCGGAACACGCGCGAAGCCTGCACGGACGTGATCGACCTGCGGGACTTTCAGGATGCGGATGCCGCGGCGGACAGCGCAGCGCCAGCCGGTGCAATGCAGGACAGTGCTGCGGACTACGTTGTCGGCGCGGCGGTCGGCGATGGCGAAAGGAACGGTGACCGGCGATGACGACGCAGACCACATGGCATCACACTGACGGCGGCCGCGATGGCGACGGCGACATCGAAAACGACCATGACGGCGACATGGTTGCAGGCGACCGCCTCTTGGATGATGTCACTGACGGCGGCTCACCCAAGCCGGGTTTCGTCTCCCCGCCCGGATGCATGCGGTTGCGCGGCGTCCTGTCGGAAGCCGGACGCAACCTCGCCACCGGCGCAAGCCGCACCGCGTTGCTTGCCGCGCTGCTGACGCTGCTGCTTGCCCTCGCCTGCGCGGCCGACCTCGCGACCATGCGCACGCTGTCCGGCCAGGTTGAACGCTACGTCCGCGCAGGCGGCTCCACGTATGTGCTCGAGGCGAGCGGCCATGTCGACGCGGCCGCCTGCGACGCGCTCGCCGGCACGCGCGGTGTGCAGGCGGCAGGGGCACTGCGGCTGACCGACCGCAAGCTCACGTTCTCCGTGTTGCCGTCCACCGGCGTGCCGCTCACCGACATCAGTCGGGGTGCGGAGTCGCTGTTCCTTTCCGGTAATTCCTTCACCGTACGGCCTGCGCCGGCGGACGACGGCGGCGTGCTGCTGTCGCGCGAGGCTGCGCGGTCCATGGGCGTGTCTCGTGGTGCCGACGCCGCGCTGGTCGGTGGCGGGGACGTGTGGGTGAGCGGCGTGTTCGACTATCCTGACGACGGACGGCAAAGCGGATTCTCCTACAGTGCGCTGGCTCCGGCGGCGCCTTCCGCGGCCTTCGACCAGTGCTGGGTTCGCGCGTGGCCGGTCCCCGACGACATCGAATCGCTGATGCTGACCGTGGTCCGGGGCACCATACGCGCCGACTCCCAACGGCAGCCGTCCGTCACGCAGCTCAACGTGTCGATGGGCGTCTCGCTCGACTCCCGTAGCATGTTCGACGCGCGCATGACCCGGTTCGCGCCGCTGGTCATGCTGGCGGCCGGCCTGGCATTGGGCCTCGCGTCGGTGATGATGAGGCGGTTGGAACTGGCGTCCGCGCTGCATTGCGGCGTGCCCAAGCCGGCGCTGGTCGCGCAGATGCTGGTCGAAGCGGCGGCCTGGACGTGCTGCGCCGTGTTGCTGTGCGGCTGCGCGCTCGCCGTCGCCGTGCCGTGGATGTTCCCGCCGGCCGACAGCGTTGCCGTATGGGTGGCGATGGCCCGGATCGGCGTGGCGACCTTGGCCGGTGTGTTGGTGGGTGCCGGCGCGGGCGCCGCGATGGTGAAGGAACGACAGCTGTTCGCGTTCTTCAAGAACCGCTGACAGTCGGTGCGCGGCGCTGCCGTTCGGTCGGGGGAAATTGACGGAACGTACTCGGGCAGTTCGTCGGAGTACGTTTCGTCATGTTCCTCTCGACGGACCGTACTCGGGGCGTTGCTACGAGTACGTTCGGTTGGGAGTATTTGACGGAACGTACTCGGGATGGTCGGTTTGGGTACGTTCGGTTGTGTTTTTTTGACGGAGCGTACTCGGGGTGGTTCTACGAGTACGGTCCGTTACGAGAAACATGACCGACCGTACTCGGTCGGTTCGTTTTGGGTACGTTCGGTCATGTTTCTCTCAACGGACCGTACTCGGAGCGTTTCCACGAGTACGTTCGGTTGGGAATAATTGACGGAGCGTACTCGGGGTGGCTCTACGAGTACGGTCCGTTACGAATCGCGCGGCCGAACGTATCCGATGGGAATGAAAGGTTTCACGATGTATGGTGGAGTCATGAGTACAGACGACCACCAGCCGCACGCCGCATTGCCGCAGCCGGCGAAGCCGAATCCCTTCAACCCGCAGCCGGCGCCGCAGCCAGTGCAAGTCCCGCTGCCGGCGCAAGCACATGCGCCGATGCAGCAGCCGGCCGTGCCGCAATCCGTAATCCAGCCTGACACATCAGCGCTGACGTCGCAGGCGGCCTCACCCGTTCTGCCGCAACCGATTCCGCAATCCGTCCCGCAGGCGACCCCGCCCGATCCGCGCATGGCCGTGTCCATCCGCGGGCTCGTCAAGCGGTTCGGCGGCAAGACCGCCGTCGACGGGCTGTCGCTCGACATCCCCGCAGGCTCCTTCTACGGCCTGGTCGGCCCGAACGGCGCCGGCAAGACCACCACGCTCAACATGCTCACCGGCCTGCTCGTGCCGGACGGCGGCACGGCCATGATCCTCGGTCGTGACGTGTGGAGCGACGTGAACGCCGCCAAGCATGCCATCGGCGTGATGCCGCAGCCCACGCAGATCTTCGACCGGCTCACCGGCATGCAGCTGCTGCTTTACGCCGGCATGCTGCGCGGCATGAAACGCGACGTCGCCACGCAGCGCGCCCGCGACCTGCTGTCGGCCTTCGACCTCGTGCAGGCGGCGAACACCATGGTCGCCGACTATTCGGCCGGCATGACCAAGAAGATCTGCCTCGCCTCCGCGATGATCCACAGCCCGCGCATCCTCGTGCTCGACGAGCCGTTCGAGTCGGTCGACCCGGTCTCGAGCGCGAACCTCAAGGACCTGCTCATCGAATACGCCTCCACCGGCGGCACGGTCATCATCTCGTCGCATGTGATGGCGCTCGTGGAGCGCATGTGCACGCATGTGGCCGTCATCAGCGCCGGACAGGTGCGTGCGGCCGGCACCATCGAACAGGTGGCTGCAGGCCAGGATCTTGAGGAACGCTTCCTTCAGCTGGTCGGTGGACGTCACGCGGCCGCGCACATCGCATGGCTGGATGGCGGCTCCGAGACGGTCACGCCGCAGCCGGTGCCGCAGACAGTGCAGCAGCCGCAGCCGACGGTGCAGCAGCCGCAGCCGACGGTGCCACCGCAACCGGCGCAGCAACAGCCGGCACCCCAGCAGCCGCAGGGGCCGCGATCATGACCAACACCGCCCTGCTGCTCGTCCGCCTGCGCTGGACGCTCACCCTCGCCACCGTGCGCCGCTCGCCCTGGCAGATGGTCGGCTTCATCCTCGGCCTGCTGATCGCGGTCCTGGCCGTCGCCGGCACCGGCCCCGCCGCATGGTTCGTCGGCGACCTGCCGGCGTTCCACCCGTCCGGACCGGGCGTGCTGGACGCGAACTACGGGTTCGTGCGCATCACCACGGTCACGCTCGGCACGATGATCACCGCCATGGCCGCGTTCATCCAGCTCATGATGATCGGCGAAGGCACCACGATGAGCCCCGCCCGGTTTGCGCTCTACGGCATACCCGACCGCAAGCTCCACTCCGGCCTGTTGCTCGCCACGCTGACCGGCATCCCCTCGATCTGCGGCCTGCTCGCGTTTGCGCTCTGGTCGCTCGCCTACCGCGGCATGGGCGTGGCGGCGGTCGTCAACGGCGTCCTCGCCGCCGTGCTCGCCATCGTCACGACCGTGAGCGTCGCGCGTCTGCTGATTTCGCTGTCCACTTCGCTGGTGAGGTCGCGCCGCGGCAAGAACACGTTCTACGCGGTCGTACTGCTGCTGTTCATCGTCATCTGCCAGCTGCCGAACCTGTTCGTCAACACGTCCGACCTTGCCCAGGACTCGTCGGCCATGCGAGGCGCGGCGGCCGGCCGGTTCGCCACCGTGCTTTCGTGGACGCCGTTCGGCGCCGCGTTCCAGCTGCCGTTCGACGTTGCCACCGGCGATTGGGTGATGTTCGCGGCGCGGCTGGTGCTGCTGGCGGTCACCTGCACGGTGTGCTTCCTTTTGTGCGTGTGGTGCCTGCGTCACGATCGGCTGACCGCCGGTGCGGCGAGCGCGGCGGTCACCGTCAAAGGCGTCGGCGCGTTCGGCTGGATGCCGGACAGCGTCTCCGGCGCGGTTTCGGCACGCCTGCTCACTTACCTGAGGCGCGACCCGCGGCAGGCGATGCTGTTCGTCATGCCGGTGATCTTCCTGGTGATGTTCTCCCTGCAGGCGCACGGCGAAAGCGGCATGGTCTGGCAGACGCTCATCTGGTCGGCCTGGATGATGAGCATCGCCGAAAGCAACGGGCTGGCATACGATGGCCCCGGCTTCACCATGGAGGTGCTCGCCGGCGTGCGCGGCTTCTCCGACCGTGCGGGCCGCGTGCGCGTGTATCTGGCGATCATCGTCGGCTATCTGCTGATGCTGTCCGTGGCGATCGTGCTCATCACCGGCGACTGGCGGCGGCCCGACGCGCTGCTGGTCGGCGCGGTGATGCTGGCGGTGGCGCTCGGCGTCGGCTGCAGTGCGCTCGGCATCGCGCAGGTCACCTCATGCACGCTCATGTACCCGGTCGCCTCGCTCGACAAGCCGTTCTCGGCGCCGCAGGGCCGTGCGCTCGCCCAGGGGTTCTTCCCGTTCGTGTACCTGTTCGGCGGCTTCCTGCTCATGCTGCCTACCGGCGGCGTGGCGGTCGGCCTGCTGGCCGCGCACGTGTTTCTTGAGTGGTATTGGCTGCTCATCCCCGTCGCACTGGCCAACGGGGCGGTCGCGCTGTGGCTTGGTACATGGCTTGGCGGTAAGCTGGTGGATGCGCGTGCGATCGACATCGTCAGGACGCTCGACTCGTTCGCGTCGCTGCAACGCTGACCGGCGCATGACGCTCCGGCCTGTGCGGCGTGTATGACAGTCATGACCGATAGATAAAAGGAGCACCCCGTGGCACGGCATCGCACGTCTCGACAGCTGAGCGTCCGTCGTCTGATCACCGTGCTCGTCTCCGCGTTGGTCACGGCCGCGCTCATGATCGGCTATCTGATGGCGGACATCTACGACGTGTTGCCGGGCGTGCTCACGTTGCGGCAGGTGCACCACGCCACGATCGCCGATCCGCAGCATCCGCTCGCCGGTGGCACGGTCGCGGCCGATCTCGGCGACGACAAGCCGATCGACGCGGCCGCCGCGAAGAAGATCATCGACGAATTCGGTTCCAGCGAAGGCGTCGGCAACGCGTTCTCGTTGGCGATCACGGCAGCGGACGGCATCATCGTCGCCCAGCATGAGGCGTCGACCGCGCGGCAGCCTGCCTCCACGATGAAAACGCTCACCGCGTTCGCCGCCGCCTCCACGCTCGACATGAGCTCCACGCTCGACACCAAGACGTACCTGGTGCAGGCCGCGGACGGCGGCAAGACCGTCGTGCTGCAAGGCGGCGGCGACATGCTGCTCTCCGCCGGCGAGAGCGACCCCGACCATATCAACGGCCGCGCCGGTCTCGGCACACTGGCCGCCCAGACCGTGCAGGCGCTCAAGGACCGCGGCATCACACGCATCCGGCTGCTGTACGACGACACGCTGTTCGGCAGCGACCGCACGCCGGCGCACATCAACCAGAACAACGCCGAACACCGGTACTATACGGCCATCTCCACCATGGCGGTGGACGGCGGCCGGCAATGGGGCGAGCTGACCAAGCCGAGCGACCCCGACGACTCCAGCCAATACCCGACGCTCTCCACGCAGACGGCGGCCGATGCGGCGGCCACGTTCGCGAAACGGCTCACGGAACGCGGCATCACCGTCGAATCCGGTCCGAGCGCCGGCAAGGCGCCCGAAGGCATGTCGGCCATCGCGTCGGTGTCGTCGGCGCCGCTGAGCGAGGTCATGGCGTTCATGCTGCGCCACTCCGACAACACGCTCGCCCAGCTGTTCGGCCGGCTCACCGACCTGAAGCGCGGCGGCAGCGGCGCGGCCAACTCGATCGCCGGCGACGTCAAGGCGGTCGAGGAGACGCTCAAGGAGCAGGGCATCGACACGAACGGCCTGGTGATGGCCGACTGTTCGGGGCTGTCGCCCGGCTCGAAGCTCACCGTGAAGACGCTCGTCCAGATCCAGGCGCGCAACCTCACGGCAGGCTCCGCGACCGCCGCCGCGGAAGGCCTGTCGATTCCCGGACTGGTCGGCACCGCGCGCAACCGGATCGTCGCCGGCCGCGACGACGGCCTGTACCGCGTCAAGACCGGCAGCCTCGACCAGGTGACCTCGCTCACCGGCAATGTGTCGCGGCGGGGCGGCGGCGTGCTTGCGTTTGCGGTGATCGTCAACGACCCGGAGAACTACTGGTCGGCCGTGCAGGCCGTCAACGACATGGCTGCGAAACTCGTCGAGCTGTGAGCGGGGCTGCGTCGTGACGCAACGTTGCGACGCTGCGTCGTGCCGCAGTTGCGGCATACCGCGGCACACAGTGTCACTCTGCAAGGGCGAGCAGAGTGACGATAATACGGACCGCGTGACGGTGATCGGGCGACAGGCGAGGTGTGGACGTCAGTGATCGAACGACGGTCGGGACGGACGCTGAACATCGGACAACAAGCAAGGAGCGGGACGCATGGTATACACGGCGCGGTTGCGCAAGGCCGTCGGCCAGGTGCGCGCGACGCTGGAGTCGCTGGGGCTGGGCCGTCAGTCGGCCGACTTCGCGCGGCACGGCGAGCATGAGACCGCCGCCGACGCGCCGCTCGTGCTGGTCGCCTGCTCGGGAGGCCGCGATTCGATGGCGCTGGCCGCTGTCGCGGCAACCGTGTGCGCGTCGCTGGGCTTGCGATGCGGCGCCGTAATCGTCGACCACGGCTTGCAATCCGGCTCCGACACCGTGGCCGCCGACGCCGCCGAGCGGTGCCGTGCGCTACGGCTCGATCCTGTCGTCGTGCGCCGGGTGCAGGTCGTGCATGACGGCCGCGGCACCGAGTCGGCGGCCCGCGACGCCCGGTATGCGGCCGTCTGCAAGGTCGCCCGGGAGACCGGTGCCGCCGTGGTGCTGCTCGCCCACACGCGCGACGACCAAGCGGAGACCGTGCTGCTCGGCCTGCTGCGTTCGGCCGGAGTGGACGCGCTCGCCGGCATGCCCGGCGAGTTCGAGCGCGACGGCGTGCGTTTCGCCCGGCCGCTGCTCGACCTTTCGCGCGCGGACACCACCGGCATCTGCGAGGATTTGGGATTGACGTGGTGGGACGACCCGACCAACGGGGACGTTGCGGCCGGTGAGGACATCGCTGGCGTGGACATCGCCGGTGGGGACATGCCAGGGGAGGCGGCCGACGCTGCTGCTGACGCCGCCCGCGCGCTGCCGTTGCGCTCGCGCGTTCGCCACGAGCTGATTCCGTTCATGGAGATGTTCGCCGGCGGCGATGTCGTCACCCACCTCGCGCGCGGCTCACGGCTGGTGCGCCTCGACAAGGATTACCTCGACATGCAGGCCGACCGTGCGATGGCCGCGGCGAGACTCGACCCACAGGGCGACCTGTTGAGGCTCGACGTGCGCGCACTGGAGCATGAGCATCCGGCGATCCGGCTGCGCGCGCTCGCCCACGCGCTCGCCGGCGCGGGCGTCGCCGCATCGTCGGCGCAGATCGACGCCATCGACCGGCTGATCGTGCACTGGCATGGCCAGGGACCTGTGAATCTTCCCAGCGGATGCTCAGCGTTTCGTCGGAAACACGTCATTCGCGTGTGCCAAGATAGTCACCATGCAAATCGCTGACGTTCAAGACGAAATCGACCATGAGCTCATCTCCAAGGCCGGGATCGCAAGCAAGATCCGTGAGGTCGCGGCACAGGCAAGCGAGGATTATCGGGGCAAGAATCCGCTGCTGATCGCCGTGCTCAAAGGGGCGGTCAACACCATCGCCGCATTCTCCCAGGCATTGAGCATCCCCGTCCAGCTGGACTTCATGAGCCTGTCCAGCTACGGGTCGGGCACCGAGTCCAGCGGCACCGTCACCATCCGGCAGGACCTGTCCACCGATGTTCGCGGACGGCACATTCTGATCGTGGAGGATATCATCGATTCAGGCAGGACCTTGGCATGGCTGGTCGACGAGCTCAAGCGCCGCGGCGCCGCCTCCGTGGAGATCTTCGCGCTGCTGGAGAAGCCGGCGCGGCGTGAGGTGGATGTCGACGTGAAATACCACGGCTACGAGATTCCCGACGAGTTTGTGGTCGGGTTCGGACTCGACTACGACGAGCGGTTCCGCAACCTCGACTCGATCGCCGTGCTGAAGCCCGAAGTGTATCAAGGAGATAATCAGGCATGAGTTACCCGCAAGGCCCCCAGCAGATGCCGCCGAGGGGCAATGACAACCGGCCGAACGGCAACCCGTTCCGCCGCAATCCGGACGAACCCGACCGCGACAGGAACGGCAAGGGCAACAACGGCAAGCGTCCGTTCTGGCAGTCGCCGTGGCTGTGGGGCGCCGCGCTGGCCGTGCTCGTCGTCATCGCCTTCCAGATCTTCGTCGGCTCCGGCACGCAGACCATCGACACGAAGGACGGCTTCGCGCTGCTGCGCGGCGAGAACGTCGCTTACGCGAAGATCATCGACAACAAGCAGCTCGTCCAGCTGGAACTCAAGAGCGACTTCACCAAGACCGACCCGGACACGAACAAGCAGAAGAACTACGGCAAGAACGTCCAGTTCTACTACACGTTCGCCCAGGGCGGCCAGGTCGTGCAGGCGGTCGAGAAGGCCGACCCGAGTAAGGGCTGGACCTCCGACATGCAGCAGACGAGCATGATCAGCTACCTGATCAGCTCCATCCTGCCGTTCATCATCATGATCGCCGTGTTCTGGTTCCTGATGAGCCGCATGGGCGGCGCCGGCATGTTCGGCATGGGCGGCCGCAAGAACAACGGCAAGCTGCTCGAAGGCCAGACGCCCACCACCAAGTTCGCCGACGTGGCCGGCGAGGACGAGGCGCTCGCCGAAGTCGAGGAGATCAAGGACTTCCTCAAGGACCCGTCCAAGTACAAGGCGCTTGGCGCGCGCATCCCGCGCGGCGTGCTCCTGTATGGCCCTCCCGGAACCGGTAAGACGCTGCTCGCCCGCGCCATCGCAGGCGAGGCGGGCGTGCCGTTCTACGCCATGGCCGGCTCCGATTTCGTGGAGATGTTCGTCGGCCTCGGCGCCTCCCGCGTGCGCGACCTGTTCGACGAGGCGAAGAAGAACGCCCCGGCCATCATCTTCATCGACGAGATCGACGCCGTCGGCCGCAAGCGCGGCTCCGGCATGTCCGGCGGCCACGACGAGCGCGAGCAGACGCTCAACCAGCTGCTCGTCGAGATGGACGGCTTCGACAACGACACGAACCTCATCATCATCGCCGCGACCAACCGTCCCGACGTGCTCGACCCGGCACTGCTGCGCCCGGGCCGCTTCGACCGCCAGGTGGCCGTCGAGGCCCCGGACCTCGAAGGCCGCGAGGCGATCCTGAAAGTCCACGCGAAAGGCAAGCCGTTCGTGCCGGACGTCGACCTGCACATGGTCGCCGTGCGCACGCCCGGCTTCACCGGCGCCGACCTGGCGAACGTGCTCAACGAGGCCGCGCTCCTGTGCGCCCGCGCCGGCGCCCAGCTCATCGACAACCGCGCCATCGACGAAGCCATCGACCGCGTGCAGGCGGGCCCCAAGCGCAAGTCCAAGGGCATGGCCCTCGACGAGCTGCGCAACACCGCCTACCATGAGGGCGGCCATGCGCTCGTCGCCGCCGCGCTGCACTACACCGATCCGGTCACCAAGGTGACGATCCTGCCGCGAGGCCGCGCGCTCGGCTACACGGCCGTCATGCCGACCTCCGACCGCTACTCGCAGTCGCGCAACCAGCTGCTCGACCAGATGGCGTACGCGATGGGCGGCCGCACCGCCGAGGAGATCGTGTTCCACGACCCGACCACCGGCGCCTCGAACGACATCGAGAAGGCCACGAAGATCGCGCGCACCATGATCACCCAGTACGGCTTCTCCTCGAAGCTCGGAGCGATCAAATGGTCCGACGACGAGGATCAGGGCGGCGACCTGGGCAGCCTCGCGCCGCACAACTATTCGAACCGCACCGCCGAGATCATCGACGACGAGGTGCTCAAGATGGTGGAGACCGCGCACACCGAAGCGTGGAACATCATCAACGAGAACCGCGACGTGCTCGACGAGCTCGTACGCCAGCTGCTCGTCAAGGAGACGCTCAACGAAAAGGAGCTGGCCGCCATCTTCGCCAACATCCGCAAGGCGCCGGACCGTCCGATATGGCTGTCGAACGACCGCCGGCCGGACTCCGACCGCCCGCCGGTGGAGATTCCGGAATCACTCAAGCGATCCGTCGGCATGAAGCCCGGCGAGTGAGCTGACAATCAACAGGGTTGCGGCGTGTCTCGCGAAGGTACGCCGCAACTTGCATGTTCGGCCGGCGATGCGAACGACGCGAAAGGTGACGTGAGCTGCGGCGGCCGGATCGGCGGCGGTCGAACAGGAACGACGCGACGAGAGAGACTTTAGGGAGGAAGGACAGGACATGACCAAGTATGACGAGGAAGGCGTGAAGCGGGCCGTTCGCCTCTTCCTGCAATCGATAGGCGAGAACCCGGACCGCGAGGGGCTGATCGACACTCCCGACCGCATCGCGCGCGCCGGCCGCGAGCTGTTCGCCGGACTCGACGCCTCGCCAGCCGACGTGCTCGAAAAGCATTTCGACGTGGACACCGACGAGCTGGTGCTCGTCAAGGACATCGAACTCTACTCGGTGTGCGAGCATCATCTGCTGCCGTTCCACGGCGTGGCGCACGTCGGCTACATCCCCGCCAAGGACGGGGTCATGGGCCTGAGCAAGCTGGCCCGGCTCGTCGAAGTATACGCGCGCAGGCCGCAGGTGCAGGAACGCCTCACCCAGCAGATCGCCGACGCGCTCGTCGACTACGCGGGCGCGCGCGGCGTGATCGTGGTGACCGAATGCGAGCACCTGTGCATGTCGATGCGCGGCATCAAGAAGTCGTCCGCCCGGACCGTCACCTCGGCGGTACGCGGCCTGCTGCGCAACCCGGCCACCCGCGCCGAGGCGATGAGCCTGATTCTTGACAAGTGACGTCGGCGTGCAGTCGGCGTCACCGGTAAGTGTCAACGGAACCATGGAAGGGGATCATCAATCATGACCGATCTGCAGGCATTGCACGATACGACGAGCACGCTGCTCATGGGCGTGCTCAACATCACCGAGGACTCGTTCTCCGACGGAGGCCTCTGGCTCGACCCGGCGAAGGCCCGCGAACACGGGATCGCCATGATTAAGGCGGGCGCCGACATCATCGACATCGGCGCCGAATCCACCCGCCCCGGCGCCAAGCGCGTCTCGGAGGGCGACGAGCTCGCGCGCGTCACCGGCGCGGTGCAGGCGCTGCGTGGCGCCGATGACGTGGTGCTCTCCATCGACACGACGCGCGCGCTCGTCGCCGCGGCCGCGCTCGAGGACGGCGCCCAGATCATCAACGACGTCTCCGGCGGCACGCTCGACAAGGAGCTGCCACACGTCGTCGCGGACCATGACTGCCTGTACATCGTGCAGCATTGGCGCGGCTGGCTCGCCGGCTCCGCCAAGACCGGCGCTCCGGACGCCGACACCTCGCACTACGAGCACGGCGTACTCGACGACGTCTACGACGAGCTCATGCATCAGGTCGACGACGTGCTCGCCGCCGGCGTCAAGCCGGAACGCATCATCATCGACCCGGGTCTGGGCTTCTCCAAGCCGGGCATCGAACACAACCTGCCGCTGCTCGCCGGCCTCGAACGCTTCGAAGACTCCGGCTATCCGGTGCTCATCGGAGCCTCGCGCAAACGCTTCGTGACCGCGGCGCTCGCCGACGCCGGCATCGCCGAGCCGACCATGGACGACCGGGACAACGCCACCGCCGCGATCTCGGCCCTGTGCGCCGAACACGGCGCATGGGCGGTTCGCGTCCACGACGTGCCGCGCAGCCGCGCCGCCATCGAGATCGGCTCCCTCTGGCGTTCCTACGTCGCCCGAAGCTGAACAAGGTACGGTGAAGCGGGGCGCATGCCAGGGGCGGCCGCGCCACACCTCGGCCCCCTCGGTGGAGGACGCTGGCACGGCCGAAGGCCGTGACTGGGGGAGCGCCACCCGCCACCACACAACACGGCACAACACATCGAACAAAGGACAGCACAACATGGACACCATCCGCCTCACCGGAGTACAGGCCATGGGCACGCATGGCGTGCTCGACTACGAACACCAGCGCGCGCAGCCGTTCATCGTGGACGCCACGTTGTCGCTTGACCTCGCCCGCGCCGGCCGCAGCGACGACCTGCGCGACACCGTCGACTACGGCAAGGCAGCGAAACTGATCGTGTCCGTGATCGAAGGCGGTCACGTCGACCTCATCGAACGGCTCGCCGCGCGCATCGCCGACGTGATCCTCACCGAACTCACCCCGGTGCGGTCGGTCGTCGTCACCGTGCACAAGCCCAAAGCGCCGATCACCGTGCCGTTCGCCGACGTCAGCGTCACCATCGAACGCGACCGCTGCTCGCTGTCGCCCGCACCGAACGGCGGCAACCGGGCGAGCGGCACCATCAGCGACCCCGTGATGGCCCAGGGCACAATCCACCACGCGGTCGTCGCGCTCGGCGGCAACCAGGGCGACGTGGCCGCCACCCTGCGCGCGGCAGTCGCCGACATCGACGGACTCGACGGCACGCAGGTGACCGGCGTCTCGCCGCTGTACCGCACGGCCGCATGGGGCATGCCCG
Organism: Bifidobacterium leontopitheci; assembly: GCF_009193355.1. Classification (GTDB taxonomy): domain Bacteria; phylum Actinomycetota; class Actinomycetes; order Actinomycetales; family Bifidobacteriaceae; genus Bifidobacterium; species Bifidobacterium leontopitheci. Next base: position 76,951 of record NZ_WBVT01000010.1, read on the forward strand.
ACGGCACGCCGGACTTCCTCAACGCCGTGCTCGAACTCGACACCATGCTCGACGCGGGCCGTCTGCTCGACGAACTGCAGCGCATCGAAGCCGCACACGGCCGCACGCGCGAGCAGCATTGGTCGTCGCGCACGCTCGACCTTGACATCATCGACATCGACGGCACGGTCAGCGACAACCCAGGCCTCACATTGCCCCATCCGCGCGCATGGCAGCGCGCGTTCGTGCTCGCACCATGGCTGGCGCTCGACCCGGACGCCGAACTGACCGGCAAGCATGGGGGAGCGGTCTCGCGGCTGCTGCAGTCGGCCGGCGACCGTGACGACGTGCATCTCGTCGGCGAGAACTGGATGACGGGGAAGACCGACCTCGCCGGCACCGCCGCGGATGCGGCGCATGCGCAGACCGGCACCGCCGCGACGCAGCCGGGCGCCGTGACGCAACCGGCTGCCGCACGCGCGGACGCCTCGCAATCGGCAGAGCCTGACCACACGCCCGGCGACGCTGCCGCGCAGGCCTTCCACACGGCCGTCATCTCGATGGACAGCACCAGCACGAACGCGGAGACGCTGTTCCGCACGGCGATCGTCTCGCTGGAAGGCATCCCCGGCAACCAGGTCGAGGGCATCTCGCCGCTCTACCATGTCGGTATGCTGGAAGGACCGGACGCCATGGCAGCCGTCGTGCAGCTCACCTGCCGCATGGACGCGCGCACGCTCATCGCCACGCTCGGCACCATCGAGGAGTCGCTCGACGGTGCCGTGGACCTCGATCTGGTCGACATGCCCGGCGTGACCTGCGACGAACCGGACTGCCGAGTGCCGTGGCCGTCGGCCAGGCATCGTGCCGCCGTGCTCGCCCCCTGGATGGATATGGACCCGGACGCGCGGCTCGGCAACGACCCGGTGTCGTACCTGCTGGCCATGGCCGACGACGCCGACCGTGTGGGCCTGCTGTCGGACACGTGGATCGTGGGAGGTGCCGAATGAGGATGCATCGTACCCCATGGTGGCAGTATGTCATCGCGCTGCTGCTCGGACTGCTCGCCGGCGCGGGGCTCGCGAAAATCAGCGAGTCCAGCGGCGTGTCGCTCATCGGCGCGCCCTGGTTCGTCTCGCTGCTGCTGCTCGCGCTCGGCATCATGGTGCTCGTCATGGCGCTGCAGGTGCACCAGTACGCCACCACCGACCCTGCCAAGCGGGCTCGGCTCAAGCCGCTCAACCCCGACATGGCCGTCACCACGCTCATGCTCGCCAAGGCGCTCGGCCTCGCCGGCGCCGCACTGGCCGGCTGGTACGGCGGGCAGATTCTCATGATCCTCGAGCACCTCGAAGCCGACTATTTCGCGCAGACGGCGATCCAGTGCGGCATCGCCGCGGTGATCTGCCTGATCGACATGGCGATCGGCATCGTCGGCGAATGGCTATGCCAGCTGCCGCCCATGGAAGGGCCGGAGAACCCGAAGATGAAGGAGGCCCAGCGGCGCCGCGCCATGGCCTCCGCCACCGCCAAGACCCGCCACTAGCGCCGGATCGCGGCGTCTTCCTTGTTCGCCCCCGCTGGCGGGATCTCCCGCGTAGCGGGTGGGGGGTGGTTCCACCGGTGTTTCATGGTGTGACCACCCTCAGTCTCGCTTCGCTCGCCAGCTCCCGCCAGCGGGAGCGCGTTTCCTTCTCGCCCCCCGCTGGCGGGGGCTCCCGCGTAGTGAACTGCGCCCCAAAAGTTGGACGTGGTTTATTAAAGGGTACCAGACCGGGCTGTGGGGAACGTGTCCCGGAATTCCTCCGGGGTCAGTCCCCCCAGCCGTTCCTGGCGTCGTTTGGTGTTCCAGT
>NZ_WBVT01000011.1 GCF_009193355.1 Bifidobacterium leontopitheci
CCCTCATCCCTTCACCCCCCTCATCCCTTCACCCCCCTCATCACTTCCCTTCCGTCACAGCGGGTACCTACCCGCTGTGACATAGGCGCGCCCAGTACGCCGCGTTACAATGTCGCACGATGACAGTGAGAAGGCAATCCGTGAGCACAGCGAAGCAACAGCATCAGTCGAAGAACAACCCGTCCTCGCGCAAGCGACGCGAGGCAGGTTCCGTGAACAACGGCTCGCACGCCGGCGTCACCGTGTCCATCCGCAAGTCCGGCCGGAAGAACGCCACACGCGGCGGCGCGGCATCGCGCAATCGCAACACCACGACCACGCGCAACACCTCGACCTCACGCAACACGGCGGCCAAACGCAACACCACAGCCAAACGCAACACCGCAGACCGCAAGCGTCGCGACGGAGCCGTCACCCGTAACGGCGCACGCCGCCGCATCACGCGCAAACGTTCGTCCAGCAAACGCCCCATGACGCGCGGCAGGCGCATCGCGACGGCGCTGACCATGCTCGTCGCCGCATGCTGCGCGGTCGCGCTCGCCTGGGTGACCACGCAGTTCGTATCCGGCCGCATCGCCCTGGCCGACGCACGCAACCGGCAGAGCCAGCTGTCCTCACGCTACGGCTTCGACCCGGGCGACATCATCTCGGACGGCCAGTTCTTCAACGGTTATGCCATGAGCGAAGCCGAAGTGCAGTCGTTCCTCGACGACCACGGCGAGGCCTGCACCGGCTCGGCGTGCCTGAAGTCACGCACGTTCGACACGACGACCATCAAGGCCGACGCCTACTGCAACGGATACCAGGGCAGGAAGCGCGAGACGGCGGCCGCCATCATCGACAAGTCGGCGAAGTCCTGCAACGTCAGTCAGAAGGTGCTGCTCACCGTCATGCAGAAGGAGCAGCAGCTGGTCACCGCCGCCAAGCCGACCGACTTCCAGTTCAAGGCGGCGATGGGGCTCAGCTGCCCGGACGACGCCGACTGCGACCCTGAATACGCCGGGTTCTTCCGCCAGGTGTACGGCGCCGCGAACCGGTACCAGTACTACGCGCATCATGAGGAGCAGTACGGCTACCATGCCGGCAAGCTCAACTATGTGAAGTTCCATCCGAACGCGAGCTGCGGCGGCGCAAACGTGCTCATCGACAACAAGGCGACCGCGCTGCTGTACATCTACACGCCGTACCAGCCGAACGACGCGGCGCTGGCGGCGGGCGTGGGCGAGGGCGACTCGTGTTCCAGCTACGGCAACCGCAATTTCTCGATCATCTACCGCGGCTGGTTCGGCTCGGCGCGATAGATGACGTCAGCGTTCGACGGACTTGCCGACGTACGGCTTGAGCAGCGTGGTGGTGCCGACCGCCAGCAGTGCGAACAGCGCGCCGAACGGACCGAGCCAGGTCAGGCCGAGACCGTCGTTGACCATGCCGCCGACCGCGGAGCCGACGGCGATGCCGATGTTGAACGACATGGAGTTGAGCGAGGCGGCGAGGTTCATCGAGCCGGGGTGCGACTGGGCGGCGACGTCCATGTACAGCACCTGCGATGCCGAGTTCTGCAGGTACATGAACATGCCGAGCACGACGAGCAGCACGGCGCCGTACACGGGGACGACGCTGGCCAATGCGAGCGAGGCGAGCAGCAGCGCCTGCGCGATGTAGATCGGCCTGATGTGCGTGAGCGGCTCCACACCGCGGCCGCGGTCGGCGAGCTTGCCGCCGTACAGGTTGCTCCACAGGCAGGCGGCGCCGTAGATGACGAGGCCAAGGCTCAGGTACTGCTCGGGCACGTGGATCTCGTCTCGCATGATGGGCGTCAGGTATGTGTAGAACACGTAGCTTGCGGCGGCGCCGAACACCACGTCGAGCACGCCAAGCTGGATGCGGCGGTCGAAGAACAGTCGGAACTGGCGCAGGAAGCCGACTTTCGCGAGATGGCTGTTGCGCGGCAGCACGGTGAGGACAAGCGCGATGACGATGACGGTCATGATGTTCACCAGATGGAACGCCCATCGCCATCCGAACGTGTTCGCCACCCAGGTGCCGACCGGCACTCCGACGACCGAGGCGATGGAGAACCCGGAGAACACCCACGCGATGAACTTGGTGCGGAACCTGTCGACGGTCACGTCGGGCGCGTAGGTCATGGCGATGGCCACGAGCGTGCCGGAGACGAGCGCGATCATGATGCGCGCCACGACGAGCACCGCATAGTTCGGCGCGAACGCGCACAGGATGTTGCCTACCAGGAAAACGGCAAGCAGCGTCAGGTGCGTGGCGAAGCGCGGGAACCGTGCGGAGATGGCCGAGCCGAGCGGCGTGACGGGCGCGTAAACGAACGCGAACAGGGACACGAGATTGCCGACCGTCACCTCGGAGACGCCGAGCCCGTGCGCGATGTCCGGCAGGATGCCGACGACGATGAACTCGCTCATGCCCAGGATGAAGCTGGATGCGATGAGCGTGACGACCGGCAGCGTGAAGAACCGCTCCCCCTTGCCCGCCGGCTGCTGCGGTTTGGCTCCCTGCGACCCGTCGGCCGGGACCGATGACGACATGACCACGCTCTCCTCCATGCACTGTGCCTTCCCTGATGCAAACGATTGATACCTTAGCCGCACCACGTGTCATGACACGCGACGCGAGACGCCATGCGGACACGTGCCGAAGCCCGGCCGCGGCGGCCTGTCCCGTCGCAGTCTGAGAGGATAATCGGTGATACGCCGCGACGTCCGGATCCGGACCGCAGAATCCGAAAGCGGCATACGGCAGTCACACATGGACGAGGGGGCACGGCATGGGGTTATTCGGCAAACACGATGACGGGTACGTATCGCCGTTCGACGTCGACGATGCGCCGGCGTATGTCGACTTCAGTTCCGCGGATGGCGTCAGCGACGACACGCACGACGCCACTCATGCCACCGACGCCGCGTCCCGTCACGGCAGCGTCGACGCAAGCACGTCCGCGCGTCGAGACCGTGCGCAGCAGGCCGCGTCCGTCTCCCCGAACCAGCAGACGTCGGACCATCAGACGCCGTATCAGCAGACGCCGGCCGAACCGTCACGACGCGAACGGCAACGCACGCAACGGCAGTCCAATGTGGCGCAGCAGGCGGTGCAACGCAACCGTCAGGCGGTCAAACAGGCGTCACGGAACCGCACGACCGGGCACGGCGGCACCCGGCAGACTTCAGCCTCGTCCAAGCGTAACGGCAAAGGCGTGTGGATCGTGGCGCTCATCGTCGTCATCATATTCTCCACGAAACTGCCGCAGCTGGTCATCGGCAGCCTGTTCGGCGGCGGCTCGGATTCCGACTCGTCGTCCTTCTCGTCGTCCGCGTGGAACGGGCCTTCGCATGACGACAAGCCGACCAAAGAGAAGACCGGCCGCGTGGCCACCTACGACGGCGACAGCGCAGAGGTCACCATCGCCAAGGCGGCGGCAGGACCGAACGACATCGCCGGGCAACCCACGGTGATCGTCACCTACCATTGGCGAAACACCGGCGAGAAGACGACGACGTTCAGCAGCTTCGTCATGGACCGCAACGTCTTCCAGCATGGCGAGGGGCTGATACCGACGACCCTGTACAACACCAAGGACTCCCCCATCGCCGGCTACGACCCGCGATCCACTGACACCAAGGTGCGGGCGGGCGAGGAGCTCGACACGACCATCGCCTACCGGCTGATCGACAAGACGACCGACCTGTTCGTGGAGGCGAACGAGGCGGATTCGCTCTCGGAGGGCATCGTCTCGGCGTTCGCTATCTCGAACGACGGGACCACGTTCACGCAGATCGATTCGACGCCGCTGCGCAAGGCCCCGCAGGCCAGCGCCGAGGAGCGCAAACCGCTCAAACCGATCCACAGCTACAGCGCCGACGTGCTCGCCTCGATTACCAACGTGACGCGCGGGCCGAACGACTACAACGACAATCCGACCATCATCGTCACCATCGACTGGGTGAACACGTCGGAGGCCTCCGAACAGCTGACCAGCGCCGCGGACCTGACCGTCACCCAGAACGGCAGGGAGCTGGACGCCAACTACTACATGGCGCCTTGGCCGGACGGCTACGAGGAGCTGAGCGACACCCGTCGCGCCCAGCCGGGCGCCCTCGCCCGGTCGACGGTCTCGTACAAGCTCGACGATGCGAACGCGCCGGTGAAGGTGACGCTGAAAAGCCGGTACGGCGGGCACGACACGGTAACGCGGACAATCAAACTGCCGAAGGAGTGAGACTCGGCGAAGAGGGCTGAACGCGGGTGGCCACCCCCAGTCAGCTCCGCTGACAGCCCCCGCCAGCGGGGGCGACCCGGTGCCGCTCCCGCTGGCGGGAGCTGTCGAGCACAGCGAGACTGAGGGTGGTCGGCGCGAGAGCAGTCAGCATAAAGAGTGCAGAGGCCCCGACTCGTCGACCGCCGCCCTCAGCGCAACAAAAAAATGTCACAGCGGGTGAACACCCGCTGTGACATTCCGCTATCCAATATCCTGCGCCAAGCCGCGCGTCACAGCTTCGGCAGGTACTTCTTCAGCTCGTACGGCGTGACCTGACGACGGTACTCGTCCCACTCCTGATGCTTGTTGCGCAGGAAGTACTCGAACGCATGCTCGCCGAGCACGCCGGCCACGAAGTCGGACTTCTCCATGATCTTCAACGCGGCGTCCAGCGAATCCGGCAACGGCTCGATGCCCATCGCCTGACGTTCCGCGTCGGTCAGCTCCCACACGTCGTCGCTGGTCGGCTCGCCGAGCGTCATCTGCTGTTCGATGCCGTCGAGGCCGGCGGCCAGCAGCACCGAGTACGCGAGGTACGGGTTGGCGACAGGGTCGAGCGCACGGAACTCCATGCGCGCCGAATTGCCCTTGCCCGGCTTGTACTGCGGGATGCGCAGCAGCGCGGAGCGGTTGTTGTGGCCCCAGCAAATGTAGCTGGGCGCCTCGTTGCCGCCCCACAGGCGCTTGTACGAGTTGACGTACTGGTCGGTGACCGCGCAGATCTCGGCCGCATGATGCAGGATGCCTGCGGCGAACTGGCGCGCGGTGATCGACATGTTGAACTCCTGGCCGGCCTCATAGAAAGCGTTCGCGTCGCCTTCGAACAGGCTCAGGTGCGTGTGCATGCCCGATCCCGGCGCGTCGGCGAACGGCTTGGGCATGAAGCTCGCATGGATGCCGCGTTCCAGCGAGATCTCCTTGACGACCGTGCGGAACGTCATGATGTTGTCGGCCGTGGTCAGCGCGTCCGCGTAGCGCAGGTCGATCTCGTTCTGGCCGGGGCCCGCCTCGTGGTGCGAGTATTCGACCGAGATGCCCATCTGTTCGAGCATGTTGACGGTCGCGCGGCGGAAGTCCATGCCGGGGCTGCGCGGCACATGGTCGAAGTAGCCGCCTTCGTCGATGGGCGTGGGCGCCTTCGACCAGTCGGTCTGGTTTTCGAACAGGTAGAACTCGATTTCGGGGTGCACGTAGAACGTGAAGCCCTTCTCCTTCGCCTTGGCGAGCGCACGCTTGAGCACGTGCCGCGGATCGCCGAGCGACGGCTCGCCGTCGGGCGTGAGAATGTCGCAGAACATGCGGGCGGTGCCCTGCGGGCCGCCGCGCCACGGCAGGATCTGGAACGTGGTGGGGTCGGGGCGGACGATCATATCGTCCTCCGACACGCGCGTCATGCCCTCGATGGCGGAGCCGTCGAAGCCCAGTCCCTCTTCGAACGCCGCCTCCAGCTCGGCCGGGGCGATGGCGACCGATTTCAGTGTGCCCAGCACATCGGTGAACCACAACCTGATGAAACGCACGTCGCGTTCCTCGACCGTGCGCAGGGCGAACTCTTGCTGCTTATCCATAACATCCCATGGTTTCACGGTCGTGTTACGAGAGTCGTTAACACAGGTGGCTGGCGGACCGCGTAGCCGGCCTCCGGCAGCCGGCGCCAAACCGGCCGGCCGAGGCCACGGTGTCGGCCGGCGCGGCCAAACGCACGCCGTGACACGCATCGGACGCCGGCGTGGCGTGCGCGACGGCAAGGCGTTAAGGTGGTGTTCATGAGCGATAATCACCCAACCATCGATCTGTCTTCGTGGCATCAGGCCGACACCGCACTGGGGCGGGCGCGCGCGGGCATCGCGCTGCGCAAGTCGACGCCGCTGGAGAGCCACGCCCTGTGGAAGATCCGTTCCGGACGCCGTGACGTGATCGCCCTGCTCGAGGAGCAGTCGGCGCAGCGCGTGCCCGACCTGATTCCGCTGCGCTACTACCGGATGAGCGACTCCGCGTTCACGTTCTACCGCGGCACGGCGCTCATCATGGCCAACGACCTGGCCCGCACCCCCACCACGGGCATCCCCGTGCAGGCGGTCGGCGACGCGCACATCGGCAATTTCGGCATGTTCCGCTCCCCCAGCTCGCGCCTGGTCTTCGACATCAACGACTTCGACGAGACGACGACCGGCCCCTGGGAGTGGGACGTGAAACGGCTTGCGGTATCCGTGGAAATCTGCGGGCGCGCGAACGGCATCAAGGAGAAGGACCGCCGTGCCGCGGTGGCGCGTTGCGTGCACTCGTACCGCGACCATATCAAGCAGTTCTCGCAGATGGACTTCCTGGACGTCTGGTACGACCATCTTGACGTGGAGGCGGCGCTCGACCATTACGAGAGTACGGTGAACGGCAAGCGCAACCGCACACTGCGCGACGCGGCGATGCGCGCTTCGGTGCGCGATTCCGACCATGCGGCCGCCAAGCTCACGTATCTGGACAGCAAGGCGGGGCGGCTGCGGTTCCGCGCCAAGCCGCCGGAGCTGGTGCCAATCAGCGACCTGAAGGACTACGCCGACCTGAAGGCGCTTGAGGAGCGGCTGGACACGCTGTACGACAGCTACCGCGACAGCCTGTACGAGGACCGCCGCTACGTGCTGAGCCACTACCGGTATCACGATACGGCCCGCAAGGTGGTTGGCGTCGGCTCGGTGGGCACGCGCGCATGGGTGTCGATCCTGACCGGCCGGGGGCTTGACGACCCGCTGATGCTGCAGATGAAGGAGGCCAACGAGTCGGTGTTCGAACGGTTCGTGGGCCGCTCCCCCTATGCGACGCACGGCGAGCGCGTGGTGCAGGGGCAGAAGCTGATCCAGTCGACGGCCGACGTGCTGCTCGGCTGGGCGAGCTTCATGGCAGAGGACGGCCGCAAGCGCGACTATTACGTGCGTCAGTTCTGGAACGGCAAGGGGTCGATCGACATCGACCATCTCAACGCGCTGGGACTGTCCGATCTGGGCCGCATGTGCGCCTGGTGCCTGGCCCACGCGCATGCGCGCACCGGCGACAGCATCGCCATCGCGAACTACCTGGGCGGCACCGACGAGTTCGACCAGGCGATCGCCACGTTCGCTCAGGCGTATGCGGAGCAGAACGAGGAGGATTACGCGCTGTTCCGCAAGCTCATCAAGAAGGGCGAGCTGCCCTGCTCGAAGAAATGAGCCTCAGACGCTGTTCCGGTTCACGATTTGCGGGCCTGCGCAAATCGTGAACCAGAAACGCACAAAAGGGAACAAGAAGCCCGGAACTCCTTGGCGGAATTCCGGGCTTCTTCCTGTTCATATGAACATCGTCACCGTTCACGATTGGCAAGTCCCCGCAAATCGTGAACGGTCGAGCGCCTTACCGGGCGACCTCCAGCGCCTCCTGAAGCGTGAAGGCGCGCGCATACAGCGACTTGCCGAGGATGGCGGAGTCGACGCCGATCTCGGCCAGCGTCCTGATGTCGCGCAGGTCGTCGAGCTTGCTGATGCCGCCGGACGCGGTGACCTTCGCATCCGTGCGTTCGGCGACCTCCTTGAGCAGCGTGAGGTTCGGGCCGCTCATCATGCCGTCGCGGGCCACGTCGGTGACCACGTAGCGCGAGCAGCCGACCGAGTCGAGGAACTTCATGGTCTCGAACAGGTCGCCGCCTTCGCGCGTCCAGCCGCGGGCCGCGAGCGTATGGCCGCGCACGTCGAGGCCGACGGCCACGCGGTCGCCGTACCGCTTGATGACGGAGGCGGTCCAGTCGGGGTTCTCGAGCGCCGCGGTGCCGATGTTCACGCGGGCGGCACCGGCGTCGAGCGCGGCCTCCAAGCTGGCGTCGTCACGCACGCCGCCGGACATCTCGATGTTCACCTTGTCGCCGAGTTCGCGCACGATCTCGCGCAGCTGGGCGCGGTTGTCGCCCGTGCCGAACGCGGCGTCCAGGTCGACCAGGTGAATCCATTCGGCGCCGGCCTCCACCCACGTGCGGGCGGCCTCCAACGGGCTGCCGTAGTCGGTTTCGGAGCCGGATTCGCCCTGACGCAGGCGCACGGCCTTGCCGTCGCGCACGTCAACGGCGGGAAGAAGGGTCAACGACATGTCAACCTGCCTTTCTGTGATGGTATGTAGAGTTCGGAATATGGTCGTGCCTGATCGCTGACCGCGACGACGCTCCCCCAGTCGGCTCCGCCGATAGCCCCCTCCACCGAGGGGGCCGAGAAAGCACGGCCGGCCAAGCTCGAATCTGTTCTAGAACGTGGCGATCCAGTTGCGCAGCAGCTGCGCGCCGGCTTCTGCCGACTTCTCCGGATGGAACTGCGTGGCGAACAGGGGTCCGCGCTCGTAGGCGGCGACAAATCGGCTGCGCCCGTAATCGCACCAGGTGATGTGCTCGTCCGGACCGAGGTCGACCTGTTCGGCGGTGAGGTCGGCCGGTCGGGCTGCAGTGGCCGCGTAGGAGTGCACGAAGTAGAACCGCTCCCCTTCCACGCCGTGCAGCAGCGTGGAGCCGGACGGCGCATCGACCGTGTCCCAGCCCATGTGCGGCACCACGTCGGCGTCGAGCAGGTCCACCGACCCGTCGATGAGACCGAGGCCGTCGCAGGGCTCGCCATGCTCGGTGCCGTGCGCGAACATGATCTGCTCGCCGACGCACACGCCGAGCACCGGGCGGCCGGCGCGCAGCCGGTCGAGGATGACGCGGTCGCCGGAGACCTGCTTGAGGCCGCTCATGCAGGCGGCGAACGCGCCGACGCCGGGCACGACGAGACCGTCGGCCTCGAGCGCCTGCCGGTAGCTGGAGGTCAGGGTCGTGTCGACGCCGAGGTTGGCGAGTGCGCGGACCATGGACCGGACGTTGCCGAATCCGTAGTCGAATACCACCACCGAGGTCATAACTGCTCCTTCGTTGTCGAATGGGTGACGAGTTTGGTGCCGGGTCTGCCGACGTCAGCCGATGTGTGACGAGCCGCGGCCGAACCGCGTGTGTTTGGCGATGACGGCCATGGCCTGGTCGTGGTCGAGGTCGGCGGACCGGCTGACCGTCATGCCCTGGGCGATGATGCCGTCCTCGTCGGTGATGCCGAGCATCAGGTCCTCGACGAACGGGGCAGTGGACGAGAAGAGCAGCGGCGGCGCGAGCTGCTCGCCCGGCTTGCCTTGCAGATACACGGTCGACTCGAGCTTGTCGGCGCGGTTGACGGCCAGGACCAGCGAGAGTCCGGAGACGACGATGGTGAGGTCGCGCGCGGCGGCTTCCGGACCGTCGCCGTCAAGGTTGTGCAGGATGGCGACTGCGCCTTGGGCGGAGCCGATGCAGTCGGCGGAGATGTCGGACAGCTGGCAGAACGCGGCGAGCAGTTCGGCGGAGGCGAGCCGGGTGATGAGCACCGCGGACTTCGCCTTGTTGCCGAGCAGCCCCTGCAGTTCGTCGTCGAAGCTCATGCCCGGGTCGGCGGCGTCGCTGGACGCCTGCGGCTGGCCGGTGGAACCGTCGGCGTCGGACGGTGTCGCGGCTGTCGAGTCGGCCGACGTGCCGGACGTGACCGTGTTGCCGGATGCGCCGTCGAGCGCGCCGTCCTGGAACTCCTTCTCGAACCCGTCGAGCGCGGCCTGCAGCTCCTCGTCGCTGAAATGCAGGTCATCGTTGTTGGGATCGTCGTTGTTGGAATCGTCGCCGCTGGGGCCGTCGTTATACAGATCGTCGTCGTACAAACCGTCGTACATCACAGCGATCCTTTCGTGCTGGGGATCAGCCCCTGGATGCGCGGATCCGGCTCGATGGCGAACCGCAGTGCGCGAGCCAGGGCCTTGAACTCGGCTTCGGCGATGTGGTGGGGGTCGCGGCCTGCGAGCACCTGCATGTGCAGGCAGATGCCCGCGTGCAGGGCGATGGATTCCATGACGTGGCGCACGAGCGAGCCGGTGAAGTGGCCGCCCATCATGCAGTATTCGTAGCCTGCCGGCTCGCCGGTGCACACCACGTAGGGACGGCCGGAGATGTCGACGACGGCTTTGGCGAGCGCTTCGTCGAGCGGCACGGTGGCATCGGCGAACCGGCGGATGCCGCGCTTGTCGCCGAGCGCCTGCTTGAGCGCCTCGCCGAAGACGATGGCCGTGTCCTCCACGGTGTGGTGCACGTCGATGTCGGTGTCGCCGTGCGCGTGGATCTTCAGGTCGATGAGCGAATGCTTGCCGAGCGCGTTCATCATGTGGTTGTAGAACGGCACGGAGGTGTCGATGTCGGTTTTGCCGGTGCCGTCGAGGTCCAGTTCGAGGTCGATGCGCGATTCGCTGGTCTCGCGGATGATGTGGGCGGTGCGTGCCATGGTTGTGCTCCTTACTGCTGCGGGGGTGGCCGTCGTGCGGGGTGGCAGTAGCGGCCGGCCTCACCCGTTCGTGACGCCGCCGCAGTCGATTCCCTATACCGTTTACTGTAGCGCCTTGCGCGTCATCTCTCCTGTCACAGCGGGTAGGTACCCGCTGTGACAGGAGAAGAAGGCTGTGACGCTGCCGGTGCTTGGCTTATCGGGGCCTACCGTGCTTCCACGGCGCGCATGGATTCGACGAGCGCCTCGCGGAAGCGGGCCATCTCCTCGTCGGTGCCCATGCACACGCGCAGCCAGCCGTCCGGCCCGACGACGCGGATGAGCACGCCGCGTTTCAGCAGCTCGTCGAAGATCGCGTCGCGATTGTCGAAGTGGCCGCCGAACAGCAGGAAGTTGGAGCCGGATTCGGCGACTTCGAGCGGCTGGCCTTTGTAGGTCTGCGTCTTGAGCCATTCGGCGGTGGCTTCGCGGGTCTCGCGCAGGTGGCCGACGCGGCTGAGCTGTTCGTCGGTGTGCTCGAACGCGGCGAGCGCGGCGGCCTGCGTGACGGCGGACAGATGGTACGGCATGCGCACGATGCGCACGCAGTCGATGATGCCTTTGCTGGCGGCGAGGTAGCCGACACGCGCTCCGGCGAAGGCGAACGCCTTGCTCATGGTACGGCTGACCGCCAGGTTCGGGTGGTCCTTGATGAGGCTGACCGCGCTAGGCGTGCCAGGTTTGCGGAACTCGACGTACGCCTCGTCGATGACGAGGATCGGGTGGACGCCCTCCCCTGCCCCCTCGACTTCGGCGGTCTCGCAGGCGGCGAGGATGCGTTCGATGTCCTCCATCGGCAGCGGGGTGCCGGTCGGGTTGTTCGGGCTGGTGAGCAGCACCATGCTCGGCTTGACCTCATGGATCGCCTCGATGGTCTTCTCCACGTTGAGGGTGAAGTCGGCGTTGCGGTGGGCGAGCTTCCAGCCGGTGAACGTGTCGCGCGCGTATTCGGGGTACATCGAGTACGTCGGGTCGGCGCCGAGCGCGGTGCGGCCGGGGCCGCCGAACGCCTGGAAGAGCTGGAGCATGATCTCGTTGGAGCCGTTGGCGCCCCACAGTTCGTCCACGTCGAGTCGTGTGCCCGACTCGCTGGCGAGATAATCGGAGAACGCCTGCCGCAGTTCGATGTGCTCGCGGTCGGGGTACCGGTTGAGCGTGGGCGCGATCTCGCGCACGCGGCGTGCGATCGTGTCGCATACGGCCGGGTCCGGCGCGTACGGGTTCTCGTTGACGTTGAGGCACACGGGCACGTCGAGCTGCGGCGCGCCGTACGGCTCCTCGCCGATCAGGTCGTTGCGCAGCGGCAGGCTTGCGGGGATGGCGCTCACAGCAGACCAGCCTCCTTCTCCTGTTCGCGAAGCGTGGCCTTGTCGTACGGGTCCTTGACGAAGCGGGAGAGGACGCATTCGCCGTGGGCGGGCAGGTCTTCGGAGACGGCGAACGCGTTGATGCGCGCGGCGAGCTCCTTGAGGCCCTCCTCGTCGTATTCGATGACCTCGACCGGCTTCATGAACGTGTGCACGCCGAGGCCGGCGGCGAAGCGCGCGGTGCCGCCGGTGGGCAGCACGTGGTTGGAGCCGGACATGTAGTCGCCGAGCGGCACCGGCGAGTAGGGGCCGCGGAAGATGGCGCCGGCGTTCTTGATGCGGGGCACGACGGCGTCCGCGTCGGCGGTCTGGATCTCGAGGTGCTCGGCGGCGTAGGCGTTGGCCGCGTCGATGGACTGGTCGAGGCCGTCGGTCAGGACGATGGCGGACTGGGTGCCGGACAGCGACGTGTGGACGCGTTCGGCGTGCTCGGTCTTCGGCACACGATAGTTGAGGTTCTCCTGCACCGCGTCGGCGATGTCGGTGGAGTCGGTGAACAGGACGGAGCCGGCGAGCTCGTCGTGCTCGGCCTGGCCGATGAGGTCGGCGGCCAGCAGGCTCGGGTTGGCGGTCTTGTCGGCGATGATGCCGATCTCGGTGGGGCCGGCTACCGCGTCGATGCCCACGAACGCGGACACGAGCGACTTGGCGGTGGCGACGAAGATGTTGCCTGGGCCGGTGATCTTGTCGACCGGATCGCACAGCACGTCGCCGTCCTGCGGCTCGCTGCCCTTGGCGCCGTATGCGAACATGGCGATGGCCTGTGCGCCGCCGACCGCGTACACCTCGGTGACGCCCAGGATGGCGCAGGTGGCGAGGATGGTCTTGTTGGGCAGCCCTTCGGCGTCGTCACGCGCCGGCGGGGTGGCGATGGCGAGCGATTCGACGCCTGCGGCCTGGGCCGGTACGGCGTTCATGATGACGGAGCTCGGGTAGACTGCCTTGCCGCCGGGCACGTACAGGCCGACGCGCTGGATGGGGACCCAGCGTTCGGCGACGCGGGCGCCGGGCGCGAGGTCGGTGTGGAAGTCCTTGGGCACCTGGTTGGCAGCGACTGCGCGGGCGCGGCGCACGGATTCCTCGATGGCGGCGCGCACCTCGGGGTCGAGCGTCTCCAATGCGGCGGTCATGGCCTCGGCGGGCACACGCAGGTGCTTGGGGCGCACGTGGTCGAATTTCTCTTCGAAGTCGCGCAGCGCGGCGGCGCCGCGTTCCTTGACGTCCTCGAGGATCGGACGGACGAGGTCGGTGGCCTCGGACGTGCCCATGGCGGCACGCGGCATGGCGGCCAGCAGTTCGGCGCGCGACAGCTTCTTGCCGCGCAGGTCAATGATTCGCATGATGTGTTCACCCATAGCTTCTCATCGTAACAACGTCGTATGTCGTACATCGAACGGAATCGCCGTATCACCCGCATCGTGAGAAAAATCAGGTTCTCGGACCCACGGCGACCATGATGTTGTCCGCATCGCGGACACTAGCACCGCTCCCCCGTCGTGGTTGCCGACCGCCTGCGACCCTGCGCTGATCGTCGTTTCGCAAGCCTCGTTTCGGATCCCGTCCCGCAATCCCGTCTCAGAATCCCCAGTGGCCCTCATGCGCATCCTGCACGACGTCGAACCGCACTGCCGGCTCGGCAGGCGGCGCGGCGACGAACCGTTCGATGCCGTCCATCTGCTGCCGGCTGATGCCGATGCGCGAGTCCGGGCCTACCGCCAGCACGGGGGCGGCGGGCGCAGCATCGGTGATGTCGAGCCCGGCGTCGTATGTGGTCTCCTCGTCGTCGATCCAGACGATGGGCCGCCCGGTTTTCAGGTGGCTCAGCACGGCCCGGCGTTTGCCGGTCAGCCGGCCTTCGCCCGTGTACGGGTCGTACCAGTTGATGGTGTCCCAGTCCACGTCGAGCGCCATGTTGAGCGCGTTGGTGAACGGCTGCCAGGTGCTCAGCCACATGATCTGCGCCGGCAACGTGCGCAGGCGGTCCACCAGTTCGCTCGACCACAGGATCCGGTAGCTGCCCAGTCTGCCGGCGGACACGTACCGTTTGCTATCGGGCACGAACCAGCGGGCGTGCTCGTAGAGCGCGATGCGTGGGTCGCCCGGTTTCATCCAGTCGGTCGAGTTCTGCCGGCAGCGCACCTTGTCGTCCGGGAACTGGTTGATCACCCCGTCGAAGTCGATGAGCACCAGCGGTGTTACGTCAGGGGCGTGGCGCGGCGCAGGCCTTTGCGCGGCGGTTGCGTCCTGCCTGCCGCTGCTGCTGGCTACGCCCCCGTGATTGTCGTTGGTGACGTGGCCGACGCCGCTGTGCAAGACGTCGCTGTGGCCAACGCCGCCTGCATGTTTGCCGGTCGCCGCCTGTCCGTCGCCGGTCGGTATCCGCTCACCGTTCGCTGTCTGTTCTGCCATGGGATGACCTTACCGCTGTGCCGTAACCGTGTAGTTGCGGTTGGAGGTGACGCTTCCACTGTCCGCATACGTGGCGACGGTCGGACGCCCCTCATTCGCGAACGGATTGTCGCCGCCCAGTTCGGTGACCGGCCTGCGCATGTCCGCATCCTCGTCCTCGAACTCCTGCACGTCCTCAAGCTCCGGCGGAGTGTAGTCCGCGTCCTCGTCCTCGGACGAGCCGACGACCGTAATGAGCATGGGCAGCCCGTAGAAGAGGAGGAACGTGGGGATCAGCCACCAGTTGCTCCAGTCGGGGTAGTCCTGGACCGCGTACATGGCGAACGCGGCGACGGGCATATAAAAAATCAGGCCGACGACGATTCGGACTCCCCTGTCGTCGATCTTGAGGATGCCGTTGACGATGGCAGCCTGCAGCGCGAAGGGGATGCTGGCGAAGAGGCCGAACACGAGGATGCTCCCGACGAGCGCGGGCAGTTCGCTGGTGGTCCAGTTGAACGTGTTGGTAAACGCCTCGCCGAGGGACGAGCTGAAGAAAGCAGCGAGGACGAGGATGACGAGCGTGGCGATGACGCCGAAGGCGTAGAGGACGATTTCGCCGAGTTTTTCGAGGAAGTTCATGGTTGTTGCCTTTCCTGATGTGCGGTTTGCTTTGTTACCTTCTTCAACCGGACAACTCCGCCATCGTCCCCGTCATCGGCGTGTCGCGTTCATCGCCGGCACGTCACCGCGCGTCATCGACTAGTCTCATCCGGTACGGCCGACCAGTCGATGCCATCCTCGACCAGATAGTAAGCGGTCTCGTCGCTGGGCGCCGGCGTCATCGCGAACTCGCTGCCGCCCGGAAGGAAGGCGTTGCGGAATGTGTCGCCGTCCGCTGATGCCGTGCGCGACGGCAGGGCGTCGTTGTCCCGCTTGAGGATGAACGGACGGTCGGTGTCGACGGCCTTGCCGGAACGCGTCTGGGCGAGCGCCTGCGCCGAAAAGTACCCCGACTGTTCCAGACTGTCGATGTCCGCGCCGACCGGGAAGAACATGAAGAAGTAGCCGGCTGTCCACTGCGCCCCGGTGCTGTCGTCGTCACCAGCCATGGTATCCCAGTCGGTGAGATACTTGCCGTGGTCACAGATACTGCCCACGCCCGGCCGGAACATGCGCGTGGTCCCGCACATCGGGGTCTCCGAATCGATATCGTGCATCTCGATCACTCCGGACGGTTGGTTGTATTGGAAGTCCTTGGAGAAATCATCGGTAGAATCATGCTCGACGGGGCAGCCGAACTCGCCTGCATAGCACATGCTCCACCACCGAGTCTCCGCCGTCGCCTTGTCGTCCGTATCCTCGATTCGCAAATAGGTATATTCATGATCTCCGGCGACCTGCTGCAGGGTCAGGCAGTGTTCGTCGTCGGCCGTGCAGTACTTGCCGGCAAGTCCGATGGGATCCTGCTCATACGCGTTCATCTCCGGAACGAAGCCGCTTTCGGCCAGCACGTCGCTGCGTCCGGTGACGTCCACGCCCTGATACAGGGTCACCTTCTGCCCGTCGTCGAGCGAGGCGCCGAGCGCCGGTTCGCTGCCGCTGACCTTGCCGACGTACCGGCGTGACGAGAACCGTTTGACGACGGTCACCGTATGGCCGTGGGATTCAAGCGCCTTGCGCACGGTGTCGACGTCCTTGCCGAGGATGTCGACGGGGATGGCCGACCCGTCGTCCGGTTGCGCGACGCCGACGTGGATGCCGGCGTTGGTGTCCTTCACCGGTTCGCCGTCGGCAGGCGAGGTGGAGATGACGGTTCCGGCTTTGACGGTTGAGTCTTTGCTTACCGTGACCTTGCCGTAGTGGACCGGCACGCCCATGTCGTCGAGTCGTTTGCGCACGGTCGAGACGTTACTGCCGTTGGTGCCTGCCGGCACGCCTGGGCCTTTTGATTCGCGGACGTGCACGGTGACGCCTTTGCCGATGCGCTGCCCGGATTGCGCGTTGCGCAGGCCGAGGTACGTGCCGCTGGGCTTGCCGGAGAACTCTTGCACGGTCTGCGTTGCAATGCCTTTCTGCCGGAGCCGTTCCACCACGCCGCTCGCCTTGGCGGTGCCTTTCGGCGACGGCAGTTCGGGGACGGTCACACCTCCCCACAGCTCGTTGCGGTACGTGACGTACGCGGTCAGGCCTCCGGCCGAAAGGACAAGCAGGACCGTCAGTATCGCGGCGATGACGACCTTCGCCCGTTTGCGTTGCGGAGCTGCCGCAGTGGCATTGCTGGCCGGCGTGGATGGAGGTGTCGGAAGAGGAGGCATCACAGGAGACATCGATGCAGACGGCACAGGAACCGTCGAAATCTGCGTAGGAGACATCATCGCGGGCGGCACCGGATCCTGCAGCGTCGCATCCCACGCTGCCGGCATGGCGGACGGCGGCAGGGGAACCTGCGGGTGAGCACCCGGCATTGCGTGGGCGTTTGAAGACGACGGCGGCATCGGCACTTGACCCTGCGTCATTGTCACGCGAGGCTTTCCGCAGCGTGCGCAGAATCTCGCGTCGGCTGGATTGCCGTTTCCGCAGTATTGGCAGAGCCACATTGTCGTCTCCTCTCCTCACCTTCGGATTCTCACGCCACGAATCCGCCACTATTCATGCCGCGGAAACGGGCGGGACCGCTCACGTTCACATCGTAGAACGGTTCCGCCCGTCACACGCTGCCGGATTATCGGCTCGGCTGCGCCAAGCTGTCAGAGCTCAGGCTCGTGACCGTTCGCGACGATCATGCACCCTGACGAACACGCATCCGGCTCCTGCCAGTGCCGCGATCGCCATGACGCTGAGCGGCAGCGTCGCGTCGGCGCCGGTGCGGGCGAGGCCGCGGCCGTTCGCCGCCTGCTTCTTCGTGTCGCTCTTGGTCGCCGACTTGTCGGTTCCGAGCGTCGTACCGCCCTTCGCTGCGGCTTCGAGCCGGGCCGCCGCGGCCTTGGCGTCCGCGAGCACCCGGTCGGCGTCAGCCTTCGCCTTGCTGGCCGCATCGTAGTCGCGCTGCGCCTTGTCGAGCGCGGCCTTGGCGGCGTCGTCCGCCGACTTTCTGTCAGCGAGCGCCGTTTCGGCCTGCCGGTAGGCGTCTTCCGCATCCTTGAGTTCGGCGTTCGCCTTGTCGAGCGCGGCCTTGGCCGTCTCGGGGTCGAGCGCCTGCTGCGCGGCGACCGCCTGGTCGTATCGCTGCTGCGCCTGCTTCACGGCGGCTTCGGACTGCTCGGCCGTCTTCTGCTTGTCGGAGAGCGTCTTGGCGGCAGCGTCCGCGGACTGTTGCGCCGCGTCGAGGGCCTGCGTGGTCTTGGCGAGCGCGGCCTGGGCGTCGGCGAGCGCCTGCTGCGCCTGCTTGAGCGCTTCGGACTTGTCGGCGTTTGCGGCCACTGCGTCGTCGTAGGCCTTTTGGGCGGCGGCGAGCCGCTTGTCGGCTGCGGCGAGTGCGTTGTCCGCTGACTCGCGTTCCTTGGTCGCGGCGGCTGCGGCGGTCTTGGCTTTGGCGAGTTCGTCGGCGGCGGTCTTGGCCGTTGCCGCGGCTTCGTCCGCCTTCTTCTTGGCTGTCTGGTAGATGGATCCGGCGTTCTTCAGCGAGCTGATATACGCGGCGAGCTTCGTGTTGTACTCGTCGACGGTCATATCGGCGTTCAGGCGGAAGCTGAAGTTCTGCGAGTCGACGCGTATGATGCCGGTTCCGGAGGCGACGGCGTTGCCGATGGCCGTGCTGTTCGGGTTGATGATGTTCTGGTAGTGGCCGGTTTCCATGTAGTCGTGGTTGCCGGAATCCCAGATCTTCTTCTCCTCGTAGTAC
Organism: Bifidobacterium leontopitheci; assembly: GCF_009193355.1. Lineage (GTDB taxonomy): Bacteria > Actinomycetota > Actinomycetes > Actinomycetales > Bifidobacteriaceae > Bifidobacterium > Bifidobacterium leontopitheci. The sequence continues at coordinate 18,259 of NZ_WBVT01000011.1, forward strand.
CAGCCGTCGAGCGGATCGTCGTAGCCCCATGCGAGGTTCTGCGAGCCGGGGCTGGGCACGAAGTCGTGGCCGAACCCACCGTCGAATGCGTTGTAGTCGGCGATGACCTGCGCCCATGCGGCGATCTCGGCGTTGTAGCCGAGCTCCTTGAGGCCGATGCTCTTGCGGATGTCGTTGGTCTCCTTCATGACCGCGCCCGCCTTGACCATGTTGTCGAGGGAGGTGGCGGAGCTGGCTTCGCCGAGTTTCATCCAGCTTTTGCCGGCGACCTTACTGTCGGAGTAGACGGCCACGGCGGAGTCAAGTCCCAGTGACTTGAAGAATCCGGGGGCGCCTTGCTTTTGGCGTTCGGCGGCGGTGTCGGCGTCCTGCTTCTTGGCGTCGGCGTCCTGCTTCGCCGCAGTCGCCGCGGCCGCGGCCTTGTCCGAGGCGGTCTGCTTGCTCGCGACCTCCTTGTTGGCCGCCTGTTCCTTTGCCCCGGCCTGCTGCTGACGCTGCTTCGCCTGGGCTTGCGCCTGCTTGGCGGCGTCGAGCTCCTTGGTGAGGCCTTCGGGGATGCCGAGCGCCTTCTGCGCGTCATCGACCGCCTTCTGTGCCTTGTCGCGGTCGGCTTGCGCTTGGGCCTGAGCGGCCTGGGCGGCGGCGAGACGGGTCGCCGCGTTTTCGGCCTGCTGACGGGCCTCGTCCACGGCGGCCTGCGCCCGGCTCAGCTTGTCCTTCGCGGCCTTCACCGCAGCCGCGGCGTCGTCCACGGCCTTCTGGGCCTGCTCCTTGGCCTGCGGGTCGGAGGACTTGTCATAGTTCTCCTGCGCCTTGCGCTGTGCCTCCTGCGCGGCGTCGAGACGTCGCTTCGCCGCGTCGTGACGCTGCTGCTCGTCGCGCAGCGCCTGTGCGGTCTTCTGCCGTTCCGCCTTGGCCTTGTCCAACGCCTGCCGTGCCTGCTGCAATGTTGCCGCCGCCGCGTCGGCCTTCTGCTGTGCCGCGGGCACGCCGGCCAGCTTCTGCGCGTCTCCGGCTGTCGTGATGCTGCGCGACAACGTGGCCTGGCTGCCGGTATCGGCATGGTTCGTTTCGCCTTCCGCAGCCAACGCGGTCTGCGGCATCATGATGCTGCCTGCGACGATGGCTCCGGCGATCAGCGTCGTGCCGATGGTGCTTCGGCCTGTCCTGTTCGTCGCTCCTGACTTGTTCATCGCTCCTGACTTATTCATCATTGTGTGCTCCTTGCTCTGCTCCGGGACGTCATATTGTCCAGAGCGGGGCCGCCGTCCCGTCTCTCACGGCCCCGCCTGCACAGGGTTCAACCGGACAACTTGCCAACACCGCCGAAAACCGTTGGAAACATCGGCGTGTCGCACTATCCAGCGTACTGTACTGGAGGCGTTTATCAGATCGTGCCGTGACCGGCGTAGATCACATCGCCCACCTGTTCGGCGGCCTGCTGCCGGTCCGGGAACCAGACCCCACCGTCTATGCTGCACTCGCCTCGGAGTCCCTTGACCTCGAAGGTGCGTTCCACGAACCGTGCGCATTGCACGCTTTTGTCGCTGACGTACATGCAGGTCCATTCGTCATCGGTGCGGCCGCCCCGGCGGAATTCGGCGACGGTTCCGGTGACCTTCGCATCGTAGGTGATCAAGAAGCGTCCGTCATCGTCCGGGGACTTCTCATAGGAGGTGATGGTCGGCTGAACGTCCGACACCTGATATCGGCAGGCGTAGGGAATGCTGTCTCCGACGATCAGCGCATAGGATTCGCCGTCGAGATACAGCTTGTTCAGCTGATTGCACATATCCAGATCGTCAATGTCCTTGGCGATGCCTTTGTGTATGTCCCCGTCGGTCTTGATGCGGTCGTCCGCCGTGAAATCGCCGAGGTGCTCGGCGATCGTCTCGTCCAGATAGTCGGCCGATGCATCGCTGGCGGTCACCGTGAACTTCCACGAGCCGGAATACCAGTTCCCGCTTGTGTGCGCCCGGTAGACGCCGGGTGCCAGAAGATACCCTTGACGGTTGACGTCGGTCTTTTTCCCGCCGACGGTCACCCCATCCGTCATCACTTTGCGGAACAGCTTCGGATTGATCGCCTTCCATGTGCCGTCCGCATCGCGGCTCATGTTCAGATCGGTGCGGTACTGCTTGCCGGCGAGCGTGTACGAGACAGGGACCGTGCGCATGTCCCGGTCGCCTTCGGATTTGCCGACGACGACATCGGCGATCGGAATCTCCGGCTTCGCGTCGAGAAAGTCGTGCTCGGCTCCTCTGTTCAACGCGCTGGTGTCGAGTCTCGCCTTGACGCTGCCGACGTTGCCCGATTGCGCGGCGTCCATGATCATGCGGGCGCTCGCCTGTGCATCGTCGCTGCCGCATCCGGCAAGCGGCATCACCATGGCGAACGCCGCAGCGGCGGCGACGATCATCTTGCGAATGTTCATGACAGTCTCCTTCCCTCGTGCCACTGCACTGTGTAATAGTGTGTGTTGTGCAGTGGTGTGTGCTGTCATCAGGTTCAACCGGACAACTCACACCGCGACACGCCGATGGCCACAAGAAGGAAACGGAAGGTCGGCTACAGGCGTCCGCCGCCGCGGCCCAGATCCTGGGAGTAGCGGCACAGCGGGAAGCCGGTGCACCCGTAGAAGCGGCGTTCCGGGTCATTGTGCGCGGCACGCACGGCCAGCGCCTCGCCGCAGAGCGGGCATTGCGGCTGCAACGCCACACGGCGGAAGATGTTCGGGCACACGTCATCGCGCAGCTCGTACATGAACCGTGACGGCCGATGCTGGTCCACCACGATGAACAGCTTCTTGACGCACCGGGTCATGGCCACGTAGAACAGGCGACGCTCTTCGGCGTGCGGGTAGCTTTCGGATTCGGGCAGCAGCAACGTCAGCAACGGCTCGTCGGGGATCATGCTGGGGAAGCCCTTCACACCGCCCGACGTGCATAGCAGGAACACGTAGTCGCGCTGCAGTCCCTTGGCCGCGTGCACGGTCATGAACACGATGTCCATCTCCGGTTTCTCGCGGAACGTGACGCTCATGCCCTTGCCGTCGGCCGCCTTACGGATGTCGAACAGGCCGCCGCCGTATCGCGCGATGAGTTCGAGGTCGCTGCGGTAGCGGCCGAGCAGCATGACCGACGCGGCCTTCGGCAGTTTGCGCAGCTGCTCGACGACCGCGTTGAACCGGTCTTCATCGGTTTTGCCGGCGAGCGCCTTGATGGAATGGTCGGTCTTGTCGCTCGTGCTGACAAGCCGCTTGCGGTAAAGGTGCGGGTCCTTCATGATGAACGCGCCGCTCGCCTCGATGAGGCTGGTCTTGAACCGTCTGGTGGTGGTGATGCGGAACATCGTCGTGGCGCCCCACTGCGACCAGATACGGTCGAAGCCGAGGATGAGGCTGATGTCGCTGCCGGCGAACCGGTAGATCGACTGCCAGTCGTCGCCCACGCAGAACAGCGAGAAGTCGTGCTGCTCGCGCAGCGCGCGGATCAGCTCGTAGCGCGGGCGAGACATGTCCTGGTATTCGTCGATGAGCACGTAACGGAACCGGTGATCGTAGCGGCCTTCGCGCACGCATTGCGCGGCCTGCGTGATCATGCCGGGGAAGTCGATGCCCTGCGTCTGCGCCATGCGCTGCAGGTACGCGTGGTAGAGCGGTTCGACGAGGTCGAGCATGTCGCAGTTGCGGCCGGTGTGCTCCGCTCCGTAGCGGCGGTTGAGCTCGCGCATGGCGGCGATGTCCAGCCCGTTCGAGCGCATGTGCCGGATGATGGTCAGCGCCGTGGACGTCAGCTGTTGCACGCACTGTTCGTACGCGCCGCCGGCGAGGTGCTCCGGCTGGGACCTGCCGTCGCGCTGGCTGTCGGCGTGCAATTGCTCGCCCATGTGCTTGAGCGCGCGCAGGCGGTATCGCAGGTCGTTATGGCACTGCGCGTCGAACGCCTGCCTGATGACCTGGTTGGCGTCGCCGTCGCTTATCACGTTCGTCTTGGCGAGGGACGCGCTGCGGCAGATTTCGAGGCCGAGGCTGTGGAACGTGCCGGAATGGACGTCCTCGCCGGTCTGTTTGCGGATGCGCGCCGACATTTCGTCCGCCGAGGCGCGTGTGAACGAGAGCACGAGGATCTCTTCGGGTTTGGCGCGTTTCGTGGCGAGCAACCATGCGACGTATCCGGTGATGGTGGTGGTCTTGCCGGTTCCGGCGCCGGCGAGCACCAGCGTGTTGTGTCCGGCGCCGACGATGGCCGACAGCTGTTCGTCGCTCAGCTCGTGGCCTTCGACCTTGCCGAGGATGCCGCGCGCCGTGGCGAGCACGTTCGTCGGCAGTTGCGGCTGCGACTGCAGCGTGGGCGTATCGACGTCGGCCATGCGCTGCCGATGGAACCGTTCGGCTGCTGCCGCTGCGGCTTGCAAGGCTTGAGCGGACCTCGCGGAGGAGCCGGCGTTGCGACTCGCCGTTGTCTGCGCGGTGGGACGCCTTGGTCGCCACGCCGCGTCTGCAGTGTGCTGCGGCTTCGGTGAAGGCGTTGTGGTCCGTGGCGCTGCCGCTGTAGGGAATGTCGTGGCGAGAAACGCGGCATCGGACGGCGCCATATCCGCCGACGTCCGCACGACCGGCGTTGCCGACGTCCTTTGACGGGACCTCTGGGCCGTGGGTTCGGAAGCCGACGCCGCTTGCTTGGGAACATCCTGCGGTTGTGCGGAGAACAACCCTCGCAGCCGATCGAACAGTCCCATGCCCACGCCTCCCTGACTTCCCGTCGCCGAGCTCATTGCCGGAGGCCATTGTACCCGACCGCAGGCCGGGCGCAGGCGACGCCGTACCCTGCGGTCAGCCCCACAGGTGCACGGGGTCGGCGATGTGCATGGTGCCGCCGTCGGCCTTCTGCTGGGCGCGGTTGACCTTCTCCCACGCCTTCTCCCAGTTGTTCTCCTCCGCGGCGTAACCGGGGTACGGTTCCCTGCCGTAGGCTTCCCAGTCGAAGATTTCGTCTACGCTGACCGGCCGGGACGGCTGGAACGTCTCGGTGAGGCCCTCGGGGATGGGGACGGTGTAGGTATCAAGATCGCTTTCCATTTCGGTCGGATCATCGAAGATCACCGTCGACTTCTTGGGCGCCCGCTTCCCGTTCTCGGCCTGACGCGACATCGCCCTCTCCAGTGATTCCCGTGACATGACAGTCTCCTTTCGCTGTGCCGGCCGCCCGTTGCGCCCGGATCGTTTTCGCTGTCACCAGGTTCAACCGGACAAGTCGCTCCGCGACACGCCGAAGACGGGAATCAGTTGCGCACCATGACGAATTTGGCGGTGCCGAAACGTCCGCTGGCGCTGCTCGCGGCGCTGACATACGTCGGCAGACCATCGGTATCCTCGACAAGATCCTCCACCTTGCAGGTATACGAGGAGCAGCCTCCCCCGACGGTATTCAGCGCCGCCCGTTCGACCGGCATCGTCGAGACATCGTATTCCACGCGGCCATCCCAGTATGCGCGCAGCCTCGGCACATCCTTGGTGTCGTAATACATCATCCAGCTGCCTGGCTCCAGCAACGGCGCCAATCGACGTACGATGACCGCCCTCGACGCACGAGAATGCCTGTACAGTCGTTGCGCCCATCGGGCATTGGCGTTGTTATCCCGCGTGTCTTCCAGCAGGGAATCCGGCAGCAGGGCCTTGGACGCGAACATGTTGCACGCGGTCTCCTCGGCCTCCTTGGCCTCTCCCCGGTCGGTGAACAGGCACAGTTCAACGCGCAGATCGTCTCGCTCACGTTGCAGGTAGTGGCCCAGCTCGTGCAGCAGCGTGAATGTCATGCGCCGATAGAAGGCGTAGGCCACGACGAGTGTGGCGCGGCCGTCCGCCCTTGCCTTGCACGGCAGATACAGGCCGGACAGATCGCCGCCTTCATCCACTTGCGCACTATCGCTCGTATACCCTTCGCTGTCGCTCAGCCGCTCCACCTTCTGCACTACAAGACGGCCTCGCCAGTGGCTGGCGATTCTCGAAATGCAGTTTTCACTCAGGCAATCGGCCTCAAACGTCTTGGGATGCGAGGAGCGGGCAGCCTCCAGCATCCTATCCGACTGCTCCGCCGCCCATTGTCCAATCATCTCGGTCTCAAATGCCATGCGCCGCCTTACTTCCGTCCGGTGTCGCCGTCAGCCGCCTGCATCAGGGCGCCACGCCACGACTCCCGTCCATGCCCCGTGCGTCGCGCGGCAAGCGCGAAGGCGGACTGCGCGAGGTTGAGCCGTGCGTCGCCTTCCATCCTGGCCGCGTACTGGTCCGCTTCGGCACGCCACCTTGGCTGCTCCACTTCGATGAGCAGATCCTTGGGCAACGTGGACGTGCGCGCAGGGATGTCGTCCAGACTGATGCCGATTCCGGCGAGCGTGCGACGCTGCTTGTCCGTGGCAGGCGTCGTGCGGTCGACGACCGCGGCCGCATCTTCCAGGCTCATGCCCATTTTGCGCATCAGCTCCTTCATGGCGGCGACGCGATCCAACGACACTCCGGCTGAAGCCTTCTGCGGCTCCAGCTGCGGCAGCTCGGCGCACATGTCATGCCAACGGCGAATATGCGCGACCATCTCGTCGTATATGGCCTCATCCATGGAGAAGCGCGGCGACGCTCCCTGCTGCACACGAATCCCATCTGGATGGCCCGAAACGAATATGCGCATGTCGGACTCGGCGAATTCACCGGCCGGCTTGGCCAGCAAGCGTACCGGAATCTCGGTGGTCAGCGCCGGCCACGCGACCATCGGCAGCCCGAGGGGCGTATCATGCAGCATGATGAGCGAATCCCGTGTCTGCACATCCAGGTCGCCATCCATCGGCATGGCGACAACGGTGCGCTCATCGGCGCCGACACTCACGATCGCGACGTATGCCGCATACCCTTCGTGCCGTGCGACCCACAGCTGGTTCGGTCTGACGCCCTCTTCGAATACCTGCCGTCGATAATCGTCGGAGTTGTTGCGGATCATCTGCTTGGGGATGACGAAATCGCCCGCGATCGCGCGGAAACGCTCGTATGCCTGTTGTTCCTGTGCTGTACGTGTCATCATGTCCTCACTCGTCATCCTCGCCGGAGACGCCTTGCAGGGCGCCCCATCCGGTTCCGTCACTGTTCATCAACGCTTCCCATCCGTCCCCGGACACCGTGGTCTCCGAGACGACGTATCCTTTGCGTCTGGCGACTATCCGGGTCAGATCCATGAGCGTCAGCGTGCCCTGTGCCGCAAGCAGCACTTCGTGGAGCAGATGCTCGACCTCGCCGGGCGCCCCGATGTTGGGAGCCCTCTTCGACCCGTACCGTTCCTTGTACTCCTTGAGCGGGCATTGCGCCGCCACCTGCTCCAATCGCAATTCGGGCGCAGTGGAGGGTGATGTTCCGCCGCCGGTAAGTCCCCACACGTTGTTGCCGTGCAGCACGAACCTGTCATCGTCCTTCAGACGGCGTCTGACGGATTCTGACAGCGGCTGCAACGGATTGCCCGCCATCAGGTGGCCGTGCATCCATTTGATCATCATCGTCTTCAGGTAGGCGAACAGCTCCTCGTCCGTTTCGCACTTCTTGTCGATGATGGCGTTCACTCGAGGCGTGGGATCGATGACCGTTCCGTCCTCGCCAAGGGTGGGGCCTAGCTTGTCCGCCCAAAACTCGCCGATGCAGTCCTCGGCGTATTCCGCCGGAGTCCGCCCATGCAGCTCGATGACCTGCTTCTTCACCACGGAAGTCATGAGTCGAAGCAACGCAAAATAGAGTTCTTCCTGGAAACGAGCTTCCTTGCCGCTACGCCACAGTTCATGCAGTGTCATGTCGTCCCCTGCCAATGCCCCTCCTTCGTGAGCCCATATGCCCTCGAGTGTAGCACGGGAGTTGGCGGCGGATCCGACATGGCCGCATGACACCGCGGCCTGGCGCGTCAGGCGCGAAATCGCCGGTCGTCTGCGCAGACCATGACCATGCAGCGTATCTGTCATCGCGGCTCCTTTCCAAGTCGGCTGTCAGGTTCGCGTGGCATCGATGATGCCGCGCCTGTCTCATGGTGTTCACTGATATCAACCGGACAAGTCACCGCGCGACACGCGGTAGGAGCCGCCGTCTCACACAGCCAGCACCCAGTACAGCAAGAGGGCCGGCCCTTTCGGGAGCCGACCCTCTTGTCCGTCATGCAACGATCTGGCTGAGCCGCCCTCGGCTTGTCAGCCCGTCAGCCCTTGACGTAGCCGCCGTCGACGATGAGGTTCTGGCCGGAGACCGCGCGGGAGAGCGGGGAGAGGAAGAACAGGGCGGCGTCGGCGAGCTCCTGCGGCGTGGTGACGTGGCCCAGCGGCGTGGACTGGGCGATGATGTCGAACACGGCGTCGGGCGTGGCGCTGCTCGCGTCCGTGGTGCGCAGCAGGCCGCCGGAGACCATGTTGACGGTCACGTTCCTCGCGCCGAGCTCCTGGGCGAACGTGCGGGTGACGGCGAGCAGCGCGCCCTTGGCGGCCGTGTAGTCGTGGTAGGGCACGACCGGGTTCTGGAACAGGTTGGTGCCGATGTTCAGCACACGGCCGTAGCCGGCCTCCTCGAAGCCGGGCAGTGCCTGCTGGATGACCGTGACCGAGCCTTTGACGGCGCCGAGCAGCTGGTGCTCGAAGTCGCTCCACGTGATGGTGTCGGCCTTCGGGCGGTCGTCGCCGTTGAACGAGAAGCTGACGAGCGCGTTGTTGACCACGCCGGTGATCGGACGGCCGAGCGCGGCGCGGGCGTCGGCGAACAGCCGCTTGACGTCCGCCTCGTCGGTCACGTCGGCCTGGATGGCGGTGATCTGGCCGGGGAACTCGGCTTCCAGCGCCTTGGCTCGCGATTCGCTGTGCAGGTAGTCGACGACCACGTGGGCGCCGGCCTGCACGGCGGCGCGCGTGATGGCCTCGCCCAGTCCGCGGGCGCCGCCGGTGACGAGGATGGTCTCGCCGTTCAGGAAGCCGTTGATGGCGCTGCTGGTGTTCGGATCGGTCATGGTCATTCCTCCAATGGGCCGTACGGCCCGGCCGGTTCGTTGTGTTCCGCTGGCGGGAGGGATGGCGTGCGTCTGGACCGTTCCGTCGAATCTGGCGGTGGCTCGCGGTGTCGCGCATCGCTTCCCTACGCGAGCATTGCCTCACAGGTTCGAAGGGTCCCACCACGTGGTCTCAGCGATCGCATCGCTCCCCCAGCTGCCGCCCAGTCTATCGAAGGACGCGGCGGAAAGGAAGAGCCGGGAACACAATGAGACATGCGTCACATGGCCAAACGGCAGGTGGCAGCCGGCCATTGACATCGTCTGGTACCGTCGCGAGGAATGGCTGCCACGTAGTTATGGGCATTCGCTCACTCGCCGATGCGACCCCATTCCTGGATGGCGAAGCGGGGCGGGATCTCGCCGTTGTTGAGGTAGCGTTCCATCTCGTCCTCCGGGCTCATGCCGGTCATCTCGTCGACGAGGAAGCCGAGGTTGAGCGCGAAATGACGCGGGCAGTAATAATACGTGTCCACCTCAAGGTTGCCCGGATCTTTCGGCAGCGCCTTGATGTAGTACTCCGGCTGTTCGCGGCACCCGTAGTCACGCCGCTTGCCCACGCCGTACACGTTGGCGAAGTCGTCGTCTTCGTCCGCGTAGCCGCCCTCCTCGTACACGCAGTGGATGCCGTCGCCGTGGTCATCGTCGTCATCGTCGATGGGCGGCAGTCCGGTACCGTCGTCGGAGAACGTCTGCAGCACGTCGTCCAGATAGACGACGCCCGGCAGTTTCATCTCGAGCGGCGCATGGTCGCCGAATCCGGTCGCGCGGCGGCGAGTGACCGCGGTCGGACCGCCGAACATCGCGGTGTCCGTCAGTCCAGCGTCCGCCGGCATGACGTCCAGTGCGGTCAGCGTGTTGCTCATCAGCGTGGTGCTCATCATCGTAGTGCCCATCAGTGCAGCGCTCATCGTTATCGTGTCCTTTGCTTGTGTGTGATTGTGTGTGATATGGAATGTGATGTTGGTCGTCTCGGCTCAGTCGTTCCAGCTGTCCTCTTCGGCGGTGATCGCGCGCAGCCGTTCGATCACCTTGCGTTCGCGGTCGAACTGCGGGGAGTCGCGGATGCCGATCTGCTGCTCCAGGTCGGCGCTCCACCGTTCGATGTCGGCCTGCAGCCGTCGCTCGTCGATGCCGTCCGGAGTGTCGTAGCGTTCGTATCCGGTCGAGCTAGGCGCATCGTCCGTCGGCAGCGTGGGCATGGACCTGTTGGTCGGCGTCACGCGGATCATCATGGCGTCCTCCCCACCGTCGACGATGAACTCGATCGTCGCGCCGGGGCACGCGGGCAGCACAATGCCTGTCGTATGTTCGACGAGCGCGTAGCCGCCGCGCAGCGACTCGTCCATGTCGTCGGTGAGCAGATTGTCGCGGCGCAGGGTCTCCAGGTCGAGCACATCCCACAGCTTGGCGATGCGCGTGACAACCGGCGAATCCTCCATGCCGTCGAACGCGTCACGGAACTCCACCTTCATCAGCGGACGAATCAGCCCCGCGCTGAGCCGGTACTGCAGGAACCGCAGGTTGAACTGCAGCCGCTTCGGATACCGCTCGTCACGCACGCGGCATCCCGACAGGTCGGTGTATTCGAACCGTTCCATCGAACGGTTGCTCCACGTGCCGTCGGCTGCCTGCCGCGGGAAGCGGTAGTACATCACCGAAAAGTCGAGCGGCGTCTCGGCGGTGCGCGCGTGGATCATCTTCTCGATTCCCGTCGCGTTGTTCGGATGTCCGATGTGAATCTTCGCGTACATGCGATCCACGCCCGTGGGGACCTCGCCAAAACGCCAGTTCTTCGAAATGTCCATGATGATGCCTCCTGCATTCGTTCTCTTCGGCCTTCTGTTCAATGCCGTTCTTGCTTACACCCGTTTCAACCGGACAACTCCATGGAGTGCGGGCGATATCGGTGTCTTCGGCGTGTCGTGCTGAGCTGCACCGGCCAACCGTAGGCCCCGGACTCCGCTCTCTGACCCGCTTTCGACTGCCGAAACGGGCCCATTCCCGGAGTAACCGGCGAACTCGGCGGCAGTCGGCGGCGGGTGACAATCTGATGCACAGCAATCCGGCGCACCCGGACCAGAACCGATGAAGGAGGCCGTCATGCCCGCATCCCGCAAGCCGTTGATCGGTGTGACCCCGCTGTGGGACGACAAGCTGGAGAGCCTGTGGATGTTGCCCGGCTATTTCGACGGCATCACGGAGGCGGGCGGCATTCCGGTGATGCTGCCGCTGACCGACGACGAGGCGTCCATCGAGCAGCTCGTCGGCTCGCTGGACGGCGTGCTGGTCGCCGGCGGGCACGACATGGGCCCGGACCTGTACGGCGAGGAGCCGGGACCGAAGACCGTGGAGCTGTGCCCCGCGCGCGACCGCATGGAGATGCGGCTGATTCCGGCTGCGTTACGCCACGACAAGCCGTTGCTCGGCATCTGCCGCGGCATCCAGTCGCTGAACGTCGCGCTCGGCGGTACGCTGTGGCAGGATCTGCCGTCCCAGCATCCCGGTGACGTGGAGCATCACGGCAAGCCGCCGTACGACGAACCGGTGCACACCGTGCGCGTGGAACCGAACTCGCCGCTGGCCGCCGCACTGTGGCCGGACGGGGACGGCGATGAACGTTTCGACCGGTTCCACCCGGCAGCCGACACGCTTGCAGTGAACAGCTTCCACCATCAGGCAATCCGCCTGCTCGGCGACGGGCTGAAACCAATGGCCATCGCCCCGGACGGCATCGTCGAGGCCGTCTATGCGCCGGATCGTCGCTTTGTGTGGGCGGTGCAGTGGCATCCCGAGTTCGCGCACAAGGTCGATGCCAACCAGCGGGCCATCTTCTCGGCCTTCGTCGAGGCGGCCGCCAATCAGACACGCTGACGAGAGGAGCCGCGTACGCCCAACGCATCGCGTACCATGGAACGCACGACGGCACACATACCGACACGACGCACATACCGACGACGAGGTGACCGATGAGCGTTCCCCAGCATATTCTCGACATCATGCACTCCACCGACCTGTACATGTGGGAGAGCGGCGAGATCGACGAGGCGCAGACCGCGCAGATGCGGCTGCTGCACCGGCTCAACCTGAGCGAACCGGGCAGCGAGGAGCGTGAACGCCTCATGCATGAGTTCTTCGCCGAGGTGGGCGAAGGCACGCACATCGAGCTGCCGATGCACGCGAACTGGGGGTGCAGCACGCATTGGGGCGCGCACTGCTACGCGAACTTCAACCTCACGCTCGTGGATGACGGAGAGATCCATATCGGCGACCATGTGATGATCGGCCCGAACGTGATCCTGTGCACGACTGGACATCCGATCCGCGCAGACCTGCGCGACCGGTACGCGCAGTTCTCCGCGCCGATCAGCATCGGCCGCAGCGCCTGGCTAGGTGCGAACGTGACTGTGATGCCGGGTGTGACGATCGGCGAGCGCGCGGTGATCGGCGCGTGCAGCCTCGTCACGCATGACATTCCCGCCGACACGGTCGCGTACGGCACGCCATGCCGGCCGGTTCGTGAGATCGGCGAGCGTGACCGGGAGTACTACCGGCCGGGCATGCGGATTCCTGAAGGGATGTAAGGGTGTAGGAGTCGATTCCCCTGGCGGGTGACGCTCCCCCAGTCGGCTCCGCCGACAGCCCCCCTCCACCGAGGGGGCCAAGGAAGCGGGACAGCCGGACCCGCCGACAGCGTCCTGCAATTGCGGACGACCTCGGCCGGCTTAATGCCGGCACTGTTGGGACCGTCATACAGCCGAATCATTGCGGTGCGACAATATCCGGCATGACCACAGCACAGCAGAACACCAACCCCGCACGCTCCACGGAACCGTCCGGCTCGCAGCCGCATCGTCGCACCGTCGCCGACCTTTTCGTCGAGTGCCTCGTCAACGAGGGCGTCGACGTGATGTACGGCATTCCCGGCGAGGAGAACATTTCGCTCATGGAGGCGATCGCCCGCGACGGACGCATCCGGTTCGTGCTCACGCGCCACGAGCAGGGCGCCGGGTTCATGGCCGCCACGCACGGCCATCTGACCGGCCGTCCCGGCGTCTGCCTGGCCACGCTGGGACCGGGCGCCCTGAATCTGACGCTGCCGGTGGCGCAGGCGAACGCGAGCACCACGCCGCTCGTCGCCATCTGCGCGCAGGGCAACGTGGGCCGGCTCTACAAGGAGTCGCATCAGATCGTCGACCTGGTCTCCGTGTTCCGTCCGCTCACGCAGTGGACGTCGATGGTGCTCAAGCCGGAGGCGGTGCCGGAGATGGTCCGCAAGGCGTTCTCCATCGCGCAGCGCAAGCGGCCGGGCGCCACCTGCCTGGTCCTGCCGGAGGATGTCGCCGAAATGCCGGCCCCTGAGGGCGCCCATCCGCTGCCGTTGCCGAAGCCGGTGCATATCATGCCCGCGGACGACACGATCGAGGAGGCGGTCTCGCTGATCCGTGCGGCCAAGCGGCCGATCATCCTGGCCGGCAACGGCGTGACCCGCGCACATGCGGCCGACCGTCTGCGTGAGCTGGCCGAACAGCTGAACGTGCCGGTGGCCACCACGTTCGAAGGCAAGGGAGTGTTCTCCGACAAGCTGGACAACGCGCTCGGCGTGGTCGGGTTCATGCATAAGGATTATGAGAACTTCGCGTTCGACATGGCGGACCTCATCATCGCGGTCGGCTTCTCGATCCAGCAGTTCGACCCGCGCAAGATCAACCCGAACGACGACAAGACGATCATCCACATCAACACGTTCGTCGAGGACACGGACGCGCATTATTCGACGGCGCTCAACATCATGGCGGACATCGACCATACGCTCGCCGCGCTGATCGCACGGCTGCGCGACGAGAAAATCAGCTTCAACGCGGTCGAACCGCAGATCCGCGCGCTGCTGCGTGACGAGCTGGAGTCCTGCGCGCACGATGACGCGTTCCCGATGAAGCCGCAGCGCATCGTGTACGACACGCGCCGTGCGGTGGACGACACGGACGTGACACTGGTCGACACGGGCGCGCTCAAGATGTGGATGGCCCGGCTCTACCCTACGTACGCGCCGAACACGTGCGTGATCGACAATTCGCTGTCCACGATGGCCTGGACGCTGCCGGGCGCGGTCGCCGCATCGTTGGACAATCCCGGCCGTCCGGTGCTGGCGGTGATGGGCGACGGCTCGTTCATGATGAACGTGCAGGAGATCGAGACCGCCGTGCGCGTCGGCGCGCGCATCGTGATCCTCGTGTGGGTGGATGAGGCGTACGGCCTGATCAAATGGAAGATGGACATCCATGACGGCCGGCACGAGTACGTGGACTTCGGCAACCCCGACGTGGTCGCGTTGAGCGCGAGCTTCGGCGCGAAGGGCCACGAAATCGAGAGCGCGGACGAACTGTATCCGATCCTGCATCACGCACTGCGTTCCGGCAGCGGCGTGGACGTGATCGCCTGCCCGGTGGATTACCGGGAGAACATGAAGCTGATCGACAAGCTGGGCGACATCGAGTTCTCGGCGTGAGCGGCGGCATGGCGCATGAATCGGCGGCGCAAGGATGCCCGAACGGCGGAGACATTGCCCGCATGTCCTTGCGCTGGGGGCGCAGTCAGACGAGCACTCCCCCGCGAGCTGACCATTGTCGTAACCGAAGGATGTCCGACGGCCGCCGCCGCATCAGACCGGTCACGATGCCGGCTTCGATGTCGGACCGGCGTCAGTCTCATCGTCCGGCCGGATGGTTCGTCAGGTCGCGTTCGATCCATGCCATGACCAGGTCGGCGAGCCGGTCCACCTCCGTTTCGGTGAGCTCGCGCCCCTGCGGGATGCGATGCCACTTGGCGATGCAGCCACGGCAACAGGTCGCGGTTGCATGCTGCGCGGTGAACACGGGGTGCCCGCGCCACGGTGTCTGCCGGCCGTCATTGCGCGGCTGCGCGTCCCCGACCCGGGCGCGCAGCATGTCGCGGGCGTGCCGGTCGATGGTCTCGCGGCCTTTGGCCCGGGCGTAGGCGCGATCCTTGTCGGTCAGCGCGAACTTCGCGCGGAACGCCGAGTGCGACAGCCGTTCCAGCGTCTCGGCTATCCAACGGCGTTCGTCATCAGTCATGGTTTCGCCGTGCCTCTGCCGCAACGTCGCCGTCTCACGCGCCGGCGTCTCAGGCGTCTCAGATGTTGCCGCGCACATGCTGGTCGGCCCACGACTGCGAGTGCGTGAACGTCGCCGGGTCGGCGCTCACGTTGGCGTGCGGGTCGTCAAGCGCGTCGATGGCGGCGAGCTCGGCGGCGGTCAGGTCGAAGTCGCCGCTGGCGAGGTTCGCCTTCATGCGTTCCACATGCTTCGACTTGGGGATGATGATGCGTCCCTCCTGCGTATGCCAGCGCAGCACCACCTGCGCGGGAGTCACGCCGTGCGCTGCCGCCGCGGCGACGACCGGCTCGGATTCGATGTCCTTGCCGTGGCCGAGCGGGCTGTATGCTTCGACCGCCACGCCGTGCACCTCACAGAACGCGCGGTTGCCCGGCTGGTTGAACCGCGGGTGCACCTCGATCTGGTTGACGGCCGGAGTCTCGCCGGAATCCTCGATGACCGCGCGCAGATGCTCGGGCAGGAAGTTGCTCACGCCGGGCACGCGAATCGCGCCCTCGTCGCGCAGCTTGAGCAGCGCACGCCACGTCTCCTTGAAGAAGCCGGCCGCGGCGAACGGCCAGTGAATCAGGTACAGGTCGATCCGGTCGACGCCGAGGTTGCGCCGCGACCGGTCGAAGGCGACCATCGCGGAATCGTATCCCTGGTCGCAGTTGCGCAGCTTGGTGGTCACCCACACCTTGCCGGCCATGCCGGTCGCCTTCAGCGCGTCGCCGACCTCCTTCTCGTTGTAGTAGGCGGCGGCGGTGTCGATGTGCCGGTAGCCGATCTCGAGCGCCTCTTCGACGGCGCGCTGCGTGTCCTCGGGCGGAATCTGGAACGTGCCGAACCCGATCTGCGGAATCACCGACCCCGCCTTGTCATGCAGTTTGACCTCCAGCGCTCCCCCTGTCGTCTGTTCAACCATCGCAATCCCCTTTCATGCGTCCGTAACGTCACCGTGTGCCGGTGTCGCCATCCATCGTAATACCGGATGGCGCAGGGGGAATATATGGTTCACTTTTTTGCGGCATCCGTTTTTCGGCTTTCGGCACTCCCGAAACGAAAAACCGCTTCAAGTCACGTCCGCACAGTGCCTGCACGGCACGAAACGGGACTTGAAGCGGATTTACGGACGCGGGCGCGCGTCATGGCAGAGCGCTTGAGCCGCGTGTCAGATCACGTGATACTCCTTGAGCAGCGTGGCGATGTCGGTGCCGTCGAGCTTCTTCAGCACCTTGCCCAGCACGGCACGCTCCACGAAGTTGAGCTTCATGTCCGTGACCGGCTTGCCGTCGCGCAGCTTGACGGTCGCGTTGAGCAGGTTGCGCACGTCGTAGACGCTGCCCCACACCTCGGGCACGCCGCGGTCCACGTCGAGCAGCGTGTAGACCGCCTCCATGCCGGTGCGCATGGAATACTCGGTCGTGAAGATCGTGTCGCGCGGGGTTTCGGCGAACTGGCCGAGGAACGCAAAGTTCACGGCGCCGTCGGGCACCACGTCCGGACGGTCGCCGGCGGCGCGCGGCATGAAGAACGCCGTGATGTACGGCATCATGACCGGTACCGTGTTGGCGTGGTTCTTGGAGAGCGCCTCGATCTTGTCGGTCGGCACGCCCATGTGGTAGAGCCACTCCTGGCAGATCTCCTCGCCGGTGCATTCGGTCATCGGCTTCTTCACGTAGTTGCCGGGCTTGTCGGGGAACAGGCCGTACACCCATACGCACAGCTGGTCCTTGGGCTGGTCGCGGAACTGCTGCTGGCGGTTGAGCGTCCAGCTGAGCAGCCAGTTGGAGTCGGTGACGGTGACGATGCCGCCGGTGACCACGTGGCCGGTGAACGGGTCGCGCTTGCAGATGCGCTGGATGTAGGGCGGGATCTCCTTGTCCAAGGTGGTTACGGTGGCGCTCATCCACTTGGTGGCCTGCGGGTCGGAGCAGAACGTGTCGGGGTGCCCGAAGCTCGGATCTTGCTTGGCGATGCGCCGCCACATGTCCCAGCCGCCGCCGGGCTTGATGTCCGGGTTCCACGCGGCCGGCGAATGCTGCGAGCCCATGGTGGAGTTCTCGACGCAGCCGCCGTTGGTGATGAACACGTAGTCGTTCTCGGTCAGGTCGATCGAGGACTTTTCGCCTTCATGGTCGATGTCGATGCGTACGGCGAGCTTCTTGGTGGGCGTGGAGTACGGGTTGCGCTTGAACACGCCGGACGTCGCCTGGATCTTGAGGATCGTGTCCTGGCCGACGCCGGTGTGCTCGCGCTTGGGGCCGTCGCCGCCGCCGACCGCGAATTCGACGTTCTCGACCTTGGTGTTGTAGTGGAATTGGACGCCGTGGCCTTCGAGGTAGGTGACCATCGGCAGGATCATGGATTCGTACTGGTTGTAGCGGGTGAAGCGCAGCGCGCTGAAGTCGGGCAGGCCGCCGATGTGGTGGATGTAGCGCTTGATGTACAGCTTCATCTCGAGGGCGGAATGCCAGTTCTCGAAGGCGAACATGGTGCGCCAGTACATCCAGAAGTTGGAGTTCAGCACCTCGTCGTCGAAGAAGTCGGTGATCGGCTTGTCGTAGAGCTCCTCGTCGGGGGTGAAGAAGAGCTTCATGATCTCCTGCGAGGCCTTGTCCGACAGGCCGAACTTGCCGTTGGTGCCGGCGTCCTTGCCAAGCTCCTTGGTGGCGCGGCACAGCGAATAGTTCGGGTCCTCCTTGTTGAGCCAGTAGTATTCGTCGAGCACGGAGACGTCGGGGTTCTCGATGGAGGGGATGGAGCGGAACAGGTCCCACATGACTTCGAAGTGGTTGTCCATTTCGCGGCCGCCGCGCATCACGTAGCCGAGGCCGGGGATTTCGGCGCCGTCGCACGCGCCGCCGGGTACGGGGTCCTTTTCGAGGATGTGGATGTGCTCGCCGGGCATCTGCGCGTCTCGTACGAGATAGCAGGCCGCGGACAGCGCCGCCAGTCCGGTGCCGATGATGTAGGCCGACTTGCCGTCGACTCCTGCAGGCTTCTTCGGGCGGGCGAACGCCTCGTAGTTGCCGTTGGAATAGTACATGTGCCGCCTCCTTGTGGGTGTGCCGACCGTTTTGCGGGCCGGCAGTCGGGTGCGACGCCCCTGGCGTCGTTTAATAGACATGTTGTCGCATTCTTCTCTTCTCCGCTATAGACAGTACTCGCGGTGTTGGGGAATTACCAGAGTGTCGTCGGAAAGCGGGCCTCGGGACGAACGGCGCTGTCGTTCATCTGCACGCTCCGGTATCCTCGTAAGGCACTGGTTTTGTATGATTCCCAAGGAAAGAAGTGACATCATGGCGTTGACGAAGAAGCAGGTCAAGCAGCTGCGCGCACTGGCCAACCAGCTCAAGCCGCTGCTGTACATCGGCAAGAACGATCTGACGGACGCGGCGGTCAAGCAGGCGTCGGAGACCATGGACAGCCACGAGCTGCTCAAGGTCGCCGTGCAGGATGGTTCAGGCCTGACCGCCAAGGAGGCGGCGGAGAAGCTCGCCGGCCAGATCGGCGCGCAGGTGGTGCAGTCCATCGGCAACCGTTTCGTGCTCTACCGTCGCAGCAACCGCAAGGATATCGAGCACATCGAGCTTGTGCGCGAGTAGCGCACAGCATGCCGGACCGCTACGCTCAGGCGCCGCTCAGGCGGCCCCAACTAGGCGGCTCCGTCCAAGCGACGATGCGGCACCACCCCGATGGCGCCGCTGCATGCCCGCCTGACTCGCATCGCCCGCCCCTCCCCTCGCGTTGCCCTCTCCCTGTCACAGCGGGTAGGTACCCGCTGTGACAGGGAGAGGGCAACGCGGCAGCATCAGCAGCAAGAGCAATGAGCGAAGCTGCATCGAAGCAATCCATTCGATGCCTGGCTGGAACCGGCTATCGCTGTATGGTGAAGGTGCCGGCGTCCCAGCCGTCGGTGCCGGTGATGGCATAGGAGTTCGTATCACGTTGCGTCCACTTGCCGTTCCATCTGGATGACAAGCTACGCATGGCCGATGCACTGGCGGTCAACGAGCCGTCAGCGTTGAACGTGACCGTGGCATCGGCAGAGGCGCCGAACGCGGAGCAGGATATCGACCATGTGCCGACCGGAGACCCTTTATCAAATCCTGCCGGCACGCTCAGCACCGGGTTGAGCGACTGAAGGGTGGATTTCACCGCGCTATCGCTCATGTCATAGTCAAGGAAGTATAGATAGTACCGTACGTTTTCTACGACATCCGAAGAGATTTGCAGACCGCCAAGCGTGTAGTCATAACCGCCATTGACGTTCTTCGACGTCTTGCTGATGGTCGCGGTCACGGTGCCGAGGTATGGAAAAGTCAACGTCATGTTCTTGCCGTGGACGACCAGCGAGGCGTTTTTCCCATCCGAAGAGAACGCGTACGTGCCGTCGAGCTTGGGTTTGGACAGTGTCAGGAACAGGAACG
The DNA here is from genome assembly GCF_009193355.1 of Bifidobacterium leontopitheci. GTDB lineage: Bacteria > Actinomycetota > Actinomycetes > Actinomycetales > Bifidobacteriaceae > Bifidobacterium > Bifidobacterium leontopitheci. Next base: position 37,864 of record NZ_WBVT01000011.1, read on the forward strand.
TGCCGCCGGCGATCAACGCCACGACCAACACCGAGATGAGCGTGATAATGAGCGGCTTCTTCGATTTGACGGCAGCAGCTCCCGGAGCGCCGGGAACAGGCAACGGCGCCGGCACCGCATACGCGGGCCCCGGCTGCGGAGCCGACGAAACGCCGGACGGCAACGGCGCCGCAGGCACGGCGGAGACCGGTTTGGGGGCAGCAGCAGGAATCGGGACGTTGACCGCCGCGGCACCGTTGAGCGGCGAACCGCACCCTTTGCAGAACCTGCTGCCATCGGCATTCGCCGTACCACATCGCGAGCAATACATCAGTACCGACCTTTCCCGAGATCATTCTCGGCGAAGCTGCATATGCAAGCCGAGCTTCACAACCCAGCCTGTTTTCTTACACATTGTTGATTCTATACAACGTCAGCTACAAATATGACTGTTTTTCACGCTTGTAGAGAAGCACTGGCAACGCTGCGCACAACCGCCGATCATATCTGTGTCACGCTGCCCGCCCTTGCAGCGTGACACAGATGCGAAACCCTTGGAAACACTGGGGTTTGAGCGGTCCGTCACGCTGCAAGGGCGAGCAGAGTGACGCAGTGCGGCTGACCGACACAACGCCGGCGCAGTGCGACCATGCGTCGGCACCACGCAACATTCACGCAGGGGCCGCGACGCTCACGCAGGGGCCGAGACACGCTCACGCAGGTACCACGACGCTCATGGCGGCGGCGCAGCACCCACGCGCCGGTACCGTAACGCTCACGCGCCTGGCAGGCAGCTGGGCCCGAAGAGGATCTTGATTTCGGCAAAGAGGCTGGTGTCGCGTTTGACGCGGAACCGGTCGCCGAACGTCAGTACCTGCGTGTTGCCCTTGTCGTCCACGATGGCGAGCTTCACCTCGCAGTATCCGGGGTGCCGTTGGATGACCTGCGCGAGCTGCTGCACGTTGCTCTGCCCTAGCGCGTCCTTCGGCAGCATGACGACGAGCGGCCGCTCGTCCGCGGCTTCCAATGTGGGCACCTGCATTTCGGTGGCGCGCAGGCTGACGGTCTCGTCGCGCACTTCGACCTGGCCGCGGATCTGCACCACGGAGTCGACGGCGAGTTCGGCGGCGGCAGCCTCGTACACCTTGCCGAAGAACATGCATTGGATGGAGCTTTCCATGTCCTCGATGGTGACGATGGCCCACGGGTTGCCCTTCTTCGACACGCGACGGTCCACGCCGGTGATCATGCCGGCGAGCGTGACCTGCTGGCCGTCGGGCATGGTGGCGGCGCGGTCGATGAGGTGCGCGATGGACATCTCGCGCAAGCCGGCGAGCACGGCCTGCATGCCGCTGAGCGGATGGTCGGACACGTACAGGCCGAGCATCTCGCGTTCGAAGCCGAGTTTGGTCTTCTTGTCCCATTCCTCGATGTCGGGCACGGAGACGGAGGCGTCGCCCATGGCTTCCGCTCCCCCGTCCTCATCATCGGCGAACAGGTCGAACTGGCCTTCGGCCTGCTTGCGTTTGAGTGCCACCACGGAGTCGATGGCCGCCTGATGCACGGTGAACAGGGCGCGACGGTTCGGGTCGATGGAATCGAACGCGCCGGCCTTGATGAGCGATTCCACGAGGCGCCGGTTGAGTGCGCTCAGGGGCACGCGGCGGATGAAGTCCATGAAGTTGACGTACTTGCCGTGCGAGCCGTTGCGTTCGGCGATGATGTCCTTCACCGCGTTCTCGCCGACGTTGCGGATGGCGCCGAGGCCGAAGCGGACGACGTCGCCGACTGCCGAATACTCGTACACGGATTCGTTGACGTCCGGCGAAAGCACCTGGATGCCCATGCGGCGGGCCTCGCCAAGGTACAGTGCGGTCTTGTCCTTGTTGGTGGCCGCGCCCTGCAGCAGGGCGGCCATGAATTCGACCGGGTAGTGGGTCTTGAGGTAGGCGGTCCAGTAGGAGATCAGACCGTAGGCGGCGGAGTGCGCCTTGTTGAACGCGTAGCCGGAGAACGGGACCAGGATCTCCCAGATCGCCTCGGCCGCCTCCTCGGAGTAGCCGTGCTCCTTCATGCCGGCGAAGAACGGCACCTTCTCCTTGGCCAGCACCTCGGGCTTCTTCTTGCCCATAGCTCGTCGCAGCACGTCTGCCTTGCCCAGCGAGTAGCCGGCGAGGATTCGCGCTGCGGACTGCACCTGCTCCTGGTAGATGATCAGGCCGTACGTTTCGTCAAGCACCTGCTTCAGCGGCTCGTCGAGCTCCGGATGGATCGGCGTGATCTTCTGCAGCCCGTTCTTGCGTTTCGCATAGTTGGTGTGCGAGTCCATCGACATGGGGCCCGGTCGGTACAGGGCGATCAGTGCGGAGATGTCGTTGAAGTTGTCGGGCTTCAGGGTCTTCAGCAGCGAGCGCATGCCGTCGGAATCGAGCTGGAACACGCCGAGCGTGTCGCCGCGTGACAGCAGCTCGTAGGTCGCCTTGTCGTCGAGCGGGATCTTCGTGTACTCGATCGGCTCCTTGCCGTTGTTCCTGATGTTGTTGAGCGTGTCACGGATGACCGTCAAGTTGGAGAGGCCGAGGAAGTCCATCTTGACCAGGCCGAGCGTTTCGCACGTATGGTATTCGAACGTGGTGGTGACGGTGCCGTCGGTGCGTTCCAGCAACGGGGACGTGTCGGTGATCGGCTCGCTACCCATGATGGTGGCGCAGGCGTGCACACCGGTCTGGCGGATCAGGCCCTCGATGCCCTTCGCCTCTTCGGTGATGCGGCGCACGTCCGGGTCGGATTCGTACAGTTCGCGGTATTCGCGGGCTTCGGCGTACCGTTTGGCGGTCGGGTCGAAGATGTCGTGGACGCTGATGTCCTTGCCGCCCGTGGCCGCAGGCGGCAAGGCCTTGGTGATCCGCTCGCCCATGGAGAACTCGTAGCCCATGATGCGCGCCGAGTCCTTGAGCGCCTGCTTGGTTTTGATGGTGCCGTAGATCACGCACTGGGCGACCTTGTCATGACCGTACTTGTCGGCCACGTATTCGAGCACCTTCATGCGGCCTTCGGGGTCGAAGTCCACGTCGATATCAGGCAGGGAGACTCGTTCCGGGTTGAGGAACCTCTCGAAGATCAGACCGTGCTTGAGCGGGTCGAGTTCGGTGATGCCCATCGCGTAGGCGACCATCGCACCTGCGGCGGAGCCTCGGCCGGGGCCGACCATCACACCATGGGACTTTGCCCAGTTGATGTAGTCGGCGACGACGAGGAAGTAGCCGCAGAACTGCATCTGGCAGATCACGCCGCACTCGTAGTCGGCCTGTTTGAGGACCTCCATCGGCGGATTGCCGTCGTAACGCTGCTCCAGGCCCTCTTCGACCTTCTTGAGGAACAGGGAGGTCTCGTCCCAGCCTTCGGGGCAGTCGAACTGCGGCATGAACGCGCCGTCCTCGTGGTCGTCGAAGATCACGTTGCAGCGTTCCGCGATTTCAAGCGTGTTGTCGCACGCCTCGGGCAGGTCGCGGAACAGTTCGCGCATCTCCTCGGCGGATTTGATGTAGTAGCCGGAGCCTTCGAACTTGAATCGGTCCGGGTTGTCGAGCGTGTCGCCGGAGTTGATGCATAGCATCGCGTCCTGCGCGTCCTTGTCCGCCTCCATGACGTAGTGGGAGTCGTTGGTGGCGAGCAGGGGCGCGTTGAGCTTCTTCGCGATGGTCAGCAGGTCGTCCGTGACCTTCTTCTCGATCTCGAGTCCGTGGTCCATGAGTTCGATGAAGAAGTTGTCGCGGCCGAAGATGTCCTGGAATTCACCTGCCGCACGCAGCGCCTCGTCGAACTGGCCGAGGCGCAGTCGTGTCTGGATGATGCCCGAGGGACAGCCGGACGAGGCGATCACGCCTTTCGAGTAGGTGGCGAGCACCTCCTTGTCCATACGCGGATAGCGCATGACGCGGCCTTCGAGGTTGGCGACCGACGACGCCTTGATAAGATTGACGAGGCCTTCGTCGTTCTCCGCCCACATGGTCAGGTGGGTGATCAGGCCGCCGCCGGAGACGTCGTCGCGCTTCTGCGCTTCGGTGCCCCAGTGCACGCGGGACTTGTCCTGTCGCGCGGTCTCGGGCGTCACGTACGCCTCGATGCCGATGATCGGCTTGACTCCCGCATCCACCGCGTTGCGCCACAGCTCGTAGGCGCCGTGCATGTTGCCGTGGTCGGTGATGCCGACCGCCGGCATGCCCAGCTCCTTGACGCGTTTCACCAGGTTGGGGATCTTCGACGCCCCGTCCAGCAGCGAATAATGCGTGTGGTTGTGCAGTTGTACGAAGTTTCCCGTTCCAGTCATGCTCTCCACCCTACCTTATGTCCTGTTCACCGTTCCGATTGCGCGGTGTCATGCGGCTCCTCCCATCTGCATCATGGCGAAGCGCGGTTGCGTCATGAATGATTCGGCGGCCCGTTCGTCGATCGTCCCGCCGTTGATCCTGGCGTATTCGATGATGCAGGCGAGCCCGGTCTTCATCTCGCGCACGCTGCGATGGCAGTGGCGGGCGATGACGTCGAGCACGTCGTCCGTCAGCCGGTACCCGGCGTTGTGCGCCATCATCCGCGCAATCGCCAGACGGGAGCCGTAGTCGGGCATCCCCACGACGACGGTCAGGCCTGCGTCGAGTCGCGAGCGGAGCCGCGGGTCAAGACCGGTCAGACGCCCCGGCATGGTGTCGGACGAGATGATGACCGGGCTTGAACACATCAGGCCCATCAGCATATGCTGCGCCTCCTCATGGCCGCACATGTCCTGCAAGCCGTCGACGAGCAGCAGGTCGCAGCTATCGTACTGCTGGAGCGCCGCGGTTTCGCCACGGTCCGCGACTTCGGCGGCGAGCCTGCGCCCGGTGACGTATCGCACGCGGGTATCCGGATTGCGGGAGAGCATCTGGTTGCCCGCCGCCTGCAGCAGATGCGTCTTGCCAAGACCCGATGACCCATAGACGCACAGCGGACTGAACATCCCGCACGGCCCCTCCGCAAGCGCCAGGGCCGCGGTCCGCGCGAACCGGTTGGCGGTGCACGGCACGAACGTGTCGAATGTCATCGTCGAATCAAGCCCCGCGCAAGCCGCTTTGGAACCGGCTGCCGGCGTACATGCCTCGCCGCGTGCAGCAGATCCGGTTTCGCTGATGCCGCTGGCTCCGGCAGGTCCCGACGTTTCAGCGGCAGCGTATCCCCTGTTTCCGTCGTCCACGGCGTCCCTTCGCGAGCCGTCAAGGAACCGCGAGTATGCCGCCTTCCATTCGTCCAAGCTCCATGAGTCCCCGCCCGGTACGGTTCTTCCACCAGTCATAGCGCCCTCCGATGTCGTTGCAGCGACCCGATGCCGCCGCCTGTATCACCAGTGTCAGGGCGTATGAAAAAACCGGTAGATATCTACCGGTTTTGTTCGGGCACGGCGTGTCGCAGCCCAGGCGTCAATTGATCGTGGCGGGTGACGCTCCCCCAGTCAGCCTACGGCTGACAGCCCCCTCCACCGAGGGGGCCGAGGGGCGGGACAGCCAGTCATGACTGACAGCGATCTGAACCGAAGGGGCCGAGGGCACAGTCAGCGTGGCTGACGGGCTACGCCAACGGGAGCATAACTATCGCCCCCGCCGGCGGGGCTGTCGGTGAGGCTGACTGGGGGTGGTCAACAACCGAAAGCGGGTGCCCACCCTCAGTCCGGCTTGCGCCGGCCAGCTCCCGCCAGCGGGAGCGGACGCCACCTTACTTGGAGGTGCTCGCCCGGTATAGTGCCCCCAGAGTGAGCGACAATGGAAGGCCGGACTTCTAGGAAGCCGTCAGCGCTTGGATTCGGACCAGCCGTTGGCGTGCTTGGCGTAGCGCCGGTGCGTCATGACGCATCCTGCTCCGGCGATTGCCATGACTGCCATGACGCTCAGCGGTGCCGCATCCTCGGCTCCGGTGGCGGCCAGTGAGGTCGACTTGCGCTGTGCACTCGGCTTACGCTGTGCACTCGGCTTGTTTGCCTCGGATCCCTGCACGCCCGGCTTCGGCTTGCTGCCGGGACGACGTGCCTCCTCAAGGGCGGCGGCGTACGCCTTGGCCTTCGCCAGCTGCTTGTCCGCCTTCGTCTTCGCGGCCAGCGCCTGCTGATAGCCGGATTGCGCGGCCTTCAACACTGTCGCGGCATCGGCGTCCGTCTTGGTGGCCGTGTCGAGCGTGGTCTTCGCGTCCGTGGCGGTCTGCTGGGCGGCGGTGAGCTTCGCGTTGGCTTCGTCGAGCGCCTGCTGGGCGGCGGCCAACTGGGTTTCCGCGTCCTTGACCGTCTGGGCGGCGGCTTCGGGGTCGAGCGCGTCCAACGCCTTCTGTGCGGCGTCGAGCGTGGTCTTGGCTTCGTCCACGGGCTTCCGAGCGGCGGCGACCTGCTGTTCGGCGGCGACCTGCTTCGCCTGAGCCTGCTTGAGCGTGTTCTGGGCGTCCTTGACGGCCTGCTGGGCGTCTGCATACGCGGCCTTCGCCTCGTCAAGCTGCTTCTGCGCCTGCTCGATCGCGTGCGCCTTGTCCTTGTTCGCCGCGACCGCATCCTCATAGGCTTTCTTCGCGGCCGTCAGCTTCGCGTCGGCGACGGTGAGCTGCTGTTCCGCGTTCTCACGCGCGGTGGTGGCCTGAGCGGCCTTGGCGTTCGCATCATTGTAGGCGGCGACGGCCGTGTTGTATGCGGCCTGCGCCTGCTGGGCTTCGGCCGCCTTCTGGTCGGCCTCCTGCTGGGCGGTCTGGTAGATGCTGGCGGCGTTCTTCAGCGAGTTGTAGTAGGTGCCGAACGCGGCCTCGTACGAGTCAACAGACTCACCGGAATCGAAGTTGAACACCTGACCATGAGTAATCACTCCGATAGCGCCGTTGTTGGAAATGGCGAAACCGGTGGCCTTGTAGTTCTTGTTCACGACATTCTCATAATGACCGGTCTGGCAGGAGCCGCTGATCAAGTGCGGGCACGGTTTGCCGGCCTTCAGTGCGTCGTAGTTCTCCTTCTCGACCGTGTACCAGCCGTCAAACGGGTCTTCATAGCCCCATGCGAGGTTCTCCCCCACATGGAACTGGTTGGCGTGAGAACCATTGTCGTCGGACCAGTCCACGTCGGCCTGCGCCATCGCCATCATCGCGTCGTTCACCGTCAACGGGGCCAGCCCCTCGCCGGCACGAAGACGGTTGCACTCGCGGATGAACGCCAACGCCGCCTTCATGTTGTCCAAGCTCGTCGCATCCCCAGCCACACCCAGCTTGATGCTCGACAGGTACTTCGTGGTCGACGCGTCCGTGAGCACCTTCACCGCCTGCGTGCTGCCACGAGACTCGAAGAAGCCCAAGGAGCCCTTCGCGATGTTCGCCTGCGCGGAATCAGCCGCCGCCTTCTTCGCGGCCGCGTCCTTCGCCGCCGCGTCAGCCGCGGCCTTCGCACTGTCAGCCGCCTGCTTGGCGTTGTCGGCCTGCGTCTTCGCCGCCGCCGTCGCGTTCGCCGCCGCCGTCTCCGCCGTCTTGGCCTCGTCCAGCGTCTTGGCGGCCTTGTCACGCTCCGACTGGGCCTTGTCGACCGCCTCCTGCAGTTCGGTCAGGCCGCCGCCGTCCTTCGACAGGTCGTCCAGCTTCTTCTGCGCCGCGTCGACCGCGTTCTTCGCGTCCTGTTCGGCCTTCTGCTTGGCCGTCACGGCGGCCTTCGCGTCGGCCACGGTCTGCTTTGCGGCCGTCAGATTGTCCTGCGCCGTCTTCAACGCGGCTTCGGCCTTGGCGAGCTGGGTCTTCGCGTCCGCGACCTTCTTCTCGGCGGCCGCGCGCACCTGCGGGTCGTTGGCGTGATCGTACGCCTCACGCGCCGCGTCCAGCGTCTTCTCCGCCGCGCCGACGTTCGCCTGCGCCTTCGCCACCGTGGCTTCGGCCGTCTTCTGGTCTTTGACGGCGGTGTCGTATGCGGCCTGCGCGTCCGACTTCGCCTTAGCGGTCTTCGCGGCCTCCTGCTTCGCCTCGTCCAGCTTCGTCTTCGCGTCGGAGACCCTCTCGGCGGCCTCGTCAACGGCCTTCTGCGCCTGCGGGACGCCGGCCACCTTCTCGATGTCCGTGTACGACGATTCGTTGACGTTGCCGGCCGGATCCTGCGCCGCATCGGCATCCTGAAGGCTCGGCGTCTCGGCAGCCATGGCGGAGAGCGGCGACAGCAACGTGGCCGCGGCCATCGTGCCCACCAATCCCGTCCTCATGATCTTTTCGGAATTCCCCACAGGCTGCGACTTGATATGACGTCCCTGTACCATAACAGCTCCCTAATCTCTCCGTTGGAACCTCATCACATGAAACAGCAATGCAACAGCTGCATCTTCAACGGATACCCCCCCCCGATGGACATTGTTTCACGATGCGGGAACCACCCTCAGTCCGGCTTGCGCCGGCCAGCTCCCGCCAGCGGGGGCGAACGACGGCACGCCCAGCGAGCATCACAGCTCATATCGCAAGGCATCCCCCTATAATCGCTGGTACACGAACGGCGAGGAACACCGGCGACACAATGACGGCATCAAGGAGGGAACATGGCAAGGCAGCATCAGACATCACATGGCAACGACGATGCCGCAGTTAGCGCAACAGCCACCCCCACGCCAGTCGTCCCCTCAGCCACCCCATCCACCGCGCAGATCATCGTCGAACTGCTGGAAATGCTCAACGCGCACACCGATCGCGAACACGGGCTCACCGCCGCGCAGATCAGCGAACGGCTCGGCATCAGCGTGAAGACCGTGCGCACGCACCTGAAGACCCTGCAGCAGCTCAAACCGTTCGGCCGCAACGTGGGCCGACTGGAACGCAAGGACATCGAGCACGCCGAAAGCGCCGACCCCAGCGTCGGCTGGTACATCGAGCCGATCCTCGACACCGCGCAGATGCGGCTGCTCAGCGACGGCGCGCTCATCTCGCGCTCGGACGGCGAATACCTGCGCGACCTCATCGCCACCATCTACTCGTTCGCCGGCCGCTCCGGCCAGCTGCGCGGCCTGCAGCAGCTCGACACGCCACGGAACTACAATACGGAGTTCCTCAGCAACATCGAACTGCTCAACGACGCCATCGACCACGAACGTTCCATCACCTTCCACTACTGCACGTACGATGTCGACGGCAACCTCGTGCCGCGTCGCAACCGCGACGGCACCATACGCCGGTATGAGGCGGACCCCTACCACCTCATGTACAAGAACGACAAATACTATCTGATCTGCCACATGCGACAGTACGACCGTCTGTCGTACCTTCACGTGGAACGGTTCCGCGACCTTGCCATGAATGAGGCCGACCATACGCTCTCCCGGCCGCTCGACAGCTTCAGCGACCATCCCGGCACCCCGTTCGACGTGACGCGGCACATGAACGAGCGGCCCTACCCGATGAGCGGCCCGGCGGTGCCGATCCGCATGCGGCTGAACGGGCCGCTGGAGCCGATCTACGACTGGTTCGACGAGGCCGACGTGACCGAGACCGGCGACCGGCAATACGAGGTGAAGGTCACGGCAAACGAAACGTCCGTCCTGTGGTGGGCGTTGCAGTATTCGGACTCCGGCAGCATCGAGATACTCGAGCCGCAGTCGCTGCGCGACCGGCTGAGGGACAACGGACGGCGGCTGGTCGAAACATACGGCGCCGCGCACGCCGTCACACCGCCCGACGCCGCGCAACACGGCACCAACCCTTCACCAATCGCGTAATCGAAACGCGGTTCATGCTGCTACTGTTACAAACGAAGCGATGATCTGACAACAACGGAGAATCTCATGGGACTGCTGGATAAACTGTTCGGCCGTGACACCCCTTCCGAGGAGGTCGTAAGAAAAGTGGCGGAGGAAGGGCCGCGCAATCCCATCGACCAGCTGGGCGTGACCGGACGGCTCCAGCGCAACGCCGCCTACGAAGACACCGCGCACATCCCCAAGCTCACCGACTACGTGGCCGAAAAACTCGCCCAACTGTTGCGCTACTCCACCGAAATGCCCGTGCTGCGGCTCACCGCCACCGACGAGCCCACCACGCCGACCGACAGCAAGCTCGGCGGCGCGTTCTACGTGCCCGAAGGCATGCGGCCGCCGCGCAACCTCGACACCGGCGACCAGCTGTATCTGCTCGCGCAGATCAACTTCAGCCAGATGCCGCATCTCGCCGGATTCCCCGCGAACGGCCTGCTCCAGTTCTTCATCGACGGCGAAGACACGCTCTACGGCGCGGACTACGACCATCCGCAATCCCAGCGGTCATGGCGGGTGCGCTACATCCCGCAGGTGCCGGTCACGGCGTTGCATCCGGGGCGCGTGGTACGGCCGGCGTGGCATGACGACACGACGCTGCCCTTCGAGGGACCGGACACGGAGCTCAAGCTCACCGCGCAACTTGGCAAGCAGACGATCACGCCGTCGGATTACCGGTTCGAGGACCGGCTGCAGCGGTGCATCGGCACGATGAACGAATACGACCGCGGGTTCTTCCGCGACCATGAGGCGGAGATCCGCGACGCGCTCGACTCGCTGTTGGAGTCCGGCGGACATCAGATGGGCGGCTATCCGCTGTTCACGCAAAGCGACCCGCATGACACGCGCGACCCGATGTGGGCGAAGGCGAGCGTGCTGCTGCTGCAGGTCGACTCGATCGGGGATGTGATATTCGGCGATTCGGGTGTAGCGAACTTCTTCATAGCGCCGGGCGATCTGGAACGGCTGGACTTCTCTCAGACCCTGTACACGTGGGACTGCTACTGAGTTTCAGTTTAGACGGGGTGGGATGTGAGACCACCCCCAGTCAGCTCCGCTGACAGCCCCCGCCAGCGGGGGCGAGGGGCGGGATGCCCCCACTGGCGCCCCGCGTTCGTGCCGGCATCCCGCCAGCGGGGGCGATCGATATGACCGACCGTACTCGTAGCGCATTGTTCGAGTACGGTCGGTTGTGTTTTTCGACGGAACGTACTGGAAGCGGGTGGTACGAGTACGGTTCGTTGATTGTTTATTGACGAACCGTACTCGAGACGGACCGTACGAGTACGGTTTGTTGGGGGATGATACGGATAGCGGGGTGACGCTCCCCCAGTCACGGCCAAAGGCCGCGACAGCCCCCTCCACCGAGGGGGCCAAGCAGCGGGCTGGATGCAAACAGCGGGTGACGCTCCGGTGACTCCCGAATTTCTCCCATTTCGAGACCACAAAATGGGAGAAAAGCAGGAGTTACCAGATCAGACTCCCGGATTCCTCCCATATCGAGACCACGGAATGGGAGAAAACCGGGAGTTCGGCGTTGCGAAGGGCTGTCCGCTTATCGCGTCACGTCCTGCAATCAAGGACTGCCTGCGGCAGGCTCAATATTACCGGACTGGCTGCCGCCAGTCCGGCGTGACCAAGTCGGAAGCCCACTGGGCTTCCTTTTACTTGGTCACGCCCCCAAACCTACGATCCCTGTGGATGTAGTGGTCGATGGAGCGCCACAGGACTTCGCGGCCGCAGTCGGGGAACAGTTCGGGTACGAAATCCAGCTCCGCGTAGGCGGCCTGCCATGGCAGGAAGTTCGACGTGCGCTGTTCGCCGGACGTGCGGATCACCAGGTCGCAGTCGGGCACGTCGGGCAGGTACAGGTGGTCGGCGATCATCTTCTCGGTGACACGGTCGCCCGAAATCCTCCCGTCACGCACCTCGCGGGCGATGGCGGCGCAGGCGTCCGCGATCTCGGCACGCCCGCCGTAGTTGATGCAGAACACCACGTCGATGACCTTGTTGTTCTTGGTGCGCTCCTGCGCCACCTCAAGCTCGTCGATGACCGACTTCCACAGCTTGGGCCGCCGTCCCGACCAGCGCACGCGCACGCCCCACTCGTCCATCTGCGCCACACGCCGGTGGATGATCTCACGCGAGAAGCCCATGAGGAAGCGCACCTCCTGCGGGCTGCGCTTCCAGTTCTCCGTCGAGAACGTGTACAGGCTCAGGTACCGTACGCCGGCCTCGATGGCACCGGCGATCGTGTCGAAGACGACCGGCTCGGCGGCCTGATGGCCGTTCGTGCGGATCATGCCGCGCTGCTTGGCCCACCGGCCGTTGCCGTCCATGATGACGCCGACGTGACGCGGCACCTTGTTCTTCGGAAAGTCCGGGATGATATCGGGATTGCTGAACGGCGCCGCGGGAATGTTCAGCGACGTGTAGTCGACGTTCTCAAAAGCCATACCCGCTAATCTAGCAAGCGCAGTGAACGAATGGGCCGCTCGAGATAGTATTCTCCCCATTCCTCGACGATTCGCGTCACCTGCGGGTCGTCGGGCGCATGGTCGAGCACGCTCCAGTCGCCGTGCAGGGCGGCGGCAAGCCGGCCCACCTGACCGGCGTCGACCCGTTTGGCGTCGGGCGTACGGTCCGCAGCGCACATGACACCGCCGCCGGCCACCGAAAGATACATCGCGCCGCCGGCGCAACCCAAACCGCCGGCACCGTCCGCACCGTCCGCGCCACCAGCCAGCCGCCGGCCGCACACCACGCACGACTCCAGCCGCGGCGCCCAGCCGGCCGCCATCAGTGCGCGCATCACGTAGGACTGGCCGATGGCCTTCGCCGGGTGCATCCGTTTCGCCAACGCGTTGAGCGCGCCGCGCAGCAGCGTGTACTGGGCTGCCGCGCGCTCGCCCTCGGCGGTGACGATCTTGTCGGCGGTCTCCACGATGACGTTGGCGACGCCGTACGCCTCATAGTCTGCGCAGATCGCGGCCGCATAGGCGGTGATCGACTCGGCCTGCGAGATCACGTCGAGCGAATGGCCGGTGGCGACGAGCACGTCGACGCGCATGAACGGCTCGAGACGGCCGCCGAACCGTGATTTCACGCGGCGCACGCCTTTGGCCACGGCACGGATCTTGCCATGGTCGCGAGTCAGCATCGTGATGATCCGGTCAGCCTCGCCGAGCTTGGCGGTGCGCAGCACCACCCCTTCGTCATGGAACAGCGGCATCAGTAGATGAACAACCCCCAGAACGCGAACACGAGCAGCACGCTGAACATCGCAATCGACGTCACCCAGAACAGCACGCGGCCGAGCCTGGTGGATGCGAGCACCGGCTCCCGTCCGCTCACCACGGCCCTGATCGAGCCACGCCTGGGCGGGAACTGCAGCACGCCGCGGTTCATCGCCACTTCGATCAGTCGGGCGACCACGCGCGACCACGCCCAGACGACCAGCGTGCACACCACCTGGATGACCGGCCAGCTCCATACCATGAGCCCCGGCTCGTCGTCGGGCGCACCGCCCCACGCGATCTTCACAACGGCCATGACCACCTGGCCGAGCCCTGCGGCGAACAGGGCGAGCGTCGCCATGGTGGTGATGGTCAGGGTCAGCAGCTGATTGCCGAACCCGTGCGAGAAGCCGAGCAGCGGCCCCTTGCGCCGTCGCACGGCCGCATGGATGCGCAAGGCGAACGCCACGAGCGCCACGATGAGCGCGAGCAGCAGCATGACGAGCATGAACACGTGCACGAGCACGCCGTACACGGTGAGCCCCCGGTTCGCGTGCAGGTCCTTCGGCACGGTAATCGACTGATAGAGCCTTATGCCTGCGACCCGTTCGCTGGTCTGTTTCAGGCCGCGCGTCTGCCCGACCGCCCAGTCAATGACGTCGCTGACGTACCGGTCGGCGAACCCGGTGCCGGCGGTGGACTCGTCGCCGAGCCGCAGCACGTGGTTGGCGACCGGATAGCTGCGGATGGTCATGTCCCAGTTGCCGGCACGGTGGGCCATGGCGAGCATGGCCTCGGTGCCTTCGACCTGCGCGGTCATCACGTCCTTCGACCCGTAGGCGACCAGCGTGGGGATGGAGTAGGTCTGCGGCTCGAGCGTGCGGATGTCGGGATTGGTTACGCCGAACATGGCCGAGTCAGCGTTGAATGCGCGGCGCACGATCGACTGGTATCCCTCGTGCGCGCCGGCGAGCGCGAAGTCCTGCGCTGCGAGGAATCCGACGGCTTCGCGCGGCGAGAACACCATGGGGCTGAGCAGGATCTGGAATGCGACCTTGCGGTCCATGCGAAGCAGGTACGCGGACACCCAGGTCGATTCGGAGGTTGCGTAGATGCCGACCTTGCCGGCGTCGACGTCGTTGCGGCCGCGCAGCATGTCGATCACCTGGTCGTAGACGGCCGCCGAGCCGGGATAGTCGCGTGTCACGTCGTTGGTGCTCCATGCCGGCTTGTCGATGACGGCGGTCACGAAGCCGGCGGACGCCATGGCTTCGGCCACGTCGCCGAACGAGTTCTTGGCGGTCCCGTAGCCGGCGCCGTGCATGAACACGACCGCCGGCAGTCCCTTGCCTGCGCCGATCGGCTCGCGCACGATCATGTTGGTGCGTTGCACCTCACCGGTGGACGGCCGTTTCGCGTTGAACCAAGTGGAGGTCTCCTTGACCTGATAGGTGCCGTTTTCCGGCAGGCTGACATGGTCCGGATTGGCGAAGGTGACGGACGTGTCCGCGGTCAGCGTGCTGATGGTCTGCCCGGTCGGCTCGTTGTTCCACGGCACCGCGGTGGCGTTCGAGACGAACACGAGGACGCCGAGCATCATGATGAAGATGGGGATGTTGAGCCGCAGCCGATGCCAGCGCGACCATGCGGCCGGTGCGGCGGCATGGTCGACGGGTTCCGGCACGTCCGCTGACCTGCCGGAACCGTTGCGCTGTTGTTCGCTACGTTCCCGATTCGACACGCCACCATCCTAACCGGACGGTCGGTCTTCGCCGGGTGCGGTCACGCTCTCGGCGTATCGGATGGGCGAGCGGCGGCGCCTGCCCGGCCGTTCAGGCGGCTTTGTTGGGATGCTGGATGGGGATGACGACCGGTCCGGTGGCGTTCACCGGCACCTGGCCGTCCGCCTCCATCTGTTCGGCGATCTCGTTGGCCTTGGTGAGCAGCGTTTCGACGATCCGGTCCTCGGGCACGGTCTCGACGACCTTGCCTTTGATGAAGATCTGGCCTTTGCCATTGCCGGAGGCGACGCCGAGGTCGGCTTCGCGCGCCTCGCCGGGGCCGTTGACGATGCAGCCCATGACGGCGACGCGGATGGGCGCGGTGATGGACTTGAGCCCGTCGGTCACGGCGTTGGCGAGCTGGATGACGTCCACCTGCGCGCGCCCGCAGCTCGGGCAGGAGATGATGTCGAACTTGCGTTTGCGCAGGCCCATGTATTCGAGCAGCTTGCAGCCGACCTTCACCTCTTCGACGGGCGGCGCCGACAGCGACACGCGGATCGTGTCGCCGATGCCTTCGGCGAGCAGCGCGCCGAACGCGAGGCACGACTTGATGGTGCCTTGCCAGGCGGGGCCGGCTTCGGTGACGCCCAAATGCAACGGCCAGTCGCCTTTGGAGGCGAGCAGACGGTAGGTCTGCACCATGGTGATCACGTCATGGTGCTTGACGGAGATCTTGAAGTCGTGGAAGCCGACGTCCTCGAACATGTGGGCTTCCTTCAACGCGCTGGCGACCAAGGCTTCAGGCGTGGGGCCGCCGTATTTCGCGTACAGCTCCTTGTCGAGCGAGCCGGCGTTGACGCCGATGCGCAGGCTGATGCCCGCGTCGGTGGCGGCCTTGCAGATGTCGGGGCCGACCTGGTCGAACTTGCGGATGTTGCCGGGGTTCACGCGCACTGCCGCGCAGCCGGCGTCGATGGCCTGGAACACGTACTTCGACTGGAAGTGGATGTCGGCGATGACCGGGATCGGCGACTTGCGTACGATTTCGGGCAGCGCGTCGGCATCGTCCTGGCTGGGGACGGCCACGCGCACGATGTCGCAACCGGCGGCGGTCAGCTCGGCGATCTGCTGGAGCGTGGCGGGGACGTCGGCGGTGAGCGTGTTGGTCATCGACTGCACGCTGATGGGCGCTCCCCCGCCGACCGGCACCGGGCCGACCATGATGCGGCGGGATTTGCGGCGAGGATGCAACGGGCTTTCGCTGATATCGGCGACGCCGGTCTTGCGGAACGGCTTTTCAGCGGTGTTCAGCGACTGTGGTTCAGTGTTCAACGAGTTCATGCTCCTGCCTGTTTATCAGATCGTCGGCACGCCGACGGGCTTCATGCTCGATCTGCCCCATTTCCTCCACAGATGCGAACAGCGGGTTGCCGCGCAGCTCGGCGTCCATCTCGTCGATCACGGCCTTGACCGTGTCCACGATGCCGAGGTACGGCAGGCGATGGTCGAGGAACGCGTGCACGGCCTGCTCGTTGGCGGCGTTGAGCACGGCGGTATGCTTCTCGGATGCGGCGAGGCACTGCCGGGCCAGGTCGACGGCGGGGAACGCCTCGTCGTCCAGCGGCTCGAACGTCCACTGCGCGGCCTTCGTCCAGTCGCAGGCGGCGGCGACATCATCCATGCGGTCGGGAGCGGACAGGCCGAGCGCGATCGGCAGGCGCATGTCGGGCGGCGACATCTGGCCGATGGTCGCGCCGTCGACGAACTCGACCATCGAATGCACGATGGACTGCGGGTGCACGGTCACGCTGATGCGGTCGGGGCCGATGTCGAACAGCCGGCTCGCCTCGATGACCTCAAGGCCTTTGTTCATCAGCGTGGACGAGTTGATGGTGACGACCGGGCCCATATGCCAGGTCGGGTGGTGCAGGGCCTGCTCGGGCGTGATGTCACGCATATCCTCGCGCTTCCAGCCGCGGAACGGACCGCCCGACGCGGTGATGACCAGGCGGCTCACCTCGCCGTGCGTGCCGGAACGCAGCGACTGCCAGATGGCGGAGTGCTCGGAGTCGACGGGGTTGATCTGGTCGTCGCGCACCTGGGCGCGGAACAGCAGATGGCCGCCGGCGACCACGGACTCCTTGTTCGCCAAGGCGAGCTGGGAGCCGGCCTGCAGCGCGGCGATGGACGGTTCGAGGCCGACCGAGCCGGTGATGCCGTTGAGCACCACGTCGGCGCCCGAACCGGCGATGGCGTTGACCGCCTGCGCTCCGGCCTGCACCTGCGTGTAGTGCGCTCCAGCCTGTTCGAGCGCCTGCTTGAGCGCCGGGACAGCCTGCTCGTCGTAGACCGCGACCTGCGGAACATGGTAGCGGACCGCCTGCTGTGCGAGCAGGTCGACGTGGGCGCCGCCGGCGACGAGACCGGTGATGACGAACCGGTCGGTGTGACGGTCGATGACGTCGAGCGCCTGCGTGCCGATCGAACCGGTCGAGCCGAGTATGACCAACGTGTTCCTATGATGACTCATCTGTGATGATGCTTCTTCCCTGATGATGCTCAATGGATATGGATGCGGCCACCGTCATCGGCCATCGGCGACCAACGGCCGTGCGGGTCTCAACGGCCGCCGTCCTGGCTTTCGTTCGACTTCGTTTTGTCGGCAGGCGCGTTGGCGAACAGGTCGTGCGTCTCGCCGACGTTCAGCGTGGGGAACGACAGGTCGGGGATGTCGAAGTCGGCCTTCGACTCCGGGTTGAAATACAGGCCGGAGAACAGGTCGCCGGGGACATCGGACTTGGAGTGTTCCGTCGCGGCGGGTGCGGGGGCCGCGACCGCCGGCTCCTGGACCGGAGGCTGAACGGCAGGCTGGACGATTGGCTGTGCCGGTTGCGCGGCGACGGGCGCCGCGGCGCCGGATTCCTCTTCGGCCAGCGCGGCGAGCGGATCGAATGCGGCGGTGGCTTCGCCGGGCTTCACCTCGTCCTGCTGCATGCGACGCGGCTTGACCGCGGGCGCGAACGAGACCGGCATCGGCTCGACGGCAGGCGCGGCGGTCTGCGCCGGAGCTGCCACTGGAAGGTCGGATACCGGGGCGCCGGCCGTGGGCGTCGGCTGGGGCGCCGGCACTGCGGGAGCCGCTTGCACCGCCGGGGAAACGGACGGCGCCGCTGCCGGCTGGACCGGCGCAGGTGCGGGGATGGCTGGCGCCGCCGCAGGGACGGATGCACCTGCGGCAGGCGTCTGCTTGCCGGATTGGGCATCCTGCTGGGCTGACGGCTGATCAGCCGGCTGGCTTTCCGCCTGACCGGTGCTGCGCGCCAGTGCGGCGAGCGACGACACCGGCTGCCCGGCGGCCTGCGCGTTGGCGAGCGACGCGCCCGCGGCGGACGGCGACGCGAACAGGGCCTCCTCCGCCTGATGCAGGGCGTGGAACGATTCGCCGGACTGTGCAACGGTCTGCTTGGCCGGCGCGAACGACTGCGGCAGCGCCTCATCGGAGTGCGCGTTCTGCGCGGGCATCGGCGCATACGCATTGTCGGACCCGAACAGCGGGGTGACGCCGTCGGCGGGCTTACGCGACGGCACCGGCTCATGCACACCTGACACGTAATCGGCGACGCGCGCGAACGATTCGAGCCGGCTGAGCAGCTGCACGCACGAGTTGAGGTAGAAGTCCACCTGACGCTCGTCATAGCCGCGCTTGCCCTTGCGCTGGGTGAACACGATGTTGGACACGAACGAGGAGTTCACGTCGGCGAGCTTGCGGGCGTCCTTGTCGTCGGTGCCGTCAGCGCCGAGCCCCACGGCGGCCTTGTCCACAATCTGGTCGATGAGACGGTCGACCTGCTTGCGGTCGTACGACGGCTTGCGATCGCGGCCTCGCGCGAACCGTTCGCCGGCGTCGCGGTCGGCATGCTCGCACACCTGACGGTACAGCTCTTCGGTCTGCGCCTTCCATGCCACCCGGCCATGCTCGGTGATCTCACGCGTCGTCTGCTTGTCGACCACCGCCTGCTCCAGACGGGCGAGCGCGGCGTCGACCTGAGTGATGTCGTAGCCGCCCTTGCTCAGGTCGAACGATACGTTCTGGATGTCCTGCTGCGTGAGCTGAGCGTCCTCGCTCTCATACAGGGCGTGCGCACGGTCGAGGAACGCATCGACCTGATCGGCGTCATACCCCCATTTGCGCTTCCCCACTCGCGCGATTCTCGACGCGCTTTTTTCCGTCCCGTCATGATGCGCCATCGGTTGATCGACCTCCTACAGTAAAACTTCTCCCGTCCACTTTACGTGGGCGCAACGACTCAGGGCGCCATGCGGACGCCCCGCCTACCTGATTGCGGCGGCATACGGCCGTCGGCTCCCGCGCGACGCGCCGGCGCCGCCGATACACGCTTTACGCTACAGTATGTCAATGCGGGCAATTAGCTCAGTTGGTTAGAGCGCCACCTTTACACGGTGGATGTCGGGGGTTCGAATCCCTCATTGCCCACCGTCAGACACCATCACCCAGTGGTACCCGCGACACGAACCGGCGTTCCTCGCCGCTGACCGGATCCACGAACCGCAACGAACGCGCCACCAGTTCCAGCGGCTGCGAGAAATCATCATACTGCCGCTCCACGATGCTCGGATAGAAGTCATCTCCGGCGATCGGCAACCCCAGCGAGTTCATGTGCACGCGCAGCTGGTGCGTCTTGCCGGTGCGCGGATGCAGCGTGTACGGCCGCAATCCCCCCGCAGGCGCGCCCGGCTTCCCCGCCGAAGCCGCAGCCCCGCCGTCGCGCCACCTGCCCAGCTCGATCACCGTTTCGGCGTTGACCGCGCCCGGCTCCTCGAACGCCTGGAGCACGCCGCGCAGCTTGGTGATATGCGAACGGCGTCGCAACGGGAACACGCGCGGCGCCTCCAGCCGCTCGACCGTCCCGTATCGTGGGCGTCGTATCGGCCGGCTGGGCGCCAGGCATTCGTAGACCTTCGTCGCCCGATGCTCCTGGAAGAGCGTCTGATAGGCGCCGCGCAGCGCCGGGTCGCGCACGAACACGACGACGCCGGCGGTGAGGCGGTCCAGCCGGTGCGCGGGGGTGATGGCAGGCTCGCCATACCGCTCGCGCAGCCTGATCAGCGCGGTCTGCCGGTACCACATGCCGCGCGGCGTGGTGGCGAGGAAATGAGGCTTGTCGATGACGATGATGCCCGCATCCTCATACAGCACCTCGTAGTCGAAGGGAATCCGCGGCTCGTCGGTCACCCAACGATGCCGCTTCAACGGTCGCCGGACGGCCGGCTCGGCACATGGCGCCGACAAGTCCACGCTCACCGCGACCGCATGTTCCTGTAACGCATGACGCGCAGCGCCTCACGCTTGTCCTGCTCCTCGCGCAACGCCTGGCGCTTGTCGAACTCACGCTTGCCTCGCGCCAGCGCGATCTCGGCCTTCACCCGGCCATCCTTGAAGTAGAGGCTCAGGGGGACGATCGTGTAGCCCTTCGCTTCGATCTGCCGCGCAAGCTTGGCGATCTGCTGGGCGTGCAGCAGCAGCTTGCGCTTGCGCTTGGGGGCGTGGTTGTTCCACGTGCCGTTGAGGTATTCGGGGATGTTGGCGCCTTCAAGCCAGATCTCGCCCCTGCGGTCGATGGAGACGAACGCTTCGGCGAGGGACGCCCGCCCCTCGCGCAGCGATTTGACCTCGGTGCCGGTCAATGCGATGCCCGCCTCGTAGGTGTCTTCGATGAGATAGTCGTGTCGCGCCCTGCGGTTCTGCGCGATGATCGAGGTTCCTTGTTCCTTTGCCATTTCGTCCTTGTCATGAAGTGGTCATGTCATGAAGTGGTCATGCTGTGGTCATGATGCTGTTTGTCATGATATGCCGAGTCGACCCGTGCATGAGACGCCGTCGGCGCGCCACGGGCAGACCATGCCCGTGACGCGCCGTTGTACGACGATGCAGCCTGCGCCGCGACTCAGTAGTGTACGTACTCGTAGTTGCCTGCATTGTAGACGGTCATCCAGTGGGCGACACCCTGCCAGATGGAACCGCATTCGGAGATGAACACCGAACCGTCGGAGTTCACGCGTTCGACCACGGCCACGTGACCGTAGATCGGGCTGTGGCCGAGCTGGCCGGCCTTGAACACCATCGCCGCGCCGACGTGCGGCGTGCGGTTGACGAGGTAGCCGAGACGGCGACCGGAGTTCGCCCAATCCTGGCCGTTGCCCATGTAGGAGCCGGTGGGCAGATGGTAGTAGTACACGCGACGACGGTAGGCGTACCACGTGCACTGGCTCCACGGGTATGCGGAGCCGCCGACCGTGTTGCCGGTCGGGTGGCCGTAGCAGTAGGCCATGCCTTCATAGCAGTTGCCGGGCACCGTGTAGTTCATGCCGTTGGCCTGACCGGAGCCGCCGGACTGGCTGCCGCTCGAGCTGCCGGAGCCGGATCCCGAGCCGCTGCCCGAGCCGGAGCCGTTGCCGGGCTTCGACGAGGAGCCGCCGCCCGTGCTGGGCTTGGAGGTCGAACCGCCGCCGATCTGCTGCTGGCCGCCGGTGTTCGCGTTGGCGGAACCGGTGTTGTTCTGCGCGCTCCACGAGTCGATCTCGGCCTTCATCGAGACCAGATCGGCGGCCTCCTGCGCCGCCTTGCTGGTCAGGCTCTTCTTCTGCGCCTCGAGCGAGGCCCTGTCGGCGTCGCTCTTCTCGCGCAGCTGCTGCAGCTCGCTCTGCTTGGCCGCGGCGTCTTCGGCGGCCTGCTGTGCGCTGGCGGCCTGCTCGTCGGCCTGCGCCTTGAGCTGCGTGATCTCGTCCTCGATGGCGCTCAGGCGTTCACGCCGGTTCATCGACGTGTTGAGCTTGGTCGCCGCATCGTTGGCTGCGTTGGCCTCGCTACGGGTGACGGCCGCCTCGGACTGCATCTTGTTCACGAAATCCTCGGTCGTGGTGGCGTTGGTCATCACGTCCATGACGGTCGAGGCGTCGGAGCCGTGGAAGCTGTTGCGCGCCAGCTGGGCGACCGCCTCCTTGGCGTCGTCATAGTCCTCGCCGGTCTGCTTGATCTTCTCCTCGAGCGCGGCCTTGTCGTCCTTGGCCGCCTGCAGACGGTCGGCGGTCGCCTCGGCGAGGCTTTTCGCCTGCTCGGCCTTCTGCTGCGCCTGCTGAACCGCCTTCTGCGCCGCCGGGATCTGGTTTTCGGTCAAATCGTTGAGCGTGATGATCAGGTCGGCCAGCTTGGAGTCGACGCCAGCCAACTGGGCCTTGAGGCTCTGATGGCTTGACAGCTTTTTCTGGTATTCGGACATGGTGACCGCCTCGGCGCGTTCGGCGGGTGCTATCGCCGCGATGGCACCGAAGCCGAACGTGGTCGCCACGGCGAGCGCCACTGCGGTGAACGTGCGTGCACGTTTCGCCATCCTCATCATGATTGTCAGCCTTCCCTAGCCTAGAAGCATACTTGTGTCGCATTGTAGCGGACGACGCTGAACAAACGCCGGCCGCGGATACGCGCTGAGCGGAACCGTCATGCACGTCACATTCGGCACGTCACATTCCACGACGTTTGCCGTCCGCCGTCGCGTCACACCTTGAGGTAGCGTCGCAGCGAGACCGCGGACGCCACCGCCGACAGCAGCATGGCGCCGACGATCAGTCCGGGTGCGGTCAGCCAGACGGTCGTCTGCGTGATGAACGGCATCCACTGGACGCTCACGGCGAGCCAGTCGGTGACGAACACCTTGACGATGCCGCTCAGCGCGCCGACCGCGAGCACGGAGCCGAGGAACGAGGCGATCACGCCCTCGAGGATGAACGGCAGGCGGATGGTCCAGTTCGAGGCGCCGACCAGTCGCATGATCTCGGTCTCGTTGCGTCTCGAGGCCGCGCTCATGCGGATGGTGGTGGCGGTGAGCATGATGGCGACGACGATCATCACGCCGGCGAGCACGACGGTGACCAACGTGGCCCGGTTGAGCACGGCGAAGACCGGATCGAAGATCTGCCGCTGGTCGACGACCTCCTCCACGCCGGTCCTGCCGCTGAGCACTTCGGAGACGACCTGGTATTTGGTCGGGTCCTTGAGCTTGAGCCGCAGCGAGTCCTGCATGTCGGCGGCGGTGAGCGTGCGGCCCTCGTAGACGCCGTTCGGGTACTGCTTGAGGAACGTGTTCTTGAAGAAGCTTTCGCGGCTGACGTACGTGATCTTCGAGACATCGCCGCTCAGCTCGTCGTTGATGACGTTCTCAAGGTCGACGATCTCCTGCTGGGTGGGGGCCTTGCCGGT
This sequence comes from Bifidobacterium leontopitheci, assembly GCF_009193355.1. Classification (GTDB taxonomy): domain Bacteria; phylum Actinomycetota; class Actinomycetes; order Actinomycetales; family Bifidobacteriaceae; genus Bifidobacterium; species Bifidobacterium leontopitheci. The sequence continues at coordinate 60,842 of NZ_WBVT01000011.1, forward strand.
CGCGCAGGTGGCCGCCTGACTGGCGCCGTCCGGGCACAGCCAGACCACGACCTCGACCTTGTCATACCAGTCGCCCTTGGCGCGCGTGATCTGCGACTGCAGCAGCACGGACGCGCCGATGAACACGAAGGAGATGAACGTGACGAGCATCACGGAGATGATCATCGACACGTTGCGCTTCAGGCTGGTCCAGGTTTCCGAAAGGATGAACCGCATTCTCATCGTTCGCTCTCCTTGCCGTCGTTCGTGTGCTCATTGTCCTGCGTCTCGCCGTGGGCGCGGTGGTGCCGGTGCGCTCCGGACTTGGGCGGGCGCGGCGGACGGGGAGGCGCGGCGGGTGCGTTGTCGTGCGCCGTCTCTGCGTCAGTACGGTCGGCTGCGGACGCCGTATCCGCGATGTCGCCGTCGGACTCGGCCGGCTTGGCATCGGACCCGGCCGTCGTGTCGCGCTGCGCGGACGTGTCGTCGTGCTTCGACGGTGCCGGCTCAGCCGTCTCGGCCGACTGGGACGCGTTCTGGTCGCGGTTCGCACGCTCCTGCGCGGCCAGCTCGTCGAGTGACAGTCCCTTGCCCCAAGTGAGCGTGTCCTCGACGGACTGGAACGCCTCGCTGTAGCGGCCGGTGCGGCCGGAGTGCACCGAGCTGGCAAGCCGTGCGATGCCCTCGTTGCGGATCGGCTCGTTCACCGCCTTCGCCACGATCTCGACGCCTTCGACGGCGCCCTCTTCGCCGCGGGCCTCGATCGTCGGCACCGAGGACGAGCCGCCGTCGGGGCGGAACCGCGCGTCGTCGGCCACGCCGGCGCTGATCGCCTCATGAGCCTTCGACTCGACCTCGCTATCGGGGAAGAATTCCGCGGAATCATACGACCCCTGGGCCTCGTCGCGCACGATATGGCCGGTGTGCAGCTCGACCACGCGTTTGCGCATCGAGTTGACGATCTCCTCGTTATGCGTGGCCATCACGATGGTGGTGCCGGTGCGGTTGATCGCGTCCAGCACCTCCATGATGCCCAGCGAGGTGGTCGGATCGAGGTTGCCGGTCGGCTCGTCGGCCAGCAGGATCTGCGGATGGTTCACGTAGGCGCGGGCGATGGCCACGCGCTGCTGCTCGCCGCCGGACAGCTCATGCGGGTAGCTGCTCTCCTTGCCGGTCAGGCCGACGGTCTGCAGCACCTGCGGCACCAGCGAGCGGATGGCCGAACGCCGCGTGCCGATCACCTCGAGCGCGAACGCCACGTTCTGCCACACCGTCTTGTTGGCAAGCAGCTTGTAGTCCTGGAACACGAAGCCAATGGTGCGCCGGTACTGGGGCACCTGACGGTTCGTCAGACGGCGAAGGTCGTTGCCGGCGACGCGGATCTCGCCGTCGGTCGCCTCCTCCTCGCGCAACAGCAGGCTCAGCAGCGTCGTCTTGCCGGAACCCGACGCCCCCACAAGAAAGACGAAATCGCCTCGGTTGATCTCCAGGCTGATGTCGTCCAAAGCCGGCCTCGTGCCCTTCGGATACACCTTGCTCACATGGTCCAGCGTGATGAGCGCCATGATGTTCCCCCACAATCCTGATATCTGTATATATGGTCGTCGGCCGCCCCCTCACAGGACGGCGGGCGGCCGACGTGACGCATCTCTCCGCACGCCTGAGACGGCCGGCGTGACGCTCCCCCAGTCAGCTTCGCCGACAGCCCCCTGTGCCGAGGGGGCGAGGAAACAACCGTCCCAAGTGCGGCGGGATGTTAGTCCTGATCCTGCTCGGCCTGACGACGCTGCTCGTGACGCCAGCGGATGCCGGCCTCGATGAAGCCGTCGATGTCGCCGTCGAACACGGCCTGCGTCTGGCTCGTCTCGTAGCCGGTGCGCAGGTCCTTGACCATCTGGTACGGGTGCAGCACATAGGAGCGCATCTGATCGCCCCAGCTGGCCTTGATGTCGCCCGCGAGCTCCTTCTTCTTCTTGGCCTCCTCCTCGTGGCGCAGCACCAGCAGTCGCGACTGCAGCACGGCCATGGCGGCGGCACGGTTCTGGATCTGCGAACGCTCATCCTGCATGGTCACGACGATGCCGGTGGGAAGGTGGGTGATGCGCACGGCGGAATACGTCGTGTTCACGCCCTGGCCGCCGGGGCCGGAGGAGCAGTAGGTGTCGACGCGGATGTCCGTATCCGGGATGTCGATGTGATCGGTCGCCTCGACGAGCGGCACCACCTCGACGGCGGCGAAGCTGGTCTGACGGCGTCCCTGGTTGTCGAACGGGCTGATGCGCACCAGACGATGCGTGCCGCCCTCGACGGACAGTCGGCCGTATGCGTACGGCGCATCCACCTGGAACGTGGCGGACTTGATGCCCGCCTCCTCGGCGTAGGACGTGTCCATGACCTTGGCCTTGAAGCCCTCACGCTCGCAGTAGCGCAGGTACATGCGCAACAGCATCTGCGCGAAGTCGGCCGCATCCACGCCGCCCGCGCCGGAGCGGATCGTCACGACCGCGGAACGCTCGTCGTATTCGCCGTCAAGCAGGGTCTGGATCTCCATGTCATCCAGCTCCTGGGCGATGGACTCGACCTCCGTCTTCGCCTCGGCGAGCGAATCGGCGTCCTCCATCTCACGGCCAAGCTCGACGAGCGTCTCCACATCGTCGATGCGGCGCTGGGCGCCGTTCAGCCGCTTCAGCTGCGACTGGGCCGCCGACAGACGGCTCGTCACCTTCTGCGCGTTCTCCGGATCATCCCACAGGCCAGGCTTGGCGGCCTCCTCCTCAAGCTCCTTGACCTGCTGCGTCAGCCGATCGGTATCGAGGGCCTTCGCGATGGACTCGTATTTGGCGCGGGCGTCCGAAATCGCCTGCGCGTAATCAAACTCTGCCATGTTCTACCACCATATTCATTGTCTTCATGAAGATTCACGACCGCACGGCGCCACCACCGCCGACCGTCATGCACGAATCGTCCTCGCGCATGGGACCGCGACGCGGGAAACGGGAAAAAGGTCGTCAAAGACCCGCATACACAGCGGGAATGACCAGGCTCACGAGCATGGCCGCGGCAATGACGATGCACACCGCACGCATGATATTGCGGCGGCGGCGTTCGCGCTGCTCCCGTTCGGCCCTGTAGTCACTCATGGTCACAATCGTAGCGTCCCGGCTCGATTTATGGCGCCGCGGCGATACGTCCAGAGCGAAATCCCGGCCGCACCGCCGGCCAAACGCATGCCACGTTCCGACCGCCGCGCACGATACGGCCCACGGCATCGCCTACCATGGGTGACATCGACGGATGACGCCGTCCGTGACCGGCCGCATCATCCCCACGAATCCACATCGCAACCCACATCGCAAGGAGACACATCGCATGACCAACGAACGCATCGCATGGGGCTGGGGTCTGGCGAGCATCGACGCCGCCGGCACCACGCTCGACGTATGGTATCCGCAGGCCGCACTCGGCGCGGCGCCCGCCGAAGCCGACCGCCCGGCGCACGGCTTCGACGCCGTCGCCTACAACGAACCGGACGAGCGCGGCGTGCGACGGGTGCCCGTGTTCACCGTCAGCCACCTCGACGAACCCATCACGGACGCCGCCGACGCCTACCTGCGCCTCCATCTGCTGTCCATGCGCCTCGCCAAGCCGAACACGCTCAACCTCGACGGCATCTTCGCCAAGCTCAACAACGTCGTGTGGACGAACTACGGCCCCTTCGCCGTCGAGGACTTCGCCCAGCGCCGCCTCGACGTCATGGCCGCGGCCCGGCACGCCGCGCCCGGCATGCCGCACGCCGACGTCAACGTGCTGTCCATCGACAAGTTCCCGTGCATGGTCGACTACGTGGTCCCCACCGGCGTACGCATCGGCGACGCCGACCGCGTCCGCCTCGGCGCCTACCTGTCGGAAGGCACCACCGTCATGCACGCGGGCTTCGTCAACTTCAACGCCGGCACCCTCGGCGTATCCATGGTCGAAGGCCGCGTCTCGCAGGGCGTCGTAGTCGGCAACGGATCCGACATCGGCGGCGGCGCCTCCATCATGGGCACCCTCTCCGGCGGCGGCAAGCTGCGCAACTCCATCGGCGAGCACTCGCTGCTCGGCGCCAACGCCGGCATCGGCATCTCGCTGGGCGACAACTGCGTCGTCGAAGCCGGCCTCTACGTGACCGCCGGCACCAAGGTCACCATCTACGACAAGGCCAAGGTGGCCGCCGGCGAACCGCTCGACGTGGTCAAGGGCGCCGACCTGAGCGGCAAGGACAACATCCTCTTCATCCGCAACTCGGTCAACGGCCGCATCGAGGCGAGGTACCGGAAGACCGGGATCGAGCTCAACGCCAAACTCCACAAGAACTGATTTTGGGATAATGGAGCGTTTTCGTCGTTGCTCCTCAGTCGACGTGCTTAAGCACGCCTTCCCTCGGTGCGCCTAGAAACCGCACGCATTATCCCAAAATCACGCCATCCGGCGGAGCGTCCTCTGCGTTGCTCCTCGGTCGACGTGCCTGAGCACGCCTTCCCTCGGTGATTGTCCCGAACTTGGCCCCCTCGGTGGAGGGCCGAGCCGTCAAGCAAACGCCAGAGGCGTTTGTAGGCGAGGTGCGAGCGACAGCGAGCCAGCATTGAGTCTGCCGAAGGCAGTCCTTAATTGCAGGACGCTGGCAGCCGTAGGCTGACTGGGGGAGCGTATGCTGCCGAAGGCGCCAATACCACGGCATCGCGCTGCAGCGCGATACGTTGTTTCCTGGCGGCACTACATGCCGCTGTCGCTCCCCCAGTCACGGCCTGCGGCCGCGACAGCCCCCTCCACCGAGGGGGCCGAGGGACGAAACAGCACAATCCACAACTGCGACACGCCCGGGAATGTGGATAACCGGCAAGCTCCGACCACATTCGTCATCCGATTGGACAGCGCCGTCCGACCTCCGCTAGCGTGGCCTGTACCGTGCGGCCGGCACCCCGGTCGCCCATTGTTTCACAAGTCTGTTTCACAGACGCCGACCACCGCGAAGGAGCATCATGACCATTCCCCAGCATTCCCAGCCGCCGCCCATGCCACAGCCGCCCAACGTCCAGCCACATGCCGTCGCACCATCGCGCGGCGCACGCACGCTGCGCACAGTGGGCGTCATACTGCTGACGCTCGGCCTTGCCATGGCGGCCGCGACCATCGGCTGCATACTGTACTTGGAACGCGGCGACTACCGGTATGAGGACGCCCTCGTGCTCATGCTCGCACTGGCGTTAGGCTCCATCGGCGTCGCATTGCTGCTCGTTGCGACGATTCTGCTGGTCACCGCGCTGTGCATGTCCGTTTCGGCAAGACGACGGGCGGCCATACCGCCGCCGACCAGTCAGCCGGCGCCAATCAGCCAGCCGCAGCCGTTCAGTCAGCCGTGGCGAGAGCCTGCGGATGGCGGGCGCGCATGATCTCCAGCGCGTGCGCGAGGTCCGCGGGATACTGTGATTCGACCGTGGTCCAGACGTGCGTGCGCGGATGCTTGAATTCGAGTTTCATCGCGTGCAGCCACTGCCGCTCCAGACCCAGTTCCTGCGCGGTCACCGGATTGGCGCCGTACATCGGGTCGCCGACCAGCGGATGGCCGATGGAGGAGAAATGCACGCGGATCTGATGGGTGCGACCGGTCTCCAGATTGACGGAGACCAGCGTCGCCTCGCCGAACCGCTCCATCACGTCCCAATGCGTGACTGCAGGTTTGCCTGACGGGGTGACGCAGAACCGGAAGTCGGAGACCTTGGCACGGCCGATCGGCGCCTCGATGGTCGCCTTGTCCTCCTTAAGGTTGCCTTGCACGAGGGCGTGATAGGTCTTGACCACCTCATGCTCGGCGAACTGCCGGCGCATCTCGCGGTATGCGAGGTCGGACTTGCACACCAGCATGAGTCCCGACGTGCCCACGTCGAGCCGTGAGACGATGCCCTGCCGTCCGGGGGCGCCGTATGAGGTGATGTGCACGCCGCGGTCGAGCAGGCTGCCGAGCACCGTCGGCCCCGTCCATCCTGCGGACGCGTGCGCGGCGACGCCGACCGGCTTGTCGACAACGACCACGTCATCGTCCTCGTACACGATGGCCATGTCGTGGCAGATCGGCTCCGGCTCCTCCCGCTCCTCCGTCATGTCGAATTCGACGGTCTCCCCCGCCATGAGGATGCCCGACTTGGCGATGGGCCGGTCCAGCACCCTCGCCTGGTTGGATTCGATGAGATCGGCCGCCTTGGCGCGCGATATGCCGAGCATCTTGGAGACCGCGACGTCGAAGCGCAGCCCGATGAGGGCATCCGGGGCGGGAACAAGACGACTCATCTGGCGTGCTCCCCCGCGCCAGCAAGCTTGTCGGAATCCTGCGCGTCAGCCGAGGCTGCAGCCGCGGGCGAAGCCGACGCTCCGACCTCGGAAGAAGCCGCCTGCAGGTCCTTCTCGCCGAACGGGACGCCGCACAGAATCAGCACGACGAACACCACGCCGGCGACGACCAGGTAGATGTCGGCCACATTGCCGACGGACCACCCGTAGTCAAGAAAATCCACGACCTTGCCGTTGAGGAACCCGTCGGCATAGGCGACGCGATCGATGAGGTTGCCGAACGCACCGGCAAAGGCCAGCGCGAGCGTCGCCGTCCAGCGCATGGAGATGGTCCGCGCCGCCAGAACGATCATGACGATGCATGCCACGATGGCGAGCAGCGTGATCATCCAGGTGCTGCCGGAGCCGAACCCCAGCGAGGCACCTGGATTACGTACCAGCGTCAGCGAAAGCAGTCGGGGAATGACCTCGACCGTACGGCCGTCGCCAAGCGCCGTCAACGCCAGGTATTTCGTGCCCTGGTCGATGATGAGCGCCACGACGGCCATGGATGCAAAGACGGCCGCGCGTGTACGCAGCCGTCCTTGAAGCGATGCCATCGATCAGTCCGCCTGCTTGCCGATCTGGCTGTAGTTGTTCGTGTCGGAGACCTGGCGCGACAGCTGGCCGAGGAAGTCGGTCAGGCGCGCACGGTATTCCGTCTCGAACTGCTTGAGGCCCTGGATGTTGCCCTCGATGACCTTGGACTGCGTGGTGAGCTTGTCACGCACGGACTGCGCGTAGTCGTCGGCGGCGGAACGGGTCTTCGTATCGTACTCGGCGGCGCGGCGACGCACTTCGGCCTCGTAGTTGTCGGCCTGCTTCTGCGTGTTGTCGCGGTAGGTGTCCGCATCCTGGCGGGTCTTCACCGAGTAGGCGTCCGCGTCGGAACGGGTGCGCTCGGAGTAGGCGTCCGCGTCGGCGTGCACCTGCTTGTTGTAGTCGTCGGCCTCGGTGCGGGTGCGGGACGAGTAGTCGTTGGCCTTGGTGACCAGCTCGTTGTACTTGTTCTGGCTGGCTTCAGTGATCTCCTTGGCCTTGGCCTTGCCCTTGTCGACGTACTGGTCGTGCAGCTGCATGGCCAGCGTCAGCATGGCGGTGGCGCGCTCGGGCTCGGTGCCTGCGCCGGCGGCGGCGCCTGCGATCTTCTGCAGGCTGCCGGTCTCGGTGCTCGGCTCGACCTTGGAGACCTGCTGGCGCAGCTGGTCCTCACGCTGCTTGGACTCTTCGAGCTGGCGAGCGAGATCGGAGGCCTGCGCGGCCTGCTGCTGGAGCGCGGTGAACTTCTTCTGCGCGTCGGCCAGCTGCTGCTGGTAGGACGCGGCCTGCTGCTGGGCGGCCTGCAGACGGCTGGACATGTCCTGCGCGCTGGCACGGTACTGGTCGCGCTCATGCTGGACGGAGGTCAGCTGCGCGGCGACGTCGGCCTGGCCGGAGGCCTTCGCGGCCTGCGCGGTCAGCTGGTCGACCTGGGCGCTCAGACGGTCCACCTGCTCCTTGAGCTGCTCGTTCTGCTGCGAGAGGGCACGGTTGCTTTCCTCGGCCTCGGTCAGCTTCGCGGCGGCGACCTGAGCGGCCTGGGCATCCTTGCCACCCGTCGCCGAAGCGGACTTCAGCTGCTGGTTCTCGTTCTGCAGCGACTGCACCTGCGCGGTCAACTCGGAGATCTTGGCGTTCAGCTTGGTGACGTCCGGCCCCAGCGACTGCGTCGCCTGGCCGCCCGCCGCGGCCTGCTTGCCCAGCGCCTCGACGGTCTCCGTCACCTGATCAAGAAAATCATCGACCTCGTCGACGTCATAGCCTTCCTTGAAACGCACGGTCTGGAAGGTATGCTCCCTAATATCTTTCGGCGTCAAAAGAGCCATAAAACTTACACCTCGCTTTGGGCACGATGCCTCGCTGTGTTGGTATCAACTTCCGATGCTATCACGAACCCTGAGAGAATACCCCGTTCTTGCGCGATTACGCGTCTTTTATATCAATATTCGCAACACCACCAGCGCCGTGTAGAGCACGATGAAGCTCACGTCCATGGCGATCGGACCCATGGGAATCGGCCGGATGTAGCGTCTGAGCCATCGCAACGGCGGCTCGGTCAGCGAGTAGATGATGTCGATGAGCGAGGCGACGACGCCACGCGGACGCCAACGCGGGGCGAGCACGGCCACCCAGTCGACGATCATGCGGATGAACAGCACCGTGATGTACGCCTCGATGATGCGGTCGACGACGAGTTGAAGGATGGTAAGCAGCATGCAGTTCAGCCTATCAGCCCAGCTCAACGTCAGCTGGACGCCGCCTGCCTGCCAGCTTGGAGCGGTGCGACTGCGTGCGCGTCGCCGCGTCATGCCGTCTGAGATACGACAAAGGCGGCATGGTGGAAATCCATGCCGCCGCCTTGCATATCGGCTATTGCGAACCCGGTCGGCACTGCAGCGGTCGCCGCGAACCGACGGCAGAGACCCGCCGACGACGGTTCTCAGTCAGCGAACAGATCGTGCGCCGAGGACGGCTTCTGCGGTTCCTCGACCTTGATGTTGACCTGCGCGGGGCTGAGCAGGAACACGCGCGGCGTGACCCGTTCGATGGAGCCGCGCACGCCGAACACCACGCCTGCCGAGAAGTCGACGATGCGGTAGGCGACAGCTTCGGAGACGCCGGTGAGGTTGAGCACGACCGGCACGCCGTCGCGGATGGCACGGCCCACGAGCTGGGCGTCCTCATACGACTTGGGGTGGATGGTGGTGATGCGGCTGACGCGGCCCTGGAACGGGTTCGACTCGCGTGCCGGAGCCGCGGACTGCGCCGGCGCGGGCGACGCGGTGGAGACCGGCGTCACCGAATGGTCGGAGTCGAAACCGGTGTCCTCCTGCGCGTCGTCGATCGGCTCATCGTCGTCGACGACGTCCGCCATGCCGAGATACGACATCGCGCTTCTCATAAACCCAGCCATGACTGTTCAGTTCCTTTCGGCAACGCCTGCGGTCAGCGCAGGAAATCGGGGATGTCCAAATCGCCCAGGTCGTTGCCGGGCGTGACGATATCGTGTTCGGTGGTGTCGTCGTCGAACGGCAGCGACGCGGCGCCGCCCTTGCGCAGTGCGAAGTCGGGCACCGGCCGCACCGGCGGCGTGACCATGGTGTTCGGGTTTTGCTGCGTGTGGGTGGGGATGGCCGGCGCCGGAGCGGCCGCGTGGGTCTGCTGGGCGGCGGCGGAGACGTACGCGGACGTGTAGGTCGCCGTGTGCGCGGCCGTGGAGTTCTGCGCCGGCGCCGCGGAAGCGGCCGGGGCGGAAGTCGTGGCGGAGGCGGCGGCGTTCTTCATGGACGGCACGTTCGTGTTCTTCGAGTCGGCGTCGAAGCCGGCCGCGATGACGGTGACGCGGACCTCGTCGCCGTAGGCGTCGTCGAGCGCGAGACCCCAGATGATCTGGGCTTCGGGGTGGATGGCCTTGCGCACGAGCTCGGTCGCGGCGGAGGCCTCCTGCAGCTTGAGGTCGGTCGGGCCGGCGATGTTGATGAGCGCGCCGTGCGCCCCTTCGACGCTGGATTCGAGCAGCGGCGAGCTGATGGCGATCTCGGCGGCCTGGGTGGCGCGGTCCTCGCCCCGGGCGGAGCCGATGCCGAACAGCGCGGTGCCGGCGCCGCGCAGGATGGCGGTGACGTCGGAGAAGTCGACGTGGATGTACGAGTTCATGGTGATCAGGTCGGTGATGCCCTGGACGCCGGCGAGCAGCGCGGAGTCGGCCGTCTTGAACGCGTCGACGATGCCGATGGTGCGGTCGGAGAGCTCGAGCAGGCGGTCGTTGGGGATGACGATCAGCGCGTCGACCTCCTTGCGCAGGTTCTCGATGCCGAGGTCGGCGGACGCGGAACGCTGCGGGCCTTCGAAGGTGAACGGACGGGTGACCACGGCGATGGTCAGCGCGCCCTGCTGATGCGCGGCGCGGGCCACGATCGGGCTTGCGCCGGTGCCGGTGCCGCCGCCTTCGCCGCAGGTCACGAACACCATGTCGGCGCCCTTGAGCGCCTCCTCGATGTCGGACTGGTGGTCCTGCGCGGCCTTGCAGCCTCGCTCCGGGTCGGCGCCCGCGCCGAGTCCACGGCTGGACGCGTCGTTCAGCGAAATCTTCACGTCGGCATCGGACCGCAGCAGATCCTTCGCGTCGGTGTTGACGGCAACGAACTGCACGTTCTGCAGACCCTCTGCGATCATGCGGTTAACGGCATTGCCGCCGGCTCCACCGACACCGACGACTTTGATGTTGGTCCTGTCGTTGAAATTGTCAGTCTGGGCAATCTCGCTCACCATTGTCTCCTGTCACTCACGGTTACGCACAACTTTATCGCAGAACCGTTAATTATAAAGCTCATTTCTCGGCGTGTACCCACGTTTTTCCATGGGTCTCACACAAAACGACACGCCCGGGGCTCCCCGGCCGCGTCCATCGCGCCCACGTGCACGGCCGGCGATCAGTATCCGGCGTCCATCGGGTCGTCGCCGAACAGCGTCTCGCGCTCCTCATGGGTCGTGGTGCGCGAATCCAGCCACCCGTAGGGCAGATGGACCTTTTTGGCGAAGCGCACGCGGCCGCGCGGCTTGTCCTTGACCCTCTCGGGGAACCTGACCGTGGGGTCGAGCTCGCCGATCTCGCGGTCCACGTCCGACAGGCTCTCGCATTCCATGAACGCCTTGCGCGTCGAGCCGCCGACCGGGAACCCCTTGAGGTACCAGGCGATGTGCTTGCGCAGGTCGTGCACGGCCATCCGCTCGTCGCCGTCGTAGAACTCGGTGAGCAGCGCCGCGTGACGCCTGATGACGTCGCACACCTCGCCCAGCGTGGGGTCGGTGCGCTCGTCGCTGCCGGCGAAGGCGTGCTTGATGTCGGCGAACAGCCACGGCCGCCCCTGGCAGCCGCGGCCGATGGCGACGCCGGCGCACCCGGTCTCGCGCACCATCTCGAGCGCGTCCTCCGCACCCCAGATGTCGCCGTTGCCGAACACGGGGATGTCGAGCGCCGAGACCAGCTCGCCGATGCGGCTCCAGTCGGAGTGGCCGCCGTAATACTCGGCGGTCGTGCGCGCGTGGAGCGTGACCGCGGCGCAACCCTCCTCCTGGGCGATGTGCCCGGCTTCGAGGAACGTCTCGTGCTCGTGGTCGATGCCGACGCGGATCTTCGCGGTGACCGGGATGCCGGCCTCGCCGCACACGCGCACGACCCGCTGGATGATGTCGCGGAACAGGTCGGTCTTCCATGGCAGGGCCGAGCCACCGCCGCGGCGCGTGACCTTAGGCACCGGGCAGCCGAAGTTGAGGTCCACATGGTCGGCCATGCCGTTGTCGACGACGATGCGCGCCGCCTGCTCCACGATCGCCGGGTTCACGCCGTACAGCTGCAGCGAGCGGGTCTTCTCGCCCGGCGCGAACCGGCACAGCCGCAGCGCCTTCGGGTTGCGGGCCACCAACGCGCGCGCGGTGATCATCTCCGCCACGTACAGGCCGTCCGGGCCGTATCCTTCGCAGATCACGCGGAACGGCCAGTTGGTCACGCCCGCCATCGGCGAGAGCATGACCGGGGTCGGCACGGTGATACGACCGAGTTTCACCGGCGCGATGGTCACCGGTGCGGGTGCGCCGGCCACCTTGGCGGCCGCGTCGGTGCGCGGGTCGAGGTTGTCGGTCTCGTGGGGTGCGTTGATGATGGTTTCCATGAATCCTCTCGGCTCTTGCGGGCAGGGGCTGTCGGACCTCAGGTGAGACTGAGGGTGGTCCAGCTGTTGCGATGGACCACCCTCAGTCCGGCATTGCGCCGGCCAGCTCCCGCCGACGGGAGCGACTCACCTGTATCGGGGTGCGGCGACGGTCAGTACAGGCCGCCGGCCTCGTTGATCTTCACGGTGTCGGGCCACGCCTCGCCGCCCATGGAAACCGGCTTGGAGGGCACGCGCACGCGCTTCTCGCCGATGCGCGAGTCGACGTATTCGGCCACGCGGTCGAGCGCGACGCGCTCCTGATTCATGGTGTCGCGGTCGCGGATGGTGACGGCCTGGTCGTCGATCGTGTCGAAGTCGACGGTCACGCACAGCGGCGTGCCGATCTCGTCCTCACGACGGTAGCGGCGGCCGATGGCGCCGGCCTCGTCGTAGTCGATCATCCACTCGTGCTGACGCAGGTCGGAGGCGAGGTTCTGCGCGATGTTCTGCAGCTCGGGCTTCTTGCTCAGCGGAAGCACGGCGGCCTTGATGGGGGCCAGGCGCGGGTCGAGGCGCAGCACGGTGCGCTTGTCGACGCCGCCCTTGGTGTTCGGCGCCTCGTCCACGTCGTAGGCGTCCACGAGGAAGCACATGAGCGAGCGGGTCAGGCCGGCGGCCGGCTCGATGACGTACGGCACGTACTTCTCGCCGGTGGCCTGGTTGAAGTAGCTCAGGTCCTCGCCGGAGTGCTTCATGTGGGCGTTGAGGTCGAAGTCGGTGCGGTTGGCGATGCCTTCGAGCTCGCCCCAGTCGGAGCCCTGGAAGCCGAACTTGTACTCGATGTCGACGGTGCGCTTGGAGTAGTGGGCGAGCTTGTCCTTCGGGTGCTCGTAGTGGCGCAGGTTCTCGGGCTTGACGCCGAGGTCGAGGTACCACTGGGTGCGCGCGTCGATCCAGTACTGGTGCCAGTCCTCGTCGGTGCCGGGCTCGACGAAGAACTCCATCTCCATCTGCTCGAACTCGCGGGTGCGGAAGATGAAGTTGCCGGGCGTGATCTCGTTACGGAACGACTTGCCCATGTTGGCGATGCCGAACGGCGGCTTGGAGCGCGAGGAGGTCATCACGTTCTTGAAGTCCACGAAGATGCCCTGCGCGGTCTCCGGGCGCAGGTAGTGCAGGCTGTTCTCGTCCTCGACGGGGCCGAGGTGCGTGCGCAGCATCATGTTGAAGTCGCGCGGCTCGGTCCACTTGCCGCGGGTGCCGCAGTCGGGGCAGACGATGTCGGCCATGCCGTTCTCCGGCAGCTTGTCGCCGTGCTTCTCGGCGTAGGACTCCTGCAGCTTGTCGGCGCGGTTGCGCTTGTGGCAGTTGAGGCACTCGACCAGCGGGTCGTTGAACACGGCGACGTGGCCGGAGGCGACCCATACCGGGGTCGGCAGGATGATGGACGTGTCCACGCCCACGACATCACCGCGGGTGACGACCATGGAACGCCACCATTCGCGCTTGATGTTGTCCTTCAGCGCGACGCCGAGGGGACCGTAATCCCAAGCGGAGCGGGTGCCGCCGTAGATCTCGCCGGCGGGGAACACGAAGCCGCGACGCTTCGCAAGGGATACGACTTCATCGAGTTTGGATACAGCCACAATGCACCTTCTGGTTTGAACGGTTTGGGGACTTGATGTTACCGTGCCGAGTCTAGTTGGCGGCGATGACAGCCGGCGTACCATGCCTGCGGCTCCCTCCTATGACCGTATACGAGGAAAGCCCCCGCACGGATGAACTGCGCCCCAAAAGTTGGACGTGGTTTATTAAAGGGTACCAGACCGGGCTGTGGGGAACGTGTCCCGGAATTCCTCCGGGGTCAGTCCCCCCAGCCGTTCCTGGCGTCGTTTGGTGTTCCAGT
>NZ_WBVT01000012.1 GCF_009193355.1 Bifidobacterium leontopitheci
GAAATCGAGCGGGGCGTGCGCGACCTGCCCGAACTCGAACAACGCGCCACCCAATGGATCCACTCCATCACCACCCCGACACAACACGCGCAACAGCTTGACAATGTATAGGAGCATCGGAACGTACTCTAAACTCCCGCACGAGTACGGTCGGTTGAGAAATGCTGACCGAACGTACCCGGATATACGACGATGGCCCGGAACCCTCGTGAGGAGGATTCCGGGCCATCGGGTCAGTCAGCGGCGCCGAAGCGCCGCGTCAGCGAAGCGGATCAGGCCTTGTCGGTGCCGTCGTGGTCGTCGCCGCCGAGGTCGCCCAGGCCGTCGAGACCGTCGAGGTTGATGCCGTGGTCGTCGGAGCCGTCGCCCAGGCCGCCCTCATCGTTGATGAAGTCGTCCGGGTTGAAGTCGTCGCCCAGCTTCAGGTCGCCGAAGTCGATGTTGGAGAAGTCCACATCGGACAGGTCGGCGTCGGAGAAGTCGGTCTGCGAGCCGTCCACGTCCGCACCCAGGCCGAAGTTCGGGTAGATCGTGTCGCGGATCGCCTTGTCGGGCTCGACCACCGCGTTGCGGTACCGGGCGAGGCCGGTGCCAGCGGGGATGAGCTTACCGATGATGACGTTCTCCTTGAGGCCCTTGAGGTCGTCGACCTTCTGGCTGAGCGCGGCTTCGGTGAGCACGCGCGTCGTCTCCTGGAAGGAGGCGGCGGACAGCCACGAGTCGGTGGCCAGCGAGGCCTTGGTGATGCCCATCAGCTCCGGACGGGCCGCAGCCGGTTTACCGCCCTTCTTGATGATTTCCTTGTTCGCCTCGCGGAAGCGCGCCTGGTCGACGAGCTCGCCCGGCAGCAGCGCGGTGTCGCCGGAGTCGATCACGGTGACGCGGCGCAGCATCTGGTGGACGATGACCTCGATGTGCTTGTCGTGGATGTCCACACCCTGCGAACGGTACACGGTGTGCACTTCGTTCACGATGTTGACCTGGGCGGCGCGCGGGCCGAGGATGCGCAGGATCTTCTTCGGATCCACGGAACCTTCGGTCAGCTGGGTGCCGGCGGTCACATGGTCGCCGTCCTTGACCAGCAGCGGGGCGCGGCGGGTGTCGGTGTAGACGATCGGCTCGACGCTCGTGTCGTCCGGGGTCAGGGTGATCTGACGGTTGTGGTCGGCGATCTCCACCTTGACCACGCCCGGGAACTCGGCGATCGGGGCCTCACCCTTAGGCGTACGGGCTTCGAAAAGCTCGGTGACACGGGGAAGACCCTGGGTGATGTCGGACGCGGCGGCGACGCCACCGGAGTGGAAGGAACGCAGGGTCAGCTGCGTACCAGGCTCGCCGATGGACTGGGCCGCGACGATGCCGACGGCCTCGCCGACGTCCACCAGCGTGTTGGTGGCCAGCGACCAGCCGTAGCACTTCGCGCACACGCCGCGCTTGGACTCGCAGGTGAGCACGGAGCGGGCCTGCACCTCTTCGACGCCGTGCTTGACGAGATCGTTGAGCACGTCCATCGACAGGGCGTCGTCACGGTGGTACAGCACGGTCGTGCCGTCGGCCGGGTCGATGACGTCGGCCGCGAGCAGACGGGAGTACGGACCGCCGTCGGCCGCCTTGACGAGCGTCAGGTTGCCGTCGGCGTCGCGGTCGGCCACGCGCATGGTCAGGCCGCGCTTGGTGCCGCAGTCCTCCTCGCGCACGATGACGTCCTGCGAGACGTCGACCAGACGACGGGTCAGGTAGCCCGACTCTGCGGTACGCAGTGCGGTATCGGCCAGACCCTTACGCGCGCCGTGCTCGGAGATGAAGTACTCCAGCACGGACAGGCCGCGGCGGTAGTTGGATTCGACCGGTCGGGGGATGATCTCGCCCTTCGGGTTGTTCACCAGGCCACGCACGCCGGAGATCTGGTTGATCTGGGTCATGTTGCCTCGTGCACCGGATTCGACGATGATGGAGAGGTTGTTCTTCGGGTCGAAGTTCTTCTCGATGGCCTTCGACACTTCCTCGCCGCACTTGGTCCACACGTCGATGATCGCCTGGCGGCGGTCCTCCTCCGTGTAGAAACCGAGGTCGTACTGCTCGTTGATCTTGGCGACTTCCTCCTCGGACTTGGCGACGAGGCCGTCACGTTCCGGCGGCTCGACGACGTCGGAGAACGCGAAGGTGACGCCGGACCACGGGGCCCGGGTGAAGCCGAGGTCCTTGAGCGCGTCCAGCGTGGCGGAGACCTGCTCGGTGGAGTAGCGCGTGGCGATGTCGTCGACGATCTTCGCGAGCTTCTTCTTCGGCGCCTGCTCGTTGATGAACGGGTAGTCGACCGGCAGGGTGCCGTTGAACAGGATGCGGCCCATCGAGGTGGCGAACAGCACGGTGCCGTCGTGGAAGCGCTCCTCCTTGACGGTCGCCGGGCTGCCCGGCTCCGGGTCGACGACCGTGATCTCGCGCGGCTGCCAGTCGGCCGGCAGCACGAAGTCCTTCGGCATGCGGATCAGCACTTCGGCCTGCATGTCGATCTCGTGCAGGTCGAGTGCCATCTGCGCCTCGGCGTACGAGGAGAACACGCGGCCCTGGCCCTTCGCGCCTTCGGTGACGGTGCTCAGGTAGTACAGGCCGAGGATCATGTCCTGGCTCGGCATGGAGACGACGTGGCCGTCGGCCGGCTTGAGGATGTTGTCGGAGGCGAGCATGAGGGAGCGGGCCTCGGCCTGCGCTTCGGCGCTCAGCGGAAGGTGCACTGCCATCTGGTCGCCGTCGAAGTCGGCGTTGAAGGCGGCGCAGGCGAGCGGCGGCAGGTGGATGGCCTTGCCTTCGACCAGGATCGGCTCGAAGGCCTGGATGCCCAGTCGGTGCAGCGTAGGCGCACGGTTGAGCAGCACCGGGTGCTCGGAGATGACCTCCTCGAGCACGCCCCACACCTCGGAGTCGCCGCGGTCGACGAGACGCTTGGCGGACTTCATGTTCTGCGCGTAGTTGAGGTCCACGAGGCGCTTGATGACGAACGGCTTGAACAGCTCGAGGGCCATCGGCTTCGGCAGGCCGCACTGGTGCATGCGCAGGGACGGGCCGACGACGATCACGGAACGGCCGGAGTAGTCGACTCGCTTACCGAGCAGGTTCTGACGGAAGCGGCCCTGCTTGCCCTTGAGCATGTCCGAAAGGGACTTGAGCGGGCGGTTGGAGGCGCCGGTGACCGGACGGCCGCGGCGGCCGTTGTCGAACAGGGAGTCGACGGCCTCCTGCAGCATGCGCTTCTCGTTGTTGAGCATGATCTCCGGGGCGCCGAGCTCGATGAGTCGCTTGAGTCGGTTGTTGCGGTTGATCACGCGACGGTAGAGGTCGTTGAGGTCGGAGGTCGCGAAGCGGCCGCCGTCGAGCTGCACCATCGGGCGCAGGTCCGGCGGGATGACCGGGATCACGGTGAGCACCATGGCCTCCGGCTTGTTGCCGGTGGTCAGGAAGGCGTTGACGACCTTGAGGCGCTTGAGCGCGCGGGCCTTGCGCTGGCCGGAGCCGGTGTCAATCTCCTCGCGCAGCTCCTTGGCGGCGGCTTCGAGGTCGAAGTCCTGCAGACGCTTCTGGATGGCCTCGGCGCCCATGCAGCCGGTGAAGTAGTCGCCGTAGCGGTCCTCCATCTCGCGCCACAGGTCGACGTCGCCTTCCAGCTCGCCCGGCTTGAGGTTCTTGAAGCGGTCGAACACGGCGGTCAGTCGCTGGATCTGCTCGTCGTAGCGCTGACGGATGGCCGCCATGTCGCGCTCGGCGCCGTTGCGCAGCTTGGAGCGCGCGGGGCCCTTGGCCTCGCCGGCGGCTTCGAGCTGGGCGAGATCCTCCTCGACCTTGCGGGCGCGGTTCTCGATCTCGTTGTCGCGGCGCTTGGCGAGGTGGCCGATCTCGGTGTCGAACTCGTCCTGCAGGTCGGGCAGGTCCTTGTGACGCTGCTCCTCGTCCACGCCGGTGACCATGTAGGCGGCGAAGTAGATGACCTTCTCGAGGTCCTTCGGCGCGATGTCGAGCAGGTAGCCGAGACGGCTCGGCACACCCTTGAAGAACCAGATGTGGGTGACGGGGGCGGCCAGCTCGATGTGGCCCATGCGCTCGCGGCGCACGCGGGACTTGGTGACCTCCACGCCGCATCGCTCGCACACGATGCCCTTGAAGCGCACGCGCTTGTACTTGCCGCAGGCGCACTCCCAGTCGCGGGTGGGTCCGAAGATCTGCTCGCCGAAGAGGCCGTCCTTCTCGGGCTTGAGGGTACGGTAGTTGATGGTTTCGGGCTTCTTGACCTCGCCGTAGCTCCAGTTGCGGATGTCGTCGGCGGTGGCCAGGCCGATCCTCAGTTTGTCAAATGCGTTGACGTCCAGCACTCTGTATTGTCCTGTCTGTGAAAAACGATTATTCAGTAACGTGTCATGCGAACCGTGCGGCCCGGTGCCGGCGCGCCGTCATCACTGTCGATGCGGTGCGCCGGCCGGTTGCGCGGGCCTTGCGCGGTTCGCGGGGAATCACTGGTACTCGGGCTCCGGGGCCTTCTGGTCCTCCTTGGCGGCGGCGTCGGGCCGCGCACCGATGTTGAAGCCCAGGTCGGCGCTGGCGGAGGACGGGTCGTCGTCCTCGTCCTTCATGTCGATGGCCACGCCCTCGGCGTTGAGCACCTCGACGTTCAGGGAGAGGGACTGCATTTCCTTGAGGAGCACCTTGAACGACTCGGGGATGCCTGCCGGCGGCAGGTTGTCGCCCTTGACGATCGCGCCGTAGACGCGGACGCGGCCGTCCACGTCGTCGGACTTGGTGGTCATCATCTCGTGCAGCGTGTACGCGGCGCCGTAGGCCTCGAGGGCCCACACCTCCATCTCGCCGAAGCGCTGGCCGCCGAACTGGGCCTTGCCGCCCAGCGGCTGCTGCGTGATCATCGAGTACGGACCAGTGGAGCGCGCGTGGATCTTGTCGTCGACGAGGTGGTGCAGCTTCAGCATGTACATGTAGCCCACCGAGATCGGCTTCGGGAACGGCTCGCCGGTGCGGCCGTCGAACAGGGTGGCCTTGCCGTCGGGGCCGACCATCTGCTCGCCGTCGCGGTTCGGCAGCGTGGACTTGAGCAGGCCCTTGATGACGTCGGGGCGCACGCCGTCGAACACCGGGGTGGCGACCGGGGTGTTCGGGGCGCCCTTTTCGGCGCCCTTCGGCACGTACTTCTTCCACTCGGCCTCGAGGTCCGGGTCCAGGCTGATGTCCCAGCCGGAGTGCGCGATCCAGCCGAGGTGCAGCTCGAGCACCTGGCCGAGGTTCATTCGCGACGGCACGCCCAGCGGGTTGAGCATGATGTCGACCGGGGTGCCGTCCGCGAGGAACGGCATGTCCTCCTCGGGCAGGATGCGCGAGATGCAGCCCTTGTTGCCGTGTCGGCCGGAGAGCTTGTCGCCGACCGTGATCTTACGGTGCTGGGCGATGTAGACGCGGATCATCTGGTTGACGCCGTTGGGCAGCTCGTCGCCGTCCTCCTCGGCGTCCTCGCGGGTAATCTCCTTGACCGCGATGACGGTGCCGGTCTCGCCGTGGGGCACGCGCAGCGAGGTGTCGCGCACCTCGCGGGACTTCTCGCCGAAGATGGCGCGAAGCAGGCGCTCCTCCGGGGTCAGCTCGGTTTCGCCCTTCGGCGTGACCTTGCCGACGAGGATGTCGCCGGCCTCGACCTCGGCACCGATGCGGATGATGCCGCGCTCGTCGAGGTTGGCTACCGCGTCCTCGCCGACGTTCGGCAGGTCGCGGGTGATCTCCTCGGCGCCCAGCTTGGTCTCGCGGGCGTCAATCTCGTACTCCTCGATGTGGATGGAGCTCAGCGTGTCGTCCTGCACGAGGCGCTGCGAGATGATGACGGCGTCCTCGTAGTTGTAACCGTTCCACGGCATGAAGGCGATGAGCAGGTTCTTGCCGAGGGCGAGGTCGCCGTTCTGGATGGCGGGGCCGTCTGCCATGACCGTGCCGGCCTCCACGCGCTCGCCGTCGTGGACGATCGGACGCTGGTTGTAGCAGGTCGTCTGGTTGGAACGCTGGAACTTGGCCAGCTTGTAGCTGGACTGCGTACCGTCGTCGTTCATCACGCGGATGAGGTCGGCGGAGACGTAGGTCACGACGCCCGGCTTGTCGGCGATGATCACGTCGCCGGAGTCGTAGGCGACGCGCCACTCGGAGCCGGTGCCCACGAGCGGGCGCTCGGACTCGACCAGCGGCACGGCCTGACGCTGCATGTTGGTACCCATGAGCGCTCGGTGGCCCTCGTCGTGCTCGAGGAACGGGATCAGCGAGGAGCCGATCGAGACCATCTGGCGCGGCGAGACGTCCATGAGGTCGACTTCGCTGACGGGCACATCGACGGCCTCTTCCTCACCCTTACGGGCAAGGGCCTGGCTGTTGACGAAGCGGCCGTTGGAGTCGAGCTCCTGGTTCACCTGCGCGATGACGTGGCCCATCTCCTGGTCGGCGGTCATGTGCACGACCTCGTTGGTGATCTGGCCGTCGACGACCTTGCGGTACGGGGTCTCGATGAAGCCGAACGGGTTGACGCGGCCGAAGGTCGCGAGCGAGCCGATCAGACCGATGTTCGGGCCTTCAGGGGACTCGATCGGGCACATGCGGCCGAAGTGGGACGCGTGCACGTCGCGCACCTCCATGGAGGCGCGGTCGCGAGACAGGCCGCCGGGGCCCAGGGCCGACAGACGGCGCTTGTTGGTCACGCCGGCCAGCGGGTTGTTCTGGTCCATGAACTGCGACAGCTGGGAGGTGCCGAAGAACTCCTTGATGGTGGCGTTCACGGGGCGGATGTTGATCAGGGACTGCGGGGTGATGGCCTCGGCGTCCTGCGTGGTCATGCGCTCGCGCACGACGCGCTCCATACGGGACAGGCCGGTGCGCAGCTGGTTCTGGATCAGCTCGCCGACCTGGCGGATGCGGCGGTTGCCGAAGTGGTCGATGTCGTCCACGTCGACGCGCAGGTCGACGTCCTCGCCGTTGCGCTTGCCCGGGAACGTCTTGCCGCCGTCGTGCAGGGTGACGAGGTACTTGAGCGTGGCGATGATGTCCTCGCGCTTGAGGCTGCGGTCGTTGATCTCGTGCTCGAGGCCGAGCTTGCGGTCGATCTTGTAGCGGCCGACGCGGGCGAGGTCGTAGCGCTTCGTGTTGAAGTAGAAGGAGTCGAGCAGGTTCTTGCCGGCGTCCGGGGTGGCGGTGTCGGACGGGCGGATCTTGCGGTAGAGGTCGGTCAGGGCCTCGTCCTGCGTCTCGATGGTCTCCTTGTCGAGCGCGTCGAGCACCAGCGGGTAGCCTTCGAACGCGTCGCGGATCTCCGGCTTGGTCATGCCGATGGCCATGAGGAAGACGATGGCGGACTGCTTGCGCTTGCGGTCCACGCGCACGCCGAGCACGTCCTTCTTGTCGATCTCGAACTCCAGCCAGGCGCCGCGCGACGGGATGATCTTCGCGCCGAAGATCTCCTTGTCGGAGGCGCGGTCGCGGGAGCGGTCGAAGTAGACGCCCGGGGAGCGCACGAGCTGGGAGACGATGACTCGCTCGGTGCCGCCGATGATGAACGTGCCGTGCGGGGTCTGCAGCGGGAAGTCGCCCATGAACACGGTCTGGGACTTGATCTCGCCGGTGTCGCCGTTCTCGAACTCGGCGTTGACGTACAGCGGCGCGGAGTAGGTGTAGTCCTTCTCCTTGCACTCCTGGACGGTGTGGCGCGGCTCCTCGAAGTACGGCTCCGAGAAGGTCAGGGACATGGTCTGCGCGAAGTTCTCGATCGGGGAGATCTCGTTGAAGACCTCGTCGAGGCCGGAGACGTGGGGTACGGTGTTGGTGCCGTTCGCCTCGTCCTCTTCGACGCGCTTCTTCCAACGCTCGTTGCCGATCAGCCAGTCGAAGCTGTCGGTCTGCACGCCCAGCAGGTAGGGCACGGGGATGGGCTCGCGGATGGAGCCGAAGTTCACGCGGTCCGACGCCTTGTGCAGATCGATGTCGTGCTGGTCGGCGCGTGCGATGATGGTGGTGGTATTCGTCGTAGCTTGAGTGTC
This sequence comes from Bifidobacterium leontopitheci, assembly GCF_009193355.1. Taxonomy (GTDB): domain Bacteria; phylum Actinomycetota; class Actinomycetes; order Actinomycetales; family Bifidobacteriaceae; genus Bifidobacterium; species Bifidobacterium leontopitheci. Next base: position 8,064 of record NZ_WBVT01000012.1, read on the forward strand.
AGCCAATGGACGTTCCTTATCGCTCGCTATTCGTTGTCGATATGTACCCGGAAACGCCGCGTTCGGCCACTATATGCCTCGTGCGCGGGCGTTTCTTCATTGTTGACATGCCCGCTATATGACATGCACTTACGCAAATTCCAAATACTAGCACATAATATGCGCGCCCGCAAGACCGCCACGTCGCACACCCCGGGTGTGTCGCGCGGGTCCGTCGCACGGGTCCGTCGCGCAGGTGCGTCGCATCGCGGTCCCTCGCGTCGCGGCCCCGTTGCAGCCCGGCCGCCCCCGTCACAGTACGGCCGCAGTCCGCCTGCCCCGTCGCGCGCAGTCCTGCTACACTTCACCACGCCACGCGCAAACCGTCACGCGGGCTGCCCGTCCCACGTGACGTACCACCGCAAAACCGCTGGAACAAAAGGAAAACGCAACACCACGTCACACGGGCCGGGCGGACCACGTGACGTTGGCAGGCGTCACTGCACGGTGATGGTGACCTTGCCGCTGACCGACTTGCCGAGCGACAGCTGCGCGACGTACGTGCCGCGGTCCACGTTCGGCAGCTTCGTCTCGTCCTTGACGCACCCCTGACCGGTGCGGTTGGCGTTCCACGTGAACTTCTGACTCGCCTTGTCCATGTCGGCCGCGTTCGCCAGAAGCAGCTGCTTCGACGCCGCCGGACACGAGTCGGAACGCCAGACCGTATCCTGCCCCGACGTGATCGTCAGCGTCAGGTCGCCCATGTCAAGCAGGCAGCTTGCCGCACCCGTGTAGTCCACGGTGCCGGTGAACTCCAACGAGCCACCGACCGGCAGGCTCAGCGACGCCGGCGTGAGCGCCAGCTCGACCGATGTGTTGCCGCAGCTCGCCACGCCGGTCGACTTGGGCGGATCGGGGACCGCCGAGCGCGAGATCGGCGTCGGCTTCAGCAACGCGATACCCTGCACGACGCCGCGGCCGAGGCTGTACACACACCACACCGCGAACGACAGCACCACCAGCAGCGCGACGCCGACGACGATGCGGCGGCGACGGTAGATGGCACGCTGCCGCTTGCTGATCGCTCGTTTGCGCGGCCGTCCGGACGGCGAGCCGCCGCGCGGCGACGCGGACGAACGGGATGGCTGACTGGGATGTGCGGGCATACCTGCCAGTCTACTTCATCGGCATGCGAACCGCCGTGCGACGCGGCGGTTCGAGCGCGACACTGCGACACAGGTGCGACACGGCGATCCGGGTGCGACACGGCGATCCGGGTGCGGCATGCAGCACAAGCGCGACACGGCGGAACGGCGCAATACGACAGTCCGACGCACCCGGCGACCCGACGCAACGCTATGTCCCAGCGCAACACGATGCTCCGGGCGCCGCCATACGCCCGACTCGCTTCCCGCAAGATACACAATGTGCATCTTGCGGCGAAACAACCCCCGATTGTGCACCCTAAGGTACACAATCAGGCCCCGGTCATCACACTTTCCCCACATCCAAGCCGCAAGATGCACATTGTGTATCTTGCAGACGCAGGGGCAGCGGCCGAATCGGCGGAGTCCGAACGCCACCGGCGAGCTACAGCTGCAGCAGACAGCCGGAACCGGCAAGTTACGGTCACGGCAGACGGACGGAACCGTCGGGCTGCAGCTCGATCAGGCCGTCATCGTCCAGCGAGGCGACGCACTTGTCGAGCTGGATATGGTCGCTCCACAACGCGGCGATCCGGTCGCGCGGCATGGCAGCACCCGCCGGCGCCTTGCGCAGAGAGTCCAATATCAGGCCACGCACCTGACGGTCGGTGCCGGCGAACCGCTGTCGCGGGCGCGTCCGACGCTCCCCCAGCCCCGGACGTCCTGCCGCCAGGAACCGGCAGTGCGCACGGACCGGGCAGGCATCGCACAGCGGCGTCTTCGCCGTGCACACGAGCGCACCCAGTTCCATGACCGATTGGTTCCAGACCGTCGAACGCGGCTCGCGCGAAACGTGCCGCGCGTCGGCCTCCGCACGCGGCGTAGCGTAGCGGGACGTGGCGGATTTCGACATGCTGCTGTCGGACGCCGCGTTTTCAGGAACATCGTCAGGAACGGCATTGTCAGGAACATCGTTTCCGGACTCGCCGCTGTCGGCAACGACGTTTTCGGGAACGACGTTTTCGGGAACGACGTCGTCAGACAGTATGCCGCTGTCGGGCACACCGTTTTCAGGAACATCGTCCTCAGGCAGCACGTCGCACGCCAGCGCACGCTCGGCCGCGCTCGCCGATCCCCCACGCGACTCGACGCCCAGAAACACACGCGACAGTACGCGGCGGATGTTCGTGTCGACCACGGCGATCCGCTCGCCGAACGCGAAACTCATCACCGCCGAAGCCGTGTAGTCGCCGACGCCCGGCAACGCGACCAGCTCGTCGTAGGTGCGCGGCAGCTCGTCGCCGAGATCATGCGCCACCACGTGCGCGCACTCCTGCAACCGCAGCGCGCGACGCGGATAGCCGAGCCGCCCCCACGCGGTGATCACCTCGGCGGTCGAGGCATCGGCGAGCGCCGCCGCGTCCGGCCAGCGCTTCATCCAGTCAGTCCAGTACGGCACGACGCGGCTCATCTGCGTCTGCTGGCTCATGACCTCGCTGACGAGCACGCCCCACGGGGTGGCGCGTCCGAACCGCCACGGCAGGTCGCGGGCGTTCGCCTCCCACCATGCGGCGAGGCGCGCGCGGACCTGCCCGGCCTGTTGTTTCTGCATCACGGCAACCATGACTGACAGCATACGTGCGCGCGGGACGGGACGGGTCTCACAACGCGGCAACCCGTAGCATCTCACGTCACGCGGGACGGGCGGACCACATGACAACACCGCACAAAACGTTGGAACGGCAACGGTTTCGGGGACAGCATCACGTGGGACGGGCGGACCACGTGACGACATGGCAACGACAGCATGAGTGCGACGGCGAATGTGTACCTGCGAACGTACGACGGCGTGGGCGCTGTGTCGATTGGCGTTTTTATCCTTGACGATTGTGAATGATATGGAACAGAACCCTGTAAAGCCCGCGGAAAACGGCGGTTCCGACCCTGAATCCAAGGTCGAGAAGATGTTCGAATACGGATATCGCAAGTCGAACTACGGCCCGGACGAGCTGGTGACCGACGCGCACGGCAACCCGATCAGCGTGGTGGACGCGATGCTGTCGGCCGAGAAGGCCGCGGCCGCCGAGACCGTGACCCCGCACCTGTGCTACTACAGCCCGCGCATCCCCGGCAACACGGGATCGGCCATCCGCCTGTGCGCGGTGACCGGCACGATCCTGCACCTGGTGGAGCCGCTGGGCTTCAACCTGCGCGACACGAAGCTGCGCCGCGCGGGGCTCGACTACCACGACATGGCGCACGTGGTGCTGCATCCGAACTTCGAGAACCTCGTGGAATCAATGCCGAACTCGCGCATCATCGCGTTCACCGCACACGCCACGAAGCTGTACACGGAGGTCGAGTACCGGCCGACCGACATCCTGCTGTTCGGTCCGGAGCCGGGCGACATCCCCGACCCGATGGACATCATGGCCGGCCCGCACGTGGCAGAGCAGGTGCGTCTGCCGATGCGGCCGTCGCTGCGGTCGCTGAACCTCACCAACTGCGCGTCGATCGCCATCTATGAGGCCTGGCGGCAGCTGGGATTCGCCGGAGGACGGTGAAAACCTGCCCCGGGGTCCAAGGCTGAGCGTCGGGGGGTGACGCTCCCCCAGTCAGCTTCGCTGACAGCCCCCTCCACCGAGGGGGCGAGAATCAAATTCGTCAAGCGCGACAGCTGCGGATAGCCCATCCAAGTCCCCGGATTTCCGTAATTTCTTGCGCTTGGAATGGCTCAGCGCAAGATATTACGGACGACACCGCTGTTTTCCGTAATTTCTTGCGCTGAAGATGAGTTAGATGGGTCAGAGGAGACGATGAGCCAAGGGGCCGCGGCCTGCACCAGCCTCAGTTCTTGAAGCTGTGAATCGGGGCGGGGATGCGGCCGCCGCGCGTGACGAACGCCTCGCACGAGGTCTGGTTCACCGGAATGATCGGCGCGTAGCCCATGAGCCCACCGAAGTTGGCCACCTCGCCGACGCCCTTGCCTTCGACCGGAATCACGCGCACGGCGGTGGTCTTCTGGTTGACCATGCCAATGGCCGCCTCGTCGGCGATGAGGCCGGAGATGGTCGCCGCCGAAGTGTCGCCCGGAATGGCGATCATGTCGAGGCCGACCGAGCACACGCAGGTCATCGCCTCCAGCTTCTCGATGGTCAGGCAGCCGGAAGCCGCGGCGTCGATCATGTTCTTGTCTTCGGAGACAGGGATGAACGCGCCGGACAGGCCGCCCACATAGCTGCTCGCCATGATGCCGCCCTTCTTGACCTGGTCGTTGAGCATCGCGAGCGCCGCGGTCGTGCCGGGCGCACCCACCTGGTCAAGGCCGATCTTCTCGAGCACCTCGCCGACCGAGTCGCCCACGGCGGGCGTCGGCGCGAGTGACAGGTCGATGATGCCGAACGGCACGCCCAGCCGACGCGACGCCTCCTGGGCGACCAGCTGGCCCACGCGCGTGATCTTGAACGCGGTGCGTTTGATGGTCTCGCACAGGAACTCGAAATCACGTCCGACCGCGGCGTCCAGCGCACGCGAGACGACGCCGGGGCCGGAGACGCCGACGTTGATGACCGCGTCGCCTTCGGTGACGCCGTGGAAACCGCCTGCCATGAACGGGTTGTCGTCGGGGACGTTGCAGAACGCGACGAACTTGACGCAGCCGTACGAGTCGTTGTCGGCGGTGCGGTGCGCGATGTCCTTGATGATGTGGCCGAGCAGCTCGACCGCATCCATGTCGATGCCGGTCTTCGTGGAGCCGACGTTGACGGACGAGCAGACGACCTCGGTCTCGCTCAGCGCCTGCGGCAGCGATTCGATGAGCAGCCGCTCGGCCGGGGTCATGGCCTTGGAGACGAGCGCCGAGTAGCCGCCGATCAGGTTGACGCCGACCTGCTTGGCCGCGCGGTCGAGCGCGTGCGCGATCTTGACGAAATCGCCGCTGGTCTTGCAGCAGCTGGCGCCGACCAGCGAGATCGGGGTGACGGTGATGCGCTTGTTGACGATCGGGATGCCGTAGTCGCGTTCGATGTCCTCGCCGGTGGAGACGAGGTCCTTCGCGTACGTGGTGATCTTGCGGTAGATGTTGTCGCAGGTCTCGTCCACGTCGTCGGTGGCGCAGTCGAGCAGCGAGATGCCCATGGTGATGGTGCGCACGTCGAGCTTCTCCTGCTCGATCATCTGGTTGGTCTCGTGGACCTCCATGATATTCAGCATGGTGTTTCCTTTCGGTCGGGCCTTCCGAGACTAAATCCGGTGCATCTTGGTGAAGATCTCCTCGCGCTGGCAGCGGATGCGTACGCCGATGTCGTCGCCGAGGTCCTCCAGGTTGCCGACCATCGCGCCGAAGTCCTTGTCGGCGGCCGCGTAGTCGACGATCATCATCATGTTGAAGTAGCCGTCGATGATGGTCTGGGAGATGTCCAGCACGTTCACGTTGTGCTGGGAAAGGTAGGTGCAGACGCGCGCGATGATGCCGACGGTGTCCTTGCCGACGACGGTGATGATTGCCTTGTTCATGGGACTCCCTGACTGGGCCGGGCCGCGGCCCGGACGCCGAAGATGCTGGTGACTGTTCCAGTATAGGGAGCGGCACGTATCGCAGACGTTGCATCCACTATGCAAGACGGCGTCCATGGATGTCCACACTGTGAACAGGCTGTCGACAATCGCACGCCTCGACCGTACGGTAAGGGGCATTGTTCCGGTGACCCCGGAACCAAAACCCACCGCGCCGGAGCAGTCCAGACATCCGGCACAACCGGATCGGGACCCTCCGGCCGCGTGGCCAGTGCAGGAGCGCGAACGCGTTCCTCGACTCAATCGCATGTTTGAGAAGATCGAGAAGACTCACGCTAGTCAAGAGGGTTCATTCATGACATCCGCAACCGCAGCAGTTTCCGCCAGCACCAAGGAAACGAAGAAGGATTCCGTGCCCGAGATCATCGCCGCGTCGATGGTCGGCACCGCAATCGAGTTCTACGACAACTACTGCTATTCCATCGCATCCGCCAGCTACTTCGGCGCCATCTTCTTCCCCGGCGCCACCAAGGCGAACCCGGCCATCGGCACCATGCTCGCGTTCCTCACGTTCGCCGTGTCGTTCCTCGCCCGCCCGTTCGGCTCCATGCTGTTCGGCCACTTCGGCGACCGCATCGGCCGCAAGACCACGCTGGTCGTCGCCCTGATGACCATGGGCATCTCCACGTTCCTCGTCGGCTGCCTGCCCGGCTATGAGCAGCTCGGCATCTGGTCGATCATCATCCTGTGCATCTGCCGCGCCTGCCAGGGCGTGGGTCTGGCCGGCGAATGGTCCGGCGCCGCGCTGGTCGCCACCGAGAACGCGCCTGCCGACAAGCGCGCGCTCTACGGCTCGTTCCCGAACCTCGGCGCCCCGATCGGCTTCTTCTGCGCGTACGGCCTCAACCTGCTGCTCGACACCACGCTCGGCCCGCAGCAGATGCAGGCCTGGGGCTGGCGTATCCCGTTCCTGTGCTCCGCGGTGCTGGTCATCATCGGCCTGTACGTGCGTATCCGCATGACCGAGACGCCGATCTTCCGCAAGGCCGCCGCCGAGGACCGCGTGGTCAAGCACCCGCTCGCCGCGCTGCTGCCCTACTGGAAGGAAGTGCTGCTCGGCACCTTCGCCATGGGCATCACCTACACGCTGTTCTACGTGCTCGGCACCTGGTCGCTGTCCTACGGCGTGAAGGTCATGCAGCCGGCGTTCACCCAGAACGAGTATCTGGCCATGCAGATGGTCTCCGTGCTGTTCTTCGCCGTCTTCATCGTCATCTCCTGCCTGTACGCCGACAAGCTCGGCCGCAAGACGGTGCTCATCACGGCGACGCTGTGCACGCTCGTGTTCTCCATCTTCGCGATGCAGTCGCTCACCCACAACGTGACCGGCGTGATGCTGTTCCTGTGCGTCGGCTTCTGCTGCATGGGCGCGCTGTTCGGACCGTGCGGCGCCTACCTGCCTGAGCTGTTCCCGACCAACGTGCGCTACTCCGGCGCCGGCCTGAGCTACAACCTGGCCGCGATCCTCGGCGGCGCGTTCGCCCCGTCCATCGCCACCGCGCTCGTGCAGGCGACCGGCTCCGTCGCCTCCGTCGGCTGGTACATGGCGATCATGGCCGCGCTCGCGCTCGTCGCGCTGTTCCTCATCAAGGAAAGCAAGGACGAGGACTACACCAAGTGATGTGAGTCGTCGCCTATGACAAGTCCCTTTGTCTGGATGCAGACAAAGGGACTTTTTGTTGCCGGGCGACCGTGTTGCCGGGCGATCCCGAACGGAACGTACTCGTAGCAGCCGTACGGGTACGTTCCGTTGAGAAATCATGACGGAACGTACTCGTAGAGACGGTTAGGGTACGTTCCGTTGAGAAAACATGACGGACCGTACTCGTACGGACGTCTACGGGTACGTTCCGTCGATAAATCCTGACCGACCGTACTCGGGAACGTGCGTACGGGTACGGTCCGTTGATTTTGTCTGACGGAACGTACCCGTGGGAACGTTTCGGGTACGGTCCGTCAAAAAATGACAACGGACCGTACTCGTGGAACCGCTCAGAGTACGGTCCGTTGTCGTTTTCCAACGAAACGTACTCGTACGGACGCTTAGAGTACGTTCGGTCAGAAAACAATGACGAAACGTACCCGCAGACGGATTACGAGTACGTTCGGTCAGGAAATCCCAACGGACCGTACTCGTAGAGACGATTACGAGTACGGTCCGTTGTTTGATACGTCAGGCGGTCATGGTCAGGCGGTCAGCCGTTCGACGTCGACGTGGACCGGCACCAGCTTGGGTTCGGCTCGCGACTCCTTGAGCAGGAAGGAGCACGCAAGCACGACGACCACAAGCACCATGCCGAAGAGGTAGCCGTACCGCGAACCGTCCACGAAGCCCTGCGCGGGGTTCGCGCCGCCGGCGGCCGCGTAGTTCGTCTGGCCGAGTCCGAGCAGGCAGGTGGCCACGGCCGTGGCGATCGCGCCGCACACCTGCTGCATGGTGTTCATGATGGTGCTGCCGTCCGCGGCCATGTGGCCGGGCAGCGACTTGAGTGCCGCCGACTGTGCGGACTGCTGGATGAACGGGATGCCGACCATGACGATGATGTGCGCGGCGAGGAACAGTGCGACCGGCGTGGAGACACCGATCATGAAGAACAGCGCACCGCCGGCGACGGTCAGCGCGGAGCCGATCCACACGAGCCGCTTCGCGCCGTACCGGTCGAACAGACGGCCCGCAGCGAGCGTGCACAGCGCATTGATGACGCCGCCGGGCAGCATGAGCAGGCCTGCGACGGTGGAGCTCAGGCCCATGCCCCGCTGCAGCTCCTGCGGCACGAGGTACATGAACGCGAGCGTGCAGGAGAACGAGCAGCTGATCATGATGGCCGGCGTGCGGAACGCGGCGACGCCCAGCGCACGCAGGTCAAGCAGCGGCGTGGCGATTGTCAGCTGACGGCGCGCGTAGAACGCCAGCACGACAACGCCGACGACCAGCAGCGCGATGACGGCGGCCGAGAAGCCCATGTCGCTGATGAGGCTCACGCCGGCGACGAGGCAGCCGAAACCGATGGCCGAGGCGAGGATGGAGATCACGTCGACCTTCGGACGCGTGCGTTCGATCGGCGTGACGAAGAACAGCGCCGTGCACACGATGGCGATGACGGCGACCACGGCGAACAGCGCGAAGATCGCACGCCATGAGAACGCGCCGATCAGCGCTCCGGCGATGGTCGGGCCGATGACGGGCGCGAACATGATGACCAGGCCGGCCACACCGTTCGCCGCGCCGATCTTATGCAGCGGGAACACGCGCATGATCGCCGCGTACATGGTCGGCAGCACGATGCCCGTGCTCACACCCTGCATGATGCGGCCAGCAAGCAGGATCGGGAACGTGGGCGCGACAGTGCAGACGACCGCGCCAACCAGGAAACAGACCAGCGCGAACAGCACGAGCGTCTTGGCCTTGATCCATTTGAGCATGAAGCCGACGCACGGCAGCACCACGCCGATGGCGAGCATGTAGCCGACGACCATCCACTGCGCGGTGCCGGACGAGATGCCGAAATCGGCCATCAGGTCGGGCAGGGTGATGTTCATGGACGTTTCGGACAGCATGCCGAGAAACACGCTGATGTACAGTCCGAGCATCACCTTGTGCGGATGGTCGACGTGGTGCGGCGCTTCCGGCACGAACGCGGCGTCGGACAGTTGGTTTTTACGAATGGTTGTCTGGTTGACGGACAACGGAATCCTCTTCTTCGGTAGATGTCGTCGCCGTCGCGCGGCGCCCGGCCATGCGCGGCCGCACGCCGGCGGCCCGCGGTCGATGACTGATCGACGCCGCGGTCTGCGGTGTACGGCTACGTTGGCGGGCGCCGACAACCCCTAACGTCCGGGTCACGATCGGCGACAAAAAAATCGCATGCCATACGGCGGGTGAAACGCCGTGTGGCATGCGATTATTCAAGACGAGAGGTGAGTGTAATACGCTTTTCGGTTTTTCGTAAGTATGGCCGGGCGTGTCGCGGCTGCGACTACCGCCCCAGCCAGCGGGGGCGGTAGTCGAGTGGTCGCGGGGTGTCACGCTGCAGAAGCATGTTCGAGCGGCGTGACGCTCCCCCAGTCACGGCCGTTGGCCGTGCCAGCCCCCTCCACCGAGGGGGCCGAGGGGCCACACACAGCCAGCTGTACCAGCACCCCCGCCAGCAGGGATGAACCTGCGTGGCCCGGAACTGGGCCGCACAACGCCGCCTGGCGTCAGGCTTCGCGGCTGGCGCTGGCTGCGGCGTATGCGGGCAGCGCGCGCGGCGCGTTGAAGCCCTTGGCCTCGAACTCGTCGGCTATCTTCTGCGCGATCTCGTGGCCCGCGCCCTTGTCGACGAGCGCGATGATGGAGCCACCGAAGCCGCCGCCGGTCATGCGGGCGCCGTACGCGCCGTTCGCGCGGGCGACGTCCACCGCGGTGTCGAGCTCGGCGACGGTCACCTCGTAGTCGTCACGCAGCGAGTCGTGCGAGGCGTTGAACAGCGCACCGGCGGTCTTGATGTCGCCTTCGGCGAACGCCTTGATGAACTCGTCGACGCGGCCGATCTCGGTGATGACGTGGCGCACGCGCTTCTTCGTCGTCTCGTCGGGCAGCTTGGCGAGCACGGCGTCGAGCGCGGCGGCCGGGTCGGCGGAGGCGTTGACCTCGTCGGCGACCTCACGCAGGTTGGCGACGCCGAGCAGTTCGGCGGCCTTCTCGCAGGCCGAACGGCGCTGCGCGTACTGGCCGTCGTTGAGCTGGTGCGGGGCGCGGGTGTCGAGCACGAGCAGCTCGAGACCGTACTTGTCGAGGTCGAACTCCTGCTGGGAGACGGATTCGAGCGCGGTCAGGCCCGGGCGACAGTCAAGGCGAATCGCGTGGCCTTCGGTGCAGCGCATGGAGGCGTTCTGGTCGAGTCCGCCGGTGGAGGCGCCGGCCATGTCGTTCTCGGACTTGATGGCGGCGTTGATGAGGGTCACGCGGCCGGTGTCGGTAGAGCCGTAGCCGAGGCCGTACACGTCGTCCAGGGCGAGCGCGGTGGAGCAGGTCATGGCGGCGGACGAGCTCAGGCCCGACCCCAGCGGCACGCAGGAGACGAACGCGGCGTCGAAGCCCTTGACCTGGTCGAAGCCGGCTTCGCGCAGCGCCCACGCCACGCCGGTCGGGTAGGCGGCCCAACCGTCCACGCCGCGGGCCTGAAGGCCGTCGAGGTCGGCTTCGGCGACCTTGTCGGGGGCGACGTCGGAGACGAGGCGGACCTTCGTGTCCTCGCGCGGCTTGACGGCGATGAACGTGCGGTGCGGCAGAGCGATGGGCAGGCACAGGCCGGCGTTGTAGTCGGTGTGTTCGCCGATGAGGTTGACGCGGCCGGGGGCGGCCCACACGCCGGCGGGTTCGGTGCCGTAGGTGTCGGCGAACAGCTTGGTGGCCTTCTCGACGCCCTCCTCGTGGGCGATCGGTTCGATGAATTCAACAGCAGTCATTGGTGTTCTTTCCTTGTCATCAGGACAATCACGGGGTGGTTGGCCGTTTGCGGCGACTCATACGCTTGCAGACGGTCACATACTATTGTAACCGGTCACACGCCGGTTATGGACATCCCCTGTCCATATTGGCGAGGGGATGTCCATAACCGGCTGCGTGAGTGACATGAGCGGCATCCGGCAGGGACGATGCCGACCATCGATCGGCACCGTCAGTCAGCGACATCGTTCAGTCGATGTCGTTAGTACGCCAGTGAGCGACGTCGCCAGTCAGCAACGTCGCCAGTGAATGAACGGCGTCGTCTCAGTCGGCGTCGTCTCAGTCAGCAATGTCGATGTCGCCGAGCTCGTGGAAGCGCTTGGCGATGAGCTCGGGCGTCGTGTCGGAGATCCAGGCGGCCATGCCGGACTCGGAGCCGGCGAGGTACTTGATCTTGTTGGCGGCGCGTCGGAAGCTGAAGAACTGCAGGTTCAGACGGTAGTTCTCGCGGCGCGGGTCGTGGATCGGGGCCTGGTGCCAGGCGGCGATGTACGGCAGGTCCATGCCCTTGCCGTCGCCCTTGTCGAAGAACGCGTTGCCGCGCTTGAGCAGGTGCGAGTACATGGAGGCGAGGTCCCAGCGCTCCTGGTCGTTGAGCTCGTCGATGGTGAGCACGTCACGCACAGGGGCGACGTGGACCTCGAGGGGCCAGCGGGCGGCGGCCGGCACGTAGGCGACCCAGCTGTGGTTGCGCATGACGACGCGCTCCTTGGCCTCCAGCTCGGCGTTCATGATGTCCTTGAGCAGGTTGCCGCCGGTCTTCTCATGGTAGGCCTCGGTGTGCTTGAGCTCGGCCTCCATCTTCGGGGCGATGAACGGGTAGCAGTAGACCTGGCCGTGCGGGTGGGCCAGCGAGACGCCGATCTCGGCGCCGTGGTTCTCGAACGGGAAGATCTGCTCGATGCCGTCCATCTTGGAGATCTCGGCGGTGCGGAACGCCCACGCCTCGACGACCGTGCGCAGACGGGACACCGGCAGGTCGGCCGGCAGGCCGTTCTCGTCAGGGTCGAAGCAGATGACCTCGCAGCGGCCGGCGGCCATCTTCTTCTCCCACAGCGGGTTGCCGTCCACGTAAGTCACGTCCTCGGAGCGGCCGGGCACGCGCACCATGGAGGGGAAGCGGTTCTCGAAGACGACGACGTTGTAGTCGGTGTCCGGGACCTCGCCGTCCTGGTACGGGTCGCCGGGCTTGCGGGCGGCCAGCGGGTTGCCCTTCGCGGTGGCGCCGGGGCCGGCGGTGATCGGGCGGTTCATGCGGGCGGTCGCCATCGGGATCCAGTCGCCGGTCAGCGGGTCGCGGCGCATTTCGGGGGCAGCGTACGGCACCTCCTCGCCGGCGGCGTTCAGCTGGTTGGCGAAACGGTACGGCAGGTTGCGCGGGTCCTTGAGCTCGCGCGTCTTCTTGCCGGAGACGTATTCCGGATCGTCGTCGAGGTAGAAGAAGTCACGGCCGTCGGCGAGGGTCGTCGGCGTGATGCGGATGTGCTCCTTCGCATACTCCCCGGGGGTGTAGTTGGCGAATTCTGCCATGGTGTGTCACTCACTTTCTTCGGTGTGTTCGCTCTGGTGGGCCAGAACGAGTTCCTTTACCAAATCCCTTGTCTTGGCGATGGACCCGTGGTCGAGACCGTCGTCGGTGATGACGGTGTCCACCTGGTCGAACCGGGCGAACAGCGACAGTGATGTACAACTCCATTTCGTATGGTCGGTCAGGATGACCGTACGGTCGGCGATGCCCATCATGGCCATGTCGGTGGCCGCTTCCAGCGAGTTCGGCATGAGGAACCCGCGGGGGATGGACACGGAGTGCGTGCCGAGGAACACGGTGTTGACGCGCAATGACGCCACGACCTTATCGGCGATCGGTCCGACCAGCGAGTTCGACCGCGTGGTGACGCCGCCGGTCACGATGACCTCGACGTCCTTGGATTCCAGCGCCTGCACGAGCTCGGCGACGGGAATCGAGTTGGTGAGGATGGTGATGCCGTTCGACTGCTGGCTTTCGAGCAGATGCTGCGCGAACACGTACGCCGTGGTGCCGCCGCCGATGGCGATCACGTCGCCGGGGGCCACATAGTGGATGGCCTCCTGTGCGATGGCGTCCTTGAGGCCAATGTCCATCTGCGATTTGACGGAGAACAGCGGCTCGCTGAGCAGTGCGCTGGTGCTGACGGCGCCGCCGTGAACCCGCTTGAGCAGTCCTTTGTCGGACAGGTCGGCGATATCGCGGCGGATGGTCATTGCGGAGACACCGAGTTCCTTCGACAACGCCGTGATGCGGACCGCGCCGCGCGTGCGCAGCCGGCTCAGTATCAGATGCTGACGTTGTGAGGAAATCATGTGAACATTATCGCACATGTTCGCGCATAAACAAAACCAATCGTGTTCGTTTCTCCCAGCGTGTCGCGGCCATATCGCACAATCCGGCACAAAACCGGACATTTTGCCTGCGTCACCCTCGTCGTCCGCACACACGACAGCACACGCACGTCACAGCACAAAGCGCACACGCCTGTCACAGCGGGTAGGTGCACGCTGTGACAGGCGTACACACGACAACGAACACTGCGCACACCAGCACAACAACGCACACAGTGCGGTCCGGTGGCGAGAACGCCGAGACGGTGGCACAATGGCCGTATGACTTACGTATCGGAAAGCTTCTGGCACGACGCGGTGAACAAGGCCACGACCGACCTGTTCACCTTCGGCTACAAGAACATCGTCAAACCGCACTTCGTGTTCAACCACACCCCTGACGTGGCGCACGACCAGATGATCGAATTCTGCCGCATCACCAAACGCATCCCGCCGCTCATGTGGCTGCTGCGCACCATGCTCGACTACACCGATCCGGTGCTGGAGACGAACGTGATGGGCGTCGACTTCGCCAATCCGTTCGGCCTGTCCGCCGGCCTCGACAAGAACTGCGACATGACCGTGCTCATGGACAACGCCGGCTTCGGCTTCGAGACCGTCGGTTCGACGACCGCCCGGCCGTGCGCCGGCAACCCGAAGCCGTGGTTCCACCGTCTGCCGGAATACGATTCGATGATGGTGCACGTCGGTCTCGCCAACGACGGCTCCGAGAAGGTCATCGACCGCGCAGAGCAGGCATGGACGCACGCGAAGTCGCTGCAGGTCTCCGTCTCGATCGCCCGCACCAACGACGAGTTGTGCGGCGACCTCGACGAAGGCATCGAGGACTACTGCACGTCGATGCGCCGCGTCGCCGGCCGCACCGCCATGGTCGAAGTGAACGTCTCCTGCCCGAACACGCACGTCGGCGAGCCGTTCACCGCCGACCCGAACGCGCTCGACCGCCTGTTCACCGAGCTCGACAAGATCGAGCGGCCGCAGCCGACGCTCGTGAAGATGCCGCTCAACAAGCCGTGGGGCGAGTTCAAGGAGCTGCTCGACGTGCTTGCCGAGCACAACGTGCAGGGCGTGAGCATCGCGAACCTGAACAAGGACCGCACCGGTCTCGAGATCCCGCGCGACTGGGAGGGCGGGCTTTCCGGCGGCCCGTGCACCGTGGCGAGCGAGGAGCGTATCGCACAGGTGTACCGCGAGTACGGCGACCGGTTCGTCATCGCCGGCATCGGCGGCGTCTTCACCCCGCAGCAGGCGTACCGCAAGATCCGCAACGGTTCCAGTCTCGTCATGTTCATCAGCTCGCTGATGTACCGCGGGCCGCAGCAGATCACCGTGCTCAAGCGCGGTCTCGCCGACCTGCTGAAGCGCGACGGCTTCGAGCACGTGAGCGACGCCGTCGGCATCGACGCGTGAGCGTGGCGGACAGCACAGCAGCGTGAGCGGAGCGGGTGGTGGGTCATAGCAGGTGACCACCCTCAGTCTCGCTGCGCTTGACAGCTCCCGCCAGCGGGAGCGAAAACAGTGCTCCGCCCCCGCTGGCGGGGGCTGTCAGCGAAGCTGACTGGGGGTGGTCACCCCACCGAACCCGTCACTCGGCCGAAAACGCGCCGCGCACGTACTGCGGCTGGTAGGGCGCGTCGGCGGTCGGCACACCCAGCTTGGCGGCGGCACGGAGCGGCCAGTACGGGTCGCGCAGCGCAGCGCGGCCGATCTCGACCGCATCCGCCTGCCCTGCCTTGAGGATCTTCTCCGCCTGCTTCGGCTTGGTGATGAGCCCGACCGCGGTGGTGGGCACCGCGGCCCGGCTGCGCACCTGGTCGGAGAACGGCACCTGATAGTTCGGTTTGACGGGGATGGTCACGTCGGCGATGATGCCGCCGGTGGACACGTCAATCAGGTCGACGCCGTGCCGCTTGAGTACGCAGGCCGTGTCCACGGTCTGGTCCAAATCCCAGCCGCCGGCCGCCCAATCGGTGGCGGAGATGCGCACCAGCAGCGGCATCGTGTCGGGGATCACCTCGCGGATCGCGTCCGCCACCTCGGTGAGGAACCGCATGCGGCCCATGAGGTCGCCGCCGTACTCGTCCGTGCGCTCGTTGCACAGCGGATCGAGGAACTGGGAGATGAGATAGCCGTGCGCCGCGTGGATCTCGATCGCCTCGAACCCGGCCCACACCGCACGCTGGGCGGCGGCCTTGAACGCGCCGACCAGTCCATGGATCTCGTCAACGCTCAGCTCACGCGGGTCGGCGAGCCCGCGGTAGGCGATGCGGCTTGGCGCGACGGTCTGCCAGCCGCCGGCGTCCTGCGGCACGCTGCGTCCCTCGTAGCCGACGCCGAAGCAGCCGGTCGAGCCCTTGCGTCCCGCGTGGTTGAGCTGGATGGCGGCGGTCGCCCCCGCCTGCTTGATGCCGTCGACGATCCATCGCCAGGCGTCGATCTGGTCGTCGTTCCACAGGCCGACGTCGTGCGGCGAGATACGGCCTTCCGGCGCGACGGCGGTCGCTTCGGCGATAATCATGCCGAAGCCGCCCATCGCGCGCGAAACGTAATGCTGGTAATGGAACGGCGTGGGCTTGCCGTCGCCGGCGGTCGCCGAATACGTGTCCATCGGCGGCAGCCACACGCGGTTGCGCACGGTGACGCCGCGCAACGTCATCGGCTGGAACAGCCGTACCTCGCCCTTGCCGCTTCTCTTCTTCCCCTCTGCGTTCATGATCGTCCTTTCCATGGGTCCGATGCCATCACGAGCGCACCGGCCGACACTGTTGTCGCCGATTCCTTGTCGTCGACCTCTCCCATGGTATACCGCGGGCGCGCCGCATGGTGTACCGATACACACGGCACCGCACTGCACTGCGCACGTCGTCGGAAATAACAAAGGGCGTGCGGGAATCTAAATCCCGCACGCCCTCCTGTAGCCGACTCCACGGCTGTCCGCCGAGGATGCCCGGCCGCTCGGTGACTGCTCGGTGGCCGATCACCGGCCGCTCACTGGCCGCCGTTGGTCTGGTCGCCGCCGACCGTGACGTCGGCAGGCGTCTGGTCTTCGGCGCTCTGTCCACTCGTCGTGCCGCTGCTGTTCGAGCTGCCGGACGATGTGCCCGACGACGACGTGCCCGACGACGTGCCGGAACTGGTGGAGCCGCTGGTGCTTGAGCTGGTGCTGTACCCGCTCATGTACTTGGACGACGGGGTGCCGTACGAGTCGTCGTTCGGCGCGCCGATGGCGTTCAGGTACGTGTCCATGAAGTCCTTCCACGCGGGGATGGCGATGTACGAGCCGTACCAGGTGTCGTGGTAGACGCCGTTGATGGTCTTGTTGTCGAAGTTGCTGTTGCCGTTCGCGTTGCCGACCGCCACGTAGGAGGCCACCTGCGTGGTGAAGCCGCCGGTGAGCATGTACGTGTTCTCGTTGGTGCCGGTCTTGGCGAAGGTCTTGCGGCCGTTGGCCAGCTGGGCCGCGCGGCCGACGCCGTCGGGGCGCACGACGAACTGGTTGAGCACGTAGGCGGTGGTTTCGGCGATTTCGGGGTCGATGGCCTGATGGCACTTGGCCTTGGGCACGTTGAGCTCGTTGCCGGTGGCGTCGGTGACCTTCTTGATGGCGATCGGCGTGCATTCGACGCCCTTCGCCGCGATAGTCGCGTACACGTTCGCCATGGTCAGCGGCGAGGCGAGGCCGGTGCCGCCGATGACGAGCGGGGCCTGGTAGGCGCCGCCGTTCGAGGTGTCGTCCTTGAGGTGCATGTTCATCTTCTGAATCGACGCCTGGTGGAAGCCGACGTCCTCGGCGGTCTGCGCGATGGATTCAAGGCCGATGACCTTGAGCATCGCGGCCTGCACGGTGTTGTGCGAGTGGACGAGACCGTCGAGCGGGGATTCCGCGTAGGTGCCTTCGCCGCCCGCGTTGTGCACTTCCCATGTGCCGACGCCGCGGAAGCCGGGGATGCCGCTGTACAGGTTGACCGACGAGGTGGCCGGCAGCGTCTGGGTGATGGACTTGCCTGCGCGCATCCACGCGATCAGGTTGATCGGCTTCCATGTAGAACCGGTCGGGAAGCCGGAGCCTCCGCCGTCGATCTGGTCGACCGCGTAGTTCATGGCCGTCTTCGAGGAGTCGTTGTTCGCGTTCGGGCTGGTGTCGTACGTCTTGTTGATGCCGAAGCCGAGCACTTCGCCGGTGCCGGGGCGGATCGCGGCCATCATGACCTCGAAGCCGCTCGGGTCGTTCGCGGGGATGGCCTTGCGCGCCGCGTTCATGGCCGCCTGGTTGGCCTTGACGTCCATCGTGGTGTAGATGTCGAGTCCGCCCTCGTACAGCAGCTTCTTGCGGGTGGCCGCGTCCTTGCCGAACTCCTCGGAGTTGAGGATCTTCTTGGTCACGTAGTCGCAGAAGAACGCGGCGTCGCCGGATGCGTCGCAGCCGGCCTGCACGGACTGCAGCTTGAGCGTGTCCTTGACCTTCATGGCTTTGGCCTCGTCATGCTGCTTCTGCGTGATGTACTTCTCCTGCAGCATGAGGTCGAGCACGATGTCGCGGTATTTTGTCGTCTGCGGGATGTTGCTTTCGACGGACGGGTCGTAGTTGTTCGGGTTCTTGGTGATGGCGGCGATGGTCGCGGCCTGCACCACGTTGAGCTTGTCGGCGGTGGTGCTGAAGTACCGTCGCGCGGCCATTTCGACGCCGTAGATGCCGCGGCCGAACTGGGCGATGTTGAGATATCCCTGCAGGATCTCCAGCTTGGAGTACTTCTTCTCGACCTGCACGGCGATGAGCATCTCGCGCAGCTTACGCGCGATGGTGTCCTCCGATGCGTGGAACTGGGCGATCGGGTCGTCGTCCTCCTGCGCCTGCAGGAGCAGCACGTTCTTCACGTACTGCTGGGTGAGCGTGGAGCCGCCCTGCGTATCCTCGCCCTTCTTGAGGTACGTCTGCACGAACGCGCGCATCACGCCCTGGATGTCGACGCCGGAATGCTCGAAAAATCGCTTGTCCTCACGGGCGACCACGGCCTGGCGCATCGGCTCGGAGACCTTCTTGAGCGGCACGACGATACGGTTCTGCGAGTAGAAGGTGCCGATCTGCGTGCTGCCGTCCGCGGCGTAGAGGCGGGACTGCTGCGGCAGGTCGGTCACGTCGAAGTCGATGCCCTCCACCTGCAGCGAGGGCACGACGGCCCGCACCGCGCTGTTCGCTCCGAACACGGCAGGCAGGAAGAACGCGCTGGCGACGACGCCGCCGGCCACGCACAGCAGCACGTACGCGAGGAACAACGAGAACACACGTTTTGCGGTCAGGGATTTCTTCTTGGGCATGGTTGCCATTCTAGAGGGGCGTCTCTACCGCGCGCATCATACCGCCGACTGATTCACGATTCCTTACAGGGTGCTCACAAACCGTTCGATACCGCCGTTTTCAGCCGGTTTGCCGGTATCGTCTCGTCGGTTCCCCGTTTCCGTTCGCGTCACGTTCAGCAACGTCACAGCAACGCGGTCACGGTGACGCGGCGGTCACGGCGACAACATCACGGCGACAACGCCACGGTAGCACAGCGGCAACGTCACGGCAGCAACAACGTCGCAACGATAACGTCACAGCGGGTGCCTGCACGCTGTGACAGAAGACTCGCACACCCGGCTAACGCAACAGCACACCCGGCTACCGCTGCGAGCGCCGGATGAGCATGCCCGGCTGGTAGATGATGATCGAGCGGCCTTCGCGGGCGATCCAATGCCGGTTCGCGAAGTCCATGAGCGCCTTGTTCACGGTCTCGCGCGACGAGCCGACCAGCTGGGCCAGCTCCTCCTGCGTGAGGTCGTGCGGCACCAGCAGGCCGGCTTCGACCGGTTCGCCGAAGCGCGCGCCGAGGTTGAGCAGCATCTTCGCCAGCCGGGCGGGCACGTCCATGAACACCAGGTCGCAGATGCGCTCGTTGTTGCCGCGCATGCGGTTGGCGAGCACCTGCAGCATGTCGATGGCGACGCTCGGATGCTCGTTGAGCCAGGCGAACAGGGCGTCGTGCTCGAGCCAGGCCACCTGCGTGCCCGACGTCATCGAGACCGCCGACGCCGTGCGCGGGCCGCCGTTGGGGTCGAAGACGGGGATCTCGCCGAGCAGTTCGCCGTGGGCGTGGATGGACAGCAGCTGCACGCGCTTGTCCTTCGCCTCGCGGATCAGCTTGACACGGCCGCGTTCCAGCAGGTACATGCGATGGTCGGTGTCGCCTTCGCGGAAGATGTAGTCCCCTTTGCCGAACACGGCCTTGTGCAGGTGAGGGATCAGCTCGTTGGCCTGCTGTGGCGACACCTGTTTGAACAATGCCGTGTGCAGCAGTTCGTTGTCTTCCTCGGGAAACGAATTCGGCCCGACTGCCATCGTGACGCCTCCTGTCGTGTGCGGTCGATCTCCCTATTGTAGCCCAGCCGTCAAGGGGCGGCCTTGATTCGTATCAACCCGCCATGCGTCGGGGTCGGCGAGGCTGTTCGCCAGCGCGGCCACCAGCGCGTCGCGGCTCAGACCGATCTGCGAGCGCAGCGGGTCGACGCGTCTGACGGCCGACCTGACCGCCTTGTCGCTCATCTTTTCGGCGGATGTGTTGAGTACGCGGGCCATCTTCGCCGCGTCGATGTCGTAGGCGAGCGTCACGTGGTGGAGCACCGCGCCGGGGTCGCCGTCTTGTGCGGGGAAGCGGCGTTGCGCGGCGCCGCCGATCTTGCCGGCCGGCGAGGCGATGTCGTTGACGCCCGAGAATCCGGCTTCGAGTCCCAGCCCGCGCAGTGCGGCGATCAGCCACATGTCGCACAGCCGGTAGGATTGCGTGACCGTCAGCCCCGCGGTGAAGTCGCGCGGCGCGTACAGCGAGTAGGTGATGGTGTTGCCGGGCTCGATGAACATCGCTCCCCCGCCGGTGCAGCGTCGCACGACGGCGAATCCCTCGCGTGCGGCGACATCCTCGTGCACTTCGTCGGGGATCGACTGGAACCGGCCGACCACCACCGCAGGCGCCGCCCACTGCCAGAAGCGCACGGTCGGGCCGCGCCGGCCGGCTGCGACCTCGCCGGCCCAGCGTTCGTCGACGGCCATCTGCTCGGCCGGGGTGCGCGGAACATCGAGAACGATGGCTGGACCGAGCTGCTTCCATCGTTCCAGCCATGCGGCGGGGAATGTGGGGACGGCGTACGTCTGCGTCACCGACCGCGCCACCGGCTGGGCAGTGACCTGACCGTTCGCGGCCGGGAGGAGCTGTGCCGGAACGGATGCGGCGCCGTCATCATGGTGCGGCCGTGCCTGACGATGTTGCGATTGCGCCGTGTTCGCCGCCGCGACGGCGTTCACGGAAACGTCAGACGTCGCGGCAGACGCGGACGGACCGTCGTTGGGTGCCCGGCTGTCGTCGTGTTGCCTCAGTGCCCTCCGCAGTGCCCGCCACAGTGCCGTCGCGATCGCCTCAGCCGACGTGCCGATCAGCGTGACACCCGAATGCCGACGTATCGTCTGTTCGATACGGGACTCTGCAGATGGGTCGCCGGACGGCTTGTCGGCGGCCGTGACTGATGCCGCTGCGGGGCCGGCAGCGAGCGGACCGTCCGTGACGTGTGCCGCCGCAGCAGTGACGGCTTGCGCAGCCAGCATGGTCAGGGTCCGGTTCATGTCCTCGATGAACGCGGTGACGTCGCCGCCGCTCCCCTCGATGAAGAAGTCCCCGTCAAGCCGGGCGGCCGCAGCATCGTCGCTGCGCATGCCGCACTCGCCGGCCGCCTGTTCGACGGTGACCGCGACCAGCTTGCCGCCCGGCGTCTTGCATTCCCCGCGTGCTGTCATGCACTGGGCCGTTATACCCTGTGCCGTCATGTCGCCTGCCGTCATGGTGTCCCCTTTCGGTTCGTCGCGGATGCCGTCAACAACCAAAACGGGACGCCGATGAGGGCGGTGCCGTTGCGATTGGCCGGTACCGCCATCATCGACGTCCCGTGTGACTGACGTCTGGCTCAGGTGTGTTGCTGACCGCAAGCCGCGGCCCGTCAGATGCGGGCGAGGATGTCCTTGCCGACCTGCTCGGTGGTGCGCTGTGTGGAGCCGAGCTCCTCGATGTCCGCCTCGACGGCCGCGTGGATCTTCTTCGCGGCGTCGTCGAAGCCGAGATGCTCGAGCAGCATGGCGGCGGACAGGATCGCAGCGGTCGGGTTCGCGATGCCCTTGCCGGCGATGTCCGGGGCGGAGCCGTGGATCGGCTCGAACATGGACGGGTACTCGTTGCTCGCGTTGATGCAGCCGGACGCCGAATAGCCGACGCCGCCGACGACCGCGCCGGCCTCATCGGTGAGGATGTCGCCGAAGAGGTTGTCGGTGAGGATCACGTCGAAGCGGCTCGGGTCGGAGACCAGGTAGATCGTGGCCGCGTCGATGTGCGAGTAGTCGTGCGAGACCTCCGGGTACTCTTCGCCGACCTTGTCGACGATGCGCTGCCACATGTCGCCGGCGTTGACGAGCACGTTCTTCTTGTGCACGAGCGTGATGTGCTTGCGGCGCTTCATGGCCAGCTCGAAAGCGTAGCGCACCACGCGCTCGACGCCGTACGCGGTGTTGATGGACACCTCGGTGGCGACCTCCTGCGGGGTGCCGCGACGGACCGCGCCGCCAGCGCCGCAGTACAGGCCCTCGGTGCCCTCGCGCACGACCACGAAGTCGATGTCGCCCGGGTCGGCGAGCGGCGAGGTGACGCCCTTGTACAGCTTGGACGGACGCAGGTTCACATACTGGTCGAGCGCGAAGCGCAGCTTGAGCAGCAGGCCGCGCTCGAGGATGCCGGCCTTGATGCGCGGGTCGCCGACCGCGCCGAGCAGGATCGCGTCGGTCTTCTTGATGCGCTCGAGTTCGTCGTCCGGCAGGATCGCGCCGTCGCGCAGGTAGCGTTCGGCGCCGAGGTCGAACGGTTCGTAGGTGAAGTCCGCCACGCCTTCGGCGGCCTTCTCGAGGGCCTGCTGGGCCCAGGGGGTGACTTCTTTGCCAATGCCATCGCCGGGGATGACGGCGATCGTGTATGTCTTGCTCATAGCACGTGAGACTACCCGCGCGGCGACCGTACGGCGGCCTACCTCTCAGCTTATGGACAGCTTCGCAACGGACCGTACCCGTACCGCCATCCCCGAGTACGGTCGGTCAGGATTTCTCAACGAAACGTACTCCAGACGACCGTACGGGTACGGTCCGTTGGCAATTCACAACGAAACGTACCCGTACGCAGATTTAGAGTACGGTCCGTTGAGAAAAGAAAACCGACCGTACTCGTACCGCCATCCCCGAGTACGGTCGGTCAGGATTTCTCAACGAAACGTACTCCAGACGACCGTACGGGTACGGTCCGTTGAGAAACGCTATCGGACCGTACCCTGCACGATGTCGAGCGGGACGCGACTGGCGAAACGCTCCCCCAGTCAGCCTTCGGCTGACAGCCCCCTCCACCGAGGGGGCCAAGACCGGGCAGGAACGCATTCACGGGTCAGGTTCGACCGGTGCATGCTGACCCTCCATAGAGAGAATCAAGACCGGCCCGTCATCTTGGCCCCCTCGGTGGAGGGGGCTGGCTGAGCGGAGCGAAGACTGGGGGAGCGTCACCCGCAATCACAGGCCATACCTGCGCGATGCCGCCGGCTCAGCGCCCCAGTCCCATGACGTCCAGACACCAGGCGTTCTCGTAGCTGACCTCACGCCACTGCTTGTAGCGGCCGGTCGTGCCGCCGTGCCCTGCCTCGACCTCGACCTTGAGCGTCACGTCGGCGCCGGCGGCCTGCAGCCTCGCCACCCATTTGAGCGGCTCGACGACCAGGACGCGCGTGTCGTTCATCGACGTGGTGACGAACAGCTTCGGATAGTGCGACGCGTCGGCCGGCACGTTCTCGTACGGCGAATACGATTTCATATACCGGTACACGTCGGCGTCGTGCAGCGGGTCGCCCCACTCGTCCCACTCGGTGACGGTCAACGGCAGCGACGGGTCGAGCATCGTGGTCAGCGCGTCGACGAACGGCACATCCGCTTCGATGCCCGCATACCGTTCGGGCGCAAGGTTCGCGACCGCGCCCATGAGCAGCCCGCCCGCGGAGCCGCCGTTCGCCACGGTCCGGTGCACGGCGGCGACGCCGGCGTCCTGCAGCGCGGCCGTCGCATCCACGAAATCCTCGAACGTGTGCCGTTTGTTCAGCCGGCGGCCCTGCTCGTACCACGCGCGGCCCATCTCGCCGCCGCCGCGCACGTGGACGACCGCGTACACGACGCCGCGGTCGAGCAGACTGAGGCGCGAGAACGAGAAGCCGGGGTCGGAGCTGACCTCGTACGCGCCGTATCCGAGGATGAACATCGGCGAGCCGGGCGAGGGCGGCGTGTCGCGGCGCCATGCCAGCGACACGGGGACGCGCTCGCCGTCGCGCACGGTGACCCATACGCGGCGTTCCACATAGTCGCGTGCGTCGAAGCCGCCGAGCACCACGCCGCGTTTGAGCAGCACGTCGCCGCCGGTCGCCGGGTCGAGCTCGTGCAGTTCGCTGGGCCGCGTGTAACTGGAGAACAGGTAGCGCATGCGCGGGGCGCGGTACGACATGTTGCCGGCCGTGTAGATCGAGTACAGCCGTCCGGTGCGGCCCGGCAGCGCGGCGGCGGTGCCGATGTCCGGCACGCTCGCGGCGTCCGCTCCCCCAACGTTACTATCGGCAACGTCACCAGCAGCACCGTCACCATCGGAAACGTCGCCGCCGTCCCAGTCACCGTCCAGCGGCGGCGCGGTCACCTCGCGGAACGCCCACGGCCGGCCGGCGAGGAAGTCCGCGGCCGCCTGACGTTTCGTGCACACCGCCAGCCGAGGCAGGCCGTCCGCACGATACGACAGCGACACGTAGTGCCGGTACAGGGCGATCGAGCCGATGGCCAGACCGTGCGCACCCTGCAATACGGTCGGATTCGCAGGGTCGAAGCTCGCCGTGCCTGCCGGTTTCGCAGCGGCGCCCGGCTCCGTCTCATCGCCGCGCTCGCAACCGTACGGCGAGCCGGCTGCCACACGCACGCCCTCGCCAAGCCTGAACGGCGGCTTGTGGCTGCGCATGTCGATCACATCGACCTCGAAGTTCGGATTGTCCGCATTGTGGTACACGACGGCGAGCGGAATATCCTCACCCTGCTCGCCGGCGCCCTCGAAACAGGCGAAGCTGGCGTCATATTCGACGCCCTCCTGTCGCGGAATGAACACGGCGAACTCGCCTTCGGGATCGTCCACCGGCAGCAGCAGCACTTCGGTCGTGGTCTTCGAGCCGGTGCCGATGACGAGGTTGCGCTCGTCGAAACTCAGGCCGATGCTCACCCAGAACCGTTCGTCCGGCTCGCGGTACACGGTCACGTCGTCGGCGACCGGCGTGCCGACCCGATGCCTCCGCACCTCGAACGGACGCCACGCGTCGTCGAGCAACACATAGAAGACCCACTGCGCGTCCGGCGTGAAGCAGGCGGAGCCGATGCCGTCCCAGCGTTCGGGCAGCTCCTCGCCGGTGGCGATGTCGCGGATGCGGTAGTCGTAACGCTCGTCGCCGTGCACGTCCACGCCGTACAGCATCCATCGGCCGTCCTTGCTGATGTCCATGCCGCCGAGCGAGAAGAAGTCGTGGCCGGCGGACTCGCGGTTCGCGTCGAACACGACCTGCTCGCCGGGCAGAGCAGGAGCGGACGTTGCCTCGCCGACGTGCGTTGCCTCGCCGGCCGCCGTCTCCTCGATGACCGGCGGCGTCCAGTCGTCGTCGCCGCAGGCCGGCACACGGCACTGCACCGCGTACTGCGCGCCTTCGGTGATGCGCGAGAAATACCAGTAGTCGTCGATGCGCGTCGGCACCGACATGTCGGTCTCCTTGACGTGCCGTTTCATCTCGTCGAACAGCGTGTCGCGCAGGCCGGCGAGCCGCCGCATCCGCGCCTCGCAGTAGGCGTTCTGCGCGGTCACGTACGCCTTGACGTCCGGCGACTGCTTGTCGCGCATCCACTCGTACGGGTCGTCTACGGCGTCGCCATGGAATTCGCGGCTGTGCGGGACGCGCTTGGCCACCGGCATCGCGGGGATGTCGGCCGTGACGTCCGCGACGGCATCCGCTGTGATATCCGCGGCGGCGTCGCGCGGATCTGCTTCCTTGCCGTTGCCAGCATCGTTGTTCGTTACGTCAGTCATGGCTCCCGATTATACGGCCGCGGCACGTCACCGACGGCGGGATGTCAGCTCAGGTATGACATCGCCGTGACCGGACGTCGCCGAGCCGGCGAGCGGCCGTCCGATCAGCCGAGCCGCTGCTTGAGGTACGGCAGCATGGTTTTCATGATGTTCGCGCCTGTCGTTCCGGTGAACACCGGAGCGTCGGTGACCGGCATGGGCTGGGTGGAGGTCAGTCCCATCATCGACGAGATGCCGGAGGACTCGCGCGGCGACAGCTGGCGGATGCCGATGGCGAGCACGCGGCCGGGGTAGCGTTTCGCGATGGTCGCGTACGTGGTCGGATCCTTCTGCCCGTCGTCGCCGATGAGGATGAACTTCATGTCCGGGAAGTCGGCCATGAGCTGTTCGGCGAACTCGAGCTTGTGCTGAGGTCCGGTCGGCACGAATGTCTTGGGGCGCGGGTCGAGGTCGCGCAGCAGCAGCGGGCCCTCGGGGAAGCCGTGGTACGAGATCACGTGGCGGATCGAGCTTTCGACGTTCCACGGCGAGGTCGACAGGTAGAAGAACGGCGCGTCGGGGAACATGTCCTGCAGTTTGGTGAACAGCGCGCTCATGCCGGGCACCGAGCTGCGCTTGCGAGGATTGAGGAACAGCAGGTTGTAGGCGGCCTTCCACAGGGTCGGCACCTGCGTGACCATGACCGTGTCGTCGACGTCGGAGATGATGCCGACCTTCGCGCTCGAGGGGATGATGAACAGGTTCGCGGAGACCTCCGGACGGTTCTTCACCTTGTACGTGACGTGGTGGATGCCGGGTTCCAGCTGATGCTCGGCCACGAGATCGAGGTAGCCGCTCTCGTCGGACATCGCGTACTCGCTGCCGAGGTCGCGCATCGGGTCGAACTTGTCGTACTGTTCCGACTCGCCGATCTGCACGGTCTCCAGCGGCGTGCCGTCGATGCTGATGCGCACCTGCACGTGAGCCGCGGGGATGGCGAGCATGGTGCGGATGCCGCGCGAGAGGGTGCCCGGCTTGCTGCGGCGCGGAGCGAACACCGTGCGGCAGATCAGGCGGGAGTAGACCTCGGTGCCGTAGCCCACATAGGGGTCGACGCGCGGGAACCAGTCGAGGCGGCGGGCGATGGCCGTCGAGACGCGCACCCACAGGCCGAACGTGCCGGTGATGGCGCGGCGCATGCGGCGTACGAGCATGGGCTGCACTTCGATGCGCTCGTGCTTGGACGCCGTGTCGAACGTGGTGACGGCCGCACGCGCCGGAATCGGCACGGTGGCCATGTCATCCTGGCTGTCCGAAGCCTGCGCGGCCACGTCATCCGTGACCTTGCGGCCGTCGCCGGCGCGCTTCCTGCGCCGCCACCCGTCAGCCGCACGGCCGTCACGCAACGGATCGTGCGACGAATCGTGCGGCATCAGCCCGTGAAGGCCGTCGTCATGGAATATGCTCATGTCTCACCCGTCTGTCTCGCCTGTTCTATGCCCACTCGCCTGCGCTGTATGCCACTCGCCTGACCAGTCCTGCTGTACGGCCTGCCCACCGTGCATGCCGGCCGCGCGGTCGAACGGTCAGCGGCTGGTGAGGTCCGCGTAGGCGGCCGCGTCGAGCAGCTCCGGTTCGTCGTCGTCAAGTTCGATCTTCAGCAGCCAGCCTTCGCCGTACGGGTCGCCGTTGACGACGCTCGGATCGTCCGCCGCGTCATGGTTGACGTACCGGATGGTGCCGGAGACCGGGCAGACCATCGGTTCGACGGCTTTGGCGGATTCCAGTTCGAGCACTTCGTCGCCGGCCTCGACCGTGGTCCCCTCTTCAGGCAGGTCGATGAACACCAGGTCGCCGAGCTTCTTCTCGGCGTATTCGGTGATGCCCACGATGGCGGGAGACACGGAGTCGTCCACCCACACGTGCTCCTCGGAGTACTGCAGGTGGTCCGGGATGTCCAGGTTCAGCGGGCCTTCTTCGATATCGTTCTCGTCACTCATGCCCTCAGTGTACCGCAGAGGGTTTATCGGGCGGAATCATCCGTCCGGCCGACTTGGTTGCGGGCTGCATGCCCCGTTTCGCATGCGGCCCGCGAATCCACGGCACGGGACTCCCGGTTTTCTCCCGTTTTCAATCCTCTCGATGGGAGGAATCCGGGAGTCAATGTCCCGTCTCCGTCTCAACTCCCGGATTTCTCCCATCCAGACACCCCAATATGGGAGAAATCAAGGAGTAGGACATCCCGTGCCGGGTCATACTCCCGGTTTTCTCCCATTTCCGCCCCTTCGGATGGGAGAAAACCGGGAGTACGGGCATCCCGGCACCCACCCCAACGCAAATGAGCCCCCGCTTTCGCGGAGGCTCACCGGATTTCGTCGCTTGCCGGCTGCGGGTCAGCGCACGGCGGCGGACGGCGTGCTGCCGACCACCTGGACCATGGCGCCCACGGGCAGGAAGTCGTAGATCCACTTGGCGTCGGCGACGTTCATGTTCGTGCAGCCGTGCGACTTGGGGGTGCCGCTGGCGATGCCGTCCGGGTTCCACGGGGCGCCGTGGAAGCCTTCGCCCTGGTTGTAGTAGGTGACCCACGGCACGTTCGGGGTGACGTAATCCTCGCCGCGCATGGTCTGCGACGTGTACTTGGTGTGCACGAAGAAGGTGCCGTTGTCGGTCGGCGTGCTGGGCTTGCCGGTGGAGACGAGGAACGTCTTGACCAGCGTGGAGCCCTTGTAGGCGTAGACCTTCTGCTCGCTGAGGTTGATGACCGCGTGCGGGTCGCCGTTGGGCGACGTGTAGTCGACCTTGCGGCTTTCCGTCTTGTGTTCGGTGACCTTCACGTCGGCGGTGATGCTGCAGCCGTCACCGGTGCCGAGCGCCTTGATCACCTGATCGGCGGTGGCGTCGGTGCTCTGCACGGACACGCCGTCCACGCCTTCCTGCGAGACGGTGAGCACGGTGCCGTCGTTGTTGACGACGTTCTTCTCGACGACCATGTCCTGATCGAGCTCCTTGGCGAGGTTCTGCGCCAGATAGCTCTTTACGGCGTCCTGATCGTAGGAGAGCGCGATGGTGCCCTTGCGCACGTCGGGGGTGACGGTGATCCACTTGGCGACCACTTCGGCGGGCACGGTGAACGACTTGTCCTTGGAGTTGCCGATGGTCAGCGGCGAGGAGAGGCGCTTGTTGGCGTCGTTCGCCGTGGCGGTGGCGGTCTCGACGGTGATGGGCATGGCGACCTGCGAGTACTGCACGGTCACCTTCTGGGTGGCTCCCGGCTCGGCGATGGCCTTCTTGACGGCCTTGACGACCGTCGCCGGCTGCGCCTCCTTGCCTTCACGACCCTTGGTGACGGCGAACGTGGTGCCGTTGTAGGCGACGGACGAGGCGACCGCACGATCCTCCTTTTTGACCAGCGTATCGGTCAGGTAGGTGGTGAGCGTACTGTCGTTGGTCTTGGCGCTCAGCGGCACGGTCTGCTTGTCGAACGGGTTGATTCGCGCGATCATGTTGCCGGACTTCGCGCTCAGCAGGTTGTTCACGGTCTGCTTGACGTCGACGCTCACGCCGAGGCTCTTGAGGTCGGCCTTGACGGCGTTGCCTTCGGAGTCGGTGACGGTGATGGCCGAGTCGGCGACCGCCTTGTTGACGATCTGGGTCAGCTCGTCGGACGTCTTGCCTGCGACGTCGATCTGGCCGAAGCGCACGCCGGGCGAGACGCGGTTCTGGTAGTACCAGTTCGCGCCGAAGAACGCGGCTACCATCATGACGATCAGCGCGGCGAGGATGCTCAGCGCGATGATCAGGCCACGCTTCGGGTGCCGCTTCGTCGCCGTGCTCGCGCCCTTGCCGAGCGCCGCCATCTCGGCGGCCTCCATGGTCACCGGAGCGAATGTCATCGTGGCTACGTCGTCTGTGTTATGTATCGGCCGGTTCGCGCCGGCCGTTCCTGCGGCTGTGGTCATCGCAATTCCGCCTTCCCGTCCAATGTCCGATGACACGGCCGGCGCCGCGTATCCGGCTTCCGGAGCAGGCAGCGGCACCGATGGCACATCCGTCGTCCGCTCGTCGAACGGCGTAAAGGCCTGCGTGTTCTCGCCGATGACGCCGTCGCCCTCGTATTCGCTCATACCGTGTCCTTTTCTTCAGTCTTCGGCCCCACTATAGCCGAGACCCCGCCTAATGTAGCGCTCAGAGCGTAACAATACGGCGTCAAATAACCGATATCCGGCTGCTTTATGACGAATCTCACGTAGGTCATGGCAGCAGCCGGACATGGGAGCGCTCACAGCCGGACGCAGCACATGAATGCCGCACCCCGAACGTCACAGTTCGCGGCCGTACCACTCCTCGATCATGTACCGGGCGATCGTGGCCTTGCCGGGCGCCTGCATGCGTCCGCTGATCAGCTCCTGCGTGTACTCGTCGCGCGTCACCCAGCGGGCGGTCTGCGTCTCCTCGCCGTCCACGTGAATGTCCGCGTCGAGCGCCTGCGCCTTGAACGCCATCATCAGCGACGCAGGGAACGGCCACGGCTGCGAGCCGAGGTAGCGCACCTCGCCGAGCCGCAGACCGGTCTCCTCGTGGGCTTCGCGGCGCACGGCGTGCTCGAGGTTCTCGCCGGCCTCCACGAACCCGGCGCACACGGAGTACAGCAGCGGGTTGCGCCATGCCTTGTTGTGCTGGAGCAGCAGACGGTCCGAACCGTCCACGATCGCGGTGATGACCGCCGGCTCGATGCGGGGGAACAGCAGACGCCGCCCGTCGTCCTTGCCGGTGCACCGCTGCGCCCAGCCGGCCATCGCAGGCTCGACCGGCGCGCCGCAGGCCGGGCAGAACCGCTGGCCGGCATGCCACATGCTCAGCGTCGACGCGCTCGTCGCCTGGCCGGCCTCGCGGGCGTTGGCGTGGGCTGCGAAGCCGCGCAGATCCACCCAGTCGAAGCGTTCGACCGCCTGGGCGAGCAGGTCCGGCTTCCCCGCGCCGCCCATGGTGGTGGATTCGCCGTCGTTCTCGTCGTCGGATTCGAACGCCGCGTCGGCGCTCAGCTGCGCGGAGTCGGCCGGGGACTGGCCGGCTGTCCTGAGCCGGGTGACGTCGACCGCCACGACATGCTCGCCGCGGGCGGCGCCGTACGAGCCGAGGAATATGGCGACCGCTTCGGGGTGATCATGCAGGCACGACGCCATGTAGGCGCCCGGCAGCGTGGACAGGCGCATCTTGGCCGCCGTATAGTCGACGACCGCGCCCTGACCGCGCGGTACGGCGAGCCTGCCGTTCCTCACCAGAATGACCTTCGTGGTCGGATCGGCGAACAGCGTGTCGAACAGGTCGGGTTCGTCGCGGCGGTCCACCTGATAGTCGATATCGCCCTGCGCAAGCGGCAGGAACGGCAGCGTCTGCGTCAACGCAAGCGGAGAAAACATCGTATGACTCCTTATATTCTTATCTCAACGTCCATGACCGTGTCGACCGTCGGCATCGTCAGGGGCACTCCCCGTCACGCTGCGAGGGCGAGCAGCGTGACGCACCCGCGGCGGACGACCAACGCGACCGACACGACCGACACGACCAGCGGCCTGCCGCAGCACAGCCGCCGGCTCAGCGCACGCGTTCGACCAGGTCGACCAGCAGCTCCGCGACCTTGCGCGGGTATTCGACGGCGCTGAAGTGGCCGCAGTCGGGCAGCACGGTGAACGACGGGTTCGTGCCGGTCATCGCGTCGGCGAGCGAGCGCATCGCGGCAGGCTGGCTGAACGGGTCGTTCTCGCCGCAGATGACGGCTGTCGAGGCAGTCACGAGCGGCAGCTGGTCGTTCAGGTCGGGGCGCCCGGCCGCCATGCGCTGCCGCCAAGCGACGCCCTGCGGCGTCTGCTCGCGAATCCACCGGGTGAACAGGTCGTGGCCCGCCTGCGACTTCTTGAAACTCGAGTCATGCTCGCTCGCGTCGGCGAAATGCATCACCGGGTCGACGGTCTCGCCGCTCTCGCAGGCGCGCGCGCACTCGAGACGGCCGGCGCGGGCTGCCGGCGAGTCGGCGTCTGCCTTGGTGTCGCACAGCGCGAGTCCGGCGATCATCTCAGGGTGACGACGCTGCATGTCAAGCACGACGTAACCGCCCATCGACAGGCCGGCCCACACCGCACGCTCGTAGCCGGCCGCGCGGACGAGGTCGGCGTAGGCGTCGGTCATCAGGTCGAGCGCCTGCTCGTACGCGCCGTCGGCAGCGACCTCGCCGCTGTCCGCCGCGGACGGCACCGGGCCAATCCCGGCACCCGGCATATCGGGCGCCCAGACCGTGACGGGTGCGAGTCCGCGTTCGGCGGCGACATCGTTGACCTTCGCCGCGCACTCGTCCCACATGTGATGGTCGACAGGGAAGGCGTGGACCATCACCAGCGGCACGCCTTCACCGTTGCTGTAGACCGTGTTGTTCAACGTGATTGCCATGAATGCTCCTTATATATAACGGTCGCCGGCGCCGCTGCGCTGCCGGCTCACGCGTCCAGCCAGGCGAGCGCCTGACGCACGATGCGGCCGTGTCCGTTCGTCATCTGCCCGACGAACGTGTCCATCACCTCGCTGCCGGGCGCGACCCATTCCACGTCGAGCGTCTCGTCCTGCGGCTTGCAGTCACCGGCGATCGGCACCACGTAGCACAGTGCGATGGCATGCTGGCGCGGGTCGTAGTATTCGCTCAGCCCCGGCGTGGGGAAGAACTCGGCGACGGTGAACGGCTGGAGGTTCTGCGGCAGCATCGGCAGGGCGATGTCGCCGAGGTCCTTGGCGATGTTGCGGGCGATGGCTTCGCGGATCGTCTCATGGAACAGCACGCGGCCGGTGATGAGCGTGCGTTCGATCGAACCGTCGTCGGAGACGCGCAGCAGCGAGCCGATCTGGGAGACGCGGCCAAGGTCGTCGGTGCGCACCGGCACAATCTCCACGTAGGCGATGGGCAGCTGGCGGCGGGCGCGGCTGATGTCCGCCGAGCCGAGCCATCCGGGCGGGTTGCCGTGCGATCCTCGGATGAAGTCCTCGGGTGTGATGTCGTCGAATTCCCCGCGCCGACGGCCGGCGTCGAAATCGCCCTCGTCGGGCACTTCGTCATTCAGTACTGGCATGGTTTCATTATCACCCCGTTTTCGTGACCGGGATGTGTCGAGACCGGGAAATGTCCGGGAACATGCGTGGAGTATCCGCGATGCGGACGTGCGTGGGCGGTCTGCCGGGTGCGGCGACATGCGTTCGGCGGCGACGCGACACACGGCGTTCGTCTGACGGCGAAGTTTGTTGAGTGGTGCTGGAATGCTGGATGGTTAACAACCAAGGGGAATCGTCCATGGGTGGGCCGGCCGCCGCGCGTGCGCGGGGTGGGCGCGTCGCCGTGGGCGGGGAAAGGAACGATCCGATGGCAACCGTTACGTTGAACGCACAGGATTTCGAGAAGACCATCACCGACAACGAACTGGTGTTCGTTGACTTCTGGGCGACGTGGTGCGGCCCGTGCCGCGCGTTCGGCCCGACGTTCGAGGCCGCCAGCGAGGCGAACCCGGACATCGTCTTCGGCAAGGTCGACATCGACGCGAACCAGGAGCTCGCCTCCGCCGCCGGCATCCAGGCGGTGCCGACGCTGATGATCGCCAAGAAGGGCCAGATCATCTTCAAGCAGGCGGGCGCGCTGCGCGCCGAGGACCTCGACGACCTGATCGATCAGGCGAAGAAGCTGGACGTGGACGCGGCCGAGGGCGCGCAGAAGGCCTGAGCCGACAGTCCGTAGGCTTTGGCGGGTGACCACCCTCAGTCTCGCTTCGCTCGACAGCTCCCGCCAGCGGGAGCGAACAAGAGAAACACTTCCGTTGACTGGAGCTGTCAGCGAAGCCGGCTGACGGTGGTCACCCGCACACTCGCCCACAGGCAAAGCGGAACAAGAACAACGCTCCCGCTGGCGGGAGCTGTCAGCGTAGCTGACTGAGGGTGGTCACCCGCATATTCACCTGCAGACAGGGCGGAATCGGTCCTCCATATGCTTGGATTTCCCTTCCGTCAGGCCCTGAGCTAGACTGTATTGCAGTGTGTGCCTTCCAGTGCGACGCCGGCGGCGTCGGCACACCGCGGCAGAGGCGTTCATGCGCGTGCATCCGCAGCCGCCACAGCACTGAGTTCTGTACGTCTATCAAGGAGCATAATGGCCAGTCATCGCAAAGCACATGCACCCACGCTGCTGTCGCTGAGCAAGCGGCAGTGGATTCGCATCGTGGCGGTCATGGCGGCGATCATCCTGATTGCCACGGCGGGCATCGCGTCCCGCAACTTCTACGTGGGCAACGGCCGCACCTCCAAAGTGGCGGAATCCTCGACATCCGGCCTGTCCGACACCACGGTCTCTCGTGGCACCACCCGTTCCGACCTGCGCGGCGCGAACGGCGACACCAGCTATGTGACGGTCAAGATCAACGGCAAGTCGCGCGTCGTGCTCGGCACCAAGTTCACCACGGTCAAGTCCGTGCTCGACGCCGGCAACATCACGCTCGAGCCGGAGGACTCCGTCTCCCCCGCGCTGACCGCCAAGGTCGACGAGTCCACCGTCATCACCATCTCCCGCGCGGACACTAAGACCGAGATCTCCGATACGCCGATCGCCTTCTCCGTTGTCAAGAAGGAGACCACCGACCTGCCGCAGGGCGAGGAGAAGGTGCAGACCGAAGGCCAGAACGGCGTCATGGAGACGACCAGCCTCGTCACCCGTTCCGGCAGCAAGGTCGTCTCGTCCAACGTGTTCACCTCGTACGTGAAGAAGCAGCCGGTCGATAAGGTCATCCTCGTCGGCACCGGCTCCGCCGCCGAAGCCGCGGCGAACACGCTCGGCGACACCGTTCCCGCCGGCGAGAAGCAGCAGTGGGCCCACGACTGGCTGATCCAGAACGGCTACACGGAGGCCGACTTCACCGCCGCCAACTACATCATCAACCACGAGTCCGGCTGGCAGACCAACGCCACCAACCCGACGTCCGGCGCGTATGGCCTGCCGCAGGCGTACCCGGGCAACAAGATGGCGTCCGCGGGCGCCGATTGGCGGACCAACTACCAGACGCAGTTCAAGTGGTTCGTGAACTACTGCAACCAGCGGTACGGCTCCATCACCGCCGCCTACGCCTACTGGGTGGCTAACAGCAACTACTGATCTGACTGTTCGCAGTTACAGGCGGTGTGCATCTCGCAACGGGATGCACACCGCCTTTTCGTTATCTCGGACCGCTGCCGTGTCTCCAGCCGCTACGCGTACGTTCCGTTTTCTGTTCTCGACCGACCGTACCCGTAGGGTCCATTCGGGTACGGTCCGTCGTGATTTTCCTAACCGACCGTACCCGTAGGTCAGTTCCGAGTACGTTCCGTCATATTTCCCCGACGAAGCGTACTCGAAGCGACGTTCAGAGTACGTTCTGTTTTCTTTTCCTAACGGACCGTACCCGTAGGGTCCGCACGAGTACGGTCCGTTATTAATTCCTGACGGAACGTACTCTAATCACGTCTACGAGTACGGTCCGTTGATCTTTGTTGAACGGAACGTACTCGTAGAGTCGGTTCCGAGTACGTTCCGTCATGTTTTCCCAACGAAGCGTACTCGAAGCGGTCGTTAGAGTACGTTCCGTCGAGAAAAGAAAACGGAACGTACCCATAGAAACGATTAGAGTACGGTCGGTTTACAACGACGGCGGCCGCGCTCTGGTTGGGGAGCGCGGCCGCCGTCACACGAGATGGTCGACGCAGGCCGACGGTTACGGTTACGTCAATGCCGGTTACGTCACTGGGGGCGGGTCGGCTGTGTCGTGTTGCCGCCGCCGTTGCCGACCTGCGAACCGGTGCCGTCACCGTTCGAGGCACCGGTTCCGGTTCCGGTACCCGTGCCATCGCCGGTACCCGTGCCGTCACCGTTCGAGGTTCCGTCACCAGTGCCGGTCCCGGTCCCCGTGCCGTCGCCGGTCCCCGTGCCGTTGTTCTGGTTCTGCTGCTGTTGCTGCTGATAGTAGTAGTACTGCCGCTGCTGCTCCTCGTACGCGCTCATTGACGCGTTCACCGCTTCGCTGGCCGTCTGCAGGTCGGTGATGGCGGTCTGCATGGACGCCAAGTCCGGCGTATCCTCCTGCCAGTACTTGCTCGCGTTGTCGATCGCGACCTGCAGCTTGGCGCGGGTCGACTCGTCGAGCACTGCGCCGGCGCTGGAATCGTACAGCTTCTGCGCGTCGCTGATGGCGGTCTGCAGCTGCTGCTTGACGGAATCCGTCTTCGCCTTCGCACTGTCGGTGACGGCCTTCGTCGCGGACGTGACTGACGTGGCGGCGTCGGTCAGGGAAGACGTCAGTTTGGTGTTGGTCTTGGCGTTGGTCTCGAGTGCGGCGACGCCGAGCGACGCATCGCAGGAGGCCGGGCTCTTGAGCGCCTCGGCCTTGGTCACGGCGCTGTTGAGCGTATCAAGCACGCCGGCGTCCGCAACCTGGTCACTGCCGGTCTGCTGGGCGGTCTTCGCATCGGACAGCGCCTTCTGCAGCTTGCTGGACGCGCTGTTCGCCTTGTTCGCCGCCTGCTCGCACACGCTGACCGCCTGCGCGGTCTGCTGCTGGCTCTGCTGGTGACGCCACCACAGCACGCCGCCGGCGATCGCCACGGCGGCCACGACGACCACGACGCCGCCGATGATGAGCGGACGCTTGCCGTGCGGCCCGCCCTTCTTGCCCTTGCCGGACGCCGCGGCGTCCGCTGGCTGTGCGTCCGACTGCGGCCGGGCGGCGTCATGCGGTGGCAGCGGCACGGTTTCGCCGGCCGCGTTGAGGCTGACCGGCTGGGGCGACGGAATCGGCTCGACGATTGGCTGGAGCACCATCGTCACGTCGTTGTTGCCCTTCGGCTGGTTGGCCGCCGTCGCCTCGACCGTGCGGGCGTCGCGTTCGGCCTTCGCCTTCTCCTCTTCGGCGGTCGGATCGGCAACGTCCTCGAGTCCGAGCGGATCGGCCGCGGTCGTGTGCGCCGGACGGCTGGTTTCAAGCGAATCGGACGAGCCTTTGAGGCTGAACACCGGCACATCATCGCTGGAATGGTCGGAGCCGCCGCTCAGCGAAGGGAACGTCAGGTCGGGGATGTCCCATGCGGGTCCGCCCAGATAATCCTGGCTCGCCCCGCCGGTCTGGCCGCCTGACTCGCCCTCGGTCTGGGAACCGGATCGGTCGGCGCCGTTCACGGCGTGGGTGCCGCCGGTGATCCAATCATCATGTTCGCTCATCATCCGCCCCTGCTTCATCAACAATCGTGGTTTCCGTCCGCTGCGGCGACAGCGGTCACTGAACATACTCTATTATGGACGGTTCCCCGCCATATTCAACAACGGACCGTCCTGCGGGAAGTGCACGTCCGCGCGCAACGTTATGCCGAAGCGTACGCAACATGAATTCCCGGTGACGTTTCGGCCTACGGACCGGCTCCGACCGCGCGGAAAACGACTGCAATGTGTCGCCATTGTTACCGCTTCGCCAAGGATTGCGGGGATGCGGCCGGCGGACCGACGGCGACGGTCAGGCCAACTACGGCCTGACGATACGCCGGCGAACATCGCCGAATCCGTCGGAACCGTTGCAACGCAACGGATTCGTCGTGTTCACGTTCACAACGTCCGGCCGCCGGCAACGTACTTTCCGCCGGAACCGTCACCATTGTTCATAAAGCCGTCTCATCCCTTGGAAAAGTCACCTCGAGGTGTATAGTGAGCAGTTGTAACGGGAAGGAACACCTACCCTATTCCAGAATGACTTCGGGTTGATTTTCAGTTGACTCATCCGAGTTTGGAGGAAAGATGAAAGAGCTGGAGAAGAAAGTAGTCGCGCTGTTCGCCGCGCTCACTGCCCTTGTCGCGTTCGTCGGTTTCGGTACGGCCAATGCCATGGCCGATGATTCGTACGGTGCCAAGGTCACTGTGAGCGGCACCACCGCCACCGGTACCATCACGTTTGATCCGCAGGATATTGAGAAGTACGGCGAGTACGTCTACATCGAGGCGGACTCCGAGCTGGTCGCGCAGGTCGTGCCGGCCGCGTCCATCGAGAACGCCGAGTACTACTACGCCGGTCACGTCACCAAGGAAGCCCCGGTCGTGAACTTCACGATCAAGCTGAAGCAGGACGCGACCTGCAAGGCCACCGTGCTGAACTACAACGTGCACCTCGGCAAGAACCAGGTCAGCGGCGCCAACAACGGCGAGCTGACCGACGCGCAGGTCGCTTCCGCCGACCTGTCCCCGGTGTTGCCGCAGTACAGCGGCTCCGTGAACGTCCCGGCCACTGGCTCCTGCCAGACCGCCGGCACCACCACGGGCGCCAAGACCGAAGGCACCGCCAAGACCGGTGCTTCCGTGTTCGCGTACGGCATCGCCGCGGTGCTGCTGGCCTTCGCCGCAGTCGCCATGCTGGTGGTCCGCAAGCAGCAGCGTCACTGAGCTGAGCTGATTGTCGGCTTCGGCCGATAATGAAGAGGCAGGGTTTCGGCCCTGCCTTTTTTATGCCCTGCGTCACCGCGCCCGCCCACACGCTCGCACGGTGGCGCGTCACCATGTGGGATATCCACTGTGACTCTGCTCGCCCTTGCACAGTGACGCAGCATCACAACCCCAGTGTTTCCAAGGGATGCGAGGCGCGCGTCACTGTGCAAGGGCAAGCAGCGTGACACATTGTGCAGGAACGTTGCCCATCCTTCCCCTCCCACGCACGGTGACGCGGCGTCACAACCCGGCAAATACCGGTATTATGATGGGCGAAGCGGTTGGGACCTCTTGATGGAAAGGACTTGATGCCATGCATATCGTCACTGTCTGCGCCGGCAATATCTGTCGTTCGCCGATGGCGGAATACCTGATCCGTCATGAGGCCGGCCAACGGCATCTGACCGACATCACCGTTTCCAGCGCCGGCACGCTGCGCCTCCCCGAACGCACCATCGACCAGACGTGTAACGGCCTGCTCGAACGGCATGGCATCGACGCCTCGGGATTCCACTCCACCATATGTTCGCGCGACATCATCGGCAACGCCGACCTGGTGCTGTGCTTCACCCATGGGCTGATGGCGGACATCCTTCAGGACAATCCGACCGCCATCCAGCGCACGTTCCTGATCACCGATTTCGCGAACATGTGCGACGCCGATGTCGCGCAGGGCGGCCCGGAAGGACGCACCGCATCCGAACGCCTCGCCTCGGTCATCGCCGATGCACCCCTGCTGAGGCCGACGCTGCCGGAAGCCGACGAAATCGCAGACCCATACCATCAGGAGCAGTCGGCGTACGTCGACGCCTACCTGGCCATCGCGCAGGCGGTCGAACGCATCATGGCCGCCGCCAACCCAGCCAGCAACGCCGCCGAACCGGCCGCGGACGCCACGCACGCGTTCGCCGGTTCCGTCACGTTCGTCGACATCCCCTCCCTGCCGGACATCGGCGATGATGGTACTGCCGCTGCTGACGCTGACGGCTCCCCGCATGGCCGGCTAATCCCCGACATCTCGCTTGGTCCAGATGCGGACGCCCAGCCTACGGCAGCCACCCAGTCGGCACCGGCACAATTCATGACGACTTCGCACCAGCCGTGGCCGACGATTCCGACGCCACCCCAGCCGCCGCACGGCCGTCACCGTCATACCGACCAAGACCCGGCACCGACCGGATTGACGCCAGCAGACTCAGCATTCCCACCGAACCCGAGCGAACCGCAAGTCCCTGTGATCCCAGACCTGCCGCCGCTGGCCATCCCGACAATCACGCTCACCCCGCAGGCCGACGACTCCGCGGACAGCCAGTCCGCCGCCAACGTACGCGGCACCGCCAAGCATGCGAACGATACCGGAACCGTCAAAAAGAAAAGGACGCTGTTTTGGTGATGCACGCCGCTCACAGCCTTACCAGCCGAAACCTGAACCGTCGTATCCGTCACAAGCGCAACGATAGTGACCCCAGTCGAGACGGCCGTCACGATGGCCGTCTCACCGCACGACCGGCAGCCGGTGCGCCGCTTCTCGCAACATCCACCCCGCACGCCCCGACCATGCGCGACCTCACGGACGTGCTCTGGTACGCGGCGCTCGCCCTCATGCCGGTCGACGGCACGGTATTCGGCGTGCAGATGCCGTACTGGTCGCCGATCGCGCCGGTTTTGTTCCTGCTGTACGCGGTGTGCAACGCGCGGCGGCTCCCGCTCATGTTCCAGCGGCATCCGGCGGTGCTGCCGCTGGTCGGCGCGATGCTGCTGGTCAGCGTGTTCGGCTGGCTGACCATCGGTGTCAACGGCGTGTACCTGACGCGCACGGTGCTCGCGCTGCTGTTCGCGGTGGCGACGCTCGCCTCGCTGGGCATCGCGCTGGATGCAAAACGGCTGAGTCCGCGCGCGATGGTGACTGCCCTGGCCGCCGCCTATGGAGTGGCGTTCCTGTTCGGCGTGTTCACGTGGGTCTGCCAGCCTGGGCACCTGAACATCTCGCGGTGGCGCGATCCGCTCATGCAGCTGTATCTGCGGCAGTATTTCGTGTCGCGGCCGCAGTTCCTGTTCGCCGAGCCGAGCTACATCGGCATGCACCTGTACGGCGTGCTGCTGCCTGTGTACTGGCTGACGCGCGACCGTCGGCTGCCGGTGCTGATCGGCGTGTTCGCGGCCGGTTCGCTGGTGATGGGGGCGGGCGTGCGCATCGTGATCGACACGGCGGCGGCCGCGGTGCTGTGGTTCGTCGCCGCGTTCCCGTGGGGGCGGCTGCTGCATGACCGGCGGCTGATGGCCGTCACGGCCGGGTTTGCGTGCGTGGGCGTGGGCGGCGGCGTGGCGGCGTTCGTGACGCAGCCGCGGTTGCAGTCGCTGCTGTCGTCTGGACTGTTTGCCGGGGATGCGTCGATGTCGGCGCGCATGTTCCGTTCGCTCGCGCCGCTGGAGGCGGGAGCGAACGACGTGTGGCATCTGCTGTTCGGCTTCGGTGCCGGCAACTTGGGCGAGGCGATGCGGCGCGGCTATGCGGGCACGCTGGCTTGGTACCAGGGGCATGGCGGCACGATGACCGACGAGCTGCGCGAGCTGGCCGATCCGCTCGGGCCGACCACGAACCGTGCGGGCAACGCGTTCACGATGAACGCCTACAGCTCGTTCGTCACCGAGTTCGGATTGGTGCTGTTTGTGGCGGCCGTGGCGCTGCTGGTCTGGCATGTGACGCGGCATCATGCGTGGAGCTGGTTGACGGTGTGCTGGCTGCTGTTGCTGGTGTATCTGTACGCGCAGTTCGAAGCGTACGCGTTCCTTGCGCTGCCGCTGTTCGTATGGGCGACGGCCGATGATGGGGTGGCGGCCGGCGAGAGTGACCGCGGCGATACGGCCGCTACTCCTTGATTTCTCCCATTCAGAAGACCCGAAATGGGAGAAATCAAGGAGTAGGACGTCCCGTGCCGACTCATACTCCTAGATTCTTCCCATTTCTAACCCTTCGGATGGGAGGAATCCGGGAGTAGGTATATCCGATTCCGGCCTACTCCCGGTTTTCTCCCATCCGAAAGACTGGAAACGGGAGAAAACCGGGAGTTGGCTGTCAGGACTCCCGAGGTTGGCCCGTTTCCATCCACCTCAGATGGGAGAAAACCGGGATCAGAGGGATTGCGACGAGACACGGCGTCCACGACGGCGGTGGACCGTCACCAACACGGTCGCAGTGGCCGCCAATACGGCGACACCGCCGATGGCAGCCAGATGCAGCGGCCGGGAGCTCGTCTCTGCGGCCTTCGCGGCACGGGTCGCTGCCGCCTTGTCCGTGCCCCACTGCGCGTACAGCATCAGCGAATGCGACGGCAACGTCACTGACGCCCCCGGACGGTACGACGTGCCGGACCCATCGGCGGCCGTGTTCCACGCGACGATGCGCTGCCGGGACTGCGTGAAACCGCCGGACGGCAGCGTGACCGTATCGCCGGCGCTGTCGGTCAGCCGGTCGATCATGCCGGTACCGCCGTCCGCCTGGAAGCGTACGGACACGTCGTCGGCAGTCTCGGCAGTCTCGTATTCCGGAATGTCGCCGCTCACTTTGGGGCCGTCGAGCGAGTTCACCCAACCGGCGACCATGTGAGCCATCTCGTTGTGCCCGGCGACGCTGAGATGCGTGTTGTCGGCGACCGCGTAGCCATGGGATTCGGCGTTCGGCAGCCACGCGTACCAGTTCTTCTCGTATTGGAACCCGCGCGCTTGCATGTTGAGGAACATGTACGGCATGAACGGTTTGACCCTGCCGTATGCGGCGAGCATCAGCTTGGTGGCCGGCGAGGCGTCGGGGATGTAGAGCCGTTGCGCCTTGGGGAATTCGGCTTTCACACGACCAGTGAGCGCACTGGACGCCGTGATGAGCCGGGTGATGTCGGGATTTCGTGCGACATCGTTGCCGCCGCCGACCACGAAGACGCGGCGTACACGGTCGTGACCGATGTGCTCGGCGTCCAGCTGGTCGAGCACACGGTCGAGCTGCTTGTCGAACGTGTTCGCTCCCCCGACCACGAAACCGGTGCCGCCGACGGCCACGTTGAGCTCGCGAGCGCCGTCCGCATCGGCGAACAGCTTGGTCCAGCGCTGTTCGGCGGCGACACCCTGCGCGAAGTTCGTGGCGCTGCTGTCGCCGATGATGACGTCGATGGGCTGGGATGATGTCGTTGCGGTGTCGGCCGCGTGGGCCGGCGGGATTGCGGGCAGCAGGAGCGCGGCGGCGGCCAGTATGCCGGCCAATACCGACGGACGGCGGCGGCTGAGCGGTTGCGGCGACGCGGTGGAATCTACCGAATCGGTGGCTCCGGATTGGTGAAGTGTCATGATCGTCCCTTCGATAGAGCCATCAGGCGTTGCGGCGTCTACGCCCATCCTAGTACGTCGGCGCCCCGAAGCACGATACCGGCCGGTGTAGAATGCCGGACAACCTTCAACGACTAACGTCACTCTGCTCGCCCGATCAGAGTGACGCACCTCCCGAACCCCTTGGAAACACTGGGGTTTCAGGCGCGCGTCACCGTGCAAGGGCGAGCAGAGTGACGGTTAGGGGCGTTGGGTGGGGTCGGGGGCCTCACCTGCAGTGGGGGGCTCACCTGCAGCGGGGACCTCGCCCGCAGTGGGAATCTCGTCCGTGGCGGGAGCCTCACCCGTGGCGGAACCGGCGCCTGCGGTGCCTGATGCAGCGGAATCTGCGCCACCGAGCAAGGTTTTCCAGTTGTAGCCTTTCTCACCAAGCAGTACGCCGAGTCCGAGCCGTCGCAGCAGTTCGGCGATCAGCATCACCACGGTCGCGAATCCGACGATGTTGATGGCGAGCATGAGCGCGGGGTTGATGTCCGGCCAGTAGGCGAACGACAGATACGCGAGCGGCAAATGCATCAAGTACAGAGCCATGAGGTTCTTGCCGATGGTCTTGAGCAGCCAGTTGGTGCGCTTGGGGATGAGCATGGCGATGGCGATCGGCACCGGCATGCAGGCGATTGACCGCGCATACATGATTGTCAGACCGTCGGCACCGCGCAGCGCGATGACGACCGTCGCCGCGTACACGACCGCTAACACGACAATGATGGCAATCCGCACCCTCAACGATACCCAAGCCTCGCGGAGCCGGTCCTGCTGCCGGTGCAGCAGGAGTCCGGCTACGAAGAACGGCAGGTAGGCGATGAACGACGACACCGCTTTGCTCGTCGCGTTATGCGCCTCGAGCGCATGACCGCCGAGAACGGCCGCTGCGAACACAATCACGGCCCATACCACGGCCGCAATGTCGCCGCGGTCGGTGAGCTTGAAAAGATGGTACGGCAGTCCCATCACCACGTACATAAGAAACAGGACCTGCAGGAACCACAGGTTGTCGGAGAAGTTGCCGGTGATGAACGTCTCCCACAGGATTCGTCCGAACGAAACCCCCTTGAACTGCGGGTGATGCGCGGCGAACCGCAGCGGAATCGACCAGCACAGTCCGATGAACAGCCACGGGATGACAAGCCGGTAGAACTTCTTGCGCAACAGCACAGCGTAGCTGGTGGACTTGCGCAGCGTGTACACCATGCTGGAGCCGGCGAGCGCGAAGAACAGCGGCATCATGGAGACAAAGCTCACGCCGATCACCGCGGCAACCGGGGTGCCGGGGCCGCCGATGGCGAGATGCCGATGCGTGACGTATGCGCGCCCAGGGTAGGTGTAAATCATCGACGAATGATAGATGATTACCAGCACCGCGAGG
Organism: Bifidobacterium leontopitheci; assembly: GCF_009193355.1. Taxonomy (GTDB): domain Bacteria; phylum Actinomycetota; class Actinomycetes; order Actinomycetales; family Bifidobacteriaceae; genus Bifidobacterium; species Bifidobacterium leontopitheci. The sequence continues at coordinate 52,078 of NZ_WBVT01000012.1, forward strand.
ACCGCGCGGATGTTGATGCTGCCGTCGCTGGACTGCTTCTTGTTCGTTCGTTTCGTGTTCGTTGTTCCCATGGATGTTCCTTGAGAGGATGTGTGCTTGTTGTCTGCGGGTGACCACCCTCAGACTCGCTACGCTCGCCAGCTCCCGCCAGCGGGAGCGAGTCCCGTTCCCTACCCCGCTGGCGGGGGCTGTCAGCGAAGCTGACTGGGGGTGGTCCGCAAACGGGTGACGCTCCCCCAGTCACGGCCTTTGGCCGTGCCAGCCCCCTCCACCGAGGGGGCCGAGGAGCAGGACAGTCCTTAGCCCTCCACCGAGGGGCCGGTCACTCCTCCAGCATTCCACCGAGGGGGCCGAGGAGCAGGACAGTCCTTAACCCTCCACCGAGGGGCCGAGAATGGGCCCCTCTACCGGAGCCCGAGTCTCAGTGGTAGAGGCCGTCGGCGCCGAGGCGGGCGTCGGGGTCGAGCAGCATGGCGGCTTCCGTCTCGTGCGGATCGGCAGCGGCACCCGCTACGCCAGCACCCGCAACACCCGCAGCACCAACCCCATCAGCCTTCTTGGCGAAGTGGCGGTTCTCAATCGGCTCGTAGAGCGGCGCGTGGCCGTGACGGCCGGCGTCGAGACGCCTCGCGCCGGCGACCAGACGCGCCGCGGAGCGTTCCAGCCATGTGTCGAGCAGCGCACGTCCGGCATCCGCGTCATCCCCGGACTGCAGCACGGCCGCCTCGAACGCGACGGGGCTCACGAACACGACGACCGACGAGACATGACCGAAGCCGAGCGACGTGGCGATCACCGAACGCACCGGAATGCCGGCCGCCGCAAGGTCAAGCGGCTTGTTGCGCACCCAGACGAGCTCGTCGTCACGGCTCATGGTCGGATCCACGCAGTCAAGCGACATGTTGGCCGGCACCAAGCCGGTGCGGAACATGCGCATGATGTCCGCGGTCTGGAACACGAAGGAGCCGCCCTTCGCATGGCCGGTGAGCGCCTTCGGCGAGAACACGAACAGCGGGTTGCCGGTCGTGCGGCCAATGGCATGGGCGATGCGGCGGTGAATCTCCGACTCGTTCGCGTCGTTCGCGTTGGTGGACGTGTCATGCTTGCACACGACGGTGATGTCGTCGGCGGTAAGGCCCAGGTCGGCGAGCTGGCGGACCAGCTGCGACTTGCGGCCACCGCGCGCCGCCGCGAGCGCACCCATGCCGGGTGCGGGAATGGATGCGTGCGCACCGTCGGCGAACGTGCGCGCGTAGCCGACCACGCCGAGCACCGGCAGACCGAGCCGCAACGCGAGCGAAGCGCGGGCGATGAGCACGGTGCCGCCGCCCTGCGATTCGATGAACCCGGCGCGTCGGCGGTCGTCCGGACGCGACATGAACCGCGTGTCGACGCCGGCTGCGGCGAGTTCGGCGTCGTCAGCGGTCGCGCTCATGTTGCCGAAACCGTAGACGGAGCCGCGTGAGATGTCGTCGGAGCCGCCGGTGACCACGAAGTCGGCCTTGTGCAGGGCGATCTTGTCGACGCCCTCCTCGAGGCTGACCGCGGCGGTGGCGCACGCGCCGATCGGCGTGTTGATCTCGCCGTAGCCGCCGAGATACGACTGCATGACGTGGCCGCCGATGATGTTCGGCATGATTTCGGCGAACAGATCCGGCGGGATGTCGTGGCCGCCGAGCGTCTCTTCGAACATGGTCATCTGCGAGCGTGCGCCGCCGATGCCGGTGCTCTGCGTGGACGCGAAGTCGGCCGGGTGGATGGTCTGCAGGATCTCGGCCGGTGTGAAGCCGGAGGCGAGGAACGCGTCGACCGCGGTGAACAGGCTCCACAGGGAGACCTCGTCGAGGCTTTCCATCATGTCGGCGGGCAGGCCCCAGCGCGACGGGTCGAAGCCGTCGGGGATCTGCGCGCCCACGTGGCGCAGGAGCGCGCGGCGTCGCGGCACGCGCACCTTGCTGCCGGCCTTGCGGATGACGGTCCATTCGCCGGTCGTCTCGTCGGGCAAAATGACCGTGTTCTCCGGGTCGTACCGCAGGTAGGCTTCCGCCTGCTCGCGGTCGGGCACGTTGAAGTTCACGTCCTTGTCGAGGTACACGACGGGCAGCGTCTCGTCGCCGGAGGGGTCGATTTCGGCGTCCTTGACGAGTTCGCGCACGCCGCAGCGGGCGACGACCTCATCATGGAAGCGCTCGTAGATGTCCGTCTCGTCGATCAGGTCGCCGTTGGCGTCCACCCAGCCGGCCTTCGGCTTGTCCTGCCAGGTGATGAGTCCCATGGACCAGGCGAGTTCGATGACGCCGTTCGTGGTCATGTCGGCGGTGCCGTCGTAGCGGATGCCCAGTTCGGCTTCGGCGGCGGTGCGGCCGGATCCCCACGGCCCGATCAGTCCGGTGCCGACGATCACGACCATATCGTCCAGATCGGTGCGAACATCGTCCCAAGCCTCGGCCGCCGCAACGCGGTCGGCAGCGGACTTGGCCGCGACTTCGGCGGTTGCCGGCGCGGGCAGCGCCTTGAGCGTGGCCGGCTTGCCGTCGGCTTCGGCCTCGGCGGCAGCGGCGGCCGCGGCGGCCTTCGCTTCCTGCTGCTGCTTGCGGAAGTCCTCGATGAACTGGCTGGTGACCTGCGCGAGATCGACGTCCACCTCGCCCACGCCGCCGGTCAGGTTGGCGTGGATGGGCGACTTCGCCGCGGCCGCAAACGACTCGGGCGTGGTCAGTTTCATGAGCTCTTCGGCGATCTCGTCGGTGGAGTACGTGCGCACGCCCTTGGCTTCCACGGCCTTGACGAGCGGATCGTTCTGGGCCATGAGTCCAGTGCCGCGCACCCAACCGATGGTCGGCTGCGCGAGCAGGATGCGGCCATGCCAGGTCGGTTCGCTCTTCCACTTGCGTTCGATGGCGTCGAAGGCGTTCTTCGCCTCGCCGTACGCGCCGTCGCCGCCGAACACGCCGCGGTTGCCGGAGCCGGGGAGCACGACCATCGTGCGGTGCGCCACGTCCACGTCCTCACGGGCGTGGGCGAGGTCGGCGATGCCGCGCTCCACGCTCCACAGCAGCAGTCGCATCTGCTGTTCGGCGGCGGGGCCGACCTGATCGAGCATGCCGGAGACGTGCGGTGCGGCGAACGGGATGAAGAAGTCGGGCATGAGCGCCGGCTTGAGGAGGATGCTGTCGGCGCCGATGCTGCGCTTCTGTTCGCTGGTCACCCACTCGACGAGCGCGTCGACGTCCTGATAGGACGAGAGGTTGGCGGGCACGAGCCACAGTCTCGCGTCGCCTGCCGCATGAGTGCGGTACACGTCGCGCGCGAACTGCAGGCGCTTCCAGTCGATGTGAGAGGCGGTGATAATCACCGTGGCGCCGCCGGAGAGGAACCGTGCGGCGACCGCGCCGGCGATGGAGCGCGGCGTGGCGCCGGTGATGAGCGCGACCTTGCCGTCGTATGGCAGCGTCGCGGCGTCATTTTCGGCGTCGACTGCGATGCGGCGGTATCGCGCGGCGAGGTCGGTCAGACCTTCGTGCTCGCTCTTGGCGGCCCACCAGCGAGCCTGGTCGGCGACCGGCTTGCCGGCGCCGACGAAGCTGCCGGCGACCTCGTCCGCGTCCGTCCCTGCGGTCTCGCGCAACCGGGCGAGATCCTCGCGCGCGGACGCCCAGCGGTCGTCGAACAGCACGGCCTTGCGCGCGTCGAACGACGGCTTGGTGCGCTTGAACCAGTCGGAGCCGAGTTCCTTCTCCACGAGTGCGACCACGGCGGCGTTGGCGCGAGCCTCGTCGTCGTCGGCCGGCGTGGCCGGTTCGTTGAGGCCGAGTCGGTGCAGCACGTCGCGGGCGGCGGTGGCGAGCACGCCGTCCGGTCCGGTGACGCTCGCCTTGTAGGCGTCGAGCGCGGCGGAGTCGACCATGCCGCCGCCTGCCGCCGCGGTTCCGGCGACGGGGGCGATGGCGATGTCGTGCGCCTTGGCGACGGCCTGCACGGCCTCATCAATCAGTGCGTCGACGGCGGCGGCCGTCTTGGCCGGAATGCCCGTGAGCGTGCGCAGTTCGCCGCCGCGTAGCGACGAGCCGTCGCGGCTGCCGAGCAGCAGTTCGGCGAGCGTCCAGAACGTCCAGCCGCCGTCGAGCCCCCAGTGGGCCTTGAGTCGTTCGCCGACGTGGACGAGCGGCACGTGCGCGGCGCCGAACAGTTCGTGCACGCCGCTGGTCGTGGCTTCCTGCAGCACGGAGCCGAACGGCTTGTAGCCGCCGGCCGCATGGTTGACCATGCCGACCAGCGTGGCCATGTCGGCTTCGGCCGCGCCTTCGAGCGAGGGCACGGAGATCTCGGCGGCGATGTCGACGAGCTGCTGGTTGCGCTTGGAGGAGACGCCGTTCGTGAGGGTCTCCAACGTGTCGGATGCGCCGATCTGATCGGGCAGGATCTTGTTTTCGAGCGTGAGCAGGACCTTCACGGCGTCGGCCGCGGTGAACGGCAGGTCGGGCGCGGGGCCGGCAGGCGCGGCGGTCACCGGAGCGGCCGGTGCGGACGCTGCCGGCACTGCGGCGGTCGGGGCCGCTGGAGCCGCCGCGGCAGCCGCGTCGCCGCCGGCAACAGCAACGTTATCCTCAGCAACGTCAGCTGCCGCCGGCGCATCCTCCTGCACGCCGGGCGCGGGGTCGGTGTCGTTGCCGAGCAGACGGTCGCCGTCGCGTTCCGCGTTCAACACCTGCACGTGCGCGTCGGCGAATTCGGGCAGTTTGAGCGTCTTGGCGGCCATGTTGGCGAGCACGGGGGCGGCGGCGAGGCCGATCTCCACGAACCGGCCGACGCCGAGGCCGCCGCGGTTCTTGGGTGTGAACAGCAGCCGCTGCGTTTCGATCCAGCGCACCGGGGAGGCGAACTGCCAGGCGAGCAGTTCGATGAACAGCATGCGCGACAGCTGCTGCGGACGCTTCTGCCACCAGGACCATGATTCGTCGGTGGCGAGCGCCTCCTTGACCGTGCGCGAGGGGGCGACTTCGAGGATCGCTTCGGCGAATTCGCGGGTGAGCGCGAACGGGCGGGCGACGAGGTTCGGGATGTAGCGGCCGACGAGTCCCTGGCAGTCCTGGTCCTCGGGGATCATCGCCTCGAGCTTTTCTCGGTATTTCGGCACGCCGGGGCGCATCATCCGCGAGTGGAACGGCACGTCGATGCCGGGGATCGGCATGTACGGAGGCTTGCCGCCGTATTCGCGGGCGCGGCGTTCGGCGTCCTTCTTGAGGATCTCGAGGCCGCGCAGCGTGCCGACGACCGCGTACTGGGAGCCGGAGACGTTGTAGTTGACGATCTGCAGGAACTCGCCGTAGCGTTCGGACAGGCCGCGCACGTACGCGTCCACTTCGTCGTCGTCGCTGATGCCGAACTGGACGGGGCGCAGCGCGCCCATGCCGTAGTTGGACCGGCCGGTCTCGTCGCGGTCGACCAGCTCGTACATGGTGTTGCCGCGCAGGTAGACCATGTCGATGACGGTCTCCAGCGAGAAGGCGTGACCGACGACGGACAGCGCCGTATATTCGCCGAGCGAGTGGCCGGCGAGGTACGAGTCGTCCCAGACGAGCGCGTGTTCGGCCTGCAGTTTCGCGAACTGTGCGAAGCCGAGCACGGTGAGCGCGACCTGCGTGAACTGGGAGAGGAAGAGCACGCCGTCCGGGTGGCGGTATTCGACGCCCTTGACCACGACGGCCGGCGGGTTGTCGCGCACGATGTCGAGGATCGAGAAGCCGAGCTTGTTCCGCGTGTGCTTGTCGGCCCGCTCCCACACCTTGCGTGCGGCGGCGGAACGGGAGAGGTCGTCCAGGCCCATGCCCTTGCGCTGCGAGCCTTGTCCGGGGAACACGTAGGCGGTGGTGGGAGCCTTGGCGATGGCGCGGGCGCGCGAGACGGTCAGGTCGCCGACCTTGCACACGACTTCGAGGAGCGTGCGGCCGTTGGAGGCGCGGCCGATGCGTTCCACGCTGATTTCGATGTCGTCGCCGAGCTGGACGGGCGCGAACATCGAGTACGTCCAGCCTTCGATGCGGTACTGCGAGCCGTCGAGCGTGTTGAGCGCACTCACGGCATGCTGGGCGACCGCGGACAGCCACATGCCGTGCACGATCGGCATGTCGTAGCCGACGGTCTGCGCGTCGATGCGTGAGCTGTGCAGTGGATTGTAGTCGCCGGAGACCTGCGCGAACGCGGTCATGTCGCTCGGCGCGGTGACGTGGAAGCGGCGAAGAAGCCGCCTGGAGGCCGGCAGTTCGCGCTCGCCTTCCGCGGCGAGCAGGCCGCCGTACGGGGTGGCGACGGGTGCGGGGGCGTCGGCGTACACGCGTCGGGGGCAGATGAACCGTTCGGTCAGTTCGATGGTACCGTGGGCGGCGGCAGCATCGTCATCCTCGCAGCGCAGCGTCACCTCGGCGTGGATGATGCAGGTGCGGCCGTTGGCGGTCTCCAGTGAACGGTCGGCCCACGAGACAGCGTCGAGGTACGGCTTGCGGCCGGCCGCCTCCATGGTCCGGTAACGGTCGAGCAGGATGTCGAAGGTGTCGCCGTCGATGATGCGGATCTCGTGGTTGAGGTGGACGGAGAACTGCAGCGATTCCAGCCAGGAGATGCCGTCGTCGGAGTGCCCGGACGTTTCGGCGGCGTAGATGGACGGCCACATTAGGCACATGAGCGCGTCCGGGACCGCCTGTGCGGGGAGCATGTCGGCCGGCAGGTGTCCGATTGTGGCGGCGTAATGCTGGGCGCCGAGCAGGTCGTCCACGTGCAGCCGGCGGTGGAGCTCGCCGAACGGGGACCGCTCGGACGGCTGTGGCTTGGGCATCGCGATGAGGTTGCCGCACACGTCGCGCTGGCCTTCGCCGGCGACCGACGAGAGGAAGTCCATCATGTCGTGCAGGAGCAGCGTCTCCTCGACCAGCGGGTAGGCGCCGTTCGCGGCCAGCGGGTTGAAGCTGATCGGTCGGACCAGCCGGCGTACGGCGTAATGGTCGGCGCCGTCATCCACGGCGTCCCAGTGCATGTTGTCGAGGGCGACCGTCACCTGCCAGGCGGGGGCGTCCGCGCCGGGCACCGCCTCGAAGCGCACGGCATCGCGGTCCTTCACCCGTGAGGTGAGGCCGGCTGTCAGATGGCCGTACTGTTCGACCAGTTTTTCGGAGCATACGACCTGCTCCGGCGTGGTCATGAGCTCGCCGGTGCGGCTGTCCGCGCGGCGGGCGATGGCCGCGACTGGCGTGACGTGGGCCGCTTCGAGCGCGTCCACGCAGCCGGCCTCGAACCGGTCGAGCAGGTCGCCGACCGGCTCGTTCACCCGGTCGATGGCGGAGACGGACAGCGGCCCGGGCAGGGCGATCACCTGATCGGCCGTGTAGCGCGGATCCTGCGACTGCCACATAGCGTCAGTGCCCCAGCGGCGGGACACTTCGGCGTCGATGACCGGCACGAACGGCACCGGCTTGCCGTCGCCGTCGCACAGTTCGGTGAACCAGGCCACGTCGGTGTCGGCGACGGTGGCGCGCGCGGCGAGCGGGTATTCGCGTTCGACGGCCGCGATGACGGCCTGCGGATTGCCGGCGGCGGCGGTCAGGTCGATCACCGGCGTGAACTCACCGTGGTCGAGGTCCACGAACCGCTGTTCGCAACGGCGGACCATCGCCTCGAACCGGTCGGCGTACGTGGCGTCCGCCCACGGCCAGGCGAGTTCGACGTAGCGGCGCAGCCAGGCGGCGTACGTCATCTCGGCCACGTCGCCGAAGTACGGCTTGGCGGTCTTGTTCAGTGCCGCGATGATTTCGTCGCGGTGCGCGGCGACGGCCTTGTCGATGTCCTTGGCCTCGGTCAGCTGCGTGAGCAGGCGACCGCAGGCGGCGGCGGAGTTCTCGAGTTCGTAGAGGTCGGCGTGCAGCGAGCTGATGCCGGAGGCGACGCCGCCGGCGCTGTGGCCGCGCCGCACCCACGTGGAGGCCGCGGCGTCGCTCTGCCGTCCGGTGCCGGACGCGGCGACGAGCGCCTGCTTGACGTCCGGGTTGGTGCGCGCCTCCTTGGCGGTCATGGCGACCGTGCCCACGAACACCGCGTCCACGGGCATCGCGCGCAGGCCGTACCGGGCCGACCATGCGCCGGTGATGTAGCGTGCGGCCTTGTCGGGCGTGCCGAAGCCGCCGCCGACGGCGAGCACGATGTTGGGCCGGCGGCGGATGGCCGCGTACTGGCCGAGCAGCATCGCGTCGAGGCTCTCCCACGAGTGGTGGCCGCCGCCGCGGCCGTCCTCGACCTGCAGGATGATGCGCGTGGTCTTCGTGGCCTCGTCGGCATGCAGGTCGTCGGCGATGCCGAGCACCTGCCGAATCTGCTTGGCCGTGCCGACCTTGAGCGAGACGTAGAGGAAGCCTTCGTTGTTGAGCCGCTTGACCAGAGACACGGCTTCGTCGCGTTCGGGCACGCCTGCCGAGATGGTGACGCCGTCAATCGGCGCGCCGGCCGCGCGGGCCTTGCTCACGATGCGCTTGACGCCGAAATGCAGCTTCCACAGGGTCGGGTTCATGAACATGGCGTTGAACTGCACGGCCATGCCCGGCTTGAGCTGCTCGTGCAGCTTGCTCATGTGGTCGAAGAAGATGTCTTTGGTGACCTGGCCGCCGCCGGCGAGTTCGGCCCAGTGGCCGGCGTTGGCCGCAGCCGCCACAATGGCGGGGTCGACGGTGGTGGGGGTCATGCCGCCAAGCATGATGACCGAGCGGCCGGTGAGCCGGGTGAACGCGGTGTCGACGACCGTGCGGCCGTCCGGCAGGGTGATGAGTTTCGGCGCGAACGCGCTCCAGTCGGCGCCGGGCTTGGGCGCGTAGTCGGGCATGCCGATATGGTCGCAGGCGGCCGGGTCGCCGGCGTCGATGACGCCCGCGCCGGAGCCTTCAATGAGCCTTGCGGTCATGTCGCCGAGCACGCTGCCGGGGCCGAGGTCCACGAACCAGCGGGCGCCGGACTCGAGCGCGGCGTCGACCTGCGTATCCCAATGTTCAGGGACGGTGAGGATGCGCTCGGCGATTTCGCGCGCGACAGTCTGGTCGAGGCCGCAGGCGGCCGCCCAGGTCACGGCACGGTCGACGGCCGGCTTCATGAGCGGCGAGTGGAAAGGCGCCGCGACCTGCAGGAACTCGACGACCGGCTCGAACGGGGCGCCACCGTACAGGGCGATCTCGCGTTCGTGGTGCCGCCTGATGCCGGCGATACGCTCGGACAGCTGAGTCATGGACGCCGGCAGACCGGAGAAGACGACGTGATCCCACGCGTTGACGACCGCGGCCGCGGTTCCGGTGATGCGTTCGATGTCGGCTTGGGCGACGCCCTTGACCGAGAGCATGGGCGAGCCGTCGGCGGTGCAGACGTCGGCGCCGAGCATGCGGGCGGTCAGGGACGCGGCCGCGCCGATGATGCGGGCGAGCGCGTAGTAGCGGGCCATGCCGTCGGCGTCATGGTCGAGGTACGCCTGCGCGATGCGCGCGGCGAGCACGCCCTGGGAGTGGCCGAGCACGGTTTGCGGCTGATGGTCGGCGAGCGAGACGATCCGGTCAAGGTAGGCGAGCTGCGCGACCTGCGCGCGGATGATGCCGGGGACGCTGGAAACCGCGTCGATGCCGGAATCCTCGCGGCCGGCTGCCAGCAGCTGCGTGGCGACCGGGGCGAGCACGCGGTAGGAGCCGCGGACCATATCGTCGATGGTTGTGCTCACTGCAGCGTCGGCGCAGGCGTCCTCCAGAATCCTGCTCCAGTTCACGCTCCCCTGACCGGCGAACATGAGTGCATATCGCTCTTCATCAGCAATGAAAGGCGCCAAGATAACCCACCAATTCTTCTCTTTACTACCCTGACAACGATCTCAGAAACAGTGACGAGACCAGATTCCAAGATACACCGTAGCGGGAACAAGGAGGGCAGCGAAAAGGGCAGGATTGCAACAATTGTGGAGGTGTTTGACTAGCGGATGTGAGCGGGTGACAGGGGATGCGGAATCATGCTGTTGGACGAGCGCGTCAGACGAGCCAGAAGAACAGCGCGAGCACGTCGCGACACGCCCGGATTGGTCGCACGGTCGAACGATAGGTTTTCGCGAAACGGCCATGTTCCGCCGAAACCGCATACCGTATCGCTCGAGCATGCGACGTCCCTCGGCGTGTCGAAATGCCTAAGCTCCGACCACATCACCTGAAATTCGCGACCTTCCGCGCCGATCTTCGCTAGCGTGACATCATGACGATACTGCAATACCACGCACAGAACACACGCCAAACGATTCAGTCGCAATGCCAGCTCGTCCACGAGGACCTTGGCTACCGGCCCATATTCGTCCTGACCACCGCCTTGGCCCTCATGGGCATAGAGGCGTCGCACGGAGTCCTGGTCACGGATCTCCTTCACATAGGCATCCCGCACAGGATGAAGGTGCCCAGCCGCCCCTACGCGGAATTCCACATATGGAAACCGTTGGAGGACCCGGCCAATCTTATCGAAATCGACGGCATCATATGCACGTCGCCGGCGGCCACGTTCGCCCATCTGCAACCGTTCATGCTGTTCAAGGAGACCATCTTGCTCGCCGACCGCATGACCTGCCGCAACGACAAGCTGCGCGTGACCAGTCACGACGAGCTTGTGACGTTCTTCGATGGCAAGCGCATCAGCGGGGCCAAGTCCGCCCGGCGTGCGCTGCGGCTTTCACAGCCCAATACCGATTCCGCCAGCGAGGGGCTGTTGCGCTTGGGCGCACTGGAGTCCGGACTGCCCAACCCCAAGGTGAACCATAACGTCGTTCTCCCTTCCGCCAAGAATGCGTGGTTGGACATGGCCTATGAGAAGTACGGCGTGGCGATGGAGTTCCACGGGCAGCAACACGAGTTCCAATACGAGGCGGATACGATCCGCATGAACGAGCTGGCGGCGGTCGACTGGGTGACGCTCATCGCTTGGGCCAACACCTTGCACAGCGAGCATCGGCTCCGCCGTTACTACAACCAGGTGGCGGCCGCCTTGCATCACGCGGGCGCCCGCGATTTTCGACGCCCGCCCATGGATCTATGGACGCTGAGCGACGGCCGAAGAAACCTCGGCTTCCCCGATTAGACAGCGCGACACACCCGGATTGGTCGCACGGTCGAACGATAGGTTTTCGCGAAACGGCCATGTTCCGCCGAAACCGCGCAACCTATCGTTCGAGCATGCAGCGGTCACCGGCGTGTCGCGACTCCCACGTCCCGACACGCCCGCAGCCATACTTTTTCAACTTACAGCCACCTGAAAAATTTCCTATAAAAACATAAAAGCATTGGAAATCAGCCGGACGCCCCCTCCCCCGGGAAATCACGACCGCGCAAGATTCAATAATCCGCCCACGAACCCGCCACATGGCGAGTATATTGAAACGCAACGCAATGTGACGACGACTGTCACAGGAAACCGCCGCCGACGAAGGCGACGTCAACAAGCCCACGCAACGACAATGAAGGAGCCGCCGACCGAGTCCACAACAATACGAACTTCACGCCAACGGCTCCCGGCATCCCCCACCTGCAAGCAAGGAAAGCCAAGCCAACACCTTCGCGGCATTGACCGCATCCGGGCATCTGGACAATTCCCGAATATGGTCAAGCCTACACCATCGATGACGCGGACGGACTCCGTCGTCCATCGAACGTCATGAATCCCCCGACCAGGATGACCATCATGAACCATCATCGTATCCTCGCGGCTACCCTCGTCACAGGACTCGCCTGCATGGCGCCGGCGCCCGCACTCGCCGCGGCCGCCGAGAACCCGGCGGTCACCCCGGCCGCCGCGGCCAAAACCCCCGCAGTCCCGCCCGAGTCCGCGCTGACCCAAGGCAACCGCGGCGAGGGCCTCGGCTGGAAGACCTCGGGTGGCGAGATCACCGTCAAGGCCGACGCCTCGTTCGCCGGCCGGACCGTCTATCTCGTCTCGTACCCGCCTGCGGCGATTATCGCCACAGCCACCGTGAGCGGCACCGGATCGTTCACCATCGCCGTACCGGAAGGCGGCACCGCCACATATCGTATCGCCGTCATCGCCGACGACGGCACCGTGCTCGGCTGGCGCGAGGGTGCCGCGTCCGGCACACGTCTCGAGGCCGAGGTGATCGCGCCCGCCGAGCCGCAGGACGGCGAGTTCAGCTTCGTCGCACCGGCCGACGCGACAGTCAAGCTCACCGCGAACGCGGAGCTCGACGACCTGGGCCGCTCCATCTCGACGGGAACGTTAGGCTCTTTCACCGTCATCGACCAACGTGCGAAATCCCAGCCCGGCTGGGACCTCATCGCCGACGCGACCGACTTCGCCGACGTGCGCGGCACGACCGCCGGATTCGCCGCGTCCGCACTGGGCATCCACGTGCGGACGGCCGCCGCCGACGGACTGACGACCACCGACACGACCGCCGGCTCGGCCAGCTACACTGCCGCCATCGCCAGCCGCGCATCCGGCAGGTACGGCGACGTTGCCTTCGACGGTGCCGACCTGACCGTCACCGCGCCGGCCGGCACCCCGGCAGGCACGTACGGCGGCACGCTGACGCTCACGCTCACCTCGCGATAATCCGCCCGACCGCGTACCCCCCCCCGCCGCACATCCCGCCGTCACGACACGACGACCGCGCAAGCCTACCCACAAAGGAGTCCCCATGGCCACTCTTCGCAGAACCCTCACGGCCGTGATCGTCATGCTGGCGACCATCTGCCTGTTCGCACCGGCCGCGCCGGCCGCCCACGCGGACGGCGACACGGTGGGCATCGCGATCGCGCCCTCGAACGGCAAGACCAAGGACGGCCGCAGCCGCTTCACCTACAAAGCGAAGCCCGGCAGCACGGCCACCGACCATGTGCAGATCCGCAACGTGGGCACCGTCGAGTCGACCATCACCGTGCGCGCAAGCGACGCCTACACCGGCAAGAACGGCACGTTCTCGCTCAAAACCAGCGACCAGAAGCCGACCGAAGCCGGATCGTGGGTCACGTTCGGCGGCAAGGACTCCGTGCAGGTGACGCTCAAGCCGCAGGAGAGTCGGCAGGTCGAGTTCACGATGGCGACGCCCGCCAACGCCACGCCCGGCGACCATGCGGCCGGCATCGTGGCGAGCGTGGCCGCTCAGGGCGATGGCAACGTGCGTGTGGAGCGGCGCATCGCGGTGCGCATGTACATCCGGGTGCCCGGCAAGCTCACGCCGGCGCTCGCCATCAGCAACGTCACGGCCGGTCAGGACTTCTCACTCAACCCAGCCGACGCGCCGGTGACCGTCCGCGCGACCGTGAAGAACACCGGCAACGTGGCGCTGCATGGTCGGATGGCCGCCTCGTTGCGCTGGTTCGGGCTCACGGTCGCCACGACCCAGCTGGACGTGGACGAGCTGCTGCCCGGCACGAGCGTTCCGGTGACGTTACGGTTCGACGACAACGTGCCGCAGACCATGTGGCTCAGGCCGCATCTCGAGCTGCAGCCGATGGTCGCGGCCGACGCAATCGACCCCGGTCCGCTCTCCGTCGTCACGTATGACGGGTTCATCTGGGCGGTGCCATGGACTGTGGTCGTAATGCTGGTCGTGGTGCTGACTTTCGTGATGGTGACGGTCGTCAGACGCCGCAAGTCGAGGAAGTCACGGCACGGCGGAACCGGCGGCAGGGCTCGCGGCGAGGGCACTGCGGACGTGGCGGAGCCTGATACCAAGCTGAACGTCGAGACAGTCGGCGACCCGACCGCTCAGCCGACAGAGTCGATTGCCGAGCCGACCGGCAAGCCGGCTGAACTTGAGACAACCGCAACGTCAGAGTAGCCGCCGTCACCCGGCCGCGAGCCGCGAGCCGCCATGCGAGATACGGCTGCCATCATGACCGCCGCGAGCCGCCACCCATCACCCATCACCCCACTGTCGGCACACCGCCAACACTGCTCTTTCCATCGCCATCTGCCCCGGGGCACCCGCCCCAGCGGCGACGGGCCGTCATACCCGTCGCCGTCGATGACGGCGCGACGTCCGATGACGCCGCCGCGCCGCCCCCGGCCGCCGGCCGTCATCAGCCGACGCCACCCACCAACCCACACGATTTCTCATAGGAGAGAGACCATGAAACCCAACATGAAGCGGCTCCTCGCGGCAATGGCCGCCGCCGGAACCCTCGCAGCAGCCATCCCGTCAAGCGCCGCGCTCGCCGCGGGAGACGCGAGCATCACCGCCTCCTCGCGGTACACGAACGGCTCGATCGCCGCGCAATGGGCGTACGGCGAGTCGGCCGAAGCCGGCTCCGTGCAGCCGATCACCGCCGAGCCGAAGGTGGAGCGTCCGAGCACGACGCCGTGCACGGTGAACCTGTTCGACGACTACCAGTTCATCCCCAAGGATGGCGCACCGCCGCAGGACTACTCGTACACCCCGCCGGCGGACTGCAAGGGACCGTGGGCGAAGGTCGTGCTCGAGACCGACTTCAGGGCGGACGCCGACGCCGCCCTCTACGACAAGACCGCGCAGATGTTCCTCGGCGGCGTGACCGTGTACTACGGCACGACGATGGGTCCCGGCCAGTTCGCCGGCAACTATCCGAACGCCGCGGAAGGCCTGCAGAAGGTCGAGCCCGAATGGCATGAGGAGAACGACCTGACCGAGTATTCGGCGCTGTTCACCCAGGCGCAGTCCGGCAAGGTCCACATCGACAACGACGCCATGCAGGGGCCGTACAAGACGCCCGAGTCGGAGACCAAGGCCGTGCACATGAGCGCCCGGCTCAAGTTCTACCCGCTGGCCGAGGGCGAAACCGCACCCGAAGTCGCCGACGACGTGCGCTCGCTCGACCCGGCGACCGACGAGGGCAAGGTCGTGTGGAACGATTCGCAGGAGCTCGCCTACACGTTCGACGACCTGCCGCGCAACATCGAGAACGTCTACCTGGACGTGACACGCGAAGGCCAGCGTTCCGACGAGTTCTACTATCTCAACGACGACCCGAAGGACAACCTGCGCGAGTTCATCGTCAAGATCGACGGCACGCCCGCCGGCGTGGTGCCCGCCTACCCATACAAGTACACGTACACGAACGGCGGCGGCTACAGCTACTACCATTGGAGCCCCGCACCCGGCCCGAACACGTTCAACTTCATCGCGTACCGTGTGGACCTGAGCCCGTTCGCCGGCGTCCTGTCCGACGGCGGCTCGCACACGGTGTCCGTCAACGGCTACGGCCTGCAGGACCGTGAGCCCGACCGTGACGGCTACGTGCTCACCGGCGGCTCGTTCTGGTATCTGGCCGGCAATCTGGTCATGTACCGCGACCACGGCAGCGAGCAGGTGACCGGCGAAGTGACGTCGAACACGCTCGCCGCCGAGCCGACCGTAACCGAGGACCAGGCGGCGATGACCGTCTCCTCGACGCACGACTCGACGATCAGCGGCTATGTCAACACGTCGCACGGCAAGGTGACGACCACGCTCGACAGCAGCGTCACCTTCTCCAGCGCGACCCCGGACGTCCAGGGCTCCACGCCGTCCATCGACCAGACGACCGGCATCACCACCACGAAGACGGTGACCGCCGGCGACAAGACGGCGACGACCAAGGTCGACCTCCAGTACATCAACCAGACCGGTCCCGCCCGCGCCGACGGCACGAACACGCTCGGCTGGACGTACAACGCGCAGGACGCGACCGGCTGGACGAAGATCTCCGACCTGTACACGACCGTGCCCGGCAGCTCCGAGGCGAACGCCCGCTACACGGCATCCGACTCCACCGGCCGCTGCTACGACCGCAGCATCGACACGCACGTCGAACGCCGCAACAGCAGCGTGATCGCCGTGACCGACGGCGGCAGCTGCCCGGTGACCGAGGGCACCGCCAACCTTGAGGCCGAGGTGATCGCACCCGCCGAGCCGGAGGACGGCGAGTTCAGCTTCGTCGCGCCGGCTGAGGCGACCGTGCGGCTCACCGCGAACGCGGAGCTGGATGATCTGGGCCGCTCTGTCTCTACGGGAACGCTGGGCGCGTTCTCGGTGATCGACCAGCGCGCGAAGACCAAGCCGGGCTGGGATCTGACCGCCGACGCGACCGACTTCACGCGCGACGGCGGCACGGCGACCACGTTCGGCAGCAAGGCGCTCGGCATCCATGTGAAGACCGCAGCCAAGAACGGGTTGACCATCGCCGACACGACCGCGGGGTCCGCGACATACGCGACGACCATCGCCTCGCTGGGCGGCGGCCGGTACGGCGACACCGCCTTCGACGGCGCCGACCTGACCGTCATCGCCCCGGCGGGCACGCCGGCCGGCACATACGGCAGCACGCTGACGCTCACGCTCACCTCGAAGTGAGCGGCGGCCGGACCGGGATGGCTAGACGAAAGCCAGTCCGGCTCGGCTAAGCGACGACTCAGCCGATGACATGACGGACCGTACTCGTAGCGCACCTACGGGTACGGTCCGTCATGTTTTGATGACCAACCGTACTCGCAGAACGTCTACGAGTACGGTCCGTTGTTTTTCGTCGACGGACAGTACCCGTACCGGTAGCCGCACCCAACCGCCATCGCGTCCGCCCTACTTCGACTCGTACACGTACACGTCGGCGTCGAGTCCGTCCTCGTACGTCTTGCTGACCAGCCGGTACCGCTCACGCAGGATGTCCTTGATGCCCGGCTGCTGTATCCACCAATGCACGAGGACCAGATACTTGGTGCGCGGCTTCTCGTACATGGCCAGCAGCGTGCGCTTGTATTCGGGGTTGAAGCGCGCCTGCCGATCTATATTGTGCGCGAAAGCAGCGAGTGAGGGGCGCGTCAGAGTCGGCGCCGGCGGTTGAGGTCGCGACACGCCGAAGTCTGTTGCACGCTCGAAAGATATGTTTCCGGACTTTGGCGAAAATGGCCGTTCCGCGAAAACATATCTTTCGACCATGCAGCAATCTCGGGCGTGTCGCGACCGCGCAACCCGGCCACCCCGCTCCCGCTGGCGGGAGCTGTCGAGCGAAGCGAGACTGAGGGTGGCCCACCGTTCACGATTTGCACCGCCCGGCAAATTGTGAACGCCATAGCGCACAAAACCACACACGCCGATACCGCACAATGGCGGAATTCCGGGCTTATTCATGTTCACTCGCACATCCCGACCGTTCATGATTTATCAGGCCGCGCAAATCGTGAACGGTCGGGACGCGCCAACAAGCCGTCATTCGCGGAAAAACGTGACAGACGCTGCAAACGGCAGCAATTGTCTTACCCACGCGTGTGACCAGCCTGTCTGCCGGTTCCGCACAAGGCCATTCCGGTGTAGACGGGCAGCTCCTCAGATACACCGAGAACACGGCCGACAAGAACGGCTTCATTCCGCCACTCACTGCACGATTCCGGCGCTGATACTCGCAGTGACGCCCGCCTATTCCGGAATGTGCCCTGAAACAGGCCGATCCGCCACGCGCCCGGGCAGAAAGCCGCCTCATATGAGGCTGATTCACATTTTCATGCGGACTTTTCCGCATTCGCGCTACATTTTCAGGCGGACTTACTTCTGGGGATCGCTTAGCCACACGATTCCTAAGGTATCGCGAGCGGAACATTCCTTGGAGGAGATGCGATGGCAGCGAAACAGCTGCGAAAACGGCGGCAATATCATCACGGCCACCGCGACACGCCCGGGTTCGTTGCACAATCGAACGATAGGTTTCCCAACTTCCGCAGAACATGGCCGTTTCGCGAAACCGTATCGTTCGACCGTGCAACGACTTCGGGCGTGTCGCGACCGTTCCGGCCTCGTCCCGTCATCCGCCGCCAGTCTATGTCACGTTTTCATACCTGTCACGAGATGAGGTCACCTGCCAAATCACCAGCGAATCCGCAATCCGCGAATAGCGCTCCCAAAATCCCAAAAACTTGAACGCCGCACATCGGCATGACAGCTCGATTCCCGACCTCGCCGGTCTTTCCCTGCGCAACGGCCGCGCGCTACACTATCCGTATGGGTAAGAAGCGGGAAGATATCGTCAACATCCGTGCGCTCGCAATCATGCTGGTGGCGTTCGGGCACAGCATCATCATCTATTCGAGCGGCTGGAACCTATACAGCACCACCGTACAGGCGCCTCTGCTCGACCATGTAAAGAACGTCATCAACATGCTGCAGATGCCGCTGTTCTTCTCAGTGTCCGGTTTCTGCCTGGTCTTCACGTTGAAGAGGGGGGACGCGCTTAACGCCCGGGCGTTCCTGTGGAGCAAGTTCCGGCGGGTGCTGCTGCCGTTCCTGATCATAGGCTGCTGCTGGATGCTGCCGATCCGGCTGCTGCTCGGCTACCCCGGATATGAACTGCACCCCGATTGTTGGACTGCGATAATGCAGATTCGATGATTGGAGGTGCGGTTTCTCATGTGTGGGGATCGCAGGCGTCATTACGACGACGGTTTCATGAGGAAGGTCGCGGACCTGATC
>NZ_WBVT01000013.1 GCF_009193355.1 Bifidobacterium leontopitheci
ACTGGAACACCAAACGACGCCAGGAACGGCTGGGGGGACTGACCCCGGAGGAATTCCGGGACACGTTCCCCACAGCCCGGTCTGGTACCCTTTAATAAACCACGTCCAACTTTTGGGGCGCAGTTCAGTGGAGGGGGGCTGGCACGGCCGCAGGCCGTGACTGGGGGAGCGCCACCCGCCGCCGAAGGCCGTCCATAATCGCAGAATGCCGCCCGCTTCCCTTGGCCCCCTCGGGGTGGAGGGGGCTGTCAGCCGTAGGCTGACTGGGGGAGCGCCACCCGCTTCAGCGGGCTCAGTGCAGCGGCACCGCCGGGCTCAGCGTGCTACCGCTGTCGGTCGAACTGGACTGGCCATCGGACTCACTGCCCGACTTATCCCCCGACTTATCAGACGTGACCGGCTTGCCCGTCGAGAAGTCCACGGTCGACCCGTCCGTCGTCGGCGCACTCGGCGCCTCGTCACCGACCTTGCTGAACGGATCGTCGGCCTTGCTATCGGACGTGTTGCCGGACTTCGCCGATTCTCCCGTGCCCTTGGTGGACGAGCCGCTCTTGCTGTCGCTCGAGGAGTTGCCGTTCGCCATCTCGCTCGGCACCGGACGGACCGCCGGCGACTGCGACTGCTTGTTGAACGCTCCGGACACACCGGCGATGGTCAGCGCCGCGGCGAGCACGACGGCCACCGCTGCGGCGATCAGTTCTACGCGCTTGCGCTTGTCGGCCAGCAGCGCGGCGAATCCATGCGCCTGTTTCGTGGCGGTCTCCTTGGTCTCCGTCTGGTCGTCTTCTGTGTTTCGCATGATGCGAACTCCATCCATTACGTATTTATAAAGGTATTGATTGCGCTTGGCGGCAGTGTTGCGGCAATACCGCCAAGCATGGGTGTGGGGCGGTTCCTGTGTTTGCACGGGAACCGCCCCTCCCTCAGCACCGGCGCGGGCCACCCGACGGCACCAGCCGCCGAACCACCACGCCAGCCTTCAGCCGCGACGCCGGATCACCTGGTCGCCGGCAGCGTCGCGTCACCCGGCACGACGGACACACCGTCGACCGGGGACGGCCCCTCCGGCATCGACTTCGGCAGCTTCGAATCACCGCCGTCACCCATATCGGTGACGATATCATCGTTGAACAGGCGCACGACCCTCAACTCAGGCCCAACATAACGCTCCATAATGTTCCTCCTTACGAAAACCGGACTCTCACAGCTGCTTCGCGGCATCCGGAACGGCCAGAACGCCGCTCAACGCGCCACGAGACACATCGGTGCCGTCGTTCGTCTTCCAGGACGGCGTGACCTTCACCGTGTCGGACGCGAACGAATCCGGGATGTTGGACACGAAGGCCACGGCCCAGTACTGGCCGTCACCCATGTCGAAACCGGAATCCTTCACCCCGAACAGCCCGTTGTCGCGCCCCTTGACATCGGCCCGGCTGTACGCGGACGCGTTCAGCGTCAGAGTACGGCCATCCTGGGTGCCGTCCTGCCTGAAGAACGACACCTCAAACGACGCGCCGCCAAAATGCAGGTTCGGCAACGAGGACAGCACACGAATGTAGAACTTCCCCTTCATGCTCGCCGAACGCTGCACCAACACATTCTGCGTCTTCTCACCCACAAAATAACCAAACGGATACTTCGGAGAAGACGGGAACTTGCTGATCGAGGTCTTCAGCGTATTGTCCGAATACCAGCCGGCGAACAGGCCTGCGTTGGTAGCCTTCGGGAAGCTGCTGTCTTCGGTCGGGTTCTGCTTGGTGCCGTCGTAGTACGTGTAGGACGCCACATACAGCGGATCACCGTACAGGTAGACGGTGTTGCTGTCACCGGCGATGTAGCTCTGCGCGGAAGCCGCCCAGCGAGCGTACACATACTGAGCCGCGTGAATCGGGCTGTACGCACCGTAGGCAACGTCACCGTTGAAATCGTTCTCCGCCAATTCCTCGGCCCCACTGCGCGTGGCCAGGCTCTCTGCGTCAAACGAGGTGCTCGTGTCCTCCCCAGTCTGAGCAGGCACAGCGTACAGCTTGACATTCGTGTATGGGTTCGCCGTAGGATTGAAATCAATCGGCGATCCTTCTGCGAAATACTTGGAGCTGAAACCAGCGCCATGCTCGTCCTGCACCGGGGTAGCGAAACCGCCGTCAGCGGTGAACGTCTTGCTGCCAAGGACGATGCCGTTCTTGCCGGGAAGCACATTGACGGTCGACTGGCCAACGGTCTTGATGGGGGCATTTCCATTTGCCGCAGGGTTGTTGACCAGTGTGCCGCCGGAAATGTACGCTTGAGCGTTCTCCAAGGTCAGCGGGTACTTTGTTGTATCGATATCTGAGTTGTCTACGCCATAGCTGAGGATGCCGCCGTTCTGAACGTAAGAGGCTCCCCTGACATAGGCCTCGGGCATAGTGCCGCCCTTGACCTTCACATCGGCACCCCATGAGTTCACCGCGTACGAGTTATCCAGCGAATCGGAGTTCTCGGCTTCGACATTACCGTTGTTGATGGTTATGGTCGAGCCGGTAACCTGCTCTGCCTGAGGCACGTTGCACTGCGATTGGCCATTGCCGATGTGCTTGTCGCTGTTGTTCTTGGTGACGATGGCGGCATCGGATCCGTAGATGGTCTTACCCTTGTCAGCACCGGTGCCATTGCTGTCGATGGTCACGTTCGCATAGTTGCCCACGACGATGCCGAAAGCACAGTCTGTTCCCTGATTCGAGTTCAGTGAAGCGCCGCCGGTGAGAGTGAACGAGCTCTTGTGATCCGCATCGTCGCCACCGACGAACACCGGAATCTGGGCTTTGCCCCAATCTTCGCCGTTCGCGTTGTCATTGATGGTGACATTGGACAATGTAAGCGACGCACCCTTGGTGACCACAAAATGGATGTGGCTGATTGTGTGGCCATTTCCGTTAATGGTCAGAGGCCCGTTAGCAATGCTGTAGGAATCATAAGTGAATCCGCCAAAATCGACATCCGCAACAAGATCAATGGCATTGGTCTTTCCAGCAGCATAGTCCGACAGGCATTTCTTCAGGTTGGTGTCGGCGTTGCTACCAATCCACTGGGTGTTGTTCACTTGGCATACAGGCAAATCGGCCGCGTTCGCCACGGAGGTGACGCCGGCGCCGATCGTGCCCATCATGGCCAGGCCGAGGAGCGCGGCCAGACCCTTCTTCATGTTCTTAGTCCCCTGCATGTTTCTTCTTTCCTTGAAACGCACGATGCCCGCCGGACGGAGACGTCGCTTGTGGCGCGACCCGCACGGTGGGCATCGATGCTCTTTTTCGGATACGCAGTACACCGTACTCTCAATTGACTAGTTATGGTCCGTAAAGGTAAACGACAGGTGACTACTGTGATAAATCGTTTTATTCAACAGTCGAGGAAGCGCTGTATTACGGCAAATAATCATCAAACGGGCGCAATCTGCTGTACCACTATACGAACGTCTTTGTTTTCGAATGTGAACACCACTGGTTTGTGGCATGACCACGCTGCACGTGCCGCAGCCTCCCCTTCGTCACGCGGGACAGGCGGCCCAGGTGACGGGAGGTCGAGGGTGCGCAACGGAAGGATGAGTGCAGAGCAACAGACAGACAGATAGCTGTGTAACGGAAATCCTGAATACAAAGCGTAAATGTGGGGTGCCGGCCGAAACCGACACCCCACATGCTCGTACGGGAAGAAACCCACCGGGCCTCCACATGCCGACATGGAACCCAACGGGGCAAAAGCTTTCAAGCGGCCGCCAAAAAAGACCCCGAAGTTGGAACCGATTCCACACCAGCACCATCAAGAGTACAGCATCACGGCGATTCATAGCACAAACTGTCAACCCACCGAAATCCCGCGGCATGCAAACCCGAGGCGAACAGACGACGAGGACGCGCAGCATACCTTACAAAATACAATGTGGGGTGTCGGTCGAGACCGACACCCCACACCCATTTCATATAGGACGAAGTGACACGCCCTTAACACCGACATGGAACCCAACGAGGCAAAAGCTTTCAAGCGGCCGCCCAAAAAGACCCCGAAGTGAACCGATTCCACACCAGCACCATCAAGGGTACAGCATCATGAAGATTTCCGCCCACGGCGCACAAGCCGCCGCTCCTGTAGCATGGCTTGCACCGCACACGCGACGAAGTCGAGTCCTCTGAACCGGGACCGTCATCCGAGCAAGCGGTCGGCCGGGTCAACCGGCCCGGACGCCATTTCAATAAAAGGAGCCATAATGGCATCCAAAGTGGACCCCGGTCAACCCGGGCATAATCCCACGATCATCGCGATGATCGTGTTCGCACCATACGCCGACCGGCTGTGGGTGAGCACGCTCCTCGCCGCAACCGTGATCTACGGCATCGCCGTCGACTGGAAGACCCGGAAGTAACCGGGACGGCCACGCCCGCGCGCGACGGCACACAGGCGTGGCCGCTCACCTGCGCAGTCGCCGGCCTGTCAGTAGTAACCGGTCCAGCGTGAGCCGTCGGACTCGGTGATGATGCCGGAGCCGCTGTTCGGCTTGTCGGAATCGTTATCCGCGGAACCGTTGCCGCCGTTACCCTGCGAACCGTTACCGGAACCGCTGCCCGGCTTGTTCGCCCCGGAACCGCCGGATCCGCTGTTGCCGTGCGAAGTACCGTGCGAGGTCGAGCCGCTGTGGCTGCCGGTGCCGGCGTTGCCCGACGTTGAGCCGGACACGCTGGAGCTGTTCGAGGCCGTGCCGGATGCCGAACCCGAATCTGCATCGCCGAACAGCTCGCCGGCGTCGACGCTGTTGTCGCCCGTGGAGGAACCGTCACTGTCGCCGGTCGAACCGGACGAGTTGCCGTTCGAAGAGTCGGACGTGTTGGACTTGTTGGAATCGCTTGTGCCGGACTTGTCAGTGGAATCGCCGGATTGGCTGGAATCCGAACTGTTCCCGGAATCACCGGACGTGTTCTGCTGCGACGTGCCGGAGCCGTTGTCACCCGAGCCGTCGCCCGCCGAACCGCGGCCTGCAGAGCCGAACGCGACCACCAGCGCGATGATCAGCGCAAGAATCGCGACCGCGGCGGCCGCGACGATGATGATGGCGCGGTGGCCGTCGCGGGTTTCGCCGGACTCGTCCGCATGGGCGGCGGGGGCGGCGGCACGGGTGGTTCCGACTCCCGAGGTCGCGTTCTGCGCATCTTCATGCCTGGCCAGAGGATTGTCGCGGCCCGTCGCGTTGCCACGGTCATCGGCCGCAGACAAGTCAGTACTGAAATCGGTAGTGAACAGATCGGCATCGATATGGTCATTGCCGTTATCGTTGGCGCCGAACGCTCCGTCGCGCTCACCGTCGTGCAGTCCTTGCATGGCGTTCCTTCCGCTCTTCATCACAACTAACCCAGTATATAAGGAGCCGCGGAGGAGCTGGGGAGGAGCTGGCGGCAGGGTCGCGAGGTGGGACGCGAGCGCAACAACGCAGATTTCGACGCCGCGTCCCATTGGGATTTGGGACGGGAGGTCTTGCAACCGGTCACACAGTCCCGTATCCCACAAAACCATGGGACACAAGCACGCGTAACCGCTCACACGCACTCCCGTCCCAGATACAAATGGGACGCGAGCCCAACAACGCAGATTTCAGGCTCACATCCCACGTGCGATCCGCAAGCACAACGATTCCGGCATCCGAGTTCCCATGTCCGGATGCCCCGAGTACGGTCGGTTGTCACTATCCAACCGAACGTACTCGCAAAGGCGGGTTTGAGTACGGTCGGTTCAGAAAACCTAGCCGAACGTACCCACAAACCCAACTCCAAGCGCAACTCATTCAATATCCCCAACCGGCCATGCTCCGGATACCCGCATACCGCACGGTCAGCACACCAGTCATTACGACAGAAATCCCCACCCCATCCTGCGACCGCCATGTCACAGCGGGCGAACGCACGCTGTGACGGCGGCGGCAATCGCCAACGTTGCGCCGCCGCCGAATCCGCCGCACCACCCGAACCACCGGCGACGCGGCTCACGCCATCCGAACCGCCGGCAAATCCGTCACGCCGCTCGAGTCACGACCGGCGACGCGGCAGGTCACTCCAGCTCTTCACCGACCATCGCGGTAAAACTCGCGCGAACCGCGGCATCGCTGATCGTGCAGGCGAGCCGATACACCGGAACCGCAGCGAACAGCGCATCAAGCAGGCCGAGCATGTCGGCGACGGCGAGCGGCGACGACGGCTGATACGTCTGCCGCAGGATGAACGGCAACGCCTCGGCGGGGTCGAGCCGCACGCACGTGTTCGCGATGCCGGCGTCATCGTAGAACACAACGGTGCCCGGCCGCGCGACGTCGGATTGCTCACGCACGGCGGCCGACGCCGCGGTCGGACCGGACGACGCCGTACCGTCCGCAGTCGCATTACCCGCAACCGCACCGTCCACAGCTGTGCCTTCCACAGCCGCGTCGGGCGCAGACGAGGCCGCCCTGGCCGCGACTTCCGCGGACTCGTCCTCCACAGTCGTGCCGCCCGCCGCGCGGGTGACCACGCAGATGCCGGCGATCGGCGCACTCGTGTTGCGCTGCCAGCCCTCCTTGCCGCACCACGGCGTACCGTAAGCGATCACACGTCCGGCCAGCCCCTCGGCCAGCGGCTCGCCGTCGCGGTCGACGCGAAACAGCGGCTTGTCGCCGTTGATGATGTCGACGCGCTCCCCCAGAACGCGACGCCACTGTCGGATGTGCGTGGTTTTGCCGGTGCCGCTCGGCGCGGTGAACACGTACGCACGGCCGCCGTACTCGATGGTCGCACCGTGGAACAGCAGCCGGTTGAGCGCGGGGGCGGCGTCGGCGATCTGTCGGTAGACCGCGAGCGTTTCGAGATAGTCGTCACGCCACGTGCGCGTGTCTTCCGAGTCGCGTTCGCGGTCGATGTCCGGCTGCGTGGTCTCGACGACGATGTCGGCGGTCAGACGGTCGCTCTCGAAGCCGGACGACGGCAGCAGATAGTCGGCGCACTGCCGGGCGACGCGGTCGTACATCGAGCGGACGGCGACGGTCAGGTCGGCCACGCGCATGCGGAAGTCAGTCATTCTGCCATCATAATCCCGGCCACCGGCGAGCGCGGCTGGTCGCGGCGGCTACGCGACGGAACGTACCCGAAACCGCACACTCGAGTACGGTCGGTCAGAAATACTGAACCGAACGTACCCGAAACCGCCTGTTCGGGTACGGTGCGTTAGGATTTCATGACGGACCGTACTCGGCTCGCCGCACGAGTACGGTCGGTTGCGAGGACGGATTGCCGTCGCGGGGACGCTCCCCCAGTCTTCGCTACGCTCAGACAGCCCCCTCCACCGAGGGGGCCGAGGACACCACCCGAGCTCATGTTCGGCCGATCCACGAGTACGGTCGGTCAGAGAATATCGACGGAACGTACTCGAAACCGCACACTCGAGTACGGTCGGTTAGAAATCCTGAACCGAACGTACCCGGACAACCATGTACGAGTACGGTCGGTTGGGAACAATGACCTAGCGCGGGCGGCGTGCGGGATGCCCGGCGTGGACGCGCTCACGTTCGGCGCGCATGCGGGCGATGGCGCGTTGCGCCACGTCGTGCGACGAGCCGGCGCCCTCCCCCTTGACGCCGAACAGCACGATGAGCACCTGAATGAACACGATGAACGCGCTCACACGCAGCGTCCACTGCGTGCCGAAGATCGACGCGGCGATCCGGTCGC
This sequence comes from Bifidobacterium leontopitheci, assembly GCF_009193355.1. Taxonomy (GTDB): domain Bacteria; phylum Actinomycetota; class Actinomycetes; order Actinomycetales; family Bifidobacteriaceae; genus Bifidobacterium; species Bifidobacterium leontopitheci. The sequence goes on from NZ_WBVT01000013.1 coordinate 7,719, forward strand.
CGCCATGCAGCTGCGTCAGCGTTTCCATAAGAATCACCAGCACCGGGGCACCAATCGCGCCGGCGATCTGCCGCACGGTGTTCGTCACCGCCGAACCTGCCGACACTTCGCTCGGCTCGAGACAGTTGAGCGACCACGTGGTGATCGGCATGATGATGAATCCCATGCCGATCTGCCGCACGAACTGCCAGATCGACACCCACCAGATCCACGTATGCAGGTCGATCAGACTCATCATGACCGTGCCGAACAGCAGCACCAGCGTGCCGGTGAGCGCCACAGGCCGCGCGCCCAGCCGGTCCAGCAGCTTGCCGCCGAAAAACTGCGAGATGCACATGCCGAACGCGCCCGGCATCATCACCAGGCCGCTAATCGTCGCCGAAAAACCGCGGTCGTTCTGGATGTACAACGGCATGATCACCATGATCGAGCTGAACGCGAAGAAGCTGAGCGCCGCGCAGATCGTGCCGATGGTGAAGCTGCGGTTGCGCAGCACGCCAAGGTTGAGCAGCGGCGGTTCGGCCGGCTTGCCGCTGCCGGACGTCGCGCCGGATGTCGCTGTGCCGCCGGCAGCCTCCGCGTACGCACGCGCACGACGCACCTGACGCACCACAAACCAGACGATGCCGCACACGCCGACCAATACCGCGCCCCACACCATCGGATGCGAGAACGGATACGACTCGATGTTCGTGAAACCGAACATCAGTCCGCCGAAACCGATCACCGACAGCACGACCGAGAAAAAGTCCGCCTTCGCCAGACGGTCGATCTCACCGAAGTTGTGCAGGCCGAACACGGCGAGCGCAAGGCAGAACACGCCGATCATCGTGAGCGTGAAGAAAATCGAACGCCAGCCGAACGCGTCGGTCTGCATGCCGCCGAACGTGGGGCCGAGCGCGGGGGCGACGCTCATCGCCATGCCGACCGTGCCCATCGCCATGCCGCGGCGCGACAGCGGATAAATCGAGAACACGGTGATCTGCAGCACCGGCCACATCACGCCGGTGCCGATCGCCTCGAGCAGACGGCCGGCGAGCACCACGAGGAACGTGGGGCCCATCCACGCGAGCAGCGAGCCGACAGTGAACACGGACATCGAGACGATGACGATCTGCCGCGTGGTGAAGCGGCGCGTCAGAAACGCCGTGAGCGGTACCATCACGCCCATGACCAGCTGAAAGATCGACGTGAGCCACTGGCCGGTGGTCACAGAGATGCCGAATTCCGAGACGATGGTCGGCAGCGCGGCGCTCAGCTGCAGCTGGGTGAAGTTGCCGACGAACGTGATGAACGTGAGGATGGCGAGCGAGGCGAGCGCCGTGCGCGTGAGTTTGCCGTTCACGTAGCTTTCGCTGCCGGTAAGGGCCTGGGCGAGGGCTTTGGTGCGGACGGCGGCGCGCGGGCGGCGGGCGGCGGATGCAGACGTGTCGTTATCGTTCACGTCGCCGGTGTTCGTCGTGATGGGGCTCCCCTTCTTCGTCATGCCTGTTCCTTTGACATCGTTCGCTGATCGCGGCACAGACGCGGCCGATACCGCGGGAAGCCGTTTTTGACCCCAACAGTCTACGCCGGGGCATGGGCAAGTTTGGGTGAGGGTGAGGTGGTGCGGGGGTGAGGGTGGGGCGCGCATTGACCGACCGTACTCGAAAGAAGGTCCCTGAGTACGGTCGGTTGAGAATTGACAACGAACCGTACTCCAAGGGACCCTACGAGTACGGTACGTTCGGATTTATCAACCGAACGTACTCCAATGCGCCCTACGAGCACGGTTGGTTGAGAATCACAGACCGGGAACGCTCCCCCAGTCGGCTCCGCCGACAGCCCCCTCCACCGAGGGGGCCAAGAGCAGCGACAGTCCGAGGCGGCAGCAGGACGAGTACGGTCGGTTGAGAATTATCAACGAACCGTACTCCAAGGCGCCCTACGAGTACGGTTCGTTGAGAATCACAGACCGGGAACGCTCCCCCAGTCGGCTCCGCCGACAGCCCCCTCCACCGAAGGGGCCAAGAGCAGCGACAGTCCAGGTGCGGCGGTCGACCGGCCGACCGCACTACTTGCCGAGAATCGTGAGCGCGATGAGCAGCACGTTGAGCGCGACGATCAGTGCGGCGACGGCGATGAAGATCACATGCTTGACCGTGCCATCTGCATACCGGCCCATGAGCGTGCGGTCGTGCGTGTAACGCAGCAGCGGGATAATCGCAAACGGGATGCCGATCGACAGGATCACCTGGCCGATGACCAGCGCCATGGTCGGGTTCGGCGCGAACCACAGCACGATGAGCGCCGGCACCAGCGTCACGATACGGCACGCCCACATCGGCGCCTTGATGCGCAGCAGACCGTGCATGATCTCCGAGCCGGCGTACGTGCCGACCGACGTCGAACTCAGCGACGAGGCGAGCAGGCCGATCGAGAAAATCGTGCCGACCACCGGTCCAAGCACCGAGACGATCGCACGTTGCGCGCCTTCGATCGTGTCGGTGCCGGTCATGCCGTACAGCGAGTTCGCGGCGATGATCAGCAGGCACACGTTGACCGAACCGGCCAGCAGCAGAGCCCACGCCACGTCGATCTTGGAGCCGTGCAGCAGCTGCGGCACCGTCGGCTTCTTCTCGCCGGGGCCGTAATGGTCATTGACAAGCGTGGAATGCAGGTAGATCGCGTGCGGCATGACGGTCGCGCCCAGCATGGACGTGGCCATGAGCACCGAGTCGGAGCCACCGAAACGCGGCACGAGACCGCCGAGCACGGCGAGCGGGTTCGGCGGCGCAATGAACAGGCCGAAAATGAAACCGAACGTGATGACCAGCAGCAACGCGATGACGATCTTCTCGAACAGCCGGTGCGTGCGTCCACCCTGGAACCACAGCAGTACGGTGGAGATCGCGCCGATCACCAAGCCGCCGACGAACAGCGGCAAGCCGAACAGCAGGTTGAGCGCGATGGCGCCGCCGATCACCTCAGCCAGATCCGTGGCGATGGCGATGACCTCCGCCTGCATGAAGAACATGAACCGTCCGGCATCGCTCATGCGCTCGCCGAGCAACTCCGGCAGACTCTTGCCGGTCACGATGCCGAGTTTCGCGGACTGGTACTGGATCAGCACGCTCATCGCGTTCGCCAGCACCAGCACCCACACGAGCAGGTAGCCGTAGCGCGCGCCCGACGTGATGTTCGCGGCCACGTTGCCGGGGTCGACGTAAGCGACCGCGGCGACGAACGCGGGGCCGAGGATGCCGGCGAGGGCGTGACCATGGTGTTCGTGGTGGTGCGGCTGCTGTTGGGCTGCGGCGACGTGCGCGGCCGGGTTGGCTGCGGCTGCTCCTGTCTGACTTGCGGCTGGCTCGTTGTGTGTCTGCTGATCGTTACTCATGATGCTGTGTTGCGGCCCCTTTCGTTCCGTGGAATGGTATAGTCCCGGCATGTTACGGATGCTCGACGGTCAAGCAGACGGATGATGTACGGCGAGGGAAATGTGCCGCAGACCGTGGGTGCGGCAGGGTGTGCGGTTCGATGGCCGACCTCCGTGTGTTGCCACAACTCGACAAAATCGGCGTCTCGAGCGAGTTGTGGCAATCCGGCGTGACACAAGTCGTCAAAAGCGCCCGTTTGGACGAGTTGCGGCAACAAACCAGGCCGAATCCGGCTGGTCCGGGCGATTCCGATTGCCACAAGTCGTCCGAAACGCTGATTTTGTCGAGTTGTGGCAATCGGGCAGGCACAACGACGCAGTCCGGCATCGTCTGGATGCCCAATGACCAGCCTCCCCTGTGTCCCGAACGCACGAAATCGCCGTTTTTGTCGTTTCGGGACGTCCCGAAACGACAAAAACGGCGTTTCTGCTGTTATGGGACGTCCCGAACGTGCAGAACGGGCGGATTTGCACTTACGGGACATGTGCCGTACAGAAGCACGACAACGGTATTTCCGTGAAATCGTTGGAAAATGACGCTTTTGAGCATAGCGCCGATATTGACGGAAGGCAGGATCGGCAGTGCGGAGGCATGCGTATGGTCCCGAATGCGCAACAACGTCGATTCTGTCGTTACGGGACGTCCCGAACGCGCAAAACGGGCGGATTTGCACTTGCGGGATACGGTTGCCGTCCTCACGCGCCGGTACATCACCGGGGGATTGTTTTTTCGCAGCCGGAGCCGGGTCCTATGCTGTAGCGGGTGGCGCTCCCCCAGTCACGGCTTACAGCCGCGACAGCCCCCTCCGCCGAGGGGGCCGAGACGCCGGGCCGACCGGCAATGTCTCAGTCTCGCTACGCTCGACAGCTCCCGCCAGCGGGAGCGGACAAGCGATATCCTCTCCGCATCTCAGCTCCCGCCAGCGGGAGCGGCGGGAGCGGCGGGAGCGGCGGGAGCGGTCCGGTTTAGCTTTGCGGGAGCTGCTGCGCCGGGCAGGATCGCAGCACGGAAAGCATGGCGCGTCGCTCGGCCGTGGTGACGGTCAGCTGGTACTTGGTCTTGACGCCGACCTGCCGGGCAACATAGTCGCACCGGTACGCCGAGTTCGTCGGCAGCCAGTACGCGGCCGAAGCCGAACCCTTCTCCTGGTTGGCCGGACCGTCGACGGCGAGCAGGTTCATCATGTCATTGCCGAACCGGTAACGTTTCGCCGTGGTCCAGTCGCGCGCGCCGGACTGCCATGCGTTCTCCAGCGCGACCACATGATCGATCTGCACGGCGGCGCTCGTGCTGCGGCCGCGCGTGAACCGGATCGTCTTGCCGGTGTACGGGTCGTCGAGAACGCCGGCGTCGACCTGGCAACGTTTGCGCGAGTCGAACGTGACGTCGGTCAGGTCTCGGGCGAGCACGTCCTCGCGCACGTCGCAGCCGTTGCCGTCCGTATCGGTCTCACGGTAGCCGAACGCGTCACGGTCGTAGCCGGCCTTGCTGGGATGGTCGTCGACGGTCAGTTTGTTCAACGCGTCGGCGGCAGGGCCGCTGGCCGCGTACTCGCCGGTGATTTCGCCGACTGTCGGACTGACTTTCGGCAGAAACAGGCCGATGGTGACGCCCACCACCGCGGCGGCGAGCAGCAGAATCAGGAACCGTTCCAGCGGCGAGTCGCCACGGAACCGCCGCTTGCGGAAGTGCGTGCGGCGGCCGTAGCCGTAACCCCGGCCGCGGCCGCCGCGTCCACGATAGCGTCGTTTCGGCATCAGGCGTACGAGAAGGTGAGCGGATCGTGTCCGGCGCGCTTCGGACCGTCGAGCGCGTCGATGGCCGCGTGCTCGTCGAGCGTGAGCGCGAAGCCGAACACGTCGAGGTTCTGACGCTGGCGTTCCTCGTGCACGGACTTGGGGATGATGATGGTGCCGTTCTCGATGTGCCAACGCAGGATCACCTGCGCCGGGGAGACGTTGTGCGCCTTGGCGATTTCGGCGATCGTGCCGTTGCCGGCGTTGAGGTCGGCGCCGCGGGCCATCGGCGAGTACGCTTCGACGGCGATGCCGTGCTCCTTGCAGAAGGCGACCACGTCGCGCTGCTGCCACGTGGGGTGCAGCTCGATCTGGTTGACGGCCGGCCATTCGCCGGTCTCCTTGTGCAGGCGCTCAAGATGCTCGGGCAGGAAGTTGCACACGCCGAGCGTGCGCACGCGACCCTCCTCGCGCAGCTTGGCGAACGCCTTCCACGTTTCGCCGGCGCGCCAGTCGAACGGCGTGGGCCAGTGGATCATGTACATGTCGACGTATTCGACGCGCAGCAGGCTCAGCTGACGGTCGAACGCGGCGAGCGCGCTGTCGTAGCCCTGCTCGGAGTCGCGCAGCTTGGTGGTCACCCACAGCTTCTCGCGCTTGCGGCCGCGGTTGTAGCCGGTCGCGGCGAGCGCGTTGCCCACGCCGCCTTCGTTGTTGTAGCCCGCCGCGCCGTCGATGTGACGGTAGCCGAGGTGCAGTGCGGTCTCGACGACGGGTGCGACGTCCTCATCCTTGATGCGCAGCAGCCCCAAGCCGATCTGCGGGATCTCGTCGTCATCATTGAGCTTGATATGCGGTACGCTTGCAGCGGCTGCAGCAACAGCCAGATCGCTGGTTCCCAGCACTATGACTCCTTGTCTTTTCAACGGCTCGACACGGTCGCTCCCTGTCCCCGCCGCGCGGGGTGCAGTGGAACCACGAAGCCAATCCTATCCTTACGAAACTATACGTCATACCGGGCACAGCCGCACGGGATGCGGGTGGCGGTGGACAGCGGCGGGTGACGGGCGACGATGGAAGCCGTGCAGCGGCTCCACCTCATAACCGACCGTACTCGTAGCGGCGTGGTTGAGTACGGTCCGTTGATATTCCATGACGGACCGTACTCGTAGCGGTACGTACGAGTACGGTCGGTCATGCATCTAACTGTTCGAGGTACAACATGCATATATAAAGGAGCGCCGGCGTGCGGGTGGCACGTCGGCGCTGGGGGGCGCTTGGAAATGCGCTGCGGACCGCGGGTTGCGGACTGCGGACTCAGCCGAGGGTGTGGATCGGACCGAAGTTCATGGAGTCGGAATCGGGATGGGTCGGGTCGTAGGCCGGCTCGGAGGAGCCGCCGTTGCCGCCGTTGTCCGAGCTACCGCCGTTGCCGGATCCGCTGCCGGGCTTGGTTGCGGAGCCGCCGTTCGAGCTGCTGCCGCCATTGCCGGGCTTGGTGGACGACGAGCCGTTGCCATGGGAGCCGCTGGACGAGCCGTGGTTCGGCTTGTTGGACGGCTTGGAGCTCGGCTTGCTGGACGAGCCGTTCGACGAGCTGCCGGCGTTCAGACCGGAGTTGCTGCCGGACTGGGACGTGCCGGACTGCGTGGTGCTCGACTGAGTCGAAGAGCCGGACGTTGCGGTGGTGCCGGACGTTGCGGTCGCCGTTGCGGAGCTGCCGGACTGCGCGTCATCAGTACCGTTCAACGCTGCTTCCACGTCCAGCACGCCTTCGCCGTCCTGCGAAGGGTCGAGCGACTTGTTGCTGGATTCGCTGCCGGACTTGCTGTCAGACTCGCTGTCCGAGGAGCTGAAGGATCCGGTGGAATCCTCACCTGCCGACTGCGAGCTCGAAGCCGTCACACGGCTCGGGCCCTGCTTTGCGACGCCGCCGAACGTCATCACGCCGACCGCGACAAGCAGCGCCACGACCAGAGCCGCCGCGAACGCTGCGATCACGATGTGCCGCGCGTCCAGACGGGCCAGCAGGCCGTTGCCCGCCGCCGCACGCGGCTTCGCGGCATGGCTGCCGCCAGCCGGTTGGGCCGCGGACTGCAGCGTCATGTCGTCATCATGCTGCTCATTGACGGTCTTGAGATTCTGCTCGTCGTTCATGTTCCACCCCATGTTGGTCATCTTGCGGTCGATCCTTCACGCACTCAGTTCAGACCGAGGGAGAACGTGTTGGCGCTTTCGCCGTCCAGCTCGCCCTCGCCGTTGTTGTTGCCACTGCCGTTGGTGCCACCGGTCATATTGGAAGCGCAAATCACGTCCACGATGCCAAGAGAGCGAACGCTCATCATCGGCTGTTCATACTGCTTCTTCATCATCATTAGTCTTCTTTGCTTACTGCCGTGTCGATGTTGTCTTCAACACAATTCGTTTTGCTTTACGGGTTTCGGTGGTTCCTGTCCGGGCATCGGCCATCCGCCTCTGCCCGGACAGGAACCAACCATTCACCAATCAGTCGGCATCGTCAGCCGTCACGGTGAACGTGACCTGCTCGCCGGTCACGACCGTTCCATCGAGCGTCGTCCACTTCGGGGTGACGGCCAGCTTGGAGCCGACCTTCACGTTCTTGACGATCGCGGTGGTCACGTAACGCGCATCACCCTGGCTGATGTCCGCCTCGTAACCGTCAGTACCCTTGTAGGGGCTCTTCTCGACGGTCTTCTTGGCGCCGTTCGCCGTGATGTAGTCGAACGCGGTGGTCGTCTTGGCGGTGCCAAGCAGCTTGCCGTCCAGCGTGACGGTGAACAACGCGTTGGAGAAGTTGTAGCTGTCCACGCCGGCGATGAGACGCACGTTCACGTAATCGCTCTTGCCGTTGGTGGCGGCAGAGGTCTGATAGTTCTTCACCGCCATCGTGTCCTTGCTCACGAAGTGCGCGTACAGGGTGCCGGAGTACTTCGCGGTGTCCACGACGATCGTGTCGTTGTACGTGCCGTTGAAGCCGTCCTTGGTGGGATCCCACTTGTGGTGCTTCGGGTTGTTCACGGAGTCGGCGGCGTTCTCGTACGGCTTGGCCTGGATGGCGTCCTCCTCGCCGAACTTGGTCTGGCTGGTGTACCAGCCGGCGAACAGGTCATCGCCCTGGGTAGGGACGTCGGTCGGGTTGTACGCGTCGGTCCACGGCTGGCCGTAGAGGACGACGGTGCCGGCGGTGCCGGAGTTGACCGCGTCGAAGATGGTGTCGGCGCCGATCTTGCTGCCGCTGGAGATGACCTCACGGCCGTAGATGGCCTGACCGAGGACGTCCGGGTAGGACGCGCTGATGGTGCCCTTGGTGTAAGTGGAGGTGCTCAGCGGGGCGGCTTTCGGGTCAGAACCAGAGGTCTCCTTGGCAACGAGCTCCTGCAGCTGGGCGAGGGTGTCGTCCTTCTTCGTGGCGGCGCTGTGCCAGAGCTGGTAGTCGTTCTCAGTGGTGTCGTTGGCGACGCCGGCCGAACCGGAGACGTGGGCGTCGGGGTTCACCGTCGCACTGAAGCCGGCCTTGTCGGCCTTGGTCTGGTCGATCCAGTACTGGCGGTTCGCGATGGTCGCCTCGCCCTTCTCCGTCGGCAGGATGTTGATGCGGGCAGTGGATTCGGATTCGATGATCTTCTTGGTGTCGTGCTGCGAATGAGTGTCATTGATATGACCGGCAACAAGATTCACCTTCGCGCCACCACGAAGCTCAAGCGCCCAGCTGTCGGTCGCTGCCTTGTAGGCGTCCTCATCGGTTTCGACCGCAGGGTCAAGCTGGGCATACGGATTGTTGATGTTCAGCGTACCGGTCGTGCTAGAGCCGTTGTGCTTGGAATCCACGCCATTGCCAATCTTGGTGTTGCTGATTTTGACGTTTCCAGTACCGATGATGTTCACCGTAGCGGACGACGAGACGGCACCGTTCAGATACGTCTTTCCAAGCGCGGCGCTGTCCTTCTGGTTGGAGTAGGTGCCGTTGCTGATGTTGATGGTGGCGTTATTGACTCCCGGCTCAGAGTAGACGGCAGCATCACGGCCCCAGACGGTGGGGTAATCAACATTTCGATTAATTTTCAGAACGCCAAGGATTGCATTGAGGCCTTTGACCAAAATGCCAACAACGGGGATGCTCTCCAAATTAATCTGCAAATCAATTCCAGACTGGACAGAACGCTTATATTCACCAGAACTATTGAGATTAACCGTGGACCCATTGGAAGTAACTGCAATTGCCCGCTGCTGTTTCTGAGCACCATTCGTGCCAGAAGCAACGTGAGCAGTATCTTCAAGATTCAGTGTTCCTCCCGACACTTTGATGGCTTCCGATATGCCGTCATAGTTTTTGAGGGTAAATGAACCCAAATTGATGCCCACCAATTTAAGCAGACTGATACCCGCAAGATTCACATCATCAACGACGATGGTGCCACCCAAAGTGAGCGTGATATTCGACGGCACGTCAAACGTCACATTACGAAGAATGGCGGAAGAACCGATGCCCCTAATCGTCACGGAATGCTTCAACGCGTAATGCGCAGGCTCCTTGTATCCCTGATTCGTGTCAGAGCCAATCCCCAAATCCGCGAGATCATCATCCGTGTTGAACTTAATGGTGCTGGACACCTCAATGTTGCTGTCGCCGCCTTCGATGCACCCATCGAACGACTTCTGGTCGCTCGCGATGCACGTGCTGTCTGCGGCGTTGGCGGGGGCGACGGCCACGGTGGAGACCACCATCGCGATGACCGCGATGACGGCCGCCGCAGCGCCCCTCAATCCCTTGTTACGCATAAGTCTTGTCCTTCTCTTGTACTTTTCAGAACATCCCACTACGTACCCCATTACTTAGCGACAACCGGATATGCATGACCGCACCGAAGGAACCGGCCACGCAGGCGGCCGTGCGATGGGTAAGGATTACGGGTGTTCCGTTACGTAAGTGGAATGTAGCGGAACCACCAAACCAAAACACAAGCACCCACACAGCGTCTAATAAAATGTTTCAACCACTGAAAAAACATCATTCCTTCACTTTTTGTTAACGCTTACAATTTGCGACACGCCGGAAACGCCGAAACAGCGGAACATATCTACCTGTCGCACACCCACGCCGCTACGCTGGTGCATATCCCATCGCCGTGTTTGAGAGGAAGAGATATGGCGGGACTGTTCCACGTTGCCCGAAAGCAGCACAACCCACTCGGGTCGGCCGTGCAGACGGCCGGCTCCGGACGCTACACGTTTGGCCTCGCACTGAGCGCCGGACTCGCCGGGCTGCTCTACGGCTACGACACGGTCTCCGTCTCCGGCGCCATCGAATTCCTCGACAACCGTTACGCACTCGGCACCATGATGGAAGGCCTCGTGATCTCCTCCATCATCATCGGCGCGGTCATCGGCGCTGCAAGCGCAGGCTTCATCTCCGACCGGTTCGGCCGCAAACGCATCCTCGTCGTCGGAGGCGTCATCTACTTCTTCGCCGCGATCTGGAGCGCCTGCACGTTCACCCCATACGACCTGATCACCGCGCGCATCATCGGCGGCTACGGCATCGGCCTGACCGCGGCGCTCGCCGTCACCTACATCACCGAGTCCGCACCAACGGCGATCCGCGGCACGCTCGCGTTCTCCTATCAGATGCTCACCGTGTGCGGCATCATCCTGACGAACGTCACCAACTACGTGATCGCCTCATACGGCACGTACGGCTGGGATCTTTCGACCGGCTGGCGCTGGATGCTCGGCCTGGGCGGCGTGCCGGCGGTGATCTTCGTGGCGGCCATGTGGCACGCGCCCGAAAGTCCGCGCTACCTGATCCAGCGTGGCCGCACCGAAGAAGGGTTCACGGTGCTCGAACAGATCGTGGGCACGCAGAAGGCGCGCGTGCGCACCGACGACATCCAGGCGTCGGTCAAACTTGAGCAGACGATGTCGAACGAGTTCACGTCGCTGTTCCGCCCCGGCTTGCGCAAGGCGCTGCTCATCGGCATCTTCCTGGCCGTGTTCAACCAGGCGATCGGCATGAACGCGATCTCATATTACGGACCGGTCATGTTCTCGCGCATGGGATTCGGCGGCGACACCGAGTTCCTTGCGGCCGCGTGCGTGGGCGGCGTGGAGCTGGCGTTCACGGTCGTCGGCCTGTACCTGATCGATGCCGTCGGCCGCAAACGGCTGATGACGGTCGGCTCCCTGCTCATGGTGCTGTTCGCGGTCGGCATCGCCGGCTCGTACTTCGCCGGGCGGCCGCTGCTCACGCTGGTGTGCGTGATGCTGTTCACCGCCGCGTTCGCAGTGTCGATGGGGCCGATTCCATGGATCGTGATCCCCGAACTGTTCCCGACGTTCCTGCGCGGGCGTGCGACAGGCCTGTGCGTGATGTGCCTGCTATTCGTCAACGGCCTGATCGCCCAGTTCACGCCGCTGATGATCGACCATCTCGGCGGAGGCGTCACGTTCGCCATCTTCGCCGGCATCGACCTGCTGTGCTTCATCGGCGTAATCATTCTGGTGCCGGAGACGATGGGACGCACGCTGGAGGAGATCGACCGCATGTGGCAGCCGCACACCGAACTCGCGGCAGCCCACTACGCGCTCAGCTCCGCGGACGCGAACATCCGCCACGCACGGGCCACGCTCGCCCGCATCGAAAACGAGCGCATGCAGGCCATGGGCATCCTCGACGCCGCACAGCACGCGCGTCTCGACGCCCAACAGCGCATCTTCGCCGCCGAAGCGCAGCAGCGCGAACGCAAGGAGCGGCTGGAACAGGAGGCTGTGGAGAAGCGGCGGAAGGCGACGGCTCAGAAGAACGTCGCCCGAAAGGACACAGCCCGGAAGGACGCTGAAGCTCGGCAGCAGCGTCAGACGGCAGCGCAGGGCGGACAGAGGCAGTCTCGCGTGAACGCGACGGTGCCGCCCGTGCCGCTGCCGGGCTCGGCCGCGAACGCGGCAGTCGCTAGAGCTGCTGCAGGCGCTGGAGCTGCTGCAGCGGCTGCAACCGGGGCAGCGACAGCCGAGACAGCGGCAACGGCAAGGCCGGCCGCGGCAGCAGCGTCGGCCGCGGCAGCAACATCGTCGGAAACGACATCAGCGTACGCAACCGCAACGAACGCGGCAGAACATGCAGCTGCCGGAACCGTTCACGCGGCGGCCGGCGAAGTCAACGACGCGTCAACAGCAGAGGGTGAGGCAGCGTCGTACGTGCGCGCTTTCACCACAGGAGACGGACGCCACGGCTCGCAGTCGTCCGGATATCACGGCATGCACGATGACGGTATCGCAGCGCGCATCAACGGTCTGCTTGACGCGCTCGACCGCGGCGAACTCGGCGACGACTTCGACTCGGATGACGGGCCGACGATTCCGACACGATACGCACTGAAGGACGACGAGGACGGCCGCGACACGGCCGCGGGTGCGGCGCACGCAGACGGACGCGTCCATGCGGACAGTCGCATGGACGGTCAAGCTGACGGACGCTGGGACATTCCTGACCTGCCAGACGACATCCACGACCTCGATGGCAGCACGTTCCAGCCGCAGCAGACCGCGTTGCCGCCGATGCCCTACACGCAGCACGACAACGTGCCGCGCCCCCACGCCGAAACGGCATGGGATGCGGGATACTGCGAAAGCCACTACGACAGCCAGACCTCGTCTGCCGAATACGCGCGCGAAACCCGGGCAATCAACCACGCGCTCGACTCACTGGACGCACTGATCCGCGATTGATACGCGAGTGATGCGCGGGGTACTGCGGCGGGTGACCACCCTCAGACTTCGCTGCCGCTCAGACAGCTCCCGCCAGCGGGAGCCCTCGTAAGCAGACGACCGCCTATTCGCCCCCGCCGGCGGGGGCTCCCGCGAAGCGGGTGGGGCGGCCACCCGTGATTCACAGGATCACCGGCGTGGCGGGCGACCACCCTCAGTCTTCGCTCCCGCTCAGACAGCTCCCGCCGACGGGGAGCGAGAATATGGTCCGCGAGCTGCAAGCAGCCGCACCCTACAGTCCGAGGAACAGCTCGTGAATCCGGGTGTCGTCGGTGAGCTCGGGGTGGAACGCCGTGGCGATGATGTTGCCCTGCCGCAAGCCGACGATCCGGCCGTCGACCTCGGTCTCGACAGTGGCCTTGTCGCCAACCGACACGACGAACGGCCCACGGATGAACACCAGCGGAAAATCCTTGATGTCGCCGAAGTCGGCGGTCGCGGCGAACGAGCCGAGCTGACGGCCGTACGCGTTGCGGCGGACCACGGCGTCAAGCGCGCCGAAGTACACGTGCTCGTCGTTGTCGAGCTTCTTCGCGAGCAGGATCATGCCGGCGCAGGTGCCGAACACCGGCTTGCCCGCGGCGATGTGCGCGGCGATCGGCTCAAACAGTCCGGTGGAGTGCAGCAGCTTGCCCTGTGTGGTGGACTCGCCGCCCGGCAGGATCACGCGGTCGATGGAATCGTCGAAATCCTCGGCCGCGCGCAACAGCTTCCACGGGGCGCCAAGCCGGTCAAGCATGGCGGCATGCTCGGCGAACGCGCCCTGCACGGCGAGAATGCCGGTCACGCCGTGCGTCGCGGATTCGGCGTCGGCCGACTCCTCTTTGGAAATGTATTCAACAGCTACTACCATAACTACTCCTTGGCTCCCGCTGGCGGGAGCTGTCGAACGCACATGAGACGGGGTGGCGGCACGGATCGCGCTCACCACCCCAGCCAGCCTTCAGCTGGCAGCCCCCGCCAGCGGGGGCATCCCATTAACCGAAACGGCCGAGATCACTCGCCGCGGGCGGCCATGATGGTCTGGATCTCGTCCTCGTTGATGCCGACCATGGCCTCGCCCAGGTTCTCCGACAGCTTGGCCAGCAGGTCGGCGTCCTGCCAGTTCGCTGTCGCCTTGACGATCGCCGCCGCACGCTTGGCCGGGTCGCCGGACTTGAAGATGCCGGAGCCGACGAACACGCCCTCCGCGCCGAGCTCCATCATCAGTGCCGCATCAGCCGGAGTCGCGACGCCGCCGGCAGCGAAATTGACGACCGGCAGACGGCCGTTATCATGCACATACTTGGCGAGATCGTACGGAACAGCCAGCTGCTTGGCCGCCTCGTACACCTCGTCGTCGCGCAGGCCGACAAGCTCGCGGATCTGCTTGTTCATCGTACGCATGTGACGCACGGCCTGGATCACGTCGCCGGTGCCCGGCTCGCCCTTGGTGCGGATCATCGCCGCGCCCTCGGCGATGCGGCGCAGCGCCTCGCCCAGATTCTTCGCGCCGCAGACGAACGGCACGTCGAACTGGCGCTTGTCGATGTGGTAGACGTCATCGGCCGGAGAGAGCACTTCGGACTCGTCGATGTAGTCGATGTCGATGGCCTGCAGGATGCGCGCCTCGGCGATATGGCCGATGCGCACCTTCGCCATGACCGGAATGGAGACCGCCGCCTGGATGCCCTTGATCATCGCCGGGTCGGACATGCGGCTCACGCCGCCGGCCGCGCGGATGTCGGCGGGGATGCGTTCCAGCGCCATGACCGCGCACGCGCCGGCGTCCTCGGCGATGCGCGCCTGCTCCGGCGTGGTGACGTCCATGATGACGCCGCCCTTGAGCATCTGGGCGAGATTCCTGTTGAGTTCGGCTCTGTTCTGTGCCATATTGGTATGTTCCTTTGTTGAATGTCGTCTATGCATGGTGCTGACTGATGCATGGTGCTGACTGTCGTCATCCACAAGCCAACGCGGCTCCCACCATTCCGCGACACGGTCGCACACAAGGCACCATGCTAGAAGCGGACGCGCACGGACACGCGAAACGCCCGCATTCCGGCGATAACGAAAACCTATAACCGGCTATATCCCATTGCCGCATCCCGTTGGGCTGCGCCCTGTTGTGCCGCGTCACCGGAAACGCGTCACCCTGCTCGGGCGAGCACAGTGACGCTGGTGCGAAAACTCAGCAATGCCAAGGGGTCGCGAGCTTACGTCACTCAGCAAGGGCGAGCACAGTGACGTTGAACGGGCCACTGCAGGGGCGACCGCCTACAGTCCCTCCCCGCCCCGCATTTGTCGTCGCCGCACAAAAGCGAGCGCCGGCATTCGTACGTGTCCACAGCGTCGCGCACGGTTACGCGGCCGTAACCTGAACGGTGGAAACGGCGGCACCAGCCATGCCGCCATGCCACGAACCGCCGCACGCCCCGTATCCGGAGCAACGCCAAGCACGCCACGCGGCACACCACACGACTAAGGAACGCCATGTCAATCGAACACACCGACGAAATCGCCCAGCAGGCAACGCAGCCCGCCGACGCAGCCGGCACCATCGCAACCGCCGAGACCGGCACTCCCGCCACCGCACCCACCGTCGAACCGCCGATCGCCGAGTACACGACCCCCGGCAACATCGACGTCGCCGACGACGAAACCCTCTACTCACTGCTCACCGAACGCATCGAACGCACCGGCAACGCGACGACCATCGCCGCACGCAAGACCGGTCCCGGCGCGTGGGCGAACATCACGACCGGCGAATTCCACCGCATGGTGCTCGCCGCCGCGAAAGGCTTCATCGCGTTCGGCATCGGCAAGGGCGACGCGGTGACGCTGTTCTCCGCGACCCGGTACGAGTGGGGCGTGCTGGACTTCGCGCTCGCCGCCATCGGCGCCGTGAACGTGCCGATATACGATACGGATTCCGCATCGCAAGCCGAGCGGATCATCAACGACTCGACCGTCAAGCTCGCCATCGCCGACAACCGCGAACGCTTCGACCGGCTCGACTCGATCAAGGACCACTGCCCCAGCCTGACACGCATCCTCATGATGGACGGCAACGCGCTCGGCGCGCTCGAAGGCATGGGCGTGGTCGTCTCCGACGAGGAGCTGGACGCGCGCATCGCCGCCACCCACGCCGACGACCTCGCCACCATCGTCTACACGTCCGGATCCACGGGCGCGCCCAAGGGCGTGGAGCTCACGCACCGCAACTTCCTGTCCATCGTGCGCGCCGGCTACGAATGCCTACCCGAAATGATCTGCGACAACCATCCGCGGCTGCTGCTGTTCCTGCCACTCGCCCACTGCTTCGCCCGGTACATCCAGTATTGCTCTATCGGCTCCGACGACGGCGTGGTCGGCTACCTGCCGGACACGAAGTCGCTGCTGCCGGACCTGCGCAGCTTCCGGCCGACGTATCTGCTCGGCGTGCCGCGCGTGTTCGAGAAAGTGTACAACGCGGCGTCGCGCAAGGCCGGCACCGGCTGGCGCGGACGCATGTTCGCAGCGGCTGCCGAGGCGGCGCGCGAATGGTCGCGCGTGGAACAGGCCGGCGGACGTCACGGTGCGAAGGCGACGGCCGAACGCGCCACGTTCGAGTCGCTCGTGTACCGGACCGTGCGCGGCGCGCTGGGACCGAACATCCGGTACGTGGCGTGCGGCGGCGCGCCGCTGTCGCCTGACCTGGCGCACTTCTTCGCCGGCATCGGCCTGCCGATGATCCAGGGGTACGGCATGACGGAGACGGCGGCGCCGTTCACGGTGACGCGCGTCGGCGACAACAAGATCGGCACGGTCGGCCAGCCGGCGCCCGGATCGTCCGTGCGGATCGCGGCCGACGGCGAAGTGCAGGTGCGCGGCGCGAACGTGTTCCGCGGATACCACGGCCTGCCGGAGAAGACGGCCGAAACGTTCACCGCGGACGGATGGCTGCGCACCGGCGACCTGGGGTCGTTGGACGAGGACGGCCGACTGACCATTACGGGCCGTAAGAAGGACATCATCATCACAGCGGGCGGCAAGAACGTGTCGCCGATCCCGCTGGAGGAGGAGATCGTCAAGTGCCCGATCGTGGAGCATGCGGTGGTCGTGGGCGACGGGCGGCCGTTCATCGGCGCACTGGTGACGCTCGATCCCGAAGGCTTGGCGGCGTGGCTGCCGACCGTCGGGGCGGATGCGGGGATGTCGGCTGCCGCGGCGGCCGCACTGCCAGCCGTGCATGAGGAGATCCAACGGTACGTGGACCGCGCGAACGCGACGGTCTCGAGGGCCGAGTCGGTGCGCAAGTTCGTGGTGCTGGACGCGCAGTTCACGCAGAAGAACGGATGCCTGACGCCATCGCTGAAGGTGGTGCGGCCGGCGGTGAACCGCGTGTTCAGCGGGGTGATCGACCGGGACATCTACGCGGGCAAGCGGTAGGGGCGGCCGCGGGGGCGGGCCAGGGCCGGCTGCGGTCGGGTCAGCTGCGGCAGGTTGGCTGCGGCCAGATCGACGGCGGCAGACTAGGGCCGGGCCGGGGCCGGGCTGGCCGGGGCCGGGCTGGCCGGGGCCGTGCCGATTGGGCCGTTTCGTCCGGACGCCCCTATTCCCGGTTTTCTCCCATATGTGACTCCCGGAATGGGAGAATCCCGGGAGTCACAGAACCCGACTCCTGGTTTTCTCCCATTCCGGCACTTCCAAATGGGAAGATTCCGGGAGTAACAAACCGGACTCCCGGATTTCTCCCACCCGAGGCGCCCGAAATGGGAGAATCCCGGGAGTCACCAAACCAAACTCCCGACTTCCTCCCACTCCGGCACTTCCAAATGATTACGGGAGTCACCGATTCAAACTCCTGATTTTCTCCCATTCCAGCACCCCCAAATGGGAGAAAATCGGGAGTCCCAGAACCCGACTCCCGGGATTCTCCCATCGGGGACCATCCAAATGGGAGAATTCCAAGAGTCACGGAATTCGACAATCACCCTGTTTCTCATCAAAGCACCGTAGCTATAAACTACGACACGCCGGTGAATCGATTCAATAGCGAAGCTCCGACCACATGACCCGAAAACCTGTCGGTCGACATCAGAAATCCGCTACTCTGCAATGGCATGAACACCACATCCGCACGAATCGACACCCTGATCTCCCGGGCGCAGCACGACCAACGCTGCGCACACCCGGAGACCCACAACGACTACAAAGCCATGGTCCGCAGGTGCAAGGCAGGCAAGCTCGTCAATCCGTACCCCGGTCTGTTCTCCGACGCCATGTATTGGAGATCACTGGACGCCACCGAACAAATCCTGCATATCGTGCGCTCACTGGCAAAGCTGCATCCTACATGGGTGTTTGCCGGTCCGACCGCGGCGGCAATCCACGGGCTCGAACACCAGTGGTCCATACAGGACCGCATCTATATCGCCGATGCGCATCAAGGCAACGATCTGGACCCCGGCAAACCGGTCAACCGCATCTACATGGCCGAAATCCCCGTAACCGTCGTGAACGGCATCCGCGCCGTCACGATGGAACGAACGGTGCTGGACTGTGCACGGCTGCTGACGTTCCCCCACGCGCTGGCCGTGTCCGATTCAGCGTTCCGTCGCATTGCCCTAGGCGAGCGAGGCTGGAGAAGCGACGCCTCGGCACGCATACGCGCATTCGCCGGGCGTATCCGGGGTATGACACAGGGATTGCGGAACGCCGATGCCGTGCAAGCCGTGGAGCAGGTGCTGCGTTACACCGATCCGGCCAGCGAGAACGGCGGGGAATCGTTCATGCGCGGGGCGATCCTCGAGGAGCGGTACATGCCGCCTCAGCTGCAGCGGCAATTCGCGAGCGCCGCCCGACCGAACAACGGATATCGGGCCGACTATACGTGGACGACCGCGGATGGAAGAATCATCGTCGGGGAGTTCGACGGGATGGGCAAATATGTCGATCCGGCGATGGCAGGCCGCGCGTCGATTCAGGAGATCGTGAACCGGCAGAACGCGCGTGAGCAGGACCTGCTGGCGGCCGGCGCACATCTCGTCTTTCGACTGACCTTCGATGACGCCTTGCACCGGACGCAACTCGTCACCAAGCTCGACACGGCTGGCGTACCGCGCAACGGCGAGGCGCTCGATGCGGTCGGCGACCTGCGCAAGCTGCGGCTCCGGCACAGCGAACGGCGTTGGGGACACGGATACACACAGGCGGCATGAGACGGATCGGAGCGGAACGAGACAGCCCGGCAGTCAGGTGCGATGCGAATTAGTCCCGGATTTCTCCCATCCCGCACCGCCGGAATGGGAGAATCTCAGGAGTCCGCGGCTCAAACTCCCGGGTTCCTCCCATCTGGCACCGCTCAGATGGGAGAATATCAGGAGTCACCGATTCAGACTCCCGGAATCATCCCATCCCAGCACCTCCAAATGGGAAGATTTCGGGAGTACCAGATACAAACTCCCGGGTTTCTCCCATCCGAAACCACCCAGATGGGAGAAACCCGGGAGTCTGATGGATGCCCGAACACCGGGCCGCGGTCACCCGCCATCCTTACCGCGCCCAACGACCGACAGTCCGGCTACTCGGCGATGCTGCCGTCGAGCGCGTAGAGCATCTCGTCGGCCTCAGTCGGCACGGAAGTGAATGCGACGCCCGGGGCCCACAGGGTCGGACGATGCTTGAGAACCACCACGCCGCCCTCCTGCCGGATATCACGGGCGAAGCGCTTGTCCGGATTGCTCAGCCCGCCGTGCTTCCACCACCATTGGCGGATCTGCCCTTGCCCGCCGAAATGGGTGGTCACCGACGCACCCTCGCTGCCGGCCGCCGTCACCCACTCGTCCTTGACGTTGGGGTCATACCACAGGATGCGCACGCTGTCGAGGCTGCCGTTCCTCGTCGTGTAGGTACGCAGCACCGACTGCCGGTTGTTGCGCACGTCGCTGACGAACCGTTCGAGCGGCCCACTCTCGCTCTTGTCGACGAAGTAGTACGGGAAGTCCTCGTCGTCGATGCTCGCCCAACCACTTTCGGCGACGCCGTTGTTGACGTAGCCGCGTTTCTCCAGCTCTTCGATGGTGATGTTCGGGTCGAGCTTGATCAGTTCGTCCTGGATCTTGTCGGCGGTGACCGCCGTGGCGGTCTGCCACAGGTAGGCGCCGGTGACGAACACGGCGAAGACGAGCGCGGCGGCCAGCAGCCACCACCATGAGGGGCGACCGTCCGGGTGGAGGGCGGAGAGAACCTTCTTGAATCCGGTCCTTTGCGATGCGACGCTCGCCGTCATGCCCTGCTGTTCCTTGTTCATGATGGCCTCCTTCGGTCATGATCGCCGTTGCGGAGGCGATGAATCCGATCGGGGGAATTCCTCGATGATTCCACGGTACGTGCACGTCACCGGCCGCCGCCAGCGGATGTCATGCAGGGTATTACATCCGCTGACCGCCGCATGTCGCACGCCGTACACTCAATGATATGAGCAACCATGATTCGGATTCGCAGCGGCACGGGCAGGATGCCGCAGCGCGCTTGTCGCCACGACCGCAGACGACGCACCCGTCGGCGCCACGACCGGCTGCGCGCGCTATGGACGCTGTCTCGATTGCCCTGGTGGACAATGACCGCATGGCGCTGATGGCATTATCGTCGCTGCTGGTTCGCATGGGGTTCAGGATCGTATGGACCGCGCAATTGGGCGCTACCGCAATCCAGCGGTGCATCCGCCCGCAGGACCGGCCGGATGTGCTGCTGGTGGACATGGCGTTGAGCGATATGACCGGCGTCGACGTGTGCCAAGCCGTGCGTGCATGGGCGCCGAGCCTGCCGCTGATCGGCATCACCGCGTACGACCCGCAGGTCTACCGTGACCTTGCCGTGTCGTCCGGGGCCCGGACCGTCATCAGCAAGGATGATCTGAACCGGCTTGCGCAGGAGATACGCCTTGCCGCGGCCGATCGCGTGAACGTCGGCCGCACGGCAGTCGATCAGGATGACCGTGTCGCCGGCTGCACGTCAAGACATACGTCAGGCGGGCAGACGTCAGCCGGCGACACGGCAGTCTGCACGGCGGACAGTCGCACCGTGAACAGTCGCGCGGCCGACGACAATGCAGCTGACACAACCCACACCCACGACGCAGCCGCTGCCCACGACGCAGCCGCTGCCCACGACGCAACCCAACCGTCCGCCGCACCCGGCTCCCCCGCCGCCGCAACGCCTGCGCCTGAACGCTCGTTCCGGCTCTCCGCCCAGCAGACGACGATCATGCGACTGTACGCGGACGGCCGGTCGACCGAAGACGTGGCCGCCGAACTCGGCATCTCCAAGGGGACCATCTTCGCGCAGGTCGCACGGGTGC
The DNA here is from genome assembly GCF_009193355.1 of Bifidobacterium leontopitheci. GTDB lineage: Bacteria > Actinomycetota > Actinomycetes > Actinomycetales > Bifidobacteriaceae > Bifidobacterium > Bifidobacterium leontopitheci. The sequence continues at coordinate 28,979 of NZ_WBVT01000013.1, forward strand.
GCGAGAAGCTGCACGCGCGCGACCGCAACGAGGCGGTGGCGCTGTGCCGACGATATCTGAGGATGTGACATGATGAACGGAACACAGGCAACACAAGATGGCATCGTCGCACAAGCCTGCGCCGCAACGTCAGCAGGCGGCGCAACGCAGGCCGACAGCCAGCCGTCACAGCCGCATGCGCAGTGTCACCGGAGTGGCATAACCGCATCGCCGGCGCGTGGGACGCGGCACGCGCAGGATGGTGCGCGCGTCGGTTCCGACACGGCAACGCATGCGACAATGAACACGGCAACGCACGCCGCTTCCCGCGCAACAGCTCACGCGCCCGACCTGCTCGCCGACCCACGCACCAGGCTGCTGATCGCCTGCTCGTCGCTGCCGGTCGTCATCGAAACCATGATGATGCACGCGAACGGCAGCGGCGGCACCACGGCGGTCACGCTCGCGTTGCTGTGCGTGTGCGGCTGTCTGCTGATGTCGCTTGCGCCGCGCGTGGGCGGACTCGCAATCGTGGCGGTATGGGTGTGGCGTTGCGTCGCGCCGGAGACGACGGCCGTGTCGCCGTTGTTCTGCCTGCTCATGGCGATTCTGGTGATGTCGTACCGGTCGGGTGGGCTGGCCGTGGCGGCCGCAGTCGTCGCCGAAGCGGCCACGGCGGCGCGCATCTGGCTGTATCCGTGGGATTCGAGCATCATGGCGACCGTGTGCGCGACTGCCGCGTTTTTGATGGTCGCACTGTGGATTGGTTCGATGATGAGCTGGCGTGAGCGGCTGGAGGCGGAGGAACGCGAGCGTGCGGCGTTGCTGCGGCAGCTGGAGCATCAGCAGTTGGCGACGGAGCTGCATCATTCGGTGGCGAACGACCTGACGACTATTTTGCTGCTCGCCCGGCAGCTGGAGGATGGGTTGGGCGATGGCGAACGGCACGGCGGCGACGTCGTGGCGGAAAGCCGGCAGTCGAGCGGCAGGCCGGCTGGCGTACGGGCGCGCGGCTTTGCAGAGGACGCAGGCGCGGTGGATGACGGACCTTCAGCCGATGCCTGCGTCGGCAAGGCTGAAGGAGCGGCTGACGAAGCCGCCGAGAAGATTGCCGACGACATCAGGCGGTTGGATGTTGTTCGGCTGATAGAGCAGGTTGCGACGGAATCGTTGGGCAAGGTCCGCACGCTCATCGCGGGGTTGGATCAGGCGGACGCTGGCGGTGCGGGCAGTAGCGGCACCGCCGGCGCGCTCGGGAACAGCGGTGCGGGCTGGGGCGGCACATCCGTTACGAGCGGTGGTATCGATGCGGCCGGTAGCGGCACCGCCGGCGCGCTCGGGAACGGCGATGCGTACGGCGGTAACGGCGCGGGCAGCGGCAGCAGTACGGCTAGCGCAGTCGGGACCGGCGGTATGAGCGGCGGCCGCGTGGACGAACGTGACGCGGCGACAGCCATCTATCCGGGCAGCGGGCCGCGCACATCGCTCATCATGCTGAACGCGGACGAACTACGATTCGACATGCAACGCTACCGGTCGCGGATCGAGGCGCTCGGCTTGACCGGCACGATGATGGTGAGGGGACCGTCCAACGTCGAATGCACGCCGGCAAGCCGCGCGGCTTTGCTGGAGATCATGCAGGAGATCGCCGGGAACATGACGAAATACGCGTCCGGCACGTTCTGCATGGTCGTCACGCTGGAGCCCGGACTGGCGACCGTGTCCGCATCGAACGGCGTGGCGGATGGTGCCGGCTTAGCGGATGGTGCCGAAGAGACGGATGACGTCGCCGTCACGGACGCCGGCGAGGCGGCGAAGGACAGCGGACTGCCGCAGACTGCCGGATCGCCGTTCAGCGGGGGCAGCGGACTTGCGCGCTGCCGGCGTGAGGCGGAGAGGCTTGGCGGCGAATTCTCCATCATCGCCGACGACGGCGCGTGGTCGTGCCTGCTGAAGCTGCCGCTGGCATGATGGTCTTGCCGCTCAAGTCGGCCGACGGACCGTACCCGCAACACCATACTCGAGTACGGTCGGTCAGGACTCCACAACGAAACGTACCCAAACCAGCCCCTCCGAGTACGGTCCGTTGAATAATCACAACGGAACGTACTGGTAACGCACCCTCGGGTACGGTCCGTCAGGAATTCACAACGGACCGTACCCGCAACACCATACTCGAGTACGGTCAGTCATACTTCCCGCAACAAAACGTACCCAAACCAGCCCCTCCGAGTACGGTCCGTTGAATAATCACAACGGAACGTACTGGTAACGCACCCTCGAGTACGGTCCGTCAGGAATTCACAACCGAACGTACCCGCAGAGCCCACACGAGTACGGTCCGTTGATATGACAAAACCGGCCGTACCCGCAGAATCTCTACGGGTACGACCGGTTCAATCACACGTTGTGACGCGGCCGGGCGGTCACGTCACAACGGTCAGGCTCACGCCTCGACGGCGGCAGAGGCCTTGTCGGCGGCGGCGTCGGCGATAGCGCGACGCTTGGCGAGCTCGGCACGGATGAACGGCTCGTTCTTCTCGAAGTGACGGTAGCCGAGCATGATCACGATGCAGATCGCGTAGACGATGACCGGCAGCCAGATGAAGCAGAACTGGATGGCGTTCAGCGCCTCCGGGGTCTGCTGCTGGTTGGCGACGTAGCCGGCGGCGGCCATGATCTTGGACGGGATCAGGTTGCCCAGGCCGGATCCGAACTGGATGCAGAACGAGGCGCCGACGGCGGAGAGCAGGCCGGCGGCACGGATGCCGTTCTTCCACTCGCCGTAGTCAACGGTGTCGGCCAGCATGGCGAACGGCATGGCGAGCGCCATGGCGGCGCCGAGGATGGAGATCGCCCAGAACACGACGAACAGGGCGAAGCTGTGGGACGCGGTGAGCAGCAGCAGCTGGCCGATGATGGACATGACCATGCCGAGAATCATCGTGTCGGTCTTGCCGGCCTTGCCGAAGCGCTTGGAGATGACCGGGATGAGGAACGTGGTGATCAGGCCGAGGATCTGCATGCCGTTGAGGATCGTGGCGAGGTTCTCGTTGTTCAGGTTGTACTTCGCGTAATACACGGCCACGGACATGCGGTCTTCCTGGGCGATCCAGAAGATGACGAACGCGACGATGAGAATGATCCACGGCCAGTTGCCCTTGATGGCGTGCAGGCTCTCCTTGAACGGCAGCGGGTTCTGGGTCTTCGGATCGTAGTTGTGTTCCTTGATGTTCTTGAACGCCCACAGGAGCAGCGCGATGGCGATCAGGCCGTACAGGGCGAAGGTGACCATGAAGCCGACCTTCTGGTTGGTGGCGCCGGTGAGCGCCTTGCCCGCCCAGTTGACCAGCGGAATCGTGCAGACGGCGGTGATGAACGTGCCGAACAGGCCGCCGGAGAGGCGGAACGTGTTGGCCTTCACGCGCTCGGCCGGGTCGGGCGTGAGGTTGGAGAGGATTGCGGTGATCGGCGTCTGGATGCCGGTGTAGACGATGCCGGCGGCCAGGATGTAGGTGACGGCGGCGTACACGGCCTTGCCCATCGGCGGCAGGTCGGGCGCGGTGAACGCAAGGAAGACGGTGATGGCGAACGGGACGGCCATCCACAGGAAGAACGGGCGGGACTGGCCCCACTTGGTCTTGGTGTGGTCGACGATGGAACCCCACACGGGGGCGGAGATGCAGTCGCCGATACGGGCGATGAGGAGGATCCAGCCGGCCGCGGCGGCGGTGATGCCGAACACGTCGGTGTAGAAGAACATGATGTAGGTGCCGAGCGACGAGTACAGCAGGTTGCCTGCCATATCGGTGCTCAGATAGGCCAGTTTCTCACGGACCGGAAGCACGCCGTTGAACTCGGGCTCCCCTGCCTTGGCTTGCGTTGCCATGTGATTCCTCATTTCTTTCCGTTGTCCTTTGCGTGAAATCTTTTCGTCCTGCACGAAAGTTGATTTCACGTCGAGCAGATGGTCGCAGCGAACTGAACAAAATCCTTCCAAAACCATTTGCCGAATCGTTATGATAGCGCTCACATTTTTTCATGTCAACTTTTACATAGACCATTGGTATTCCAACGTTTTTACGGCGTGTCACAGTTGTGTGAGCGCTTCACTTTTCCCCATCACAAATACGCACACGCAAACAAACATCCTTCATGTTCGTTTACCATTGCCGGACTCACGTCACCACAGCAGGGGCGCACAGAAGACAGCCGAAACACCAGCGTTCCCACCACCGTCCGGCCACATGGTCGGCGAAAAGTTAACATTATCCAACGAAAATTACGCAGTCGTCCGAGACATGCGGAAGACGCACGGCCAGCACGCAGCCGACGCACGCCCGCCGTGCCGAAACATAGCAAAAGGCCGGAAAACAGCGAGTGCGGCACGTCGCGTAGGCAACGTGCCGCACTTCACCGGCAGAGCGCGACCGCGGTATCCAGCTGGTCGCCGTCGCGGCTTCGGCTGGCAGCCGCGACGCAGGCTCAACGAAACCGCGACAGACCGTCGACTCAGCTCATACAGCCGCGAGACCGCAGACGGAACCGCACCTGGCGGTCCCATCTGGCGGCCGCGCGCGACTCAGGCGAGCGTCGCGTCGATGTACAGCTTGGTGACGCTGTGTTCGCCCGGCTTGATGACGATGAGGTCCTTGCCAGTGTTGAACGCGTTCGCGTAGGCGGTCTGCGGCTCGATGGCCGTGCCTGCCGGGTGCATGAACGCAGGGAATCCGGTGCCGGTGCACATCTGGAACGAGGTGATGGTCTCGTCGCCGCCGACGTGGACGGTCAGGCCGTCAGGACGCTCGAACGTGGCGTAGGTGCGGCCGTCCGCATTGTGGTGCACGTCGGTCCAGGCGTCGTCGAACGGCTGGTTGACGAGCAGCGCGCCGGAGCGGAAGTCGTACTTGGTGCCGTCGACCGGCTCGGTGCCGGTGGGGATGAGGTTGTCGTCGACGGTCACGTGCGTGTCGGCGGGGATGGTGACGCGGCACTTCGCGTTGTGGCCGTCGATCTCGTCGCCGTACCCCTTCTCGCCGTTGGACAGCCACGGGTGGATGGCGAGCGCCCACGGCAGGCTGGTGTCGCCGTTGTTGTACGCGTCGAGCGTGACGGTCAGGCCGTCGGCGGTCAGCTCGTGCGTGGCGGTGACGATCAGGTCGAACGGGTAGCCGAGCAGGAACGGCATGCGCCACGACTGGGTGACGGACGTTTCGCTGAGCGACTCGAGCTTCCAGTAGCTGCGGTAGCCGTAGCCGTGGATCGCGGTGTTGCGGTCGTGCTCGTCGATGGGCAGCGTGTAGGTCTTGCCGTCGAACGTGTACTCGCCGCCGGCGATGCGGTTGGGGAACGGGATGAGCAGCTGGCCGTGGCATGTGGTGATCGGATCGTTCGGGCCGAGGGGGACGATGACGTCCTTGCCGCGGTACGTGAGCGTGCGCAGGTCGGCGCCGAGTTCGGTGACGACGGCCGCGTAGTCGCCGAACTTGATCGAGTACTGTTGGCCGGTGCGCGGAGGGAAATGCTGGGACATGGTGGTGACGGTTCTTTCGTTGGGGGTGGAGTTTGGGTGGGTGGCGACGTGGGGTGCGGCGCGCGACGGAGAACTGGCTGCCGTGCGTCGGTGGATGGTCATTGCCGGATGATGAGTGACGGATAGCGCGGATATGCGACGGACCGTACCCGGACAGCGGTCTACGGGTACGGTCCGTCAGGATTTCGCAACCGAACGTACCCGAACGATTCCGCCGGATACGGTCCGTCAGGAAATATCGACGGACCGTACTCCCAGTTGACGCGAGAGTACGGTCCGTTGAAAAACCATGACCGACCGTACGCAAACAACACCATTCGGGTACGGTCCGTTGCTGCACCGTCGACGAAACGTACTCGTACGACAGTTTCGAGTACGGTCGGTCGATAATATTTGACGGAACGTACTCTAATGACGATTCCGAGTACGTTCCGTCATTTTTTCTGACGAAACGTACCCGAACGTCACGTTAGAGTACGGTCGGTCAAGAAAACCTGACGAAACGTACTCGGACGCCGACTGAGAGTACGTTTCGTTGATAAAACCTGACGGAACGTACTCTAATGACGATTCCGAGTACGTTCCGTCATTTTTTTCTAACGGAACGTACTCGGACGCCCGCGCGCGGGTACGATTCGCGCTCAGTGACGGTTGTTCAGACGGTGGTACATCTCGCTGATCTCCAGTTCCTTCTCGAACTGGCGGGCGTCGGTGTTCTCGTCGATGACGGCGAGCTCGACGCCGGCGATGCGGGCGAAGTCCTCCCAAGCCTCACGACCGACGGAGGTGGTCATGCAGGTGTGGTGGGAGCCGCCGGCGGTGATCCAGCACTTGACGGCGGTCTTCAGGGACGGACGCGGCTTCCAGACGGCGCGGGCGCACGGCAGCTCCTTGAGGGAGCCCTGCGGCTCAACGACGTCGACGACATCCATGAGCAGACGGAAGCGCTCGCGCTCGTCAGCCATGGAGACGACGACCGCACCCTGCTTGGGGGCGCCGGAGAAGACGAGGCGGACCGGATCGGCCTTGCCGCCGATGCCGAGCGGGTGGATCTCGAGCTTCGGCTTGGCGATGGTGCCGATGGACGGGGAGACCTCGAGCATGTGGGAGCCCATGTCGAGCTCGTCGCCTTCGGTGAAGTTGTAAGAGTAGTCCTCCATGAGGGAGGCACCGCCGGGCAGACCGTAGCCCATGACTTCGCCGATGCGCACGAGGACGGAGGTCTTCCAGTCGCCTTCGGCGGAGAAGCCGTAGCCGTACTCGGAGGGCAGACGCTGGGCGCCGACGCCGGGCAGCTGCGGCAGGGTGCCGAGATCCTCGAAGTTGTCGACGGCGGCGGTGCAGCCGTTCGCCTGCATCATGTTGACCATCGCGGCCTCTTCCTTGGCGGCGATGTACAGGGAGTCGTACTTGGAGTCGAGCAACGCCGGGTCGACGTCGTACTTGGCCTTGTAGTCCTCGATGATGGCCTTGACCTGATTGTCCTTGACGGCGTCGTAGGCGGCGCACAGCTCGTTGACGGACCAGGTGTTGATGGAGGCGCCGAACACGCGCTCGGCTTCGGTCTTGTCGCCTTCGGTGACGGCCACGTTGCGCATGTTGTCGCCCCAGCGCATGACCTTCATGTTGTTGGAGGCGTCCCAGCCGGCGGCGGCGCGCGCCCAGGTGCCGACCTGCTCGGCGACTTCAGGGTCGGTGTAGTGGCCGACGACGATCTTGCGCGGGATGCCGAGGCGGGAGACGATGTAGCCGAACTCACGGTCGCCGTGGGCGGCCTGGTTCAGGTTCATGAAGTCCATGTCGATGGTCTCCCACGGGATCTCCTTGTGGTGCTGGGTGGCCAGCTGCAGGAGCGGCTTGGTGAGCACTTCGAGGCCGCGGATCCACATCTTGGCCGGGGAGAAGGTGTGGCACCAGGCGATGACGCCGATGACGTTCGGGTTGGCGGAGGCTTCGACCATGAACTGCTTGACGCCGTCGGAGGACTTGAGGGTCGGCTTGAGGACGATCTTGGCGGGGATCTTGCCGGTGTTGTTCAGGTAGTCGACCATTTCGGCGGAGTGGAGGGCGACCTGACGGAGGGCTTCCTCGCCGTAGAGGTCCTGCGATCCGACGCCGAACCAGATTTCCTTGCCCTCGAAGGGGTTCTGCTTTGCCATTGTTGGCTCCTTTGTCTGTTGTGTCTGTGGATTGTTGAGTTGTGAAACGATTGTGTGGCGGCTCGCCCGTGAGGGAAGCCGCCGAGGGGGTGCTGTCTGATGCGCTGTCGCGGGCGGCGCTCCCCCAGTCGGCTTTCGCCGACAGCCCCCTTCACCGAGGGGGCCGAGGGGGAACTGCTCCCGCTACCAGCACTGAGATAACGAGTGCGGCTTCAAGGCGCGGAGAGCGAAGGCGTACGACGGTACGTCGAGCTCTCCGCAACGCAGAAGACGCTCCGTTATCTCAGTGCGGAGCACTGATGTAGCGGGTGCAGCTGCAAGGCGCACCGAGGGAAGGCGTGCTCAGGCACGTCGACCGAGGAGCAACGCAGCAGATGCGCCCGATACATCAGTGCTGGCCGTAGACGTTTTGGTAGCGGTCGTTCAGCTTATCGATGTCCGCCTGCGGGATCTCGATGATGTCGCCGAGCTGGCGGGCGGCCCACATGGTGTGGGCGACTTCCTCGGTCATGGCGGCGGCCTTGACGGCGGCTTCAGCATCCTTGCCGATGGTGAAGGGGCCGTGGTTCTGCATGAGGACGGCGGGGGACTTCGGGTACTTCTTGAGGGTTTCGACGACGCCCTTGCCGATGGCTTCGGAGCCGATGAGGCGGAACGGGCCGACCGGAACCGGGCCACCGAACTCGTCGCCCATCATGGTCAGGCCGCAGGGGATGTTCTGGCCGGTGGCGGCCCAGGCGGTGGCGTACGTCGAATGCGTGTGGACGACGCCGTAGACGTTCGGCATGTTGCGGTAGATGTAGGCGTGGGAGGCGGTGTCGGAGGACGGGGCTTCGGTGCCGTCGACGACGTTGCCGTCAAGGTCGCACACGACCATGGAGCCGGGGGTGAGGTACTCGTAGCGCACGCCGGACGGCTTGATGACCATGAGGTCGGCGGTGTGGAGGCGCTGGGAGACGTTGCCGGCGGTCCAGACGACGAGGTTCCACTTGATGAGCTGCTCGTGCAGGCGGGCGACGACTTCGCGGACCTGCTTGACTTCGGCGCGGACTTCCGGGCCGTAATCAGCCAATGTTGCCATGGCGGATATTCCTTTCGATGTTGTGTGAGAAGGGTTGAGGGGTTACTTGCTTTCGAGGTCGATGGCGCGGATGGCGGTCTTCTCGATGTCGAGGCCGCGCTGGAAGCGGGCGAAGAAGTCCTCGAAGCCTTCGACGTCCTTGGGGTCGGGGTCTTCGGTGGTGGACTCGGCGTCCTTGAAGACGCGCTGGTCGAGGTAGTCGGCGAGCGGCCACGGGGTGTGCCACAGGTAGTCGGCGAGGACGGCCATGCCCCAGGCTCCGCCTTCGGCGGCGGTGGCCATGACCTTGATCGGGGTGTCGAAGGCGGCGGCGAGGATCTTCTGCGCGACCTTCGGGGTGGTGAAGATGCCGCCGTGGCCGACGAGCGAGTCGATCTTGACCTCTTCGTCCTTGGTCATGACGTCCATGCCGATCTTGACGGGGCTGAACGCGGAGAACAGCTGGGCGCGCATGAAGTTGGCGAGGTTCATGTTGGACTCCGGGCCGCGGGCGAAGACCGGGCGGCCTTCCTCGAGGCCGGCGAGGAACTCACCGGTGCGGAACGGGTAATTGAGCAGACCGCCGCAGTTGGCGTCGGCGTCGTCGCTGATGGCGGCGCGGAACAGGGTGCCGAAGAGGGCGCCGGTGCTCACGGGCTGGCCGATGGCCTTGGCGAATTCGCCGAAGAGGCCGACCCAGCCGTTGAGGTCGGAGGTGAAGTTGTTGGCGTGGCTCATGCCGGCGAGGTCGCCGGCCGGGGTGGTGACCAGGTCGACTTCGGGGTGCAGGCGGGCGAGCTTGTGCTCGAGGACGACCATGGCGAAGATGGAGGTTCCGGCGGAGACGTTGCCGGTGCGCACGCGCACGGAGTTGGTGGCGACCATGCCGGTGCCGGCGTCGCCTTCAGGCGGGGCGAGCACGATGCCGGGCTTGAGGTAGCCGTCGACGTCGAGCAGCTTGGCGCCTTCCTCGGTCAGTTCGCCGGCCGGGGTGCCTGCGACGAGCGGGGTGGGCAGCAGGTCTTCGATCTTCCAGGGCTGGGCCTGGATTTCGGGCAGGTCGTCGAACTTGCGGATGAATTCGGCCTCGTAGGTCTTGGTGGTCGGGTCGATCGGGAACATGCCGGAGGCGTCGCCGATGCCGTCGACCTTCTTGCCGGTGAGCTTCCAGTGGACGTAGCCGGCGAGCGTGGTGATGAAGTTGACCTTGCTCACGTGCTCTTCCTTGTTGAGCACGGCCTGGTACAGGTGGGCGACGGACCAGCGCTCGGGGATGTTGTACTGGAACAGGTCGGAGAGCTTGAGGTGCGCCTCGTGCGTGTTGGTGTTCTGCCAGGTGCGGAACGGGACGAGCAGGTTGTCGTCCTTGTCGAAGGCGAGGTAGCCGTGCATCATCGCGGAGAAGCCGATGTGGCCGATGCGGGTGAGCCGCTCGCCGTAGGCGTTGTACACGTCGTTGGACATCTTCGCGTAGGCGACCTGCAGACCGTGCCACACTTCGTCGAGCGGGTAGCTCCACAGTCCGTCGACCAGATGGCTGGCCCACTGGTAGTCGCCGGATGCGATGGTGCGGTATTCATCGTCGATCAGCACCGCCTTGATGCGGGTGGAGCCGAACTCGACACCGAGGGACGTGCGTCCGCCGCGAATCTTCTCCGCAAACTCCTGAGGGGAAACCTCTTCACTGTTGGCCATGATGACCTTTACTCCTTAGCCTTGTATAGTGCCTTGCCACTACTGCCTAGCTCTTGCCTGTGCACGCTCACTATCGGCGGGTAAACCATGATTCCCACGGCTTTCACAGTCTTACAGGGCCTTTTAGCCCCGCAACCTCCTCGTCTATTTGTGAGCGTTCACAGTCATCTCCATAAGCATACATCATGGCTGGACGAAACGCACCGGCGCGTCACGAAAAATCTCCGAGAGAAAACGGGACATCCCCCGCTCAAGGCACCCACGAGGCACCCAACCCCGAGATGTGGGTGTTTCATTTCGCCGATATCGGCATCACGACATCGCAAAACGGCTTGATTCCGCCGATTCTGAAATCAGTCACGGATGAAATCGCAAAACGAAACACCCACATCTCGAAAAACACCGTTTCACGACGTCATTTCGCAGCGTTTTTTCGCATCATCGCAACGTCACGACGCCGCATTGCCGCACCACGCCGCATCCGACAGACGGACCTCCCTGTCCGACCCACCGAACGGCCGCGGTCGCACCCGGCCACCCCCCAAAACGAAAGTGGCCCCGTTCCATACGGAGCAGGGCCACTCAACCAACGATCGTCACCGCCCGGATGCGGGTCCCAGCGACTTACGGCGGATGACCTTCGCGGGCACCAGCCCCACGCCGTGCGCGGTGACCGGCAGCGATACCTCGTCGCTCTCCCCCAGCAGATGCAGCACCTGCCGCATCACCGCCGTGCCGAGCGCCTCGAAATCAGGCTGGACCGTGGTCAGCGGCGGGATGACGCTGTCCATGCCGGGCATGTCGTCATAGCCGACGAGGCTGATGTCGCGCGGGATGTTCACGCCGTGCTCGTAGCAGGCGCGGGCCACGCCGAGCGCCTGATTGTCATTCGCGGCGACGACGGCGGTGGGCAGTTCGCCGCCCTGGCTGCCGATCGCGTCGAGGATGTGGTTCATGCGGCCGTAAGCCTCGGACGCGTCCCACGTGGAGCAGCGGACCGTGACGGAGCTGATCGACTTGGCTCGGGTGAGCGACACCCAGGCGTCGAGACGGGTGCGGGCGTCGCGCCATTCCTGCGGACCGGCGAAATACAGCGTGCGGCGGTGCCCGTACTCGGCGAGCAGGTTCACGATGTCGGACATGGCGCCCCACTGGTCGATGCCGACGATGCGGGTGCGGCCGCGGTCGCCGGGGTGGATGAGCCGCAGCCCCTCGTTGACGCTCAGCTCGCCGTGCGTGGACGTGGCGATCACGCGCGGCTGCGAGATGCGCGTATAGCAGGAGTCCTCGAACATGACGTCGGTCGGCGTGAGCATGATGAACGCGTCGACGTTCTGCTCGTTGAATGTGCCGCACAGGTTCTCGAACTCGGACTGCGAGCACAGCGCCTCATGCACCATCATGACCGACAGGAACAGGCCGTGGTGACGGGCCACCGATTCAATGGACGAAATCGTGGAGAGCGGGCCGTAGAACTTCATGCCGCCGGCAATCAGGCCGATGGTGCGCGAACGGCGGGAGGCAAGAGCACGCGCCGAATTGCTGGGGCGGTAGCCCAGCGTTGCGATGGCCTGCTGCACCTTCTCGCGGGTCGCGTCGGAGACGTCCGGGGAATTGTTGATCACCCTGGATACCGTCTGGTGGCTGACTCCGGCCAGCTTGGCGACGTCGAACATTGACGGACGCTTATGGACACTCTGCTTGGCTGTCATGCTGCCAAAACCTCCCACTGCATAACAACAAGACAATGTCTTAGTGTACCGGAAATCGGCGGACGACACACGTGAGCGTTCACATTGTTGAAATCTGCGGGGATGGCGACATCCACCCATACGCGTCCCGCGCCCGTCACCTCACACGAGATGCCACGTGCGCCGGTGCAGCGGGGTCACGCCATGCTCGGCGATGGCCCGGCGATGTGCCGCCGAGCCGTACCCCTTGTTGCGTTCCCACTCATAGGGCGCGTACGCGGGGTCGGCGGTGGCCAGCTCGACCATGAGCCGGTCACGGGTGACCTTGGCGATCACCGCCGCGCAGGAGACCGTCGCGCAGTGGCGGTCGCCCTTGACCCGGCAGATGACGTGCGCCGGGACCGGAACGTCCGGCGCGTCGAACGTGTCGAGCGCCTTGGTGATGTAATCGTTCGGACCGTCCAATATGGCGCCGACACGGCAGCCGGCTCCCCGGTCGACGCCGAGCCGGCGTTCCGCTTCGGCCAGCGCACGCAGCGCGGCGATGCCGAGCGCATGGCTGATGCCCCACTCGTCGATCTCGTCGTTGCTCGCCTGACCGACCGCGTAGGCGGCGCACCAGCGTTGAAGATCATCGACGATGGCCTCGCGACGATGCTCGGTGAGCAGCTTGGAGTCAGCCACGCCATCCGGCACGGCCAGCGCGTCGAGGTCGCGAGCGCGGACTGCGGCGGCGCCGACCATGACCGGACCGGCGAGCGCCCCGCGGCCCACCTCGTCGAAGCCGACGATGACGTCGTAGCCCTGCGCCGCCAGCGCACGCTCCTCATCCAGCGTGGGATGCTCCATGCTCGCTCCTCTCCCTGTCTCTCTCACTCATCAGTCACGATTTATCACAGCGGGTACCTGCACGTTGTGACGCAAGGGCGAAACCCAATGATTTCAACGGTTATTCAGCGGCGTCACAGCGTGCAGGTACCCGCTGTGACGGAATGGGACGGGACGAACGCTGGGCGAACGCGGAGGACAGGACGAACGCGCCGGTTGGCGGGACGCGAGCCGCGCGTCACTCGCCGAAGGCGGTGGCCGAACGGTCGGGCACGTTGCGGAACACGTCGTGATGCGAGTCGAGCAGGCCGATCCGGTTGAGCGGCCAGAACCGCACGAGTCCCACGCCGACCACCTTGCTGATCGGCACGAGACCGTGGTCGCCGTCGTCGGGATGGTACCGTGAGTCGGCGGAGCGCGGCCGGTTGTCGCCCATGACGAAGATGTGGCCGGCCGTCACCTTCACCTTGAACGGGATGAGGCTGGGGTCGACGCCGGGGCGGATGTACGGCGTCTCGTCGATCGCCACGCCGTTGACTTTCACCGGCTCGCCGGCGCCCGCGCATTCGACCGTGTCGCCGGGCAGTCCGATGAGCCGCTTGATGAGATAGTCGTCGCCGCTGCTGCTGGACTCGGCCGACAGCCAGTTTGCCGGATCATGGAACACGACGATGTCGCCGCGCTGGAGGTCGAAGTATTTCGGCGTGAGTTTCGAGGTGATGACCTTGTCGCCGATTTCGATGGTGTCGCGCATCGAGCCGGACGGGATCACGTAGAAGCCGACCAGAAAGATGCGGATCAGCGCGATGACGAGGATCGGGATGCCGCACCAGATCAGCAGGTCCTTCCAGGTGAACGAATCGTCGTCACGTCCAGGCTTGCCGTTGCGGTCCGCCTTGCCGGAGCGTCGGCCGCGCGGACCGGTGGCCGGCAGGCTCACGGCGACGGCGCTGCCGTTGCCGGCGATGTCACCGGTGACGCCGCCGTCCGTCTCGTTGCCGGGGTTCACCCCGCGGTCGGCGACGGCGAAGATGTGCGCGTCGCCGCTGGATTCCGCATAGTCGCCGTCCAGACCGTCGCCGGCCGTCTTTTCGGACTCGTCAAGCCGCATTGTTCCTCCTCATGCACGCAATCTCCCCCATCATACCCGCCGCGGCTCGGCAAACCGACCATCGCCCCGGCAATCGGCCATCGTCGAACCCACGTCACCCTGCTCGGGCGAGCACAGTGACGCAACATGGCCCGCCGCATACGAAAACAGCCCGGCGACCGAAACGGTCCCGGGCTGCACGCGATGCATCACTGCCGGCTGGCCGGCAATGCGACTCAGGCCTCGGCCTGCTGCGCCTTGGCGGAGTTGTCGCGACGCTCGACGATACGAGCGGCCTTGCCGCGCAGCTTGCGCAGGTAGTACAGCTTCGCGCGACGCACGCGGCCCTTGCGCACCAGCTTGATGGAGTCGATGGACGGGGAGTGCAGCGGGAAGCGGCGCTCCACACCGGTGCCGAAGCTGATCTTGCGGACCACGAAGGTCTCGCGCAGACCGCCACCCTGACGGGCGATGACCACGCCGGTGAAGGTCTGGATACGGGAGTTGTTGCCTTCCTTGATCTTCACGTTCACGTCGACGGTGTCGCCGGGACGGAACGCCGGGATCTCCTCGGCGGGCTTCATGTGCTTGGCGTCAAAAGCGTCAATAGCGTTAACCATTGTTGTTCCTTCGGTGCTGCCGCATATCAGTCACTCATCATGGCGTCGTGCAACGGCACGGCGACCTGCCTGTCCCCTCGGGTCTGCCCTTGGGGAGCCTGCCGATCCGCCGGGAGCCGGGTTCGTGCGAACCGCCCGTCTGGACCCTGGGAAAGACCGGCTTATGCGGCGGCCTGTCTTTCGGCACAGCAAGTTTCAAGTTTAGTGGTTTTGATGGACATCGCCACCCGCCGTACGCACCCGGCGACACCGCAGAAAACAGCGGGCGCCGCACCTCGCGAGAAGTGCGGCGCCCGGAAATCGGCGACCGGCAGTCAGCTCAGGCGCGGCGACGCCAGAGGAGCGCGCCGACGCCGGCAACCGTCAGCAGCAGCATGACCTGCGCCACGGCATCCACGGACGCACCGGTCTTGGACAGCTGCGCCGCGGCCGCCGCACCGCCGTCGGTCTTGACGACCGGCTTGACCGGCGTGCCCGGCTGAGTCGGCGTACCCGGCGTACCCGGCGTGCCCGGCTGCTCGCCGGCCTCGCCGACCTTGACGAGCGCGTCGGACGCGGCCTTCAGCTCGGCGGCGGCCGCGTCGACCTCGCCCTGCGTGGCGGCGTCACCCTTGGCGAGCACCGCTTCGGCCTGCTTGACGGCGGTCTCGAAACGAGCCCACGAGGCGGCCGTGTAGTCGGCCTCCTTCTTGGCGGCGGCCTCGTCGACCGCGGCCTTGAGCGCGTCGCGGCTGTCCTTGGTCGCCGGCAGTTCGGCCGGGTCGGCGGCGGCGGCAAACGCGACGGTCTCGTTGACGTCGTCGTCCGCGCCCTCGTAGTCGTTCAGGCCGTTCGCCACGATGGTGGCGGTCTGAGCGCCCTCGGCGGTGAAGTCGACGTCCACGGTGGCGGTCAGTTCGTTGTCGTGCGTCTTCTTCTCGGCCTTCGCCGCGTCGGTCTTGCCGTCGACGGTGAGCGTGAGCGCGCTCACCGAGCCGGTGGCCTTCACGCGGATGGTGGCCTTGCCCTTGACGGTCGCGTCCTTGAGCGGCGTCCACGTCTTGCCGTCCTTGGAGAACTCGGCGGTGACCTCGGGCTTCGGCTGGTCCTGGGTGACGGCGGCGAGCGCGTTCACCAGACCGGCGCCACGGTATTCCTTGTTGTCGTCGGCGGCCGACGGCACGGCCAGCTGGCTGTAGTTGACGGCGGCCTGCTTCTTCATGAGCTCAAGCACCTGCGCGGGCTTGAAGTCCGGGTGGATGCCTTTGATGAGCGCGGCGACGCCGGCCGCGTGCGGCGACGCCATGGACGTGCCGCTGTAGTAGGCGTAGCTGCCGCCGTCGAGGTCGGGGTCGACGGTGGAGGCGATGTTCACGCCGGGTGCGGCCACGTCGATCTTCTTGGCGCCGTAGTTGGAGAAGCTGGCGCGTGCGTAGCTGCCGAGCTTGCCCCACGTGGTCTCGCCGACGGCGGAGACGGTGACGACGCCGGGCAGGTCGGCGGGGATGTCGACGCCCTGCTTGACGTCACGGTTGGCGATGATGGACTTGCCGTCGCCGTTGTCGTACGGCTTGCCGGTGCTGGCGTCGGCCACGTCGTCCGGGCTGCCGGAGTCGGGGGACGGATCGTCCATGTTCTGGTCGGAGTTGCCGGCGGCGGCCACGTTGGTCACGCCTTTCGACGTGGCGTAGGCGACGGCGCGGCGCACGGCCTCGTAGCCGGCGGTCTGCGTCGGGTCGGACGGCACCCAGTACTCCCACGGATCGGAGTAGTAGCTGTTGTTGGTCACGTCGATGCCGTGTTCGGCCGACCAGACGAAGCCGCAGGTGACGTATTCGGGGTACAGGAAGCCGTTGTCGTTCATGGCCTTGATGGCGGCGATCTTCACCGAGGGTGCCACGCCGTCCACGCCGATGCCGTTGGACGCGGCGGCGATGGTGCCGGCCACGTGCGTGCCGTGCGAGCTGGCGGTCGGACGCCACGGGTAGACCTTCTGGCCGTCCACTTCGACCTGCTGCTGGGATGGGACGCCGTTGACCGAGCAGTCGACGGACTTGTCGAAGTCGATCTGGCTGCTGCCGTCCTTGTTCTTGAAGTCGGCGTGACGGTAGTCGACGCCGGAGTCGATGATGCCGACGGTCACCGGGGCGAGCGGCACGTCCTTGTCGGTGACGTCCTTCGCCTTGTCGGCGCCGAGGGCGAGCACGCCCCATGCCTTGTCGGCCGTGGTGTACGGGTCGCCGGCGAGCGCCTGCTCCTTGGCGAACTGGCCGACGGTCTTCGGCTTGCGCAGCGCGTAGGTGCTCGCGCCGCTCCTGGTCTTCTTGGAGCCCTTGTCGACGACGTCTTCGGAGCCGGTCACGTAGGCCTGGCGGGTGGCGCCCACGGAGTCGACCTTGATGCCGGCCTTGGTGGCGGCTTCGGCGTAGTCCTTGGCGAAGCTCTTCGACTTCGCCTGCACGAAGAACGTGCCAAACTGCGGGTACTGGGACAGCGCCACGCCGCCCAGCTTCTCGGCTTCGGCGACGGCAGCCTTGACCTGCGCCTCGGTGGCGCCTTCAGGCAGGTTCACCGCGTAGTTGCGCGGGTTGTCGGACGGTTCGACCGGCGAGTAGACCGGCGTCGCGTCGGCCGCGTACGCCGCGGAGCCGACCGCGCCGATGGCGATGCACGACGCGGCCATGGCGACCGCGGCGAAGCCCGCCGTAAGTTTTCTGGTGAATGCAGAATGCTGCATGAACTTCCTCCTCTTGTTCCCCGTTGACATCATGGCTTGCGCGGCGTGATGCGGCAAGGCATGGTGCTCCGGATGCGCTCAGGGTACAGCCGGACCGTGTTACGGCGATGTGAGCGTCCACGTATCGAACGTGCGGGGGTGCGGAGATACGACCGTCAAGGGCTGCGACGTACCCAGCGTCACTCTGCTCGGGCGTGCACGGTGACGCGTTGCCGAAACCCCTTGCAAACACTGGGCTTTCGCACACGTGTCACCGTGCACGCCCGGGCAGAGTGACGCGACGATGCCGGTTACACACGCAATGAGACAGTCTCTGGGGCGACAAGGCGAGGTGACAGGACGGGAGCGGCGGCAGGCGCATGGTTGCCGGCGTGCGATGTTCGCCGTCGCTCTCGCCGTACCGTCACGTTCGTTACTCACCCACGTTCGCCGCGCAGTTACTCACTGTGCGGCGTGGCGCGGCTCGATGTCGGGGTATCGCCGACGCAGCCACACGCCGGCGCCGAGCAGCAGCGCCGCGAGCACGCCGCCGACGACTACGATCCCCTGCCCGAGCGCAAGCCGCCGGTCCTGTTGGGATTGCGCGGCGGGCGCGGCACGGTCCGGCACACGCACGCCGGAGACGAGCAGCCGATGCGTGTTCAGCCGGTAGGGCGTGCAGGTCATCAGCGTGACGCGGTCCTCGCCGCGCACGATCTTCAGCAGCGACGTGTCGTCCGGCTCGATGACCGAGATGCGGTCGACGCGGTAGGTCAGGGTCTTGCCCATGACGTCGATGTAAAAATAGTCGCCTTCATGCATTTCGTCGAGCCTCGTGAACATGAGCGCCTCGACAAGTCCGCGATGCCCGGTGAGCACGGCGTGTGTGGACTTGCCGCCCACCGGCAGCGACGTGCCGTACAGGTGGCCGGCACCGCGGGCGAGCACCTGCGCGGACGTGCCGTGGTAGATCGGCAGGTCGATCGACTGCTTGGGCACGCGCACACGGCCCATCACACCGCCGCCCGCGTCCAGCAACGACTGGTAGCGGTCATCTTTCGTGGAGACGGCGTCCTTGTAATCGACCAGGCCACCGCTCGCGGAGGCCGAGAACGGGTCGACCGGCTCGCCGAGCACCGGCTGGCCGTCGGCCGCGAGCGCCGCGTTGTACCGTCGCGCGGCGGCGAGCGCGTCACGGCGGCGGTCAGGAACCCAGCTGCGCACCTCGCGTTCGGTCTCGGCGGCGGTGCGCGAGGCGACGGCCGACGAACGCCACTGCAGGACGGCCGGTATGGCGGACGCGACAATGGCGACGACGATGCACAGTGCGGCGATGATGCGGATGATGAGGGCGCGGCGACGGTCGCGACGCTGACCGGCGGCGATGTCGGTCAGGTCGAGGAGGGATGCGAAAGGGACGGACGCGGGAGTGTGGGCGTGGACGCGGACGTTGCCGGCAGCAGAGACGGATGGGATGGGAATCGGCTCGCCGGGCAGGACGTCGGATAGGGCGTCGGACGACATGGAAGATGGGTCCGGGTCGTGGACGGAAGCAGACGCAGGAGCTGGAGCGGACGCGGAGCCGGCGCTGGATGCAGGATCGTCAGGCTCACGGCCGGAGTTCTTCGGGGAGGACGGACCGGGGACACCCATCGGATGCTGCAAGGCTGTCTCCTTCCCGTTGCGCCTTCAATCTTTGCCAGTATCTTACCTACATAAGGGCAGACTCCCGGTTTTCTCCCATCCAGTACATCCCGAACGGGAGAAAGACGGGAGTCCAACAGTTCTACTCCCGAATTCCTCCCATATCGACACCGCCCAATGGGAGAAAGACGGGAGTACATCATCACAACTCCCGGACTCCTCCCATCCGGAACATCCCGAATGGGAGAAAACCGGGAGTCCATCATCACAAACTCCCGGACTTCTCCCATCCACCACATCCCGAATGGGAGAAAACCGGGAGTAGGCGGCTGGCTGCCGCGTCCGTCCGTATGTCAGCAGACGGACGCAGCGGCCGGACGGACCGTCAATCCGTCAGGCGCGCACCCGACGGCGGGCGCGACGAGAGCCGCCCACCTTGAACAGCGCGACGCCGACGATGCCGAACACGACGGTCGCCGCCGCGAACAGCATGGTGCCGGTGCCGCCGGTAAGCGGCAGCTCGGCGATGTTCTTGACGTTGAGCACCTGCGCGAACACGGCCGGATCGGCAGTGCCGCCGTTGGTGATCTCACCCTTCTTGTTGCGCAGCGTCACCAGGTTGTACGAGTCAAGGTACTTGTCGCGCACGATGGACGGCGAACCGTTCGCGTCGAACGAGACGTAGAAGCCGGCGCGGTACTGCTGCGCGTAGCCTTCGGCCGCCTTGGACTCCATGACCGTGTACCGGCCGCCCGAGGCGAGACCCCAGATGAACAGGGCGCCGCCCGCGTTGGACGGCATGTCGGTGAAGACGTTCACATTGTCGACGGTGGCGTTCTGGTCGGCGGCGCGCACCCACGTGCCGTTGGCGCTGCCCTTCTCGAACTTGATGAGCTGGCCGCCGTTGTCCCAGTCGCGCACGGTGAACGTGGCGCCCTTGATGCCGGCCGCACGCGAGTCGACCTTCTTGATGGAGAACCAGCCGAAGCTGACCTTGGTGGTGGCCGGCTGGGACGGGGCGCTGTCGGCGTAGGTGGCGGTGGCGCTGTTGGTGACCTGCTGGTTCGGCGCGGCCTTGGTGGCGGTGGCCTGGTACAGCAGGACGAGGGTTTTGCCGTCGTTGCCGGTCACGTCGTTGACGGTGACCTTGGTGAGGGTGCCGTCGGCGGTCGCGGTCGGACCGGTCAGCGTGTAGTCGGTACCTGCGGTGAGCAGCGTGTCGCCGTCGTTGTAGCGGTCGTCGGTGTCGTTGTCGTAGAAGACCTTGATGCTGCCGGCGTTGACGTCAAGACCGGCGGAGGCGTTGTCGGTGAACGTGAACGCGGCGGTCTGGCCTGCCGTGGTGGTCGGGATCACGCTGGAGACGACATACGTGAGCGTGTCGCCGATGTTGGCGGTGCTCGCGGTGCCGGTTGCCTTGCGGTAGGTGGTGCCGCGGTAGACGCGCTTGGCGACGGTGGGCGCGGCGGCCGGGGGCTCGGGCTTGACGTCGACGACTCCGAGCTGCTGTTCGGTGGCCGGCGAGTTGGCGGTGTTGACGAGCGTCGTGTAGACGTTGCCGGCCGCGTCGGTCAGCGCTGTGCCGACCAGCAGGTTCGTGCCGTGCGAGTCGGTGACGAAGTACCAGCCCTGATCTGGCACGGTGGTCGCCTCGCCGACGGTGAGCGTGGTGCCGGTGACTGCCGGCTCGTCGGAGCCGAGCTTGGTGGGCACGGACAGGTTGTCGACGAACGCGCGCAGCTTGGCGGCGTCGGTCGTGGTGTTGAGGTTCGCGAGCGCGTACAGGTTGCTCTTGCTGCCGGTGGTGTCGATGCCGGCGGCCTTGATGGCGGCGCTGATCTTCGCGTCCCACTGGCTGCCGTCGACCGGGTTGAGGCCGACGGAGGTGAGCTTGTTGTCGGCGACGACCGGGTCGGTGTAGGCGGCGATCCGGTAGGCGGTGTATGTGCTGCGGGACGTGTCCGCGCCTTCGGGCTTGTTGAGCGTGATGGTGGATGGCGTGGCGTCGGCGGGCATGTCGACGGCGTCGGCGTTGGCCGTGGTGGCGCCGAACGCCATGCCCGTGGCGAGCGTGGCGACGGCGGCGATGCCGGCCAGGATCTTCTTCAGCTTCATGGATGCTCCTTCTTGGTCTTGGACGGCGAGGCGCCGTCCAAGGTTGCGCGACGGGACTGGCTGCGTTGCCGCGGCGGGAGGAATCTGGGCTCCCTGCGGCGACACCGCCGGTTCTTGTCACTGGGTAGCGCGGTATGTTTGCGTTACCATACGGGATATCAGTATAGTCTCGGAAGATGGATAATGTAAGCGCTTAATCATGTGGCGTTTCGATGGGTGGCCCATCGGGCAGGGCGACGGCTGTTGCCGCTCATCGGCGGCAACAGCGAGTGCCTTGGCTGGCGTTTTTGGTCAACGCGGCGCCACATTCGCGGGAGATGGCCAACGCATCGGTCCGCAGCGTCCGTTTCCAACCAACATCGGCCACCATGTTCTCGGACAACGACCGGCCCAGCGGCCCACA
Source organism: Bifidobacterium leontopitheci (assembly GCF_009193355.1). Taxonomy (GTDB): domain Bacteria; phylum Actinomycetota; class Actinomycetes; order Actinomycetales; family Bifidobacteriaceae; genus Bifidobacterium; species Bifidobacterium leontopitheci. The sequence goes on from NZ_WBVT01000013.1 coordinate 50,491, forward strand.
GCGGGCGTTCCCGACCGGGATCGGGATCTGCAGGATGTGCTCGCCCCGCGGCTCATCGGCCCACAGCGGACGTTCCCGACCAGCACGGTCGTTATTCTCGCGGAAAACACCCGCAAACAGCGATATCAGCGGCCATTCCCAACCAGCACCAACATCATGCTCACGGGAAACGACCGGCCCAGCGGCCCACAGCGGGCTTTCCCGACCAACATCGGCAGACTGGCAGTAACAAACACCCTCAAACAGCCATATCAGCGGCCGTTTCCAACCAGCACCATGTTCTCGGGAAACGACCCGCCCATGGGTGTGTAAATGGGTGTGTAAAGGTGCGCGTGGGGTACTGCCGCCAAGGGCTGTGACGCACCCAGCGTCACTCTGCTCACCCGGGCACGGTGACGCGTTGCCGAAACCCCTTGCAAAAACTGGGCTTTCGCACACGTGTCACCGTGCACGCCCGAGCAGAGTGACGCGAAGATGCCGGTTACGCACGCAACGAGACAGTCCCCTCGGAGGGGTTGGTTCGAATACGTTCCGTTGTGAAATCCTGACCGACCGTGCTCGGATGAGCCGTTACGAGTACGGTCCGTTGAGAATTCCTAACGAACCGTACTCGAAGGGGGCAGTTTGAGTACGTTCCGTTGTGAGAATATGACCGACCGTGCTCGAAAGGGTGTTCGCCCGCAACCACGTGCAGGCCAGCACGTCTATCGGCCCGCGGCACCCACCGGCATCGCCATGCGGCAGCCGCTTCACAGGCGCGCACGCACCAATCAGACGCCTCGCATGTAATATCTTTGCTCCCCCACATCCCCGTGGCGAAAAGATCAGAATCCAGCCGACAATCAGGCGAGCCGAACGCGACACGCCGAGAACGACTGCACGGTCGAACGATACGTGTTGCGTGATTGGCGGTTTATCGCGGTTTCCACCAACCGCATCGTTCGATCATGCCACCATTCCGGGCGTGTCGGCAACGCTGGGAAACGGCAATAATCCCGCGACATTCCCTATTCTTAGGTACCTTTAGGTCCTCGACGACCGCGACAGCGAACATCGTCGCCCCCATTTTCAGGCCAACAAACGCCACTGCCCAGCGGCACACCACCTAAGAATACGGAATACCGCCCATGCCAAGCCAACGCCCAGACCACGCTCAACATCAGGTTCAACATCACTCGTCGCGCGGCTCCATGTAGCCGTCCCATCACCAAGGAACCAACCCCGGCGCCCACACGCACGCTCATCAGGGCATGGCCGAGCGGCGCCGGAGGAGGCCGGGGTCGCACCACATACGCTCACGCACGTGCGGCCATCAGCCGGGCGACGGCCGCACGAATCGCCGGCTCGGCGGCGGCCGGATCGTCGATATCCGCCACCGACCGCTCAATCGGACACATGCCGGTACGCGCCCTGTTCTCGATGACCGGAACCAGCGAACCATACGACGCCCCGATGCCGTTCGCCTGCAACGCCGACAATCCGGCCTCGCTCATCACCGCAGACCAGACGGACCTCACGCCGAGCCTCACGTACAGCAACGCCGCCCCTTTGCCGACCACGCGATCGGCTGCGGCGAACCCGTCCAGCCGGCGTCCTTCGGCAAGCCAGACCAGCAGCGGCCGTACGCCCCGCCCGGTCCCGGTCAGCGTCTCGCCGCCGCGGCAGGCCACGCAGCCGAGCGCGTCGTCGGCAAGCAGCTTCGCCCTCGCGCAGGTCAGATCGTCGTCACATCTCGCATTCGCCATCGACTTACCTCACAATCCCTCGTCACGTCACGCCTCACCTCGTCGGCACCTCACCTCGGCGACGCATCCCGGCACCCAAACATCAAGGTGTGCGTCACCCTGCTCGCCCGAGCGGAGTGACGCACACTCGAAAACCCTTGCAAATACTGGAGTTTCACACCTGTGTCACTGTGCAAGGGCGAGCAGAGTGACACACTGCCGCAATCAGAACGACCAGAACCGGCACCCAGCGTCGGGCGCGTTCAGCGGCGACGGTCGACGGCGAACATGATCGCCGGAACCGCAACCCACTGCAGCACAAGGCCGGGCAGTCCGGCGACGACGGCGGTCCACACGCTCGCGACCGTCATCGTCGTGTTGCCGAGCAGCGAGACGGCAACGACGATGGCGACCACGTCAACGAGACGCCCCGCGACCTGCGCGCCGACCAGCCGAATCAGCCAGCCGAGCACGGACGGCACCGCGGCAGGCATCCGCACACCGCGCAGGAGGCCGGCGAACAGGCCGTACGCCGCCAGCTCGATCACCATGAACGGCACCAGCGCGGCCATCGGCATGCCGGTGAGCGCGAAGCTGACGACCGGCGCGAGCGCACCCGTGGCGACGCCGGCGAACGGACCTGCGAGCAGACCGACGAGCAGCACCGGCAAGTGCATGGGCAGCAGCGTCTGGCCGAGCATCGGTCCGGCGCCGACAGCCGCGCCGACGACGTGGAAGATCTGCGGCAGCACGACCGCGGCGACGACGGCGAGCGCCGCGGCGACGGTCTGGTACGTCACGGACGGCAGCGTGCGTGCGACGGATTCGGATGAAGTGTTGGATGATTGCATGGTTGTTCTTCTTTCTTGCGAGAGTGCGGCGCGGCGAGCGTGGGTCACGACGCGCGCGATGCGACGTGCGCGCGGCAGGCGGCAGGTTCAGCGCTTGTCGAGGTCGATGAGCTGGTATTCGCGGCTGCCGAGACCCATTTCGACGGCGTGCTCGATGATGTGGATGCCGTGACGGGATTCGATGCGCTCGATGAGCGAGTCGTTGTGGTCCTTGGAGACGTAGACCATGTCGACGCACGCCTGGTCGACAGCCACGGGGTCGAGCGAGGCGGCGATGCCGATGTCGGCCATTTCGGGGGCGGCCGGGTGCCAGTCGCAGTCGCAGTCGACCGAGAGGTTGTTCATGACGTTGATGAACAGCATGTTGCCGTGCAGCGCGTTGAACACGGCGGTCGCGGCTTCGGCCATCGCCTCGAGGAACGCGTCCTGCTCGCCGGCGAACGGGTTGTCGAGGATCTTGTCGCCGCCCGAGTGGAGGCGGCGCTTGCCGTCGGCGGACGCCATGCCGATGGAGATGTTCTTCAGCGCGCCGCCGAAGCCGCCCATCACGTGGCCTTTGAAGTGGGAGAGCACGGCGTAGTAGTCGTAGTTGGGGAAGTGGGAGCCGACGATGTCGCCGGTGATGCGGCGGCCGCCTTCGACGGGGATGGTGATCTCGCCGTCTTCGTCCTGGATGTCGCATGGGGCGATGTCGGTGAATCCGTGCTCGCGGATGGTCTGCCAGTGGCGTTCGCTGGTATTGCGGGTGCCCGGGTATGCGGTGTTGCATTCGACGATCGTGCCGTCGAGACGCTGGACGAGATCCTTGATGAGCGACGGCTGCAGATAGTGCGTGTTGCCGCCTTCGCCGGAGCTGAGCTTGACTGCGACCTTGCCTTGCGGACGAGCTCCGAGCGCCTCGTAGACGCGCATGAGTCCTTCCGGGGAGATGTCTCGGGTGAAATAGACCTTCGCCGCCATCGGATAGTCGGTCTGATGCGTAACCACCATGTACTGCCTCCTCGCTGTTTGCCGGCTTGTGGCCGGTCCGTCGTCGGAACGCGGGATGTTAACCTTATCATGCCTAACGATACTCGCACGGCGATACGTATGGCAAGCAGTTTTGCGGCCGGATCGCGCATGGCAGTGGGAGGTTCGCGCACACAGGTAACGGACCGTACTCGTAGCGGCGATTCGGGTACGGTTTGTCATTTTTTCACAACGGAACGTACTTGTAGCGACCGTCCCGAGTACGGTCGGTCAACAATTCACGACCAAACGTACTCTAAACGGCGGTTCGAGTACGGTCCGTCATCTATTCACAACGGAACGTACCCGTAGGACCATCCCCGAGTACGGTCCGTCAGCAATTCGCAACCGACCGTACCCGTAGGACCGCCCCCGAGTACGTTTCGTCAGCAATTCACAACCGACCGTACCCGTAGCGGTTGTTAGAGTACGGTTTGTCATATTTCCACAACGGAACGTACCCGTAGGACCGTCCCGAGTACGGTCCGTCATATGGAAAAGCCGTCCGACACCCGAGGTGGGTGCCGGACGGCGTAATCAGCTGCGGTCAGCTGCGACTAGGCAACCGACGCAGCGGCGATCAGAACTCGCGGCAGTGAATGGTCGCACGACCATTCACCAGACGACACAGCCGCGGCCGCGGGAACCGCGAGTTCGGATGGAGCGCAGCGGAATCAGAACTCGCGGTTCGCGCGGTAGAACTCGATGAGGCTCTGGGTGGAGGCGTCCTGCTGGGCGAGGGCCTCGTCATCCTTGGAGATGGCCGGGGTGATCTGCTTCGCCAGCTGCTTGCCGAGCTCGACGCCCCACTGATCGTAGGAGTCGAGGCCCCACACGGTGCCCTCAACGAAGGTGATGTGCTCGTACAGGGCGATGAGCTCGCCGAGCGCGAACGGGGTCAGGGCCACGCCGAAGATCGAGGTGGTCGGACGGTTGCCGGTGAACACGCGGGCGGGGACGATCTCCTCCGGGGTGCCCTCGGCGCGAACCTCGTCGGCGGTCTTGCCGAACGCGAGCGCCTTGGTCTGCGCGAAGTAGTTGCCGAGGAACAGCTCGTGCACGTCCTGATCGCCGTCCTTGGTCGGGTTCGGCGTGTTGACGAACGCGATGAAGTCGGCCGGGATGAGCTGGGTGCCCTGGTGGATCAGCTGGTAGAAGGCGTGCTGGCCGTTGGTGCCGGGCTCGCCCCAGAAGATCTCGCCGGTCTCGGTGGTCACCGGGGTGCCGTCCCAGCGCACGGACTTGCCGTTGGACTCCATGGTCAGCTGCTGCAGGTAGGCCGGGAAGCGGTGCAGGTACTGATCGTACGGCAGCACGGCGTGCGAGGCGGCCTTGAAGAAGTTGCGGTACCAGACGTTGAGCATGCCGAGCAGCACGACGACGTTCTTCTCGAACGCGGTGTTGGCGAAGTACTCGTCGATCTCGTGGAAGCCGTGCAGGAACTCCTCGAAGCGGGCCGGGCCGAAGACGACGGCGAGCGAGGTGCCGACGGCGGAGTCGACGGAGTAGCGGCCGCCGACCCAGTTCCAGAAGCCGAACGCGTTGGTCGGGTCGATGCCGAACTCCTCGACCTTCTCCAGGTTGGTGGAGACGGCGACGAAGTGCTTCTTGATGGCTTCGGCGCGGGCGGCCTCGTCGCCGGCGGCGATGGCGCCGTTGGCTTCGAGCTCCTCGAGCAGCCAGGTGCGGGCCTCACGGGCGTTGGTCAGGGTCTCCAGCGTGGTGAAGGTCTTGGAGACGATGATGAACAGCGTGGTCTCCGGGTCGAGGCCCTTGGTCTTCTCGGCCAGGTCGTTGGGGTCGATGTTGGAGATGTAGCGGGCGGAGATGCCGGCGTCCGCGTACGGCTTGAGCGCCTCGTACACCATGACGGGGCCCAGGTCGGAACCGCCGATGCCGATGTTGACGACGGTCTCGATCTTACGGCCGGTGATGCCGGTCCACTTGCCGGAGCGCACGTCGTCGGCGAAGGCGTAGATGCGCTTGAGGGTGTCGCGCACGTCCTTGACGACATCCTGGCCGTCGACGATGTACTTGCCCTCGTCCTCTTCCGGACGGCGCAGCGCGGTGTGCAGCACGGCGCGGTCCTCGGTGTTGTTGATGTGCTCGCCGTGGTACATGGCCTTGATGCGGTCGCCCAGCTTGACCTCATCGGCGAGGAAGGCGAACAGCTTGAGGGTCTCCGGCTTGATGAGGTTCTTGGACAGATCGAAGTGCAGGTCGCCGGCGTCGAAGCTCAGCTCCTTGACGCGGTCGGGCTCTTCCGCGAACCACTTCTTGAGGCTGATGCCTTCGGACTGCAGCTCGTCGTAGTGCTTCTGCAGCGCGACCCACGCGGGGGTCTTCGTGGCGTCAATAGGAGGATTGATGGCCATTATCGGTCCTTTCATCATCACTGTCATCCCGTGACGACCCCCGCACGCCCGTGGTGTTCCGCGAAGACGCGGGAACCGTCACCTTGTGAATCGGCAACCGGCCTTCCCCTTGGGGCAGGCCCCGCCGGTTACATCAGTACTCAAGATACTCACAAAAGCGGACAGAATCAAACAAAAAATACTCAAGGTTAACGGAAAACGAACATCTCGCGAGCGCCGTAGCGCACCACGATCCAACGCGCCACGCCGACTTGCGTAAGCGAAAACGATACTGTATAGTCTTCTTCTTGTGCGCAGGTTTCACTTGCTGGACGGTACCGAAGTCCGGCAGGAAAGCCGAAAACACCGCCACTTTAGCTCAGTCGGTAGAGCGGCTCACTCGTAATGAGCAGGTCGACAGTTCGATTCTGTCAAGTGGCTCACCTCAATCCCTAGGCCTCACCGCCTAGGGTTTTGTGTATCCGGCCGCTTTTCGCGTCACGTCCCGGCGGGCGCCCACGTTCCAGCGGACCACGCAGACGTCGCACGGCAGGCCGGACTCGCGCGAGTGGCGGAATTGGTAGACGCGCAGGATTTAGGTTCCTGTGTCTTGTACGTGTGGGTTCGAGTCCCATCTCGCGCACGCTTCGTTGCCCGGACTACCGGACGGCCGCATCCGACGGACCGCCCCAAGCCGCCGGCGAACGTCTCACCCAAGCGGAAGTCAAGCGGAAGAAGGACCGCATATGATCGCGCTGCTCAAACCCGTCGCCTTTCTGCTCATCATCTTCGCCGCCTACCTGGTCAAACGCGCCGGACTGTTCCGCCCACGCGACTACCGCGTGATGCAGGTCGTCGTCTTCGACTTCACGCTGCCGGCCGCCGTGGTCGTCTCGTTCGCGACGAGTCCGCACCATCTCAGCATGCTGCTGATCTCGCTGTTCTCACTCGTGTTCGGCGCGGTGCCGGTACTGCTCCTCTACCTGACGACGCGGCGCCGGCCGGTCGCCGACCGCGCGTTCCTCATGCTCAACTGCTCCGGCTTCAACGTGGGCAACTTCTGTTTCCCCGTGATCCAGGCGTTCATGGGACCGTCCGCGCTGGTCACCGCCTCCATGTTCGACATCGGCAATTCGGTGATCGTCACCGCCGGCTCGAACGTGATGACCACGTCGCTGCTGCACATCGACATGAACCACACGCTCGCCGAACAGCATGCCGGCTCCGCGCCGACGCTGCCGTACCAGCGGCCCGCGGACCGCGACGCCAGGCGGCTGGCGAGACGCGCGAAGGCGCGGCAGATCGCGCGCGGATTCCTCACGTCGGTGCCGTTCGACGTGTACATGCTGATGATCGTGGTCATGGTGTTCGGGCTGACGATACCGTCGTTCGTGCCGACGCTGCTGCAGCCGGTCGCCGACGCGAACTCGTTCTGCTCGGTGTTCATGGTCGGCATGCTCATGGACCTGCCGCGCACGCGCAAGGATGTGCTGGACGTGGTGCAGGTGCTCGGCTGGCGGCTGCCGCTCGGCGTGGTGTTCGCCGCCTGCTGCTGGTTTCTGCTGCCGTTCGACGTTACGGTGCGCAAGGCCGCGGTGATGCTGTCGCTCGCGCCGACGGCCGTGTTCTCGACGCTGTTCACCGACCGGGTGCTCGGCAATGCGCGGCTTGCGGGGTTCACGCTGGCCACGTCGGCGATCATCGCGATTGTGCTGATGACCGGCGTGAACTTCCTGCTGTAGCGGGGTGCGGGGTGCCGGGGCGCTGGCGCGAGCGGCATGCGCCCCGGCACCGCTTAGCGCAGCAGGGCTTCGATGGCGGGCACGATGGCCTTGATCGCCTTGCCGCGGTGCGAGATCGCGTTCTTGGCGGCAGGTTCCAGCTCGGCGCTGGTCAGCTCGCCCGGCTGATCGTCGGGCACGAACAGCGGATCGTAGCCGAAGCCGTGCTCGCCGCGCGGCTCGCGGATGATGCGGCCCGGCATTTCGCCGATCTCGACGGTGTCGGTCGTCTCGCCGTCCTCGCCCGGCACCGACAGTGCGGCGGCGCAACGGAAGCGCGCGGTCCGCTTGCCATCGGGGATGTCGGCGATCTGGGCGAGCAGCAGCGCGTTGTTCGCCGCGTCGTCGCCGTGCCGTCCGGCCCAGCGCGCGGACAGGATGCCGGGCGCGTTGCCCATCACGTCCACGATGAGGCCGGAATCGTCGGCGAGCGCCGGCAGTCCGGTGAGTTTCGCGACGAAACGGGCCTTGAGCAGTGCGTTCTCCTGGAAGGTGACGCCGGTTTCCACCGGGTCGGGCAGGTTGAGACTGCCTGCGGAGACGAGTTCGATGCGGTCGGCGTCCGCGCCGAGGTCGGCGGCGAGGATGCGGCGGATTTCGACGAGCTTGCCTTCGTTGTGCGTGGCGACGACGAGTTTCATGGGTCTCCTTGCGATGGGGGTGCAGTGGGTTGGGATGTCTCAGTCCTGCGCGAGCGCGGCCTGCTGGGCGGCCTGCAGCTGCTTGTTGCCTTTTTCGGCGAGGTCGAGCAGCGTGTTCAGTTCGCTGCGGTTGAACGGACGATGCTCGGCGGTGCCCTGGATTTCGATGAACGTGCCGGAACCGGTCATCGCGACGTTCATGTCGGTCATGGCACGGCAGTCCTCCGGGTACGGCAGGTCGAGCATCGCTGTGCCGTCGATGACGCCGACGGACACCGCGGAAACGACATCCTTGAGCACGGCGTCGGCGGATGCGATGTGGCCGTTGGCCTCCGCCCAGTGCATCGCGTCGACGAGCGCCACGTACGCGCCGGTGATGGAGGCGGTGCGGGTGCCGCCGTCGGCCTGCAGCACGTCGCAGTCGATCTGCACTTGGTTCTCCCCCAGCGCCTGCATGTCGACGACGCCGCGCAGACAGCGGCCGACCAGACGGCTGATCTCGTGCGTGCGGCCGCCGACCTTGCCCTTGACGGACTCGCGGTCGGTGCGCTCCTTGGTGGCGCGCGGCAGCATCGCGTATTCGGCGGTGACCCAGCCGAGGCCGGAATCCTGACGCCAGCGCGGCACGCCTGCGGTGAACGTGGCGGTGCACATGACGCGCGTGTTGCCGCATTCGATGAGCACGGAGCCTTCGGGGACGTCGGTGAAGTGACGGGTGATGCGCACGGGGCGCAGCTGATCGACCTTGCGGCCGTCCTGACGGGTGATGGACTGGTCGCCGAGTGTATCTGTGATTTCAACCATGCCTCCAGCCTACCGCCGCGCTCGACACCTGCGGGCTGCAGGATGGAGCGGATGACGGGCCAAGCGGATGGCCGGGTGGAGCGGCGGGTCGGCGGGGTTGCTGCCAAGCCGGCCAGCGGGCTGGCCAGGCTGGCCAAGTTAACCGGGCTGACCGGCATGTCGGCGGGTCGGCGGGCGGGTCGGCGGGGTTGCTGCCGAGCCGGCCAGTGGGCTGGCCAGGCTGGCAGAGACCCGCAAGATACACAATGTGCAACTTACGGCGTACCAGCCCCGGATTGTGCACCTCAAGGTACACAATCTGAGACCGTTCTTCACGCTTTGCGCACATATTTTCCCGAAGTTGCACAATGTGCAACTTGCAGATGGGGAGAGATGGGGCGGGGAGACGGGAGAAAAGCAAAGCGAAAGGAAAATGAGACGGAAAGAAGGGACGAAACAGGAGGAAGGGACGAGACGAATCAACCGAGCAGGGGGCGTTCCGGCAGGATGCGGTCGATGAGGAACGTGACGAATCCGATGGCAAGGAATCCTAGGGCAAGCTTGCCGCAGTTCATGGCGAAGCCGGTCCAGCCGAGCGCGTTCGGGTCGATGAACGCGTACGGGTACGGGTTGCCGCCGGCCGCCGGTCCGGAATGCGGCCAGATCGCGGCGCGAATCATCACGAACGCCAGATACGCGGGGAAGTACGCCAGCCAGGAGAACATGTAATGCCAGCGGAACCGGCGATGGCCGTCGAAGAGCACGAAGTCGGCGGCCGCCATGATCGGCGCTACGCGATGCAGCCATGTGTTCGTCATCAGGCCGAGGACCTGCGGCACGTAGGCCGGGTCGTCGGGTGGCATCATGAGGAACGCGACCACGGCGGTGATGACCGCGTACACGGTGACGCACCCCTTGAGCCATGCGGGCGGCTGCACGCCGCGCAGGATGCTCGCCGCGCCGGCCCACAACATGACGAAGCCGAGCACGAACCCCGCCTGGAACGTGAAATACGTCCAGAACTGCGGCTTGTGCCATGCCTCATACGTGCCGACGAAACACATGGCCGCGATGGCCAGACGCCATAATCCCGCGAAGAATCTCATGGCATCCACTGTAGTCCCCCGCACGTAGCGTATCCCCGCCGCGCACCGCAAACCTGCCACGCGCCGTATCCCCGCCGCGCACAATGCAGGATCTCTCTCGCGCGCCGTATCCCCGCCGCGCACAATGCAAGTACGCCGTGCGCAACGCAGCCACCTCGCACGCAAAACATCCCCACACGCGACGTCCCCGCAGCTGGGCGAGTCCGCGCTCATGTCGCAGTCCTACGTCTCATGCGCAACATCCATAATCGCACCACCCTCCGCTCGGGCGAGCACAGTGACAAAATCGAGCACGTGACGATGCCGGAGCCAGCGATACCGTCACGCGGGCCGCCCGGACCACGTGACGCATGTCGTCAAAACCCAGCAACCGCAACAGCTACGACACCCACGTCACACGGACCGCCCGACCCACGTGACGATGTATGACGACGCGTGACGAATAAACTCGGTGGAGTAAGCTGGTATGCAGCGAAAAACCGGCGACCGCGGCCACGCCACAGCCGCCGCGGCCGCCGCAACAGCACAGCACAACAGCACCAAGGGGGCACCTGATGGATCATTCACCGGCGTTGATGACGGACATGTACGAGTACACGATGCTGGACGCCTGCCTGCAGGACGGCACGGCGAATCGTAAATGCGTGTTCGAAGTGTACACGCGGCACCTGCCCGCGGGACGCCGATACGGCGTGGTCGCCGGCACCGGACGCATCCTGGACGCGCTCGAGAACTTCCACCTGGACGATGAGGACCTGCGATTCCTCGCCGACCGCAAGGTGGTGAGCCGTCAGACCATCAAGTGGCTGGAAAACCTGCATTTCTCGGGGTCGATCAAGGGGTACCGCGAAGGCGAAATGTTCTTCCCGAACTCGCCGATCCTGCAGGTCGAGGGCACGTTCGGCGAGTGCACGCTGCTGGAGACGCTGGTGCTGAGCATCCTCAACTATGATTCGGCGGTCGCCTCGGCGGCCTCGCGCATGGTCTCCGCGGCGAAGGACCGTCCGTGCATGGACATGGGCGGACGCCGCACCAACGAGTGGTCGGCGGTCGCGGCGGCCCGCGCCGCGGTGATCGGCGGATTCCAGGGTACGGCGAACCTGCTGGCCGCGCAGATGTACGGGCTGAAGGCCATCGGCACGGCGGCCCACTGCTTCACGCTCGTGCACGACGACGAGCGCAGCGCGTTCGCCTCGCAGATCGCCGCACTGGGCAAGAACACGACGCTGCTGGTCGACACGTACAACATCGAAGAGGCCGTGAAGACGGCGGTCGAAGTGGCAGGGCCTGAGCTGGGCGGCGTGCGCATCGACTCCGGCGACCTTGCGTCGCTGGCGCAGCGCGTACGCAACCAGCTGGACGCGCTGGGGGCGACCAACACGCGCATCACCGTCACGAACGATCTGGACGAGTACGCGCTGGCGGCGCTGCAGAGCGCGCCCGTCGATTCGTACGGCGTGGGCACGATGCTGGTGACCGGATCGGGCGCGCCCACCTGCGCGATGGTGTACAAGCTCACCGAGCGCGAGGGCGCGGACGGCGAGATGCAGCCGGTCGCGAAGAAGTCGAAGGACAAGGCGAGCGTTCCCGGCCGCAAGCTGGCGTACCGTTCGTACGAGTATGGGCTTGCCGACGTCGAGCATGTGATCTCCGGCTCCGAGGAGCAGCTGGCGGCATACCAGCCTGCCGAGGGGTGGAAGGACCTGCTCGTGGATTATGTGGACCATGGCGAGATCGATTCGCAGTATCAGGGCCATGACGCCATCACTGCCGCGCACGAGTATCGTGCGAAGGCGTTGAGCGAGCTGCCGATCACCGCGCAGAGCCTGATGAAGGGCGAGCCGGCGATCAGCACCGATATCACCGTGCTGTAAGGGCTGCAGGAGAGTGGCTAGCGGGTGACGCTCCCCCAGTCAGCCTACGGCTGCCAGCGTCCTGCACCGAGAGGGCCAAGGTGCGGGACGGTCAACTTCGCTGCCAGCGTCTTGCAATTGAGGATTGCCTTCGGCAAACTCAATGCTGGCTCGCTGTCGCTCGCACGTCATCCGCGCAATCGCTACGACGTCACAAGGCGACGTCACAGGGCAAAGTCGTCGTGGTTGCGGACGGAGGTGAAGGTGACGGTGTTGTCGGCAGACCGCATGTAGTGCAGCCGGCGCGCCGCCGCCTGACCGACCTGCAGCGAGTCGCGGAAGCAGGTCTCGCCGTTCGGGCCAAGCCGATACGGGTCGTCACCGCCCGGTCCGGTGCGCAGCCGGTGGTTCTGCCGTCCGGCGAGCTGGATGTCGCGGCCAATCAGTACTTCGACCATCACATCGACCACCTTGCCGACATTGATGCGCGTGGCGGCGAGCGTGTCGAAGAACCAGTCGGAGTACCCCCACTTTCGTGGCAGCGGATGATCCTTCTTCTCGGCCGGGCCGAGTCGTATCGCCCATGCGCGGCGGACCATCATGTCCATCTGCTCGCGTTCGAAGCGCCGGCCCTCGTCCGCGTCGGCGAACAATGGCACCAGCGACTTGTACTGGCTGCCGTTATAGGCGTTCTCCCGCTGTTTCTGCCGCATCTTCGCCTTCATGCCCTCGACCCGATCGGACGCCGTCTTCTCGCTGTCGCGCAGCTGCTGCATCTCATGCTGCAACTGTGTCAGATACTGGAACACGTCGTCCGCCGCGGACACGTCGATCCGCCCGTCCGGCCCGGTCAGGAAGTCGGCCATCGCCTGCACGGAGTCGAACTGCGCGCCCAGCATCGCCGTGTCGCCCGCCGACCGGTCGGGAATCCTGCGCGTCTCCATGTCGCTCGGGTCGAGCCACGGCGGCCCGGACACCAGCAGGGACGGTGCTGGGCGCACCTGGTCCACGTCGGCGTCGGTGATGGACAGTAGCCAGTCATGCTGGTAGTCGCCGTCGGCGTCGACCGTGCCCTTGACGGCGATGTAAATCGGCAGGACCATGCCGGCGGACGCGAGGTCGCGCATGTCGGTGATGCCGGTCTCGTCCTCGGTGCCCATGCGGATGGATACGCCGGGGAACAGTTCCACGACGCACTGGGCGGCGGTCACCTTGTCGACTCTGGCGAGCACGGTCTGGCCGCTATCGTAGGCGGCGAGCGCCTGCCGCGCGTCCTGCCGGTCGGGCGTCACGACGACCGTGTGCGACTGCGGGTCGTACATGCCGCGGATCAGCTGGCCTTTGCGCAGGACGTGACCGTACCCGTACCGTTCGTACGCTTCGGGGAGCACGACCGATGCCATGTCACCGTCGTCGATCATGGCGATGCCACGACCGTCGTACACCGCGCCGATGCGCCCCTGTACAATCTGCGGGCGCTGCGTCGTGACCGTCGACGAGTAGCTGCGCGCCACCATGCCGACGGCGTTGTCGATCAGCGTATAGGTCAGCGTCTTGAGTTCCGCTTCGGACCAGCCGATGTAGTACCGCAGCTCCGATGGGTCGTCCACCCAGTCGATGCCGATCGGGTACAGTCTGGCCGATCCGTTGTAGACCTTGGTGCCGGGAGGCATCGCTCCGGAGAGCCCCCATGAGGACTGTGGCGTGGTCAGTTCAAACACTTTCGCAACGTCGGTGAGCTTGCGTGCGATAAGCTCGGCGTTGAACAGCGCCTTGCCGAAGCGACGGGACACGACGACGGCCGGACGCGTGCGGTCCGGCGAGGTCAGGTACGCCGCGAGACGTTCGGCCTCGTCGTCGCTGGCGACCGCGATGACCGTGCCGCTCAGGCCGTCGTAGTCGCAGTCGAGTCCGGCCGGCACGGTCGGACTCGCTGACGACGTTTGGGCTGCGGACGTCTGTGTTGACAGCGTCTGTGTCGATGATGTCTGTGTTGACGACGTCTGTGGTGACGACGTCTGTGTTGAGGACACCAGTTGCGCGGATTGCCGGATGGACGGCCGGCCTTTCGGGCCCTGACCGGACTGACTCGAGCGGGATGCCGACAAGTCAGCGTCGACGGATGCGCCGACTGCAGCTGGTGAAGCATCGGAGGCGGCGGACCTGCCGGAATCCCACGTCGGAGACGCGGACCGTCCTGCCCGGTCCCGATCCTCCTGCATACGTTCCGCGCGCCGCAGTTCGACGTCGATGGCGTCGCGCACGGAACGGTCGAACCGCGTCAGATCCCGCGGCGGCAGGCAGAGCGGCGACAGCCGGTAGTTGCCGGGCTCCTGCCACGCACCATCCTTGGGGTAGATGCGCACGGCGCCTTGATAGACGGACAGCCGCTGGGAGATGCGGTCGGACAGCCGGTGCGTGTTGCGCATGGACCGGATCACCGCCACGTCGATGCCTTCGCCCTTGCCGGCGTAGTCGCGGAACAGCGCCTCCGGGTCAATCAGCGGCTCTCCGCCGTCCTGATCCGTGGTCACCACCACGACGATCCGCGGGCGCTCGAACCGCATCAGGTATACGGACAGCTCGCGCACGTCCTCATCGCTCCTGACCTCGACCGGAGCCGTCGCGGGAAAACTCACCATGTTGCACTGCCCCCTTCCTCAGTCGACGGTGAAATGAACGCCGCTCCTTGCACACTACTCGAATTCGTACGGTAGACGCTGCACCTTCGGAAAACCTGCAACGCGTGTCGCCACGTTTCATCCCGGAAGGATCGCAAGCCGGAATCCCTGCGTAGCAGCTCTATCCGCGTAGGGGGTGACGCTCCCCCAGTCAGCCTTCGGCTGACAGCCCCCTCCACCGAGGGGGCCGAGGACCACCACCACGCATGAGCAGGTCAAGCTCGCCGTCTGCCCCTCCACCGAGGGGGCCGAGGGACCTTGTACGTGCGGGTCACCTTGCCGGTGTTGTCTGCCCCTCCAACGAGGGGGCCGAGGACCACCCCAGTCAGCTGCGCTGACAGCGTCCGCCAGCGGGGGCGAGAGCTAATCGCCCATGACGCCCTGCCGACCACAGGCGACAGAGCCCGCCAGCGGGGCAAGAGGTGCGCCAATGACGTTCTTATGCGACCTCCTCCCATGGATTGATGACGTCGACCCCTGTGCCTTCGAAATCCTTGACGTTCCTGGTCGCCACGGACGCCCCGTGGGCGCGCGCGATGGCCGCGATCATCGCGTCCTGCACGCCGATGGGCCGTCCATCCCGCCTTCGCCCGGCCGCGATGATCGCATAATAGGCGGCGGCTTCGGCATCGAACGTCAAAGTCCGATCAGCGAGCGTATCCGCGAAAGACTCGATCGACGCCTCCAATCGACTCCTCCTATGCGACGAGTCCAGCAAGGCGACGCCATACAGTAATTCGGCAATGGTGATGCTCGTCGTGAACAAATTCCGCAGCAGCTGCCGTTCCACCCATGCGACTACCGCAGAATTCGGATGCTGTTTACACGCGATTTCGCTGACCACATTGGTGTCAAGAACAATCATCGTCATCATCGAAATCGACAGGGCGCATATACGTATCTCGAGGCGGCACAAGATCCTCATCAGGGCCAAGCCCCTCCCCCTCGAGCAGACGGTGCATCTCGGCGATCAGGTCGCCCGTCGTCATTATCTTGTGGGCGACATAGCCCGCCAGATACTCCTCAAGTATCGAACGCGCCTGAGCCTCCATGGATCGATGATTGCTCGCCGCAACCTCCTTCAGCTTGCTGACATCCTCATCGGACATCTTCCTGATGGTGATGGTGTTTCCAGCCATAATCCCCTCCGTTCATCCACCAACCAACGTTTGCTAGCATAATGCTAGCACATACGTCCAACAAAAAACCGGCGCATGGCACACGCCACACGCCGGTCATGCACGAAACGTCACGCCGCAACCGCAACGCCGGCAGCCACAACGCCGCAGCCGCAGCACAGCCGCGGCAAGCCGTCACCGCCCCTTGATCTCGGAACCGATGACCTTCTCGCTGAGCGCCTTCGGGCCGCGCGTCACGGCGACCGCGCCGGAACGCACCAGCTCGATTACGCCGTAATGCTCGAGCAGGCCGAGCAGCGCGTCGATCTTGCCTTCCGCGCCGGTCGCCTCGATGGTCAGCGACTCCGGATTCACGTCGACCACGCGCACACGGAACAGACGCACAATCTCCAGCACATCCGAACGGTTCGTCTGGTCGGCGGCCACCTTGATGAGCACCAGCTCACGCTCGACCGTCGTGTTCGGGTCGAGCTCGACGATCTTCAGCACGTGCAGCAGCTTGTTGAGCTGCTTGATGATCTGCTCGAGCGGCACGGCCTCCACGTCGGCGGTGACCGTCACACGCGAGATGTCCGGACGCTCGGTCGGCGAGACGGACAGCGAGTTGATGTTGAACGCACGACGCGCGAACAGGCCGGCGATACGGGCCAGCACGCCAGGACGGTTCTCCACGAGCACCGACAGCGTGTGACGCTCGGAGCCGGGCCGGGAAGCGGGATACACAGCCATAATCACATTCTCCTTACTGCCTGAAAACCTGGCTCAGCTCACGCGCGGTCGCTCTGCGCCGCACCGGTGCCTTCCGCCGCACCATCGCCGCCCTGCCGCAGCAGCGGCTGCGTGCCCGGACGGTACGTGACCGCATCGTTCGACGCGCCCGCCGCGACCATCGGCCACACCATGGCGTCCTTCCACACGCGGAAGTCGATGAGCACCGTACGGTCGTTGATCGCGTTCGCCTTCTCGATCGCCGCGACGGCCTCCTCCTCGGTGAACGCGCGCAGGCCCACGCAGCCGTACGCCTCGGCGAGCTTGACGAAATCGGGAACGTCCACGAACTCGTCGGCCGGCGTGTTCTCACGCGCCTCGCCGTCCAGCAGGTTGGTCTGCGAGTAATGGTGGTCGAAGAACAGCGTCTGCCACTGGCGGACCATGCCGTACACGGAATTGTTGAGGATGGCGATCTTCAGCGGCGTGCCGTCGAGCGTGGCCGTTGCCAGCTCCTCGGAGGTCATCTGGAAGCTGCCGTCGCCGTCGATCAGCCACACCGGCTTCTTGCCGCCGAACTCACGCTGCGAGCCGGCGACCGCGCCGATGGCCGCGGGCAGGCCGAAGCCCATCGTGCCCAGACCGCCGGAGGAGATCCACGAATGCGGATTCTCGAAGTCCACCAGCTGGCTGGCCCACATCTGATGCTGGCCGACGCCAGTCACCCAAATCGTCGACGGGTCGGCGTGCTTCGACAGCTGACGCACCACCCACTGCGGCTGTAGAGAGCCGTCGGTCGGCTGGTCGCACGGCTGGTCATAGTCGATCGGATAATCCTTGCGCAGCCCGTCAAGCTCCTTCCACCAGTAGGTGAGGTCGGGCTTGCCGTGAATCGCCTGCGAACGTTCGATCTCGGGGATCAGGTCGCGCAGCACGGTCGCCACGTCGCCGACGATCGGCACGTCCGGCTGACGGTTCTTGCCGATCTCCGCCGGATCGATGTCGATGTGGATGACGCGCGCGGCCGGTGCGAACGCCGCCAGATTACCGGTGACGCGATCGTCGAAACGCGCGCCGATGGCGACGAGCAGGTCGGCTCGCTGGGCGGCGCCGGTCGCCGCGACCGTGCCGTGCATGCCCAGCATGCCGAGGTTCTTCGGGTTCGAGTCGGGCACGATGCCGCGAGCCGGCAGCGTGGTGACGATCGGCGCACCGGTGACCTCGGCGAGCTTCGCCACCTCGGCGCTCGCGTTGGAACGGACCGCGCCGCCGCCGACGTACAGCACCGGACGGTACGCCTGCTCGAACAGCTTCGCCGCGTCCGACAGCACGCGGCCGTGCGCCTTGAGCGTCGGATTGTAGCCGGGCAGGATCATGCGCTGCGGCCACGAGTAGTACATGGAGCCGGTCTGCGCGGTCTTCGTCAGGTCCACGACCACCGGACCGGGGCGGCCGGTGCGGGCGATGTAGTACGCTTCGGCGAGCACGCGCGGGATGTCCTGCGCGTTGGTGACCAGATACGAATGCTTGGTGACCGGGTAGGTGATGCCGACGATATCGGCCTCCTGGAAGGCGTCGGTGCCGATCGCGCCCACACCCACCTGGCCGGTGATGACGACCATCGGGACGGAGTCCATGTTCGCGTCGGCGATGGCGGTGACCACGTTCGTCGCGCCCGGGCCGGAAGTGACGATGCACACGCCCACCTCACCGGTCGCCACCGCGTAGCCTTCGGCCGCGTGGCCGGCAGCCTGCTCGTGCCGCATGAGCACGAAACGGAACTTCGTGTCGTCCTTGATCTGATGGTAGACGGGCAGGATCGCGCCGCCGGGGATGCCGAACACGTCCTTGACGCCCAGATCCTCCAGCGCACGGACCAGCGCCTGGGCGCCGGTCATCTTCTCACCGTCGACGACCGTCTGCTTGTCCGGCGCGGCCGTGGTCTTCGGAACCCCGCTGAATGCCTGCAATGGTGTGGGTAGAGCCATGTTGTCCTCTCAACTCAAAATCGTTCCCTGACGTCGGCCGCACCCCGCGGACCGTTCGTTCCGCCGCGGGGTGGCCGCCTCGACGATGCGCGCTCGCTTGTGGCTGCGGCGTCCGTGATTTCGTATGTTTCAGTTTAGACACATGGCTGACAGTACGGCCTCGCGCAGGGCCGGTCTGTCCGTCATGTGGTATCGCGGCGGTGTCGCTGTGATGTCGCGACGATGCCGTCGCGGCCGCCGCGCGGTCTACTTGCGGCCGCCGCGATGCTCCTTCGCGTACGCGTCGAGCGCATGCCACGCCATTTCGGCGGCGGCCAGCTGCGCCTTGCGCTTGCTGGTGCCGGTACCGCGGCCGATGATGTCGTCGTCGGGGCCGATCGTCGCCTTGGCGGTGAACTCCTGCGCATACTCGGGACCGGATACGCTCATGCGGTAGCGCGGCTCCTCGAGTCCCAGCTCGTGCGCTTTGACGGTCAGCGAGGTCTTCCAGTCGAGCGCCGGGCCTTCGGTGGCGACCTCCTTGAGCGTGTCGTCGACCAGCCGGTGCACGACCTTGCGCGCACCCTCGATGCCGTGCTCGAGGAACGTCGCGCCGATGAGCGACTCGACGATGTCGCACAGGATCGAGCTTTTGTCGGCGCCGCCGTCCTCCATCTCGCCGTGGCCGAGCAGGATGAACGGGCCGACGTGCAGCTTCTCGCGGGCGATCTTCGAGAGCGCCTCCTCGGAGACGGCCTTCGCGCGCATCTTCGCCAGCTGGCCTTCGGTCATGTCCGGGTGGATGGTGAACAGCGTTTCGGTGGCGACCAGTTCCAGCACGGCGTCGCCGAGGAATTCCAGCCGTTCGTAGTTCTTGGTGCCAGGGTGCTCGTGCGAGAACGAACGGTGGGTGAGTGCCTGGATGAACAGGTCAGGGCTGATGGTGGCTCCCAGCGCCGCGAACAGTTCGTCGCGTGGTTCGGTCATGGTGCTCCTTTGGGATGGGATGTTGGTTGAGCGTCGGCGTTGCGACGGCCAGACGACGGTCAGACGGATATGCGAAGGCCCCGCCACCCGTCGATGGCAGGGCCTTCCTTCGTTAGCTGCACTCGGCTGCGATCACTTGGTGTGAGCGGAGCGAATGGCGGAACGGTAGACGCGACCGCGGTAGGAGCCGCAGGCCGGGCAGGCCATGTGCGGCAGGGTCGGCTCGCCGCAGTTCGGGCAAGCGATGGTCTGGGCAGCAGTCGCCTTCCAGTTCGCGCGACGCGAATGCGTGTTGGCGCGCGAGGTCTTGTACTTTGGCAGTGCCATTTGTTATTCCTCTGTTTCGTTCGAACAATTGAGCTTAAGCAGACGGTATCTTAACGCATCGCCCGTACAACGCTTCGGGAATGGGCATGTCGGCGCGTTGCGGAGTGGGACGGGCGGGGTTTGGCAGGGTGTCTGGGGC
>NZ_WBVT01000014.1 GCF_009193355.1 Bifidobacterium leontopitheci
ACCGCAAACGCGCCGCACGACGCGCCACACGCTGAAGTCCCCTCCCACGCGTAGGTTTTCAAACAACACCACGCATGGTGCGAGCGTCAGCGTCGCCACTCAACCCATCAGATAAATAAACACGGTGGACATGCCCTAAGTTGTGCACAGCATTGTGGATAACTGTGGATAAGTCGAGGTGACTTGGTCGGCGAGCGTGAATTTTGGGGTTCACAAACGGCTTGATGACGCCGTTTTGCGAGGATAACGCTATGGTGTGCATAGAATGTGGATAACTTTACGGCATAGTGGAAAATGTGGATAAGTAGGGGAAAAGATGATCCCGGCTCCCCTTGTGAGTGGGAACCGGCAGCGACAGATGGCTGAGGGGAGATAGGGGCGGAAAACGATAGTGGCGATGAATTGATGAAGCGGGTACGCTCCCCCAGTCAGCCTACGGCTGACAGCCCCCTCCACCGAGGGGGCCGAGGGATGTAATCGAGTAAGCGACGGTTCCGTCGTTGCTATATATACTCGGCCCTCCCACCGAGGGGGGCGAGAACTGGATTCCCCGAACATCGAATTGATGAAGCAGGTGGCGCTCCCTCAGTCTTCGCTACGGCTGACAGCGTCCTGCAATTACGGACTGCCTTCGGCAGGCTCAATACTGGCTCGCTGTCGCTCGCACCTCGCCTACAAACGCCTCCGACGTTTGCTTCACGGCTCGGCCCTCCACGAGGGGGGCAAAGCAGGAGACAGTCGCTCCCGCTGGCGGGAGCTGAACCGCGAAGCGGGACTGAGGGTGGTCAGTCAAACCACCATTCTCATCAGACCCCCCCAGAAAACCACCCCCAGTCAGCTACGCTGACAGCCCCCGCCAGCGGAGGCGGAGATGGGTGCTAGCCAACTCGACCACCAGCGGAGGCAGAGATGGGTGCTAGCCAACTCAGCCGTTCAGCGGGGCCAAGATGGAGATTAGCGCTTGTCGACCAAGACTACGTGGGTGGGTTCCAGACCGGGGGCGACTTCGGCTTCGACCACGCGCGGATGCTGTCCCTTAGCACGGGTGATCTGCTGCTTGGCCTTCTCGATCTCGGCTTGCGCGGATCGACCCTTGATGGCGACCAGACGTCCGTGCGGCTTGAGCAACGGCAGCGTCCAACCGGACAGCTTGGTCATCGGCGCGACCGCGCGGCACGTGACGACGTCGAACGGACGCACGCCACGCACGTGCTTGCGAATCGCATCGATGACTTCATCGGAACGGGCGCGGATGATCTCGACGTTATCCAAGCCCATCTCGTCGACGCATTCCTCAAGCCACGCCACACGACGTTCCATCGGTTCGATAAGCGTGAACGATACATCCGGCAGGCAGGTTGCCGCAACGATTCCCGGGAATCCACCGCCACTGCCGACATCGGCGACGCGCCCACGAGACTTGCCGCCAAGTGCCTCACGGATATACGGCACACACGCCGCAGAGTTCAGAATATGCCGCTCCCACAAAATCGAGACATCACGCGGACCGATAAGTCCTCGCGGCTCCCCTTCGCGGGAAAGTTTCACGTGAAACATCGCGAGTTTGTCATAGGCGTCGCCCAGCACGTCGCGAACGACCGGATTGCCGTCAAGCTCGTCCGCAACCGGCTCGGCTTCAGTAGCGGCAGCAACCTTGACGTCAGCATCATCGGCAGCCACAGCCCCTGCGCTCACCTCGCCATCGATTGTTTCACGTGAAACATCGTTGCTCACTCGGCACCACCCTCGATGTCGACGTCGTCAACGTCATCAACATCATCGACGTCGTCAGCCGTGGCCTTCATGTACACGGTGACGTAACGGCGCGGCTCCTCGCCGTGCGAGCGGGACTTGAGCCCCTCCTCGCGCACAACGTCATGCACAACCTTGCGCTCGAACGAGTTCATCGGCTTGAGGTTCACCGGCTCGCCGGTCTCCTTGACCTCGTCAATGGCGTCCAGCGCGATGTCGCGCAGACGCTGACGCTTGCGCTTGAGGAACCCGTCAACATCCAGAATCAGGTGCGACCGGTCACCGGTCTTCTGCTGCACGGCCAGTCGGGTCAGCTGCTGCAGGGCGTCCACGACCTCGCCGTTGCGCCCGATAAGATGCTGGATGTCGGTATCGTCATCGGCGACGATCTGCACCATCGGACGGCCGTTGCGGATACCCAACTCGATATCGCCTTCATAGTCGGCGATGTCCAGCAAGCCCTCCAGATAGTCGGCGGCGATGTCAGCCTCCTCATTGAGCTGATCTATCGTCTTGGTCTCTTCCTGAGCCATATCAAACACTCCTTTGACCGAGAGTCTTCACTAGTCTTAAGTCTAAAAAAAGGAAACCCCACGGTCAAATGGGGTTTCCTTTTTGCCGTACGTTACTTCTTCTTGGCTTTGCGGTTCTTGCGCTGTGGCTGCTGCCGCTGGTATCCGCGGGCCTCGCGCTCCTCGGCGGCCTTGCGTGCGTTCTCCAGCTGCTCCTCTTCGAGGGACATCTGGCCGGCCTTCGCGCGGCGGGCGTTCTCACGCTTGTGGTCGCGGATCTCCTTCTCCTCCGCGGCAGGCGAGCCGGGCGTCGGGAACGCGTAGACGGTGAACAGCGAACGCAGCAGGTTGCATGCGTTGTTGGTCAGCCAGTACACCAGCACGGCGAACGGGAACATAACGCCGGAGAAGATGTACATGATCGGGAAGCCCCACGTCATCGCCTGCTGCATCTTGTAGGCGGAACCCTGCATGGACGCCTTGGGCAGGTTCTTGCGCATGTTGTTGAACTGCATGAACCACATGCAGGCGCACATGAGGAAGATGAAGACGCCGATGATGATCTTACCGGTCGGGTTCGCGGTGCTCAGCGTATCGGTGACGCTCACGCCGAACACGCGGGTCTGCGCGAACTGCTCGGCCGTGGCCTGGTCGAAGGCGCCGAGCGCGGCGCGCTTGCCACGCGCGATGTACGGAATGGCCGACAGCATGTAGAACATGCACATGAACACAGGGCCCTGAATCACCATGGTCCAGCACGAGTCCATCGGGTTCGCGTCGTTCTCTTGGTAGAGCTTCATCATCTCGCGGCTCATGGCCTCTTTGCTGGCCTGATCCTTCTTGCCCTTGTACTTGTTCTGGATGTGCTGCATCTTGGGCTGCAGGGCCTGCATCTTGCGCATGCCCTTCATCTGCTTGATGAAGATCGGCAGGATGCACGCGTGGACCACCAGCACCAGCACGATGATGGACAGCACCCACGAGAATCCGATGGGAGACATGCCCAGCATGGTCAGGAACTTATGGAATCCGACCATGATCTGGGTCATAAGCCACTCGAGCGGCGTGAGCAGCTTGTACAGCCACCCCCAGAATCCGTTGTCAAGAAGGAATTGATCCGAAGTGTTCATCGCGAGGCCATCTCCTTATCATCGGCCAGAGGTGTGAGTCGAGGCTCTTCATAGGCCTTCGACCATCGGAATCGGTAACTGAACGAAAACCGCTTGGGGACATCGTCGATTCCCCCGCGACTCCAGGGATTGCAACGCAGGAAACGCCAAATGAACAGCAGCATTCCTCTCACCGCGCCAAACCGTTGGATGGCGGTGATGGCGTACTGTGAGCAGCTGGGATAATACTTACAGCAGGGAGGTCGCTTCGCGGAGATATGCCGCTGATACCAGCGGATCATGCCAACAAGCAACGACCGTGTCATCATTCGCCTCGACGTGCGCCACGGGAACCCACCCGCGCGAACGAACGGGCGACCTGTCGGTCAAGGGAATCGAAATCGGCGTGAGCCGCGCTGGGCTTCGCCCTGACGACGATATCGCAGCAGTCAGGCAGCTCATGCTCGTATCGCCGGGCGAGCACACGGAACCTGCGCTTCACCGTATTGCGTACGACCGCATGACCGACCGCCTTCGATACGGCGAGACCAAGTCGCCGATGCGGTTCGGCGTGTGAGCAGTCCTCGGCATCGTCGTGCACAAGTACATGCACGACGATGTCCGAATCCGTGACCTTGCGCCGCTTCTTGAGCACGGTCACAAAGTCACGATGACTTTTCAGTCGCTCCACTTCGCCGTCGTCACCTACCGCAAAATCAGGCGGACAGGGACTTGCGACCCTTGTTGCGGCGACGGTTGATCATCGCGCGGCCGGAACGAGTGCGCATGCGCACGCGGAAACCGTGCTTCATGTGACGACGACGGTTGTTAGGCTGGAATGTCCTCTTCATAGTTATGCTCCCGGTTTTTGCCATGCTGATGCACGGCTCTCATGAGTCAAGCTCTACCACGGTACTCTGAGCCATGCACAAAATCAAAAAAGAAAACAGTTTCTTCACGTTTCCCCAGCGTGTCGCGCCGTCGGGCAATCCTGTAAACCACTGGAACGAAGCCGAAAGCGGCCCGCAAGTTATCCACAAATTACACGGATGTTATTCACAATTGGAGGCACAATTGAGGCGCCGCAACACGCTAGCCTGTGGATAACTCGACCGGAGTAAAGTAGATATATCCAGTTGTACTAGTAGAACTATGCTGTTGTACTGAATACCGACGCGCCGGCACACCCTTAAGGAGGTCACAATGTCGGATGACCTTCTTGGTCCAGCCGAACAGGCCGCCCAGATCTGGGCGGACACCCTGCGCCTGCTCAAGCAGAGCTCCTCCCTCTCCCCCAGGGACAAAGGGTGGCTGGAGGGAGTCACGCCCGAAGCGGTCTACGGACCGACCATCGTGCTGTGCGTGAACAACAGCGCCACGCAGCACGCCCTGCAGAACGAACTGAACGGGCCGCTGCTCAACGCGTTGAAGATCATCTCCGGCATCGACATGTTCCCCGCGTTCAAGATCGTGCCGTCCGCGCCGAAACCGGAACCTGAACCGCCGATGCCCGCGTCCGTCCAGCGACGCGCCGCCGCCGAGCCGACAGAACGGTCGGCCGCCGAAACCGTAGCCGAACCGCGGCCCCGCACGACGCAGTCCCATGTGACGCAGTCCCATGCAGTGCAGGCCGAACGTCCGACGTATGCCGAATACCAACCCGGCCCCGCGCCGACGATCGCCGACCTGTCGCGCGATCCGTACGCGGAACCGTCGCCGGCGGCCGCGGTGACGACGTCACGGACGCCGGCCGCGCAGGCCGCGCCGGTCGCGACCGTGAACGAACCCGCCCAGCCGATGCCCATGTCGTCCGGATTCCCGGGGCGTGCGCAGAAGGTGGCGCGCGACCCGATCACGCACCTCAACAAGAATTCGACGTTCGACACGTTCGTGCCCGGCGATTCCAACCGTTTCGCGCGAACCGTCGCCCTCGCCGTGGCCGAGGGAACCGGCCAGGAGTTCAATCCGCTGTGTATCTACGGCGGTTCCGGACTGGGCAAGACCCATCTGCTCAACGCGATCGGCAACTACGCGCTCGTCAAGGACCCGACGCTCAAGGTGCGCTACGTGAATTCCGAGGAGTTCACGAACGAGTTCATCGAGGCGCTGCAGACGCCGACCCAAAGCCAGAACCGCATCGCCGAGTTCAACCGCCGCTACCGTGAGGTCGACGTGCTGCTCATCGACGACATCCAGTTCCTGGGCGGCAAGGAGGCGACGCTCGAGCAGTTCTTCCACACGTTCAACGCGCTGCATCAGGCGAACAAGCGCATCGTCATCGCGTCCGACGTGCCGCCGAAGAACCTCAAGGGCTTCGAGGCGCGATTGATCTCGCGATTCGATTCGGGCCTGACCGTGGACGTGAAGCCGCCGAACCTGGAGACGCGCATCGCGATCCTGCGCATGATGGCGGCGACGAACGGCACTTCGGCGCCGAACGACGTGCTCGACCTCATCGCCGAACGCTTCACCGAGAACATCCGCGAGCTGGAAGGCGCGCTGATCCGTGTGAGCGCGGTCGCCTCGCTGAGCAACCAGCCGGTGACGCGTGCGCTGGCCGAGCAGACGCTGCAGGACTTCTTCACCACCGAAGTGGAGATCAAGCCGACCGACATCATCGGGCAGACGGCGAAGTACTTCCACCTGACGTTCGACGACATCGTCGGGCGCGCGCGCACGAAGAACATCGCGCTGGCCCGGCAGGTGGCCATGTATCTGGCGCGAGAGATGACCAGCATGAGCCTCGTGGACATCGGCGAGGTGTTCGGCGGCCGCGACCATACGACCGTCATGCACGCCTACACCCGCGTGACCGACGACATGCAGGAGAAGCCGGAGATCTACAAGTACGTGACCGAGCTGACCGCGCGTCTCAAGCAGCGCGGCAACGAGAACCAGCAGTAACGCCAGCGGTAACGACCGAAATCGTTCGTCCAGTGACATCGTCAGCGACGACGAGCCGGCGCGGACGGGCATATCCAGGAGAATCACGCCGGGACACGGAAAACCGCGTTTTTTCGTCGCTGTGCTCGATCGTGACGGACGAGGTCGCCTCGCGGTGGTCGGGAGACGTCGGTACGCACGCCGGAAAAGCCACGGAAAACGTCGGAAACAACAGAAAAACTATATACTTGACGATGCTGTGACTGGTAATTCAGCCGCAACACGCCGGCGGCAGGAACTTCTTGCGGTAAAGTTATCCACATGCTTGTACACAAATGTGGGTAAAACCTGCGGATAACCGGTGGATAACCCCGGTTTTTCTGTTGACAGACAGTGGACTATTCCACAGAAAATGTGAATAACTTTTCTACAAAGCCTCGAATGTGGATAAATCGGCAGTTATCCACATTCCATCCCGATACTTATCCACAAAAAATGTGTACCACTCACGCCTTGAAACGTCACCGTTCCCGACCACTTATCCACACTATCCACAGGGCTTATTACTACGATTATCTTTCTCTTACTTACGATAACCGTCATCAAGCCCACGGCAGATCCGCGGCCAACGGCCAGACCGTCGCTCCTGCCGTAGAATGATTCCAAGACACACGTGAAATGAGGGAACCCATGAAAGTAGAAATCGATTCCGCGGCTCTCGCCGACGCCGTCGCCTGGACGACTCGCGTCATCGACGCCCGCCCCGCCAACCCGATTCTTGCCGGCATCCAGCTCGAAGCCATCGACGGCACCCTGCAGCTTTCGGCGTTCAACTACGAGATCTCGGCACGTCACCACATCGAAGCCGGCATCGACGAGCCCGGCACCGCGCTGGTGCTCGGCAAGCTGCTCGCCGACATCACCAAGTCGCTGCCCGCCGAAAAGGCGTACCTGACGACCGACGGTTCGACGATGACCATCCAGTCCGGCAAGTCCACGTTCACCCTGCAGCTCATGCCCGACGACGAATACCCGGACCTGCCGGTCGTCCCCGCCAAGCTCGGCCAGGTCGACGCGCCCACGTTCATCCAAGCCGTCACCCAGGCCGGCGTCGCCGTCTCGCGCGAAGAGAACCGCCCGGTGCTCACCGGCATCCGCATGCAGTTCGACGGCGACAAGGTCATCATGACCTCCACCGACCGTTTCCGCCTGTCGCGCGCCACGTTCACGTGGACCCCGCAGGACCCGAACGTCCAGACGACCACGCTCGTGCGCGGCTCGCTGCTGCGCGACGTCGCCCGCTCGCTCGACGACCACCAGAACGTCGTGCTCGACTTCGACGCCGACAACCCGACACTGCTCGGCTTCGAGAACGCCGGCCGCGTCTCCACCTCGCAGCTCATCGACGGCGAATTCCCGTCCGTCGACCGCCTGTTCGCCGACGAATACCCGATCCAGGCGGTGCTCGACCGTCAGGCGCTCATCGCCGCGATCAAGCGCATGGCCATCGTCACCGAACGCAACGCCCCGATCCGCATGGCGTTCTCCGGGCAGGAGGTCACGCTCTCCGCCGGCGCCGCCGACGAATCGCAGGCGCACGAGACGCTCGACATCGACATGGACGGCGACGACATCACCGTCGCGTTCAACCCCAGCTACCTGATCGAGGGCCTGAGCGCTATCACCGAACCGTTCGTGCGCATGAAGATGACCACCGCGGTCAAGCCGGTCGAGTTCAACGGTCAGCAGGAGTCCGACTCCGACGAGTCGATGGACTACCGCTACCTGCTCGTGCCGATGCGCTTCAACGACTGACGGCGTCACAGGGCGGGGCCGCGGGCGGAGGCGCCTAGTCCCGCCCTCGCCAGCGGGGCCCCGCCACTGTGATCACGCACATGCAGCTGCTTGGCCTCCCGCCCCCGCTGGCGGGGGCTCCCGCGAAGCGGGTGGGGGTGGTCACCCGCGGCGGAACTTGCGCAGTACTGTCAGAAACCACCCCCAGTCAGCCGCGCTGACAGCCCTCGCCAGCGGGGGCGGATACCGACGACGCTACGGCATCCTGCCGGCGTCGCCTGACAGCCCCACCGGCGGAACGGATATCGGTTCCCCACGGACCGCTCATCCGCCCCGCACAACCACACAATCCATCAGAGGAGTCTGGTTTGTATATTTCGCGCCTTGCGCTCGACCACTTCCGCTCATGGCGGCACTGCGTGCTCGACCTGAAGCCGGGCGTGAACGTGCTGCAGGGCGCGAACGGACTGGGCAAGACGAACCTCGTCGAAGCGGTCGAAGTGCTGTCGACCGGCGGCAGCCACCGCACCACCGGATCGATGCCGCTCATCGAACGCGGCGAGAAGACCGCGACGATCCGCGCCAACGTCGAAGGCGCGCGACGCGGCAGCGGCGATACGGTCACGCTCGAGGCGACCGTCAACCTGCGCGGCGCGAACCGGGCGCGCGTCAACGGCGGCCAGTCACGCTACCTGCGCGAGATCGTCGGCGACATCCCGACCGTCTCGTTCACCCCAGAAGACCAGCAGTTCGTCGCCGGTGACCCCGCCGTACGCCGGCAGTTCCTCGACCAGGCGGCGTCGCTGCTCATCCCCGGCTACGCGGCGCAGCTGCAGACGTTCACCCGCATCGCCAAGCAGCGTGCAGCCCTGCTCAAACAGCTCGGCAACCGGCAGAAGGCCGGCGAACCGCTCGACGCGGCGCTCAGCGGACTCGAGATCTGGACCGGGCAGTTCATCACCGCCGGCGTGGCGCTCAGCCGGCAGCGGCAGCGGCTGATCGAACGGCTGAACCGGTCGTTCGGCCCGCTCTACGCGCGGCTCGCCGGACTGGACGGCACGGCGGGTGACGTGTCGGCGAGCGGCGGAATCGCGCGGCTTGGCGGGGACTATGGTACTGACGGCGTCACGGCGAGCGGTGCAGGTGACGACGTCACCGAAGACGATGTCACGGCTGACGGTGTCACGGCTGACGACGGTGCTGCTGACAGCGGCAGTGTCATCGGTGACAGTGGCAGTGTCATCGATGACCATGTCACGGATTCCGCTTCCGGCAACGGTTTCGCCGCCGGGCTGACCTACGCGCCGTCGTTCGAGGAGATCCTGTACAGCGACGCTCCCGAACCGCTCATCAGCGAGCATTTCCAGCGGATCTACGCCGGCGAGGTGGCACGCGGCATCAACCTGATCGGGCCGCAGCGCGACGACATCACCGTGACGCTCGACGGTATGCCCGCACGCGAGTTCGCGTCGAACGGCGAGACGTGGACGCTGGCACTGGCGTTGCGGATGGCGCAATATCAGGCGTTGTGCGAGGAGTTCGACGAGCGTCCGATCGTGATTCTCGACGATGTGTTCGCCCAGCTCGACGAGACGCGGCGGCAGGAGATCATGCGGTTCGCCGCGCGGCAGGACCAGGTGCTCATCACCGTCGCCGCCGCCAGCGACATCCCCGCGGTCGCGGTCGCCGGAAACCGTGACGATGTCAGTGACGTCGTCGGTGGTGACGTTGTCGGTGGTGACGTTGTCGGTGGTGACGTCGTCAACGAAGACGTCGTCGGCAAAGACGTCGTCGGCAAAGACGTCGTCGGCAAAGACGTCGTCAACGAACTAGCTGTGCCGATGCACCTGATCGACGTCGCGCAACTGGCCGCACAGCAGAACGCCGAGGCCGAGTGACATGCGCGAACCGGTGACCGTGACCCTGCACCTCGACGAACGCAAGCTGCCCGCCGAAGTGTTCGAGTCGATTGCGAAGCGTGCCGGAATCCGGCGCGAGCGGCGGCTGCAGGCCGAAGCCGCGTGGGAGAGTTTCGGCAAGCCGGGGCGTGACCCCGCCAAACTGGGCAGCGTCGCCGGGCTGCTCGCGCGTGAGGACCACTGGACGCCGTACCTCAAGATCGCGCAGCTGCGCACCCACTGGGACCAGGTGGTCGGGGCCGCCGTCGCCCAGCATTCGCAGGTGATGGGCGTGATCGACGGCGTCATGACCATTCGCGCGGATTCGGCCGCATGGGCGACCCAGCTGACGTACCTCGTGCCGCAGTTCGAGCGGACCATCAAGGAGCGGCTCGACGGGCTCGACATTCAGGAGATCCGTGTGGTCGGGCCGCGGCCGGAGTCGAAGCGCGGTCTGTACCGGCGCGGCCGGCGCGGCCGGAGGTAGGGCTGCGGCCGGATTGCGAGGGCTGCGGGGGCCTGGTTGTGTCCGTTGTCGGCTCGGACGGCGGCTGTATTGGTTGGAACCGGACGCTGATTGGCGGTTTGGCGTCCGTTTTCGACCAAGAGCGTGTGGGGATTGGTTGGAACCGGACGCTGAGCGGCTGATTACCGTCCGTTTTCGACTGGGAGTGCGGACGGATTGGTCGGATCCGGACGCTATATGGCCGATTTGCGTCCGTTTTCGACGAGGAGCGCAGCTGCGCTGATGAGAAACGACCGCTGAGCGGCTGTTTTGCGTCCGTTTTCGACCATGATGGCAGCCGAAGGAGCGGAAAAGGGACGGGGAGTGCGGCTCGTCGGGATTATTCGACCGACCGTACTCAGGGAAGGGTCTACGAGTACGGTCCGTCGGGATTGATGGAACGGACCGTACTCGTAGGCCTGGTTAGAGTACGGTTTGTCAGAAAAACATGACGGAGCGTACTCTAACCGGCTGTGCGAGTACGGTTTGTTGGGGGAATGTGGCCGACCGTACTCGGAATGGGATGTGCGAGTACGGTTTGTCAGGAAAAAATGACGGAACGTACTCGGAATGGGGTGTACGGGTACGGTTCGTTGTGATGTTGCGGGTGACGCTCCCCCAGTCAGCTTCGCTGACAGCCTCCTCCACCGAGGGGGCCGAGGGCGGCGAGTCGGTCAGTTTGCCGGCAACGACCGGCACAGCGAACCAGTGCAACCTGAAAAATCGCTAGAAGCGCCTATAACGGCAACGTCGTTGTACGCGGGTACAATGGCGGATATTAGGTTAAACGCTCACAGACCCCCGTTATTCGTGTCGTAGAGCGTATCGCCCATAAAAATGGCTTTCATAGCGAAGCGAAAACGGAAGAACATGCAGGAGGGAACCGTTAGTGGCAGTAAGTGAATCGGATTCCGGACGAGAATCTTCCGGCGAGCATGACGAAGCCGCGCTCAGCGCCGGCGACAATGCGCAGAAGCTGAACGACCAGATCGCGCAGGACAACCTCGCCGACGCGCAGCTCGACGACAGCCTCTCCCCCGACCATTATGACGCCAGCGACCTGAAAGTCCTCGAAGGCCTTGAGGCCGTGCGCATCCGCCCGGGCATGTACATCGGCTCGACCGGTCCGCGCGGTCTGCATCATCTGGTCTACGAGATCGTCGACAACTCGGTCGACGAGGCGCTGGCCGGCTACGCGACGCACATCGAAGTGACGATCCTGCCGGACAACGGCATCCGCGTCGTGGACGACGGCCGAGGCATCCCGGTCGACGAGGTCCCCGGCGAAGGCGTGTCCGGCGTCGAGACCGTCATGACCAAGCTGCACGCCGGCGGCAAGTTCGGCGGCGGCGGATACGCGGTCTCCGGCGGCCTGCACGGCGTCGGCATCTCCGTCGTCAACGCGCTGTCCACGCGCGTCGACATCGAAGTGCGGCGGCAGGGCTTCCACTGGACGCAGACGTACATCAACCAGCATCCGACCGCCCGACTCAAGCAGGGCGAGCCGATGGCCGACGGCGAGTCGACCGGAACGTCCGTCACCTTCTGGCCGGACGGCAAGATCTTCGAGACGACCATCTACGATTTCGAAACGCTGCGCAGCCGCTTCCAGCAGATGGCGTTCCTCAACAAGGGACTCAAGATCAGCCTCACCGACCTTCGCGAGCCGGACATGGCAGGTGACGAGGTCGCCGGACAGGACGACTCCGGCGAGCCGAAACACCAGACCGTCACCTACCAGTACGCGAACGGCATCAAGGACTACGTCGACTACCTGGTCAAGTCGCGCAAGGCCACGCCGGTCGAAGCGGACGTGATCGACTTCGAGGCCGAGGACCTCAAGATCGGCATCTCCGCCGAAGTCGCCATGCAGTGGACCACCGCATACTCGGAGTCGGTGCACACGTTCGCGAACACCATCTCCACCACCGAAGGCGGCACCCACGAGGAAGGCTTCCGCGCGGCGCTCACCAGCCTCGTCAACCGTTACGCGCGCGAAAAGAACATCCTCAAGGAGAAGGACGACAACCTCTCCGGCGACGACGTGCGCGAAGGCCTGACCGCGGTGATCTCCGTCAAGCTCACCAACCCGCAGTTCGAAGGCCAGACCAAGACCAAGCTCGGCAACTCCGAGGCGAAGGCCTTCGTGCAGCGCGTCATGACCGACAAGCTGGGCGACTGGTTCGACTCGCATCCGAGCGAATCGAAGAACATCATCCAGAAGGCCATCGAAGCGTCCCGCGCGCGCATCGCCGCCAAGAAGGCGCGCGAGAACACGCGGCGCAAGTCGATCTTCGAATCGGCCGGCATGCCCGACAAGCTCAAGGACTGCCAGTCCAGCAACCCCGAAGAGTGCGAGCTGTTCATCGTCGAGGGCGACTCGGCAGGCGGCTCCGCAATCCAGGGCCGCAACCCGGAGACGCAGGCCATCCTGCCGCTGCGAGGCAAGATCCTCAACACCGAGCGCGCGAGCATCGACCGCATGATGAAGTCCGACACCATCGAGTCGCTCATCACCGCGGTCGGAGGCGGCTACGGCGAGGACTTCGACGTGAGCAAGGTGCGCTACCACAAGGTCATCATCATGGCCGATGCCGATGTGGACGGCGCGCACATCGCCACGCTGAACCTCACCCTGTTCTTCCGCTACATGCGGCCGATGATCACCGCCGGCTACGTGTACGTGGCCATGCCGCCGCTGTACCGGCTCAAGTGGACGCGCGGCGACCACGACTTCGTGTACACGGACCGCGAACGTGACGAGAAGCTCGCCGAGGGGCGCGCGGCCGGACGCCAGCTGCCCAAGGGCGAAGGCATCCAGCGGTACAAGGGTCTGGGCGAGATGACCTATCAGGAGCTGTGGGAGACGACCATGGATCCGGAACGGCGCATCTTGAAGCAGATCCACATCGAGGACGCGGCCGCGGCGGACGAGACGTTCTCCATGCTCATGGGCGACGACGTGGAGCCGCGTCGTCTGTTCATCCAGCGGAACGCGAAGGACGTGCGGTTCATCGACGCCTAGGCGGCGATGAACAGAGGGCACAGGATCGACGCGTGATACCCACTCTCGGCTCCCCTTGTGAGGGGAGCTGGCTCGCGTAGCGAGACTGAGGGGTAGACAGGCGCTACAGGCGGCTGCGGCGATAAGTCAACAAGCGGGTGACGCTCCCCCAGTCACGGCCTGCGGCCGTGCCAGCCCCCTCCACCGAGGGGGCCGAGAGGGCGGGATTCCCGGTTCGCACCATTCGGCTCGGTCCTCCACCGAGGGGCCGAGAGGGCGAAGAATCCTGACGCCGCCGACAACTGAAGATGTTGAGATAACAAAGGAACAACCAAGTGGCAGACGAAAACGGCACCGGCAACGACCTGCCGGAGCAGAACGACGAGCGGGCCGAACACTCGCTCGAACCCACGAGCCCGCAGGCCAGCGAACAGCTGGTCCTCGACGAGCATCGCGTGGCCCACACCGACATCCAGAAGGAGATGCGCCAGTCGTACCTCGACTACGCGATCTCCGTCATCGTCGAACGCGCCCTGCCGGACGTGCGCGACGGCATGAAGCCGGTCCACCGCCGCATCATCTACGCGATGTACGACGGCGGCTACCGGCCCGACCGCGGCTACTCCAAGTGCGCCCGACCGGTCGCCGACGTGATGGGCAACTACCATCCGCACGGCGACGCGGCCATCTACGACACGCTCGTGCGCATGGCCCAGCCGTGGTCGATGCGCTACACGCTCGTCGACGGCCAAGGCAACTTCGGCTCGGCCGGCGACGATCCGCCCGCCGCCATGCGTTACACCGAATGCCGCATGATGCCGCTCGCCATGGAGATGGTCCGCGACATCGACAAGGACACGGTCGACTTCGTCCCCAACTACGACGGCCGCACGCAGGAGCCGACCGTACTGCCCGCACGGTTCCCGAACCTGCTGGCGAACGGCTCGTCCGGCATCGCCGTCGGCATGGCGACCAACATCCCGCCGCACAACATGCGCGAGCTGGCCGAAGGCGTCCACTGGACGCTCGACCACCCGGAAGCGACCCGCGAAGAGCTGCTCGACGCGCTCATCGGCATCATCAAAGGCCCCGACTTCCCCACCGGCGCGACCATCCTCGGCCACAAGGGCATCGAGCAGGCGTACCGCACCGGCCGCGGCCTCATCACCATGCGCGCCGTGGTCAACACGGAGGAGATCAAGGGACGCATGTGCCTCGTGGTCACCGAACTGCCGTACCAGGTGAACCCCGACCGTCTCGCCGCATCCATCCGCGAAGGCGTGCGCGACGGCAAGATCCAAGGCATCGCCGACATGCGCGACGAAACGTCCGGCCGCACCGGCCAGCGCCTCGTGCTCGTGCTCAAGCGCGACGCCGTGCCGAAGGTCGTGCTCAACAACCTGTACAAGCACTCCCAGCTGCAGCAGACGTTCGGCGCGAACATGCTCGCGCTCGTCGACGGCGTGCCGCGCACGCTCAGCCTCGACGCGTTCATCCGCCACTGGGTGACCCACCAGCTCGAAGTCATCGAACGCCGCACCAGGTACCTCAAGCGCGAAGCCGAGGAACGCGACCACATCCTGCAGGGCTACCTGAAGGCGCTCGACATGATCGACGAGGTCGTGGCGTTGATCCGCCGCTCCCCCGACGCCGACGCCGCACGCACCGGACTAATGGAGCTGCTCGACGTGGACCAGGTGCAGGCCGACGCGATCCTCGCCATGCAGCTGCGCCGCCTCGCGGCCTTGGAACGGCAGAAGATCCTCGACGAGCACAACGAGCTCATGCGCAAGATCGCCGACTACGAGGACATCCTCGCCAAGCCGGAACGCCAGCGCAAGATCGTCGGCGACGAGCTCGACGAGATCGTCGCGAAGTACGGTGACGACCGCCGCACCAAGATCCTGCCGTTCAGCGGCGAAA
The DNA here is from genome assembly GCF_009193355.1 of Bifidobacterium leontopitheci. Taxonomy (GTDB): domain Bacteria; phylum Actinomycetota; class Actinomycetes; order Actinomycetales; family Bifidobacteriaceae; genus Bifidobacterium; species Bifidobacterium leontopitheci. The sequence continues at coordinate 15,381 of NZ_WBVT01000014.1, forward strand.
TGAACGTCGAAGACCTGATCGCCGAAGAGAACGTGGTCGTCACGGTCACGCACTCCGGCTTCATCAAGCGCACCAAGGCCGACGAATACCGCGCCCAGCACCGCGGCGGCAAAGGCATCAAGGGTGCCAAGCTGCGCGAGGATGACGTGGTCGACCACTTCTTCCTCACGTCGACGCACAACTGGCTGCTGTTCTTCACCAACAAGGGCCGCGTGTACCGCATCAAGGCGTACGAGCTGCCCGAAGGCTCGCGCGACTCCAAGGGCCAGCATGTGGCGAACCTGCTGCAGTTCGGCCCCGGCGAAACCATCCAGACCGTGCTGTCGATCCCGAACTACGAGGTCGCCAAGTACCTGGTGCTCGCCACGCGCTCCGGCAAGATCAAGAAGACCGCGCTCGCCGAGTACGATTCGCCGCGACAGGGCGGACTCATCGCCGTGCGGCTCATGGCCGACGAGAACGGCGAGACCGCGGACGAGCTGATCGGCGCCGCGCTGTGCAACGCCGAAGACGACATCATCCTCGTCTCGCGGCAGGGCATGAGCCTCAAGTTCGCCGCCAACGACGAGCAGCTGCGACCCATGGGCCGCCAGACCGCCGGCGTGCAGGGCATGAAGTTCCGCGGCGACGACAGCCTGCTCGCCATGGACGTGGTGCCCGACGACACCGACCAGGACCTGCTCGTGGTGACGAACGAAGGCTTCGCCAAGCGCACCGCCGTGAGCGAATACCGACTGCAGGGCCGCAACGGCTTCGGCGTCAAGGCGCTGCAGCTCGCGGAAGGCCGCGGATCGCTGGTCGGCGCGCTCATCGTTTCGGAAGACGATCAGGTCATGGCCATCATGAAGTCCGGCAAGGTGATCCGCTCGAACGTCGCCGAAGTCAAGCGCACCGGCCGCACCACGCAGGGCGTCACGCTCGCCAAGCCCGACAAGGGCGACGAGATCCTGTCGGTCGCGCGCAACGAGGAGACGGGCGAGGACGACGAGACGGCTGTGGAAGGCGCCGCCGCGTCCGGTGCCGAGACCGCCGCTGCCGCCGCGCCTGACGCCGCATCTGACGAGAATGTGAACAACGACAACGAAGGCGAGTAATCGTCGCAAAAAACTGATAGCCTCAGCTAAGAGTCATCTCGGCGAGAGGCCCAGACCATCGGGATCATCGGAAGTGAGCAAGGAGCAACGATGAGTGAGAACTTCGAGCACGGCGGCATTGGCGAACCGCCGCTGCCGGGACCGCATGACGGTGCCGAAGCGCAGGAAGGCGCACGCCCGGGCGGACGACGGGTCGCGCGTTCGATTTCGAACCACCCGCTGCCGGAAAGCGAGCCGCGCGTGGCCGCAGCGACCGCCGAACCGCGTTCCGGCGGCTCACGGCCGGTGCGTCGCGGCACGCCGCGCGCCCGCCGCATGAACCTGTCGCTCACGCACATCAACGCATGGTCCGTGGCGAAGATGTCGTTCATGCTCTCCATCGCCGGCGCGATCATTCAGGTGATCGCCACGCTGCTCGTCTGGCTGCTCATGGATGCGGTCGGCGTGTTCGACCAGCTCAACCAGATCGTCAAGTCGACCGGTCTGAACACCGGTACGCTCGACCTGCAGAGCGTCTTCAGCCTGTCGACCGTGCTGTCGGTGGTGACGATTCTGGCGATTGTGGGCGTCGTGCTCGTCACGCTGCTCGCGACGATCGTCGCGCTGCTGTATAACGTGGTCAGCTCGCTGGTCGGCGGCGTGCACATCACGCTCGGTGACGACTGAGGTTTGATTGTCTGGAAAAGGCTCCCGGAAGGGAGCCTTTTCTGGTTTGTGGGGGTGTTTCGTGCGGTTGCGCGTAGGGGGTGCGGGCCGGTTTTTCGGGCGTCGGGCTCTCTTGAGGGCGTCGCCGCGAGATGTGGGTGTTTCGGTTGGCGGATTATCGATGTGCTGTGGAACGGTGATTGCGCGAAAACGGCTTGATAGAGCCGTTTCTGGCTTGTTGTGCATATGCGGGGCCTGCCGTTTTCCGCGAACGAAACACCCACATCTCGCGTTGATGCCGTGTCGCGGTGCTGTTCGGCGTCCCGAACGTGCAAAACGTGCGATGTTGCGCGATTGAGACGTCCCGAATGTGCAAGATGAGGGTTGTTGCGCGTTCGAGACACGACGCTCGGCGGTCCGGCGGATGCGCGCGTGTTGGAGCGTGCTGAAAAGGGCTGTTTTCCAACGGTTGCAGGTGTCACGGCGTGGAGCGTATCGGGCGAGGTGTGTCCCGAATGCGCAACAGGGACGGTTTTGCGCATTCGGGACGTCCCGATTGTGCAGGAATGTGATTATTGCGCGTTCGGGACGCCCGTGCGAGCGGGGATGCGCTTGACCAGCCCATCACGTCGGTGAGCGGGCAGGCGCACGGACGTCCGCGCTCACGTGGGCGCCCTATGCGAGCCGCTCAGCGGCTGCTGAGGGACGTGTGCATACGCAAGGGGATGCGGGGCGGGATTGCTCCGCTGCGCGTGATGCCCGGCACGGGTTCCCGCTGTGGATCATCGTGAGGTCGCGGCCGGCGACCCATCGCCGTTGCATCCGCTCGAGCACGTTTCGTTGTGGTTTTGCGACAGACCGTACTCGAACACCCCCATTCGAGTACGTTTCGTCGGGAGATGATGATGGACAGTACTTGAAACAGTTGATTCGGGTACGGTCGGTCGAGGAAAAACGACGGACCGTACTCGGGACAGCTCTTGCGAGTACGGTCCGTCGGGGAGAATCGACCGATCGTACCCATACGGTCCCGTAGGGTTTCCTTCCTTGTTCGGCGGTTGTCTGGCGGGGTATCACAACTTGCACGGCCGTGGTCGCGGAGTCGAGGGCGAGCGGCTGTATCACAACTTGCACGAATGGGCGTTTTGTGCAAGTTGTGACCATTTCGGGTGACGGACGCGGTATTGCGCAGTCGCGGTTGACTAGTTGCGGCGGGTTGCGGGGCGTGGTGAGTTGTGAGACAGTGCGACTCACCGGGTTGCGGGGCAGGGCGCCTCACTAGGTTGCGGGGGCGGGGCTTGATTCGGGGGAAATCCGCCCCGAATGCGTGATTGCGTGATCATTGCCGCATGTCCACAAGCGCTTACGACACGCCCAAGTCATTGCGGAACGGAATGAAAACGATTACCGGGTTGTGACCGGTTACGCTAGCGCATACAATAAATCCTTACAGCGGCATCACCGTGCGCCCCGCCATGCGGTTGTGACGGCCCGCATCCTGATGTTTGCGATAACTCAACAACAACTCAACGAGGAATGGAAACCACCGGAAGGGCGAAGACACCCGGAAGGTCGAAACACGGCGGCGGACGCATCCCGCGCCCACCCCCGGATCAAGGAAGGTCGAAGAGGTTTCATCCATGATCGGAAAGAAGATAACCGGCGGCATTGTCGCGGCTGCGACGCTGCTGTCACTGGGTCTGGTGGTCGCGCCCACGGCGCAGGCCGCCACGACCGCAGCTCCGGCGGCGACGCCGACGGCCACGGGTACGACGTACTACGTGGACTGCCAGGCGGCCGCGGGCGGTGACGGCACGCAAGCCAAACCGTTCAACTCATTCACCACGGCGAACGTCCAGGCGGCGAAGCTCACCGCAGGCGACCAGCTGCTCTTCAAGCGCGGCACCACCTGCACCGGCGAGAACCAGACCGTCAACGGCGCCGCCAACGTCAAGGCCGCGCTGCGCCTCGTCGGCGTGAAGGGCACCGCCGACGCGCCCATCGTCGTAAGCGACTACGGCGACGCCAGCGCCCCCGCACCCGTCCTCGCCGGCGACGGCGTGGCCGACGTGGTGCTGCTGCGCAACAGCGAATACGTCACCGTGCAGAACCTCGACATCACCAACACGGACGCCGAGGCCAACCACTACAAGTACATGCGCCGCGGCATCACCGCGGAGAACGACAACGCCGGCAAGCTCAGCGGCATCGTCATCCGCAACAACACGATTCACGACATCTACGGCGAGAAGCAGAAGGACCTCGGCGGCTCGGCGGCCATCCAGCTGGAGAACTACGGCCGCTCCATCCCCGTCGACGGCGCCACGCAGACCAAGGGCTCCGTCAAGACCGACAACTCGCGCAAGACCCGCTCGTGGTTCGACGACGTGCAGATCGTCGGCAACACGATCACGAACGTGAACCGCTCCGGCATCAACATGTCCACCGACTTCCGCTGCCGCGAGGACGTGGCGTGGGATTGCGGCCTTTCCGGATCGACCCGCGACCAGTACCCGTGGACCCCGAACACGAACCTGTACATCGCCGAGAACACGTTGAAGGACATCGGCGGCGACGGCATCGTCGTGCAGATGTCCGATGGCGCGGTCGTCGAGAAGAACTACCTCGAGAACGCGGCGAGCATCTCAGGGCAGGGCTCCAACGCGGGCATTTGGAACTGGAACTCCGACAACACGCTGTTCCAGTACAACGAGGTCACGAACACGCAGCGACTGCCGGGCAACAACGACGGCACCGCGTGGGACTTCGACTACGGCACCCGCAACACGGTCTTCCAGTACAACTACAGCCATGACAATGCGGGCGGTTCCGCCCTCGTGTGCGCCTGCACCAACTGGATGGGTACCAAGGAGAACATTGGTCTGGCCATCGGTGGCGTCTTCCGCTACAACCTGTCCGTCAACGACGGCGTAGCGGCGAAGAAGATCGCCGACAACGTCATCGACAGCTACCGTACCGCGCAGCTGTACGGCATCACCGACCTGAACTTCTACAACAACACCGTCGTGTTGCCGGAAGGCGACAACGTCACGTTCGCCGGTGTGAACAACAGCGACGGCGCCAGCGTCAGCTATGCCAACAACGTGATCATCGCGCAGGACGGCACCAACCTGGCCGATCAGAACGGCAAGGTCGCCGATGACCAGTTCCAGCTCAACTACGGCAACAACCTGTACGTGGGCGGCGACGCCGCCAAGTGGGCCAAGGCCGGCAAGAACGGCAACACGACTGTTACGCTGGCCGACTATCTCGCGGCCACCGGCGTCGACCTCGCGGCCGTCGCCAAGGGTGACCTGAGCAGCCTGTACGGCGAGAAGGCGACCGCCTACGCCAAGGCCAAGGGTCGCGCGATGGCGTCCGACGACTTCCCGTTCGCGATCAGCAACACGCACCTGACCGCCAAGAACGCGCTGAAGACGCTTGACTTCCCGCACGGCTTCAACCACGCGAAGCAGACGTACGGCGATCAGGTCGCCGTCTCCGGCTGGTCCGCCCCGGCGGTCGGCGCCTTCCAGGGCGCGGCCACCACCGAGACCGGCAAGGCCGCCGACCTGGCCGCAGGAAAGTCCGCGACCATCGACGCGCCCGGCAACTCGACCATCGAGGTCACCGCCACCACGAGCGGCGACGCGCAGCTCGGCGTGGCACTCGCCAACGACCGCGGCTACACGCAGACCACGAGCGGCGAGGCAGGCAAGAAGACCCTGTTCGTGCGCACCTCGTCCGACGTCTCCAAGCTGACGCTGACCAACACCGGCAAGTCCGGCGACGTCACCGGCATCACGCTCAAGACCGTCTACGACCAGCTGTGGGATGGTTCGTTCGAGAGCGTGTATCAGAGTGGTTCGGGTGGCAATGGCGTTTCGCCGTGGTCTCCGGCCAACCGCGATCATTCGAAGAGCCATGACAACGACAACACCGCTCGCGTCAAGCGCTACCGTTCCGACCTCAACCAGAAGGACGCGGTCGTCTCCGGCGAGCGTGCCGCCAAGCTCGGCAAGCTCGATGGCGTCAGCTTCACGCAGATCGACCAGCGCAACATCCCCGCCAAGCGCGGCAAGACCTACCAGCTCGGCTTCTGGGCGACCACCGGCGACAGCACCGACGACAAGTCGACCGTCACCGCGACCGTCAAGTACCGCAAGGAAGGCTCCGGCGCAGGCGGCAGCTTCGGCCAGTACGCCACGCAGCTGCTCGCCAAGTCCGCGGACGGCAAGACCGCCGCGGCCGGCGAGAAGATCTACGTCACCGGCTCGTTCACCGTGCCGTGGGACGCGGCCGCCGACAGCGCGCTGTGGGTCAACATCCAGCAGGGTGATCTCAAGGACGGCTCCTTCGCGTACATCGACAACGTGACCCTCACCGAGGTTCCCACCCCGGCCACCGACATCGCGTCGATCGCCGTCACCAAGCAGCCGACCAAGACCGCATACAAGCCGGGCGAGGAGCTCGACACGACCGGTCTTGAAGTCACCGCCACGCTCAACGATGGCAAGACCCGTAAGCTCGACGCGAGCGAATACACGCTGCTCGGCTTCGACTCGACGAAGGCCGGCACCGTGACCGTCACCGTCAAGCTCAACGCCGACGGCGACAAGACCGCCACGTTCGACGTGACCGTCAAGAACGAAGTTGACCTCGCGAACAAGTTCTGCGCTAACGCGGCAGTATCCGACGTGCAGACCAAGTGGGGCACCTCGTCCGCGAAGTACACCTGCGACGGCGACCTGTCGACCAACTGGTCGAACTGGAAGGACGCCTCCGAAAACGCTCCGGCCAATCCTGCATGGGCGAACTGGACGTTCGACAAGAAGTACAAGCTCGACAACCTGTACTTCTACGTCGACCAGACCTCCGCCGAAGCCGCGCCGAAGTCCGTCAAGGTGCAGTACCTGGCCGAAAACGACAAGGACTGGGTCGACACGGACATCACCTTTACGCCGAACACCTCCGACAAGACCAAGCCGACCGTAGCCGACCTGAGCAAGCTACCGGCCACCAAGGCCATCAGCCTGATCCTGACCCCGACAACGCCGTCGAACGACGGTGAATACCCGTACGTCAAGGTCGCCGAGGTGAAGATCATCCAGGCCGCCGACGACAACGGATACACGCCCGTCAAGCCGGCCACCAACGTGCCCACCACCGACAAGGTCCCGACCTACACCAAGTTCGAGGCCATCGCCGATCCGGGCACCGGCAGCAAGGACTACTTCAAGCCGCTGTGGTACGCGAAGGACTCCGACACCGCGACGACCGGCAAGCACATCCAGGCCCACGGCGGCCAGGTCGTGCCCGTCCAGGAAAACGGCAAGACCGTGTACTACTGGTACGGCGAGGACCGCAGCTCCGGCTACTACAACTCGCACGGCGTGCACGTGTACCGTTCCGAGGACGGCATGAACTGGGTCGACAAGGGCATCGCCCTGCGCTCGATCTACTACGATGCCGAGCTGACCGACGACGACTACTTCGTGAACCTGTACGGGCTCAAGAAGGCCGACGGCACGATCGACACCGCGAAGGCCAAGAAGATCGCCTACTACCTCAACACCAACACCGATGAAGACGGCGATGGCGTCAAGGACGTGGCGAACGCGATCTTCGAACGCCCGAAGGTGCTGTACAACGCGAAGACCAAGAAGTACGTGATGTGGTGGCACGCCGACGGTTCGCCGACCGTCGCGTCGACCTCCAACTACGCGCGCTCCCTGGCCGGCGTGGCCGTCTCCGACTCCCCGACCGGACCGTTCAAGCTGGTCGGCGCCTACCGTCTGCCCAACCGCGAGGACTACAAGACCGGCCACAGCGCGGCCGTGCCCGGTGGCTCGCGCGACATGACCGTGTTCCAGGACGACGACGGCACCGCGTACGTGGTCTACTCCTCCGAGGAGAACCGCACGCTGTACATCGCCAAGCTGAACGACGACTACACGAACGTGGTGAAGACCACGACCGACACGTCCAAGATCCAGGACATCGACCTGCAGTACTCGGCCGACGGACAGTACCCGTACACGCTGGCCGACGGCGGCGAGGGCGCTCCGGTCTCCGGCAAGGACTTCGTGATCGTCAAGGACCGCGGCATGCTTGAGGCTCCGGCGCTGTTCAAGACGAACGGCAAGTACTACCTCATCGCCTCCGGTGCGACCGGCTGGGCGCCGAACAAGCAGACCTACTACACCGCGGACTCGATCCTCGGCAAGTGGATCCGCGGCGTGCAGGCCGACGACGAGTACGAGAACACGAACTTCGCCTCCCTGCCCGAAGGCGCGGACGGCCTGCTGAGCGTGGGCGACACGCGCGGCTCGACGTTCGGCTCGCAGACGGCATCCGTGTTCGAATACCAGCCCGGCAAGTTCATCTACATTGGCGACCGCTGGAACTCCGGCGCGGCCGACTCCACCTACGTGTGGCTGCCGCTGACGGTCAACAAGACCACCGGCGCGCTCACCATGCAGAACCCGGCGACGCAGGATCCGTCCGCCTACGGTGACGGCTGGGACGCGAGCTACTGGGACCAGACGGCCAGCAACCCGCTCAACCTGGAGTCGATCAAGGTCAACGGCGAAGAGGTCGCCAACTTCGACGGCGGCACGCTCAACTACACCGTGAACACCGGTGTCTGGGGCAAGGTGCCGACGGTCGAGGCCACCGCCGTGAACCCGGACGATGTGACGGTCACCACCGACGTGAACACCGCGCGCGCGATCATCACGGTGACGGCGAAGGACGACAAGACCAAGACCGCCAACGCTACGGCTGACAAGACCCGCGTGTACAAGGTGAACTTCACCTCGACCGTGGACGGCGCGAAGGCCGTCGCCGACCCGTGGAAGACCACGAGCTGGGGCAACGCCGGCGCGTTCGCGCAGGGCGACGCCGACGGCTCGTTCCGCATCGTCGACAAGGCGAACACCGGCGCGTGGACGAACAAGGACAACCTGTCCGCGATCTACCAGCCCGCGAAGCTCGAAGTCGGCGGCTCCATCGTGACGACCATCACGTCGTCGCAGGCCGGCAGCAACGAGGATCCGCGAGCGGGCATCATCGTGCGCAATGACCTGAGCGAGGCCGGCCGCGGCACCGCCCACGGCTACGCGCTGCTCGTCGCAGGCGTGTCCGGATCGTTCTTCCAGACCGACTCCGACAACAACGGGTACATCGACAAGGAGTCCGCGAAGACCGCCGAGGCGGCCACCTCCGCAGACACCCCGCTGACGATCAAGCTCGTGCGCAACAGCAAGACCGAGATCGAAGGCTTCTACCAGGTGCCCGGCTCCGCGGCCGACTCCGAGTGGAAGTCGCTCGGCACGGCCACGCTGGGTGACGACGCGGCGGACAAGCTCGACGTCGGCGTCTTCGCCACATCGAACAACGGCCGCAGCGACTACAACGTCATCTTCGACGGCACCGCCATCGCCACGAAGGCCGAGCCGACCGTCGAGTCGATCAAGGTCGCCGCCGACCCGACCAAGACCGAATACACGGTCGGCGACACCTTCTCGGCCGACGGCCTGAAGGTCACGAAGTCGCTCTCCGACGGTACCGAAGCCGACGTCGACGCCGCCGACTACACGGTCTCCGCCGCGGATGCTTCCGGTGCCGCGGTCGATCTGACCAAGCCGTTCGCGGATGCCGCGGTCGGCAAGGTGACGGTCACGGTGACGCTGACCGCCGACCCGACCAAGACCGCGACGTTCGAGATCACCGTGAAGGCCAAGCCCGTCACCGTGACCGGCATCAAGGTCACCGCCAAGCCGACGACCACCGAGTACACGGTCGGCCAGACGTTCTCGGCGGACGGCCTGACCGTCATCAAGACCATGTCCGACGGCACGCAGGTCGCGCTGACGGACGCCGAGTACACGGTCTCCGCCGCGACTGCCGCGGGTGCCGCCGTCGACCTGACCAAGCCGTTCGCCGACGCCGCCATCGGCAAGGTGACGGTGACGGTCTCGCTCAAGTCCGACACCGCCAAGACCGCGACGTTCGACGTGACGGTCAAGGCCAAGCCGGCGCCGACGCTCGAATCCATCAAGGTCGCCTCCAAGCCGAGCACCGTGACGTACACCGTCGGTGACACGTTCACGGCCGACGGCCTCAAGGTCGTCAAGGTCATGTCCGACAAGTCCGAGGTCGTGGCCGAGGACGGCGAGTACACGCTCGCCGCCGTGGACGCCGACGGCTCGGTGGTCGACCTGACCAAGCCGTTCGCGGTGACCGGCAAGGTGACCGTGACCGTGCTGCTCGACGGCAAGAAGGCCACGTTCGACGTGACCGTCAACGAAGCCGACAAGAGCGAGCTGAACGCCGCGATCGCCGACGCCGAAAAGCTGACCGCCGACAAGTACACGGCCGAGACGTGGGCTGCGTTCGAGAAGGCGCTGGCCGCCGCGAAGGAGGTCGCCGGCTCCAAGACCGCGACCGCCAAGCAGGTCGCCGACGCACTCGCCGCGCTCAAGGCCGCGCAGGACGCGCTTGTGGTCAAGCCGGCACCGACCGTCGAGTCGGTCAAGGTGACGGCCGAGCCGAAGAAGGTCACGTACAAGTACGGCGAGACGTTCTCCGCCGACGGGCTCGCGGTCGCGGCCGTGCTGTCCGACGGCACGGAGACCGCGCTCGAGCCGGCCGAGTACACGGTTACGGCCGTGGACGCTGACGGTTCTGCGGTCGACCTGGGTGCGCCGTTCGCGGTGACCGGCAAGGTGACCGTGACCGTCGCGCTCAAGGCCGATCCGACCAAGACCGCGACCTTCACGGTGACGGTCACGCCGGTCGCCTCCGACGAGGACCGCGCGGCACTGGCTGCTGAGGTGACTGAGGCCGAGAAGCTCAAGGCCGCGGACTACGAGTCCGGCTGGGATGCGTTCCAGGCTGCGCTTGCCGCCGCCAAGGACGTGCTCGCCGATCCGGCGTCCACCAAGGCCGATCTGGCCGCCGCGCTCAACGCGCTCAAGGGTGCGCAGGACGGACTGGTACGCAAGGGCCAGGGCGGCAACGGTGCTGGCAACGGTTCCGGTAACGGTGGTTCGGCTGTGAAGCCGGGTGCCGGTGCTGGCGCTGGTAAGCCGCAGACGCCGGGTCAGCTGGGTCTGTCCAAGACCGGCGCTTCGGTCGCGGGCGTGGCTGTGGCGGCTGTGCTGCTGCTGGCCGCGGGTGTGGCGGTGACGCTGCGCCGTCGCCGGGCCTGAGATTGGCTGGGCCGGTTCGCGGGTTGGACTAGCCCGCCCTCGGCCCCCTCGGTGGAGGGGGCTGTCAGCCGTAGGCTGACTGGGGGAGCGTCCTGCCGGCTTGGCCGGCCAATGGCCTGATTGCCTGATAGGCGGGGCGGGGTTCCTTCGGGAGCCTCGCCCCGTTTTGCGTGTGCGGGGTGTCTACTCCCGGTTATCTCCCATATCGACGCTGCGGGATGGGAGGAAGTCGGGAGTAACCGGATCCTACTCCCAGAATTCTCCCGTCCGATGAGTTTGGGATGGGAGAAGATTGGGAGTCTCAATCGATGACTCCCGGTTTTCTCCCATTCTGGTGGCTTGAAATGGGAGAAGACCGGGAGTTGCTGGACTTGACTCCCGGAATTCTCCCGTCCGGCGACCGTGGGGTGGGAGGAAGTCGGGAGTAGTCGGATTCTACTCCCGGGTTTCTCCCGTCCGATGGGTTTGGGATGGGAGAAGATTGGGAGTGGCGGGCCTCTTCTCCTGGAATTCTCCCATTCTGGGGGTTCGAAATGGGAGAAGATAAGGAGTCTCGATCGGGAACTCCCGGTTTTCTCCCATTTCGAGGGGTTGGGATGGGAGAAAGACGGGAGTTTCGGCCGGTGGCTCCCGGAATTCTCCCGTATCGACGCTGCGGGATGGGAGGATTCCGGGAGTTCACGGCCGGACCGGCCCGTGGGGCGGGGTTCCTTCGGGAGTCCCGCCCCGCTTTGCGTGTGCGTGCCGGAGCCACTCCGGGTTTTTCCCGTCCGGCGACCGCGGGGTGGGAGGATTCCGGGAGTAACCGGATCCTACTCCCGTCTTTCTCCCATTTTGGGGGCTTGAAATGGGAGAAACCCGGGAGTTTCGGCTGGCTGTTATTCCGTTGCTGTGGTCCGGTGCCCGTTTTCAATCAACGGCGTCGCCGGCTTAATCGGGAACGGATGGTTCGCGCTGACATGAGTTTTCCGCTGAAGTCCGAGAGGCGCCGTTCCCCGACGCCGGTATTCCTGCATGGCGGTCAGAATTGGCACTAAGGGTATCGCGATTAAGGGTATCGCGATTACCTTAATCGTGATACCCTTAATGATACTGGGGTGAACCGGATGCCGGAGGGGGTGCGATGTTTGTTGCGCGTGAGCACGAGTTGCAAGTGCTGAACCGGTTGTTCGACAGCGACTCGTTTGAGATGGTGGTGTTGTATGGCAGACGTCGCGTGGGGAAGACGACGCTGATCGATGAGTTCGTCAAGGGCAAGCGCGTGCTGTACTTCACGGCGGTGCAGCAAAGCGCCAAGCTGAATCTGGCGGATTTCTCCAGAGCGGTGTTCTCATTCTTCGGCATGCCGGATTCCACGCCGTCGTTCGGCGGATGGCCGGACGCGTTGTCCTTCGTCGTCGATCGGGCAAGGCAGACCGGCGAACGCGTGGTGTTCGTATTCGACGAGTTTCCCTATGCCGCCGCCGCGGAGCATGCGTTGCCGTCCATGCTGCAGATAGCGATTGACCATGGGTTTCTCGACACCAAGGTGACGATGATCCTCTCCGGCAGTAACGAGGGGTTCATGGAGAACGACGTGCTCGGCCGGAAGAGTCCCCTGTACGGGCGGCGTACCGCACAGATCAGGCTGCTGCCGTTCGATTACGCGGACGCGGCGAAATTCCTGCCTGATACGTCTGCGCAGGATCTGGTTCGGTATTATGCGACCTTTGGCGGCACGCCGTACTACCTGGCTCGTATACGCGAGTCCGACGGTTTCGAGTCCAACGTGCTTCGCCTGATGTTCGACGGTCTCGGCGTATTGCGTGAGGAGCCTATAATGCTGCTGCGCCAGGAACTGAGGGAGCCCGCGCTGTATTACTCGATATTGCGGTCCATCGCCAGCGGCAATGCGACGCCGAAGCTCATCGCCGAACATGCCGGCGTCGAAGCTGATTCGGTTGGGGCGTATCTGAAGACATTGGTCGATCTGCGCCTGATCGAGCGGAAGGTTCCGTTCGGCGACGACCCCGCCAAGTCGCGGAAGGGCATGTATGTGGTCGACGATCCGTTCTTCGCGTACTGGTTCCGTTTCGTGGGCCGCAACATGAGCATATTGGACGGTGGCATCAGCGAGTCGGTCGCGCGTCGTCTTGCGTTCGGCCCGGCGTTCGACACATACGTCGGCCAGCAGTTCGAGACGATCTGCCGGCAGTGGCTGTTCCGCGCCAATGCCGCCGGCGAGTTGCCGTTTATCGCCACGCAGTTCGGCAAGTGGTGGGGTACCGATCCCGTCGCCCGCGAGCAGACGGATATCGATGTGGTCGCAGCCGATCCCATTGCCAAGACGATGCTGCTCGGCGAGTGCAAGTGGCGCAATTCGTGCAATGAGACAGAGGCCATCGGAAGGTTGCGGCGACGTGCCGGTTTGGTTCGTGGGTTTTCGGCGGATGATGCGTGGTTCGCGTTGTTCACCAAGAATGTCGTCAGCGAGGCCGCTCGGGCCCATTACGCGGACGATGCGCGGATGCGGTTCGTCTCGGCGGAAGACCTGTACGGCATGTGACTGCCTTCCGGCATGTGAGCGGTCCGGCGGACTTGGGTCGTCCCCTAGGGGCTGTCGGCGAAGTCGACTGGGGGGAGCGTCATCCGGCCGGTCCGCTTTCTCCTGGTTTTCTCCCGTCTGGCGACCGTGGGATGGGAGAAAACCGGGAGTGGCTGGACTTGACTCCCGTCTTTCTCCCATTCCGAGGGGTCGAGATGGGAAGATTTCAGGAGTTTCGGCTGGTGACTCCCGAATTCGGCTGGTGACTCCCGGTTTTCTCCCATATTGGCGCTGCGGGATGGGAGGATTTCGGGAGTTCGCGGCCGGACCGACCCGTCGGCGTCCGTTTTTGACTAGGAGGATTGCGAGGCTAGTGGGGGACGCCCGCTAATCGGCCTAGTAGCGTCCGTTTTCGGCTAGGAGGGTTGGCGAACGGGTCGGGAACGACCGGGAATCAGGTGATTGGCGTCCGTTTTCGACCATGACGGCGGTCGGGACGGCGGAATATGCCTGCTGCCGTGGGCCGGTCGGCGTCCGTGCCCCCCAAAACTACCGCTATCGGCATGGCTGGTGGTTGTTTTTTGGAATTACGGCTGTGTGTTGTGTATATGCTCCGTGGAGTTGCCTTCAGATGTCCGTTTTCGCCCAAAGTGCTTGCCCGCCGGCTGTAAAAGGCGCCAAACGTCCGCAGGGCGACGATTCGGGGAAGTGGACCGCGCGCGATGGCGGGCGCTCGGAAGGTTGTCCCGCAAACGTCGGCCTGACGGGTCGATCTTGCCGAGCCCCTGTCCGTGTCCTGTCTGAACACTGATTCGGCACCCGTAAAACCGGTGAAATACCGGCCTTAAAACAATTCAAGAATAAAAGCGCTTACAATTCCATAATCGCCGTGTGACCGGTTACGTAATGTGATATTGTTAACACCAACCGATGTGGTTGTGGGCAAGGCGGTTCGCAATCGCATATGGGACGACCAGTAGGCAAACAACACAACACCATATGGCAACGAGATATCCGCACCGTCGCATTGAAACGATTTAGTGATACGTACCACCACTCGGATATCAGCGAAAGCCACATGGTACCCGGTCAAGAACGACCAGGCATGAAAGGAGAGCGCAATGAAACCATTGCGAGCCATAGTGGGAGGCAGCGTCGCCGCGGCGACACTGCTGTCCATGGGAGTGCTGGTGGCTCCGTCCACCGCATTCGCCGTAGAGCCCAGCGCCGCGCAGTCCACGGGCGCCGCGTACTACGTGGACTGCTCCGCGCAGACCAACGGCGACGGCACCGAAGCCAGCCCGTTCAACTCGCTCACCGCTGCCAACGCCCAGGCGGCAAAGCTGAACGCCGGCGAACAGCTGCTGTTCAAGCGCGGCACCACCTGCACGTCGGTCGGCGAAGGCGAGAACAAGGTCGGATTGCAGATCATCGGCCGTCACGGCAACGACACCGCCGGTCCGATCGTCATCGATGCCTACGGCGACGCCACCCAAGCCAAGCCGAAGCTCGAAGGTGACGGCGTACGCGAGACCGTGCTCGTCGAAAACTCCTCATACGTGGAGGTCCGCAACCTCGACATCTCCAACAAGGACGCCGCAGCAGCCGACCAGTACCAGCACATGCGCCGCGGCATTGCCGTCATCAACCAGGACCAGGGCGAGCTCAGGCATTTCGTGCTCGAAGGCAACGACATCCACGACGTGCTCGGCGAGGGCAAGAAGGACCTCGGCGGCTCCGGCGCCATCCAGCTGGAAGTGTACAGCTCCAGCTACCTCGGCTGGGACGACAAGAACGGCGAGTGGAAGGTCCAGGACGACAACGACGCGGCCAAGCACACGCGCTCCTGGTTCAACGAAACGCTGGTGGCGAACAACACCGTGAGGAACGTCTCGCGCTCCGGCATCAACATGTCGACCGACTTCAAGTGCCGTGAGGAGACCGCGTGGGACGGCGGCGGCGTGTGCAACGCCAACCGCCGCGAACTGCACCCGTGGACCCCGTCCAGGAACCTCATCATCCGCAACAACCATCTTGAGCACGTGGGCGGCGACGGCATCGTCGCGCAGATGACCGACGGCGCCGTGGTCGAAGGCAACTACCTTGCGTGGGCTGCCGAGAAGGCGCTGAGCAACAACGCCGGCATCTGGAACTGGAACGCCGACAACACGCTGTTCCAGTACAACGAGGTCACCAACACGCAGAAGATCGGCAACAACGACGGCACCGCGTGGGACTTCGACTACGGCACGCGCAACACGGTCTTCCAGTACAACTACAGTCACGACAACGCCGGCGGATCGATGCTGTTCTGCGGCTGCGGCTCCTGGAAGAGCGCCGGCCTCGGCTGGGCGACCGGCGCCACGTTCCGCTACAACATCTCCGTCAACGACGGCTACGCCGACGAGCTGGCGGACGGTTCCGGCGACACCGGCCGTCTGATGTTCCTCGCCGGCGCGACCGACGCGAGCTTCTACAACAACACGTTCGTCATGCCGGCCGACCAGGGCAAGGGCCTGAAGCTGACCGACGGCGGCGGCGACAGCACCAGCGTGCTGTTCGCCAACAACCTGTTCATCTCCGACGGCGCAGTCAAGGACGAGAACGGCAAGCTGGACAGCACCGTCTCCGGCAACCCCCACCTCAACTGGAAGAACAACGTGTTCGTCGGACCGGCCAGCGGATGGCCGGCGCCGACCGAGAACGGCAACCGGCTCGTCGACCTGGCCGCGTTCCTCGCGGACGCGAACACGACGATGAAGAACCTGCGCAGCGGCGACCTGTCGAAGCTCGACATCGACTCGACGTACCTGGCCGGCGCGGGCGCACCGATCGCGCACGAAGGTGTCAGGGACTTCTTTGACCGCGCGGTCCCCGCGTACGGCAACCCCGACGTCGGCGCGATCCAGCGCACCGGCGTGGACGCCGCCGAAACCACCGCGCAGAAGGCCGCGGCCATCGCCGTGACCGACTCCGCCACGTTCTCGGTCCCGGCGAACGCCACCATCAAAGTGAGCGGCACCGTCAGCAACGGCAACGAACTCGTGCTGCGCCGCGGCAACGACTGGTACTCGTTCAAGCAGGAACTCGGCTATGCAACTGCCGACGGCACCAAGCAGACCGGCTACGTGCGCATGTCGAACGACGGCGGCACGCTCGACGTGATCTGCCAGCCCAAAGACTCCAAGAACGCGGCCGGACAGTGCACGGACGTGACCGTCACGACCGCGGTCGACGACATGATCGACGGCTCGTTCGAAGCCACCGGCGGCTCGCCATGGTCCATCAGCGGCTTCGTCGACGGTTCGGACACCCGCATCGACTTCGACAACTTCAACGCGAAGGGCGACGACAAGAAATACCTCGTCGCGGACGGCAAACTGCGCGGCAAGATCCCCAGCTTCGAGTCGCGCACCCATGAGTCCGGCTCCGTCGCCGCGGGCGAATACGCCGGCTTCCTCGGCTCCACGACGCCCGCCGCCGGCAGCAGCGACGCCACGTTCTTCGTCGACACGCTCAACCAGCGCAACATTCCGGCCGAGCCGGGCGCCACCTACACGCTCGGCTTCTGGACCGTGCTCGGCAAGTCGAAGGACGACACCGCGCCGCAGGTCACCGCGACCGTCAAGTACCGCAAGGCCGGCAGCGGCACGGGTGCCGACTTCGACCAGTATCAGGATCTCGGCGACTCCCCCGTCGTGTTCAGGACCGCCGAAACTGACGCCAACGGCAAGGCAGTCAAGTCCGGCGCGAAGGTGTTCGTCACCGGAACGTTCACCGTGCCCGCCGACGCTGCCCCCGAAGGCAACCTGTGGCTGAGCGTCGCACAGCCGAACCTCGCAGCCGACGGCACCGCCGCCGTTGACGACATCACGCTCGTCAAGGCCGACGCCGCACCGAAGGTCACCGTCGGCTCGCTGAACACCGCCGCCAAGGAAGGCCAGACCATCGCCGCCTACGCCACGGTCAACGGCGCCCAGCCCGGCGTGACCTACCTGTGGCAGAAGCAGCAGGCCGACGGCTCCTGGAAGGACGTGCAGACCGTGACCGGCACCGCGGTCGGCACCGGACTGGCCGAGCGTTCCCGCTGGCTGTCCGTCCCGAACGCCGCCAAGAGCGACGCCGGAACCTACCGCGTGGTCGTGACCGCCGCCGACGGCCAGACCGCCTCCGCCACGGTGAACGTGACCGTCGCCGACGGCGTGCGCACGCCCGCCGACAAGGCCGCGCTGAAGGTGGCGCTTGACGCTGCGGCGAAGCTCGACGAAAAGGCGTACACCGCCGACTCGTGGAAGACGCTGTCTGATGCCGTCACCGCCGGTCAGAAGGTCTATAACGACGCGAACGCAGGCCAGAAGGACGTCGACGACGCCGCTGCCGCCGTGCTGAGCGCCATCGACGGCCTAGTCGCCAAGGTGCCGGGCAACAAGGCGGCGTTGCAGGCGCTGGTCGACGCGGTCGCCGCCATCGACCAGTCGCAGTACACGGATGATTCCGCGAAGGCGCTGGCCGACGCCCTCGCCGCGGCGAAGGCGGTGCTGGACGACCAGTACGCGACGCAGGACGAGATCGACGCGGCGGTTGCGACGTTGACCGCCGCCCGCGACGGTCTGGTCGCCAAGCCGGTTCCGGCCGTGAAAACGGCTCTGCAGGCCGCGTACGATGCCGCTGCCGCGCTCGATCTGACGTTGTACACGGATGATTCCGCGGCTGCGGTGAAGGCTGCGTTGGCTGCGGCGAAGGTGGTGCTCGGTGACGAGTCCGCGACGCAGGCTCAGGTCGACGCCGCGCTGACCGAGCTCAATGAGGCCGTCAAGGGTCTGGTCGCCAAGCCGGTCCCGGCTGTGAAGACCGCGTTGCAAGCCGCGTACGACACCGTGTCGAAGGTTGATCTGACGCTGTATACGGATGATTCCGCTGCTGCGGTGAAGGCTGCGTTGGCTGCCGCGAAGGTGGTGCTCGGTGACGGTTCCGCCACGCAGGCTCAGGTCGACGCCGCGACCAAGACGCTGCTGGACGCTTACGCAGCGCTGGTCGCCAAGCCGATCGCCGCTGACACCAAGGCGCTGGCCGCCGAGGTCGAGGCTTCCGAGAAGCTGTCGGAGAAGCAGTACACCGCTGACTCGTGGAAGCCGTTTGCCAAGGCGTTGGCCGAGGCCCAGGCGTTGCTGAAGGACTCGTCCAAGGCGACGCAGGCCGAGGTGGATGCCGCTTGGCAGAAGCTGTACGATGCGCGTCTGGCGCTGGTCGCGGCCGTGCCGAGCAACCCGAAGCCGCAGCCCGACCCGAACAAGCCCGGTGACGGTGATGGCCAGGGTCGGCCGGGTGACGGTGATGGCCAGCCGGGCGCGGGTGACCGGAACGACGGTGGCTCGGCGGTGAAGCCGGGTGCTGGTTCTGGTGAGTCGCAGACTCCGGGCCGTGCGCAGGGCGGATCCGGTCTGTCCAAGACCGGTGCCTCGGTCGCTGGCGTGGCTGTGGCGGCCGTGCTGCTGCTGGCCGCTGGCGTGGCGGTGACGCTGCGTCGTCGCCGGGCCTGAGGTCCGGCTGCGGGCTGGTTCGCGGGCCGGTTCGCGGGCAGGCCGGTCGTGATTGACCCGTCCCTCTGCCCCCTCGGTGGAGGGCCGAGCCGTCAAGCAAACGTCAGAGGCGTTTGTAGGCGAGGAGCGAGCGGCAGCGAGCCAGCATTGGGCCGGCCGTAGGCCGTCCTTGATTGCAGGACGCTGTCGGCGAAGCCGACTGGGGGAGCGTCATCCGGCCGGCCCGTTGAGCCGGACGGCAGACTGATCACCTGATCGCCTGAAGCGGGGCGTGGTTCCTTCGTGGAGCCTCGCCCCGCTTTTGCATGCCGCGTGGGCGGTGGTTGAGGCTGTCGCTCCGCTTCTTGGCCTGTTTGTGGCTGTCGAAACGGGTCTGTCATCGGAGTCTGCCGGTGGCGGGCGTCCGTTCGCCGCTGTGACAGTGCCTGTCCTGGCGGGTGATGCCCGCTGATTCGCCCGCCAGCGTCCGTTTGCGTCTGGGAGTGGTGTCGTCCTGGTGGGGAACGCCCGCGAACCGGCTTGTTTGCGTCCGTTTCCTTCTAGGAGTGCCGGCGTCCTAACGGGTGATGCCCGCTAGCCGGCCCGTCTGTGTCCGGCGGCTCTCCGACTCCCGTCTTTCTCCCATATTGGCGATGCGGGATGGGAGAAATTCGGGAGTCCACGGCCGGACCGGCCCGTGGGGCGGGGTTCCTTCGGGAGTTCCGCCCCGCTTTGCGTGTGCGGGCCGGGGCCACTCCGGGTTTTCTTCCGTATCGACGCTGCGGGGTGGGAGGATTCCGGGAGTAACCGGATCCTACTCCCGGGTTTCTCCCGTCCGATGGGCTTGGGATGGGAGGAGATTGGGAGTCTCAATCGGTGACTCCCGGAATTCTCCCATTCTGGGGGCTTGAAATGGGAGAAAGACGGGAGTCTTGGCTGGGAACTCCCGGGTTCCTCCCATTCTGCGCCGCTGTAGTGGGAGAAAACGAGGAGTCAGCGGATTCGTCCGCGTCGCTCCCCCGGTGACTCCCGGTTTTCTCCCATCCTGCGCCACCGAAACGGGAGGAATCCGGGAGTCGACGAACCAGGGTCGTCCGTCTTCCGTCCCTATTGTCCGTATAGCCGGCCGGGGCGGTCTCCTGCCTGACGCCCGTCTGTTGGCGGACATGTCACAGGCATGCTAGAGTTGACGTTCACTGATTCGCCGGCTTCGTGGGGGAGCCGAGCAATAAAGGAGGGGCAATGGTGAACAAGGATATCGAACTGTACCGTTCCGACGACGGCTCCGTGCAGTTGGAAGTCAACGTGAACGGCGATACCGTGTGGCTGACTCAGGCGCAGATGGCCGAGTTGTTCGGTCGTTCGGTTGCTGCCATATCGCGCCATATCGCGAACGCGATGGCGGAAGGCGAGATCAGCGAGGAAAGCAATTTGCAAAAAGTGCAAATTGCACATTCCGATAAGCCTGTCACATACTATGATCTTGATGTCATCATCTCGGTGGGCTATCGGGTGAAATCACAGCGGGGCGTTCAGTTCCGCCGCTGGGCCACCACCGTGCTGCGCCGGTATCTGGTTGACGGTTATGCGGTCAACGAGCGGCGTCTGCAGCAGCTGGAGAAGGTCGTCAACGTGCTGTCTCGCAGCGGCGACCAGCTGGCCTCTGGTATCGCCGATGTCGTGGCGAGCTATCTGCCGGGCCTGAACATGCTGCGCGATTACGATGCGCATGAGCTGTCGCCCAACCCGCAGGCGAAGCCGGTGTGGGAGCTTTCGCTGTCGGATGTGCGCGCGCTCGTCGCGCGGTTGCGCCAAGCGTATCCCGACGATACTCTGCTTGGCCAGGAGCGTGGCGACGCCATCGAGCGGGTCATCGGCGCGATCTACCAGAGTTTCGGCGGACAGGACCTGTATCCGACGGTGGAGGAGAAGGCGGCGCATCTGCTGTATTTCGTGGTGAAGGACCATCCGTTCTCCGACGGCAACAAGCGGATGGCGGCCACGCTGTTCGTGCGGTTCCTTGAGGGGAATGCCGGTGCGTTCGCCGACGGCAAGGCGCCGCAGATCACCAATAACGACCTTGCGGCCATCACGCTGCTGATTGCGGTGAGCTCGCCGGCGGAAAAGGACCTGATGATCGACCTGGTCGAGCGGATGCTGACGGCCTGATGGCTATCGTGGTGTCTTCCCACGTCACTCTGCTCGCCCGTGCACAGTGACGCACCGCCGGAACCCCTTGCAAATACTGGGTTTTCGCACCTGCGTCACTGTGCGCGGGCGAGCAGAGTGACGTGAAGGGCGTCCGGACTGGTGGGATTCGCCAGTTTGGCGGGGCTTTTCGCCCGGCTGCTGAGGTACGGAAGAGGATGGGATTCCCGGGGCGGGCTGACTCCCGTTTTTCTCCCATTCGGCGGTCACAGGATGGGAGGAATCCGGGGATCTATGGTCTGATCGCCCTTCCAGCGTCCGGTTTCGACTAGGAGCGGGGCTGGTTTGGTTGGATTCGACCGCTTGATGGGGGCTTTTCCGTCCGTTTGCTGCCAGTAGCTTGGTGGTGTTGGTCGGAAACGCCCGCAAATCGGCCCGGCGGCGTCCGTTTTCGACCAAGAGCGTGGTTGGGCTGGTGGGATTCGCCCGCTTGGCGGGGCTTTCCGCCGGCTGCCGAGGGGGCGGAAGGGTATGGGTTTCCGTGGGCGCGCTGACTCCCGGGTTTCTCCCATGGCGAGACCGTGTAATGGGAGAAACCCGGGAGTCTTAATCGGGAACTCCGGGTTTTCTCCCATGTTGGCGCTGCGGGATGGGAGAAAACCCGGAATAGGCGGCCTCCGGGTGTAGGCGGGTGCTGCGCCCGCCCCCGGAGGGGACGCCCGCCTCACGCGGACTGCCGCGCCACGAGATGCGTGGGCACGAAGGCGAGGTTGCTCGGCGGTTTCACACCGTTGAGCACGTCGACGAGCGTCTCGGCCATGGCGGCACCGAACCGTCCGAGGTCTTGGTCGACGGTGGTGATGCCCGGCGTGATTTCACCGGCGATGTCCGCATTGTCGAAGCCGGTCACGGCAACGTCGTCGGGCACACGGTAGCCGGCCTCCTGCAGACGCCGGATGATGCCCGCGGCCAGCTGGTCGTTCGCCGCGACGATGCCGTCAATGCCGAGACTACCGGAACGGTTTGCCGTTTCTCCAGCAGTATTCCCTCTGGTGCAAAGGCCGGTTGTGGTGCGTGCACTTGCCTGTGCGGTGACATTGTCGCCGGCGGTGTCACGTGCACTGGCATCCACTGTGGCGTCGGCTGCGGGACGCGAGTCGCCGTCTCCTCCGCCGAGCAGAGGCTGCAGTTGCGGCCAGATGTCGTCGGCCGCGGTCTCGCTCCAGCTTGCGGCATGCAGCACCGCCGCGATTTCCGGAGCCCCGGCATCCCTGATTTCCGTTCCGTCATGACCGGTCCCGGCCGCTCCCCCGCAACCGGCCTCTCCTGCCGCACCCACGGCATCGCGGAATCCGGCGAGCCGTTGCCGCGCGAACCGCACGGATTCCGGCCCGGACACGTAGACGAGCCGCCGCCGTCCGCGGTCCAGCAAATACCGTGTGATGTCGCGCATGGCGGCGCGGTTGTCGTTGACCACGGCGGTGATGTTGGGCGATTCGACGGCCCAGCGTCCTGCGGTAACGACCGGCGACGGCCCTGCGGCGAACATGCGCAGGAGCGGATCGTCGTCGCTGAACGGAAAGTACAGGTAGCCGTCGGCGAATCGTTCGAGCAGCAGTCGTTGCAGTCGTTTCGCGGCGTTGTCGTCGTTGACGGTCATGCACAGCACCTGGTAGTCGTGTTCGGCGGCGGCGGCCGTGGCGGCGGCGTAGTGTTTGCTGAGTCCGGGGTCCTGCGTGATCAGTGACAGTTCGCCGCGCAGGACGTAGAGGATGACGTTCGTGCGTTGGGTGGCGAGCGACCGGGCCATGCGGTTGGGCGTGAAGTCGAGGTTGTGCATGGCCGCCGCGATCTTGCGCGCGGTTTTGTCGGAGACGTAGCCTTTGCCGTTGATGTAGCGCGACACGGTCGTCTTGGTGACGCCTGCCGCGGCGGCGACGTCCGCGATGGTTGCGCGGGCGGCGGTTCCGCTTGGTCCGCTCTCTGTACTGCTCATGAAATGGTTGCGTTCCCGTATGTCTTGTCTGTGGTCGATGGCCGACCGGCATGTCATGTTGTTACGTGCTCTCAGGATAGCTGACGGCATGTTTCATCGACGTGCAGCGGGTGCCGCGCGACACGCTTCAGTATAGTGCATGTTACCGGTTCCATGTGTGGTGTGTTATGATAAGTAACCGGTAACATAATTGTTGTTTTCACAGCCGGCTCCTCAACGATGTCACGATGAAGCTGGATCTCTCGTACGAAATCAAGCAGTTGGGTTGCCGCAACAACAGATGTTTGCGTTATCAACGATGATGCAGATAGGCTAAGGAGAAACAGGATGAGGATAGCCCATAAGATCGCGGCCGGCGTGGTGGGCGCCGCGACCATGTTGACGTTCGCGCTGCCGGCTGCCACCGCCGGCGCCGCCGAGACGCAGACCATCACGCTCAACCCGTGGTATCAGTCCGACACTTTCAAAGGCTGGGGAACCTCGCTGGCCTGGTACGCCAACGCCACCGGCCACTACGCGCTGAGCGACAACGCGCAGGCCAAGCAGCTCGCCGACGACTTCTACGACCTGCTGTTCAGCAAGGACGGCCTCGACCTGCAGACTGTCCGCTACAACATCGGCGGCGGCAACGCCTCCGACACCACCGACTACCTGCGCCCCGGCGCGGCGGTCGAAGGCTGGTGGAAGGCCAACCCCGAAGGCGACGGCCACAGCGACACGCTCTACGGCGGCACCTCCACCACCTACGCCAACAAGGACGCCATGCTCAAAGCCTGGAATCCTGACGACGAGGACAGCTACGACTACGTCAACGCCGACCTCTCCCAGCGCTGGTGGCTGCAGAAGCTCCAGGACAACAAGCAGGTGAAGAACTGGGAGTTCTTCTCCAACTCCGCGCCCTACTTCATGACCAACTCCGGCTACGTCTCCGGCCATTGGAAGGGCAGCACCGACGACCAGCTCGCCGGCGACGGCACCGAAGCCGCCGACTCGGACACCAACGCGACCGTCAAGTTCGCCAAGTACCTCGCCCACGTGACCAAGTACCTCAAGGACACGTACGGCATCACGCCCGACACCATCGAGCCGCTCAACGAGCCCAACGACTGCACCAACTGCTGGATCACGCAGGGCAGTGCCTCCAATCCGAGCGCCCGTCAGGAAGGCATGAGCGTCAAGTCCAGCCAGCAGGCCCACCTCATCAAGGCGCTGCGCGAGGCGCTGGACGCCGAAGGCCTCACCGCCACCGAGGACGGCAAGCAGCTCGTCTCCGCCATGGACGCCTCCAACTCCCTGAACTTCCAGCGTGAGATCTCCGGCTCCATCGACAACGGCAACGGCTACCTGAAGAACGCCTCCGACTGGGACACCGAGCTCGGCCAGTTCAACACGCACGGGTATGGCGACCAGACCTACGCCCAGTGGATCCGCGACTTCGCGAAAGCGTACGGCAAGCCGCTCATGATGAGCGAGTTCGAGGGCGACCTCGGCTCCGGCGGCTTCGACCCGTACAGCTTCGACCGCGCACTGAATTTTGCGGCGCAGGTCAACACGCAGATGCGCAACTACGAGCCGAACTCCTGGGTGCTGTGGCAGCCCGTCGAGGACTACTACAACATGGAGCAGGACAAGGCCCACGGCGGCGAGAACCTCAACTGGGGCTCCATCTACATCGACTTCGACTGCCAGGTCTACACCAAGCAGAACGGCGAGTCCGTCTTTGCCTCCAAGCGCCGCGTCGAGAATCTGTACGGTGGCGTCACCGACGGCAAGGTAAGCAACGACGTGCCCGCCTGCACCACGCAGACCAACTCCAAGTTCAACGTGTTCAAGAACTACACGCACTTCATCCAGGCCGGCGACCACGTCATCGCCACCGACAGTAACGATGCGACCGCCGCCGTGCGCCCCTCCGACAAGAGCCTGCGCCTCGTGGTTTCGAATACGTCCGCCTCCGACCGCGCGACGACCGTCAACCTCGCCGGCTTCGGCACCATCGCCGACGATGCCGTCGCCAAGACGTACGCGACCACCGCGGCCGCCAAGTCCGTCACCGTGACCGTGCCCGCCAAGTCCGTCACCACCATCGTCGTGACCGGCGTGAGCGGCGTCTCCGAAACCACCACGCAGATCGCTGACGGTTCCTCGCATCCGCTCCTGGACAAGAGCGGCACCCGAGCGCTCACCGTGGCCGACGACGGCTCCCTGACCCTGCAGCAGCGTTCCGAAGACGCCGCGGACCAGCAGACCTTCACGTTCACTCAAGTGCCGGCAGCCGCCACACGTCCGTCCGACCGCGCGTACGTGATCAGCACCAAGGACGGCAAGGTCCTCACCGCGACCGGCGACGATCCGACCAGCGGCGACGCCGCGGCCGTGACGCTCGCCGACGAAACGCTCGACAAGGCGAAGAGCGATCCGGCGGCCATCTGGATCCTCAACTCCGAGGACGGACAGACCTTCGGCCTGCTCAACAAGAAGACCGTGAAGACGCTCGACCTCGACGGCGCCAAGGCCGTGGCCAAGCGCTCCACCAGCGCCGGCAGCCAGGCGTGGCGTGTGAACGACGTGCCGGAGGATTCGAACTGCCCGGCGGTCAAGACGCCGTGGGCCTCCGTCACCCTCGGCAACGACGCCGGCAAGGTCTGCCAGACCTCGACCACGGCCAAGGACTACGGTTTCACCATCACCGACGGTGCGAACGGCGGCGCATGGACCAATAAGAACGAGTACACCACCGTCTACCGTGCGGACGCGCTCAAGGCCGGCGACTCGCTGACCGCGACCGTCTCCGGCTTCGAGGCCGGCGGCAACTCCGACGCCCGCGCCGGCATCGTCGTGCGCAACGACCTGTCCGCGAACGGCCAGAACTCCGCCAAGGGCTACGCCTTCCTGCTGCTGAGCAAGAACGGCCTGTTCTGGCAGAACGACACCGACGGCAACGGCTACATCGACTGGGAGGAAGGCAACAAGAACACGGCCTTCACCTCCGCGACGGTGACCGGCGGCACTCCGGTGACCATCCGTGTCATCCGCGTAGACGCCGACACTCTGGAAGGCTTCTATCAGGATGCGGACGGCAAGTTCGTCAGCGTCGGCACGGTGGACGTCAAGGGTGCCGAGGACGCGCTTGACACCGGCGTGGTGACCGAGGCCAACAACAGCAAGTCCGGTGCCGTGATGACCTACACCGGCGTCGACCTGTCCAGCGACGAGACGCCGGTGACGCCGCCCGCCGACACGACCGCTCCGGTGTTCGCCGGGGTGGATGATGTGACGGTTGACTATGGCGCTGACTTCGATCCGCTGGCTGGTGTTACGGCGACCGATGATGTCGATGGTGACGTGACCAAGGACATCAAGGTCGAGGGCACGGTCGATACGAAGACCGCGGGCGAGTACACGCTGACCTACACGGTCGCCGATAAGGCGGGCAACACCGCGAAGGCGACCCGTAAGGTGACGGTCAAGGAACAGCAGCCCGAGCCGCAGCCGGTCGACAAGACCCAGCTGAATCAGGCGATCGCCGCCGCCGAGGGCTATAAGGAGTCCGATTACACGGCCGAGTCGTGGTCCGCGTTCGCCGAGGCGCTGAAGACCGCGAAGAAGGTCTCCGCCGACGAGTCCGCGTCCGCCGAGCAGGTGAAGACCGTGCTCCAGGCGCTGAAGGACGCCGAAGGCAAGCTCGTCAAGGCTGAGCCCGAGCAGCCGGGCAAGCCCGGAGACAACGGCAAGCCGACCACCCCGACCGTCCCGACGACCCCGACCAATCCGAAGGTCGACGTGACGGTCAGCGACAACGCAGGCAAGCAGCCCGGCCTGTCCAAGACCGGCGCCTCGGTCGCGGCCTTCGTCGCCGTGGCCGCCGCGTTGGCCGCAGCGGCAGGCGTCGCGCTCGCCGTACGCCGTCGCAACGCCCGCTGAGACACGGCTTGTATTGATAACTGAAAATGTCCTTCGGAGCGGGTGACGCTCCCCCAGTCAGCTTCGCTGACAAGCGCCAACCACATCCGAAGGACTTTCCAAGACTTGCCGCCGGTACAGCCGCCGCGTGGAAACGCCATCGCACGGCACCATGCGACGTTACCGGCGGCATCCAAGGCAACCGGCCGGACTCTCCTTCCTTGTCTCCCGGTCGATGCCAATACACGGGGCAGGGCGGCACGCCTCCTTACCCGCCCTGCGCCTCTTACTTGTTGTTGAATCCTGAAAATGCGATGAAGTCGGAACATGTGCTGTGTCCCGGTCTCACCGCCATACACAGAAAGCGCTGTCATGAAACAGAAGATGACATAGAACCAGCGTGGACATGGTGTCACACAGTGTCTTGTTCATATCCATGACAGATAGCTTACGACGGCAGTTGCAAGCGCTTATACAATACGCTACAATATGTGTAACCGGTTACAATCACTCGGAGGCGCAGCCGCAGCCGATAACACACGAGACTTCCTGACACCGCAGATGCAGCTGAGGATTCTCAGGAACGATGAACGATGAATGGGACAACGGGAGTCGCTCGTCATTCATCCGTTCGTCCTCGTGACAAGTGAAAACCACCACACACCCACAACCCACACCCACAACCCACAGAGAAAGCACCTCAATGAAGAAGATACCGATCGGAAGGATCGCGGCGAGGGCGCTCGCGGCCCTCATCTCGGCCGGCATGGCGGTGTCGCTGATCCCAACGGCATCCGCAGCCGAACCGGCGGCGACGGCCGCCACCCAGCCGGCCGCCGCGTCGCCCGTCGAAACGTACGCCGCACAGGACGACCTGCGTGATCAAGTCAATTTCAACCGTCAGTGGAAGTTCATCCGCCAGGACGTCAAGGGCGCCCAGGCGGCCGGCTTTGACGACTCCGGCTGGACCGACATCGCCCTGCCACACGACTTCGACATGCCCTACGAGGTCGGCGGCAACAACGGCGGCCAGAACTGGTACGTCGGCTACGGCTGGTACCGCAAGTCCTTCGACGTGCCCGCCGAATGGCTCGCGAACGGCCGTCAGGTCGAGATCGAGTTCGAAGGCGTGTTCCAGGTGGCCGACGTGTACGTGAACGGCCAGAAGATCGGTACGCACGAGGGCGGCTACTCCGGCTTCGCCTACGACCTGACCAAGGCGCTCAAGGCCGGCGAGAACGAGATCGCCGTGCGCGTCAACAACATCTGGCAGCAGGACCTCACCCCGCGCGCCGGCGACCACCAGTTCAGCGGCGGCATCTACCGTGACGTGTACCTGCGGCTCACCTCCCCCGTGCACGTGGCCCGGTACGGCACGTTCGTGACCGCCCCTGCACTCACCAACCCCGCGTTCGACAAGTCCGCCGAGAACATCGACTTCAGACAGTACCCGAGTGACGACGCGCTCGCCGCCAACCTCGAGGCCAAGCGCTCCAACCTGAGCGTCGCCACGGACGTGACCAACGCCACCGCCAAGGACCAGTACGTGCAGGTCAAGCAGGAGCTGGTCGGCGCCGACGGCAAGACGGTCGCCACCAAGGCAGGCAAGGACGCCTTCTACTCCGAGGTCACCAAGGTCGCGGCAGGCAAGTCCGCCACCATCGCGGCGCTCAGCGGGGGCCTGAACGACACGGCCGCCATGTACGACGGCCTCAAGCTGTGGGACACCGAGAACCCGAACCTGTACACCGTGAAGACCACCGTGTACGCGGGCGACAACGAGAAGCTCGACACCGCCACGCCGGTCGACTCCTACGAGACCAGCTTCGGCTTCCGCACCGCGCAGTGGAAGAACGACGGCTTCTACCTCAACGGCAAGAAGACGCTGCTCAACGGCGCGAACGTGCATCAGGACCACGGCGGCTGGGCCAACGCGGTCACCGACGCCGGCTTCGAACGCGACGTGAAGATGGTCAAGGAAGCCGGCATGAACTTCATCCGCGGCTCCCACTATCCGCACGACGTCGCCTTCGCCGAGGCGTGCGACCGGCTCGGCATCCTGTTCTGGTCCGAGAACGTGTTCTGGGGCATGGGCGGCCAGGCCGGCAAGAACGACGACCCGAGCGGCCAGGCCAGCGACTGGCTGCGCGACGCCTACCCGCAGAACGCCGGCGACCAGGACGCCTTCGACCAGAGCGTGCTCGACGCGATGCGCGAGATGATCCTCGAGAACCGCAACTCGCCGTCCGTGATCAGTTGGTCGGCCGGCAACGAGGTGTTCTTCACCTCCAACGCCACGCAGAACCGCGCCAAGGCGCTCGTCAACAAGGAACGCAACCTCGCCCACCAGCTCGACCCGACCCGCAAGACCGGCATGGGCGGCGCCCAGCGGCAAGGCTACGACCAGCTGTCCGTGGCCGACATCGCCGGCTACAACGGTGACGGCGGCCGCATCTGCGGCGGCGGCGAATGCCCGAACACGTGGATGCCGAACATGGTCGCCGAATACGGCTCGCCCGTCATCGACCGCCCGGGCGCGGTCGTCAACGACAAGGCCCAGTACAAGCCGGGAACGTCCGTCTACGGCGAGCTCGACAAGGACAACGACGGCCAGTACACGCTCACCAAGAACAGCGCGGGACTCGCCCTGTGGGCCGGCTTCGACCACGGCACGGTCGGCGGCAAGGACCTCGCCAAGATGGGCATGATCGACTACTTCCGCCTGCCGAAGAACCTGTGGTACTGGTACCGCGAAACCCAAGGCGACGGCAGCAAGCCGGAGGTCTCCAAGTCCGGCACCGCCACGCACATGGACGTCACCACGTCCGCCGACTCGCCCAAGACGCTGACCAACGACGGCAAGACCGATGCGCAGGTCATCGTCACCATGAAGGACGCGGACGGCAACTGGGTGAACGACAACCGCGTGGTGACCCTCAAGGTCACCGACGGCCCCGGCGTGCTCGCCGGCGGCAAGACGTACACGTTCACCAAGGACGTTTCGATGAAGGACGGCAAGGCCGCCATCGAATTCCGCTCTTACTACTCCGGCACCACCACGCTCACAGCATCTGCCGAAGGCCTGCCGGACGCCACGCTGACCATCACCACCAAGGACGTGACCGGCGGCCATGAAGGCACCGAGCCGGCCAACTTCTACGAGGCCGGCCAATGGTCCACCGCGGGCCTCAAGATCCCTGAGCCGATGGCCTACGGCGACACCAACAAGGCGCTCAACCGCCCCGCCAGCCCGAGCAGCTCCGAGGCCGGCCATGAGGGCGCGCTCGGCGCCGACGGCGACGAGGACACCCAGTGGATCGCCGGCAAGGCGGGCAGCGGCGAATCGTTCGTGCTGTCCACCGAGTTCGCGCAGTACGTGTACAAGATCCGCCTCGGCTTCGGCAAGGCGACCCCGTACCCGTACACGCTGTACGTGGCCAACGACAGGAACGAGTGGGAGAAGGTCGCCGAATACACCAAGGACACCGTCGCCTCCCGCCCGGCCGAGGAGAACGTCGGCGGCCTGTACGCCGGCGCCGTCAAGGTGGAGTTCACCGACGTGCCGGACGACGCGCACGCGTTCCTCAACGAACTTGAGGTGTACGGCAACGATCAGGCGCAGGCCCCGCAGTACGGCGAGGACGGCGCGTATGCGGCCGATTTCGTCTCCGGCGGCAGACAGGTGACCATCGGCGGCGTCGACTACGGCAAGGGCCTCGCCGTCGCGTCCGGCGCGAGTGCGGACGTCGCCGCGAACGCCGCGTACAGCCGTGTGCTCGGCGTCGCCGGCCTCGACTCGTCCGTCACGTCCGGTTCGGCCACGTTCACCGTCAAGGCCGACGGTGTTATCGTTTGGGAGCGCAAGCTCGCCGCCGGCGACAAGGCCGCGTTCGACGTGTCCGTCAGCACGGCCAAGAAGATCACGTTCGCCGTGTCCGGCGCCGCGGCGAACGTCACCGGTAACTGGGGTGACGTGCGCCTCCTCGGCGCGCTGCGTTCCATCACCGCCTCCGGATCCACGCTCGGCGTGCAGTTCGCCGGCCTGGACGCCCAGCTGCACAGCGGCACCCCGTACCGGGCGGCCGTGCGCCTGGCCAACTCCGGCAGCAAGGCCGTCAACGCGAAGGTGCAGCTCACCGTCAGGAAGACCTCGGACGACAGCGTGGTCTCCAGCGGATACACGACCGCGACCATCGCACCCGGCGCCGTGCAGACCGCCGACGTGACCGTGCCCGTCAACAGCGCCAACGGCCTGTACGGCACCGTCAGCGTCGTCGATGCGGCCGACGGCGCCACCGCGCTGAGCCGGACCGCCTATATCGGTGTCGCCGACGCCTCCTCGCAATCCGAAGAGACGGTGAACGTCGCCGCCGACACGACCCTGCAGGCGTGGAAGACCGAGAAGACGCAGAACTTCTCCGGCAAGACCTACGTGGGTGCGATGCTGCCCGCCGGCTACGATTCGCTCGGCGAAGGCTTCAAGTCCACGAACACCGGCGACGGCACCGACGCGAAAATGGGCCTGCTGCGCTTCGACCTCACGAAGTACCAGGGCAACGCGCCCAAGTCCGCCAAGCTCGAACTGACCTACATCGGCTACAAGGGCGACTTCGCCGCCACGGACACCGACACGATCAAGGCCGTCGCCATCGACGAATCCAAGTGCACCGGCTCCGGCTCCTGCACGGTCGAAAACGCCACGTGGGCGAACCGGCCTGATTTTGACGCGACTGCCGACGGCACGCTCGTCGCACAGTCCGAAGCGTTCGCGCTCGGCAGTTACAAGCTCGCCGGCACCGACGCCAGCATGCAGGTCACCGGCACCAAGGTCAGCCTCGACGTCACCGACATCGTCGCCGCAGCCATCGCCGACGGCAAGACCGCCGTCACGTTCGCCATCAACGAGACGAAGCACGCCGACGTGCGCTTCGTCAGCTCCGAAGGCGCGAACGGCGGCATGACCCACGCCAGCAAGGACATGACACCCAAGCTGGCCGTCACCGTGGAACGCGAGACCACTCCGGCCGTCGCGCTCGCAGGCATTGCCGTCACCGCACCCACCAAGACCGACTACAAGAAGGGCGACGTGTTCGACGCGGCCGGCATGACCGTCAAGGCCATCTACTCCGACGGCACCGAGAAGACGCTCACGGCCGACCAGTACGCGACCGACTTCTCCCCCGCGCTGGTCGACGGCGGCCACTTCGCCAAGGCCGGCACCTATGTGCTGACCGTCCGCGAGAAGCTCAGCGCTGCCAGCCCGAAGACCGCCACGCTCAGCTTCGTGGTGCCCGACGAGGGCGAGGACTACGTGTACGTCACCGGCATCGCCATCGACAAGCTGCCGACCAAGACGAAGTACCAGTTCGGCAAGGACGAGAAGTTCTCCGCCGACGGCCTCGTCGTGGTCGCCACCAAGTCCGACGGCAGCAAGCAGACGCTCGCCGCCTCCGACTACACGCTGGAAGGCACCGACTTCGACACCAACAGCGTGGGCGCGCACACCATCACCGTCCGCCACGGCGACTTCACCGCCACGTTCACCGTGTACGTGGTCAACGACACCACTGGCGGCGATGACGGCGACACGTCCAAGGATGACCTGCTGTGGTACAACCAGCCGGCATCCAAGACCGGACTGCGGCAGCTCACCGGCGGCCACGGCTTCAGCTGGTGCTTCCTGGCGAACTGCGACACCGACCAGGTGTGGCAGCAGACCACGCTGCCGATCGGCAACGGCAAAATCGGCGGCACCGTCTACGGCGAGGTCGGCAAGGAGCACGTCGTCTTCAACGAGGAGACGCTGTGGACCGGCGGCCCCGGCTCGTCGGCCAACTACAACGGCGGCAACGAGGAATCCCGCGGCAAGAACGGCCAGACCCTGCGCAACCTCAACAAGAAGCTGCAGCAGGGCGGCACGCTCAGCCAAGGCGAGGTCAACGGCCTCGTCGGCGGCACCGACGCCACGGCTCACGGCAACTACGTCTCCTGGGGCGACCTGTACATCGACTACAACTTCGGGGACGACGGCTTCGGTGACGATGCCGCAGTGGCCGACTACAAGCGCGACCTGAACCTGTCCAAGGGCAAGGCCGACGTGACGTTCAAGAAGGACGGCGTCACCTACACGAGGGAATACTTCGCGTCCAACCCCGACAACGTCATGGTCGTGCGGCTCAAGGCCAGCGAAGACGGCAAGCTCAACCTCAACGTGGCCATGCCGACGTACAAGAACGTCACCAAGGACGGCGAGAAGACCGTCGTCAAGGGCGATACGCTCACCACGTCCGGCGCGTTGAAGAACAACGGCCTGCGCTACGACTCGCAGATCAAGGCCGTGCTCGAGGACGGCTCGGTCGCGGCCGGCGACGACAAGGCGTCGCTGCAGATCAGCGGCGCGAGCGTCGTCACCCTGTACATCGCCGCGGCCACCGACTACAAGCAGGACTACCCGAAGTACCGCACCGGAGAGACGGCCGACGAGCTTGCCGCACGCGTCGCCAAGACCGTGAAGGACGCTGCGAACAAGGGCTACGGCAAGGTCAAGGACGCGCACGTCAAGGATCACGAGGCCCTGTACGACCGCGTGAAGCTCAACCTCGGCCAGACCGTCCAGGACGAGCCGACCGACCAGCTGCTCGCCAAGTACACGGACGGCTCCGCCACGGACGCGCAGAAGCGCGAGATCGAGACGCTGCTGTACCAGTACGGCCGCTACCTGACCATCGGCTCCTCGCGTGAGAACAGCCAGCTGCCCAGCAACCTGCAGGGCATCTGGGCCGCACGCGGCGCCGACAACGCCTACCAGAGCGGCAACAACCCGTGGAACTCCGACTTCCACCTCAACGTGAACCTGCAGATGAACTACTGGCCGACCTACACCGGCAATCTCGGCGAATCGGCCGAGCCGCTCATCGGGTTCGCCAAGGGGCTCGTCGAGCCGGGCCGTGTGACCGCCAAGGTCTACGCGGGCGCCGAAACCAAGGCCGGCACCCCGATCGGCGAAGGCAACGGCTTCATGGTCCACACCGAAAACACGCCGTTCGGCTGGACCACGCCGGGCGCCGCGTTCTCGTGGGGCTGGTCGCCGGCCGTCATGCCGTGGCTGCTGCAGAACGTGTACGAGAAGTACGAGTACACGGGCGACAAGGAGGCGCTGGAGAAGGACATCTACCCGCTGCTCAAGGAGGAGTCCAACTTCTACGTCAACTCCATGCTGCACGAGGCGTACCTCAAGGCCGCGGACGGCAAGACCCGTCTGACCACCGGCGTCGCCTACTCGCCGGAGCAGGGCCCGCAGGGCACCGACGGCAACACGTACGAGAGCTCGCTCGTCTGGCAGATGCTCAACGACGTGATCGAAGCCGCCGATACGCTCGGCAAGGACAAGGATCTCGTCGGCGACCTGACCGACTGCTCCACCGCCAACTGGGCGAAGGACGATTCCGGCGCGTTCACCGACGCCGACGCCAACCGCTCGTGGACGTGCGCGAAGAGCCTGCTCAAGCCGATCGAGATCGGCGACGACGGCCAGATCAAGGAATGGTACAACGAGGGCAAGCTGGGCCATTATGAGGACGGCACTGCCATCCCCAGCTACCAGCAGAACCACCGCCACATGTCCCACCTGCTGGGCCTCTACCCCGGTGACCTCATCACCATCGACAACCCGGAGTACATGGAGGCCGCCAAGGTCTCGATGAACGACCGCGGCGACGTGGCCACCGGCTGGGGCCGTGCGCAGCGCATCAACGCGTGGGCGCGCACCGGCGACGGCAACCGCGCGTACAAGATCCTCGGCGAGCTGATCGCCGAAGGCATGTACGCGAACCTCTTCGACGCGCACCCGCCGTTCCAGATCGACGGCAACTTCGGCTACACGGCCGGCGTGGCGGAGATGCTCATGCAGTCCAACTCCACGTTCGCCGCGAAGGACGGCACGACGTACGCGAACTACACGAACATCCTGCCCGCGCTGCCCGACGCCTGGGCTTCGGCCGGTTCGGTCGACGGCCTGATCGCCCGCGGCAACTTCGAGGTCGCGGTCTCGTGGAAGGACGGCGCCACGACGTCGGTCAAGCTGACCTCCAATAAGGGCGGCCAGGCGGCCGTCAAGCTCACGCGCGGCGACGCCGACGCGGTGGTCGTGCGTGACGCGGCCGGCAAGCTCGTCAAGTCGCACGTGGTGGCCAATGCGGCCGGCGCCAAGCTGATCGTGTTCGACACGACCGCAGGCGGCGTGTACACGCTGGCCGCCGGCACCGTGGCCGCGCCTGCCGCGCCGGCTTCGCTGAAAGCCGAGGCGGCCGGAACGACGTCGGTCCGACTCACGTGGAAGGCGCCCGCCAGCGAGGCCGGACTGGCCGCGTACCGGGTGAGCGTCGACGGTAAGCAGGTCGCCGAAGTGGCGGTCGGTGCGGGTTCTGGTTCTGGTGCTGGTTCCGGTGCGGACGTTGCGTACACGGTGGACGGGCTCAAGGCCGACACTGAGTACGACTTCGCCGTGGTCGCCGTCGATACGCTGGGGCAGGTCTCCGAACCGGCCACGGCGAAGGCGAAGACCGAGGCGGAGACGCCCGAGCCGACGCCGGTGGACAAGACGAAGCTGACGGCGTTGATCGACGCCGCCGGCAAGCTGGCCGAGGCCGATTACACGGCTGATTCGTGGGCTGCGCTGAAGGCCGCGCTGTCTGCGGCGGTTGAGGTTCGGGATGATGCTTCGGCCACGCAGGATGCGGTTGATGCGGCTGCGGCGGCGCTGGATAAGGCCATCAAGGGGCTGAAGCCTGCCGAGAAGCCTGAGCCGACGCCGGTGGACAAGGCGGCGCTGAATGCGCTGATCACGCAGGCGCAGGGTCTCGCCGAGGCGGATTACACGGCTGATTCGTGGGCTGCGTTGAAGTCCGCGCTGTCTGCGGCGGTCAAGGTTCGCGACGATGCTTCGGCCACGCAGGCCGAAGTCGACGCGGCCGCTGCGGTGCTGGATGCTGCGATCAAGGGTCTGAAGCCCGCCGAACAGCCGGGTCCGGGACCTGAGCCGGGCAAGCCGGAGCAGGTCACCGCCGGCAAGACGACCGTCAAGGCCGGCAAGACGGCGACGGTCGCCGAGCCGGAGCGGGTCGCCGGAGCCACGGGGCGCGAAGTGACCAAGCGGGGTTCGCTCGGCACGGTCGAGTTCCGTCTCGATGCGCTCGAGTACCGTGCCGGGACCAAGACCGGCGCCGACTCCTTCATCGTGCGCTACACGCTGAAAGACGGCACGATCGTCGACGTGACCTACCCGGTTGCGGTCGTCGCGGCGGACGGTAGCGGGTCTGGTTCTGGTGACGGT
Organism: Bifidobacterium leontopitheci; assembly: GCF_009193355.1. Classification (GTDB taxonomy): domain Bacteria; phylum Actinomycetota; class Actinomycetes; order Actinomycetales; family Bifidobacteriaceae; genus Bifidobacterium; species Bifidobacterium leontopitheci. The sequence continues at coordinate 51,756 of NZ_WBVT01000014.1, forward strand.
GGTTCGGCTGTGCGGCCGGGTGCCGATGCCGGTTCCGGTAAGCCGCAGACGCCGGGCCAGCTGGGCCTGTCCAAGACCGGCGCCTCGGTCGCCGGCGTGGCCATGGCCGCCGTGCTGCTGCTGGCCGCCGGCGTGGCTGTGACGCTGCGCCGCCGCCGGGCCTGAGGGACGGCTGGCAGGCCGGGCCGGGCTGGTCGTGGGACGGCCTGCCCTGCCGCTCCGGTTGCGGGCCGGTCGGTCCGTGGGGCGGCCTATAGCCTGATCGTCTGAAGTGGGGCGGGGTTCCTTCGGGAGTCCCGCCCCGCTTTGCGTGTGCGGGGTGTCTATTCCCGGTTTTCTCCCATTTCGAGGGCTTGGGATGGGAGAAACCCGGGAGTTTCGGTCGGTGACTCCCGGTTTTCTCCCATATTGGTGATGCGGGATGGGAGGATTCCGGGAGTCCACGGCCGGCCCGGCCCGTCGGCGTCCGTTTTCGACTGGGACCTCGGTCGGGTTAGGTGAAAGCACCCGCGAGCGGGCCTGGCGGCGTCCGTTTTCGATTAGAACCGCAGTCGGCTTGGTCGGAAACGGCCGCTGATGGGTTCGGATGCGTCCGTTTTCGACTAGAAGTGCTGCTGGATTGGTCGGGAACGGCCGCTGGATGGTCTATCGCCGTCCGTTTTCGACTAGGACGGCAGTGATGGTGGTTGGGATCGGACGCGAATCGGGCTGGCAGCGGTTGTTCTCGACTGGGAGTGCGGTGGTGTTGGTCGGAAATGGACGCTCGCCTGCCTCGTCCCGTCCCGCCTGCACACCGGCGCCCCACCGCCAGCCCGCACTCCGAACCCGACCGCACCCTGCCCGCATCCCACTACAACGCTCACCCACTGCCATCGCGCTCTGCATCCCACCGCCAGCCACCCCGCCATGCCCGTCCGCCGCCACCCCCGTAAAAGCGATTACCGTCGCCGTCGGCCATACGTCACCCGCCCACACCACCGCAAAAACGCAACACTCCCCACCACCCCTCACAATATCCATGTCCACATATCGAGACGCAACACAGCCGCGTCCACCTCGTGAACATTGGTATCAAGCCGCTCCCGCCGTATGTGAAGAAATTGTAAAAACCGCGTCCGTTTACGAAAAAATGGTTGCGTTACCAAAACGCAGAACCGCGCCACAAAAGCGCTTACACCCAACGAAAACCCCGCGTTGTGTAAACGGTCACATCCCCCGTACAGTTATTTGTGACCGGTTACGCGAATGTGTATCCTGATACTCATGTCGGCGGTGGCAGCCGATACCGGGGGGAAGGCGCTTTCACGGGGCCGGTTGCGGCGGGCAAGAGAAGCCCGTCGCAACCTCAAGGAAGAAAGAGCCGATATGGGTTTTGTCAAACGAATCATCGGTGGGGGAATCGCGGGTGCGACGCTGCTGTCATTCGGCATCGTCGCAGCGCCGTCCGCACTCGCCGCCCAGACCACACAGCCTGAGCCGACGCCATACGCCTCGACCGGCACCTCCTACTACGTCGACTGCTCCGCCACCACGGACGGCAACGGCACCATCGAATCCCCGTACAACTCGCTGGCCTCCGCCAACCGGAAGGCCAAGGAGCTCAAGGCGGGCGAATCCCTGCTGTTCAAGCGCGGCAGCGTGTGCAAGTCCGTCGGCGAAGGCGCCAACAAGGTCGGCCTGCAGGTCTTCAACGCGGTCGGTACACCCGACAAGGTCATCACCATCGGCGCGTACGGCCCGCAGGTCGGCGCCAAGCCGGTCCTCGAAGGCGACGGCGTGCGCGACACCGTGTACGTCGAGAACTCGCAGTACATCGAGATCCGCGACCTCAAGGTGACCAACAAGGACGCCAACGAATCCGAGCAGTGGACCAAGACCCGCCGCGGCATCATCGTCGCGAACATGAACGCCGGCGAGCTCAAGCACACCGTCATCGAGAACAACGAGATCGACGACGTCACCGGCAAGGGCGTCAAGGACCTCGGCGGCTCCGGCGCCATCCAGATGGAGGTCTACGGCTCCAGCCGCATGGAGTACTCGAACGGCGACTGGAACCTCGTCGCCCACCCGGAGCTTGACAAGGACAACGTCCCCTCCTACTTCAACGGCACGCTCATCGCCAACAACAACATCAACAACGTGGCCCGCTCCGGCATCAACATGTCCACCGACTTCAAGTGCCGTGAGGAGTCCGGCTGGGACGGCGGCGGCGTGTGCGACCCCGGCCGCCGCGAATACAACCCGTGGACCCCGTCCCTCAACCTGATCATCCGCGACAACCACGTCGAGCACGTGGGCGGCGACGGCATCGTCGTGCAGATGAACGACGGCGCCATCGTCGAAGGCAACTACCTCAACGACGCCGCGAACAAGCACATGCAGTTCAATGCCGGCATCTGGAACTGGAACACCGACAACACGCTGTTCCAGTACAACGAGGTCACCAACACGCAGAAGTACTCCGAGAACACCGACGGCAACGCCTGGGACGTGGACTACGGCACGCGCGGCACGATCTTCCAGTACAACTACAGCCATGACAACGCCGGCGGCACCGTCCTGTACTGCGGCTGCGGCGACTGGCGAGTGGCCGGCTCCGGCCATGCGACCGGCTCCGTGTTCCGCTACAACATCTCCGTCAACGACGGCCTCGCCAAGGAATCCCACACCGGCAACGTGCAGACCCAGCGTTTCGTCACCCTGCAGGGCGTGACCGACGGCCAGTTCTACAACAACCTGATCGTCATGCCGAACGGCAAGAAGGCCCAGGCCGAGACCGGCAACGCGTGGTGGCTGCCCACCACCGAGGGTTCCGCGTACTACAACAGCGGCCTGTCGTTCGCGAACAACCTGTTCATCGCCGACGGCGACAACTGGCTGGCCGGCGAGCCGAAAACGCACCTGACCTGGAACAACAACGTGTTCGTCGGCGGCGCCAACCCCGACAAGTGGCAGTCCAAGCTGCTGGGCGAGCCGAGCTCCAAGAACAACCAGTACGTCACGCTCGACGACTTCTTCAAGGATTCCGGCACGAGCATCGAGAAACTGCGCAACGCCGGCAGCGACCTGTCCGTGCTTGACTTCACGACCAAGTACACGGCCGGCAAGGGCGTCGCCGTCGCCGAGGAAGGCACCAAGGACTTCTTCGGCCGCGACGTGCCCACCTACGGCAGCCCTGACGTCGGCGCCTCCCAGAAGTCCGCCGTCGCCGCGTCCGCCACCAAGCAGCAGACCGCCACCATCGCGGCCGGCAAGAGCGCCGAGTTCGTCGCCCCGCAGAACAAGACCATCAAGGTCTCCGCGAAGGTCGCCGCCGGCACCCAGCTCAAGATCGAGTCCGCCGGCAACGCGTTCGTGCGCAAGACCGGTTACGCCGACAAGGCCGGCGTCGCCACCGCCTACGTGCGCACGTCGACCAACGCGAGCAAGCTGACCGTCACCTACGAGGCGAAGGACGATGCCGCCGCCGCGGCCGCAGGCACTGCGGACGTGACCGTGAACACGGTGACCGACTATCTGTACGACGGTTCGTTCGAGTCGATCGGCGGCACGCCGTGGACCGTCGGCGGCACCGTCGACGGCCAGACCGTGGACTGGGACACCTTCGCCAACGACGCCACCGGCAACGCGCTGCGCGCCCTCGAGACCCGCTCCGAGAAGAACCAGAAGGGCGTCGTCGGCTCCGGTGAGTTCTCCGGCCGCTTCGGCACCGCCGAGGTGAACGGCAAGACCGCCAACATCGATACCATCAACCAGCGCAACATCCAGGTCGTGCCCGGCGCCACCTACACGCTCGGCTTCTGGGCCATCCCGGGTGCCACCGCGGACGCCAAGGCCACCCCGGCCGTGACCGCCACCGTCAAGTCGCGCAAGGCTAGCTCCGGCACCGGCTCCGTGTGGGCCCAGTACGCGACCGAACTCGCCACCGCGTCGACTTCCGCCGACGCCAAGGCCGGCGAGCCGCAGTACGTGACCACCACGTTCACCGTCCCGGCCGACGCCGCCACCGAAGGCGCGCTGTGGCTGAGCTTCTCCGACAAGGGACTCGCCGCCGACGCCAACGGCTACATCGATGACGTCGTGCTCGTGCGCTCCGACGTCAAGCCGACGCTCAAGCTGACCGACTTCACCACGACCGTCTCTCAAGGCGAGACCGCATCCGCGTACGTCGAGCTCGACGCACAGCCGAACGTCTCCGTCGTCTGGCAGAAGCAGGTGGACGGCAAGTGGACGAACGTCACCACCAAGACCGGCACCGCCGCGGGCAACGGCGTCGCCGAGAACACGCGCTGGCTGTCCCTGCCGAACGCCACCGCCGCGGACGCCGGCCAGTACCGCGCGGTCGTGACGAATTCCCTTGGTGAGAGCGTGACCAGCGACCCGGTGACCGTCACCGTCACCGAGAAGCCGGCCGAGGCGACCGTCGCCGCGATCTTCGTCTCCGCACTGCCCACCACGACCAGCTATCCGCAGGGATCCGCGTTCGACGCGTCCGGTCTCAAGGTCGGTGCGCGCCTGACCGACGGCACGAGCATCGTGCTCGACCCGTCCACCTATGAGGTGAGCGGATTCGACTCCTCGAAGGTCGGCCGCATCCCGGTGCGCGTGACGCTCAAGTCCGACAAGACCAAGACGACCTCGTTCCCCGTGGACGTGACGTTCGTGAAGACCGATCTCGCCGCGAAGTACTGCTCCGCCGCCCAGGCCTCCAAGTACCAGTCCGCGCAGAACTACGGCCCGTTCCCGGCGACGCTCACCTGCGACGGTTCGCTGACCACCGCATGGGCCAACTGGAACGAGAAAGACACCGATCCGTGGCTGAGCTACACGTTCGACGCCGCCCACAAGCTGGGCGACCTTGAGCTGTACGTCGATCCGTCGAAGCCCGGCGAGGCCCCGGCCAAGTTCGACGTGCTCACCCTCGGCGAGGACGGTTCCACGTGGAACGCGACCAAGATCTCCGCCGACGTGACCGCCACCAACCCGAACACCGTCGACCTGAGCTCGCTCGGCGCGGTCAAGGGCATCAAGCTCAAGCTGACCTACAAGGATGGCCTTGATTACGCGCGAGTCGCCGAAGTCAAGATCTACGAGGCCGCCGACGCCGTCCAGTCAGCCGCGCCGACCGCCGACAAGCTGACCGTGACCGGCCCGACCAAGACCGCCTACACGATCGGCGAGAAGTTCGACGCCGCCGGACTGGTCGCCAAGGCCACGCTCAACGACGCCGACAAGACCGAGAAGACGCTCGCCGAGGGCGACTACACGCTCACCGCGACCGACGCCGAGGGCAAGCTCGTCGACCTGTCGCAGCCGTTCGCCAAGGTCGGCGACGTCACGGTCACGCTCACCGCGCTGACCGTCGCCCCCACCACCGGCGACACCGCCGCCACCGCGACGTTCACGCTCAAGGTCAACGAGGTCGACAAGACGGCCCTCAACAAGGCCATCGCCGCCGCCGAGAAGGTGCAGAACACCGGCTACACGGAGGATTCGTGGACGTCGTTCCAGTTCGTGCTCGCCACCGTCAAGACGGTCGCCGCGAACCCGAACGCGACCGCGGCCGAAGTCGCCGCCGCCACCAAGGCCCTGATCGCCGCGCAGAACGCGCTCGTGGTCGAGCAGAAGGTGACGGGCATCAAGATCGAAGCCGAACCCGCCAAGACCACGTACACGGTCGGCGACACGTTCTCCGCCAAGGGACTCGTCGTCTCCAAGACCCAGAACGTGGGCGGTCCGGTGGTCGCCGATGCCAGCGAGTACCAGCTGACCGCCGCTGACGCCGCCGGTAAGGCGGTCGACCTGACCAAGCCGTTCGCGGCCGTCGGCAAGGTGACCGTGACGGTTACGCTCACGGGCACCGAGTTCGCCAAGTCCTTCGACGTGACCGTCAACGAGGCCGACAAGGCTGCGCTGAACGAGGCCATCGCCGCCGCCGAGAAGCTCACCGCCGACAAGTACGAGTCCGGCTGGGATGCGTTCCAGACCGCGCTGGCCGCCGCCAAGACGGTCGCCGCCGACAAGAACGCGACGCCGGCCGCCGTGGCCGACGCGCTCGCCAAGCTGACCGACGCGCAGAACGCGCTCGTGCCCGTCAAGCCGGCCACCGTGACCGGCATCGAGGTGACCGAGCCGAAGACCGTCAAGTACACGGTCGGCGACACGTTCTCCGCGGATGGTCTCGTGGTCAAGAAGGTCATGTCCAAGGGCGATCCGGCGGTCGCCGAAGCCGGCGAGTACACGGTGACGGCTGCGGACGCTTCGGGTGCCGCGGTTGACCTGGCCAAGCCGTTCGCCGCGGTCGGCAAGGTGACCGTGACGGTCGCGCTCAAGGGCGCCGACTTCGCGAAGACCTTCGAGGTGACGGTCGCCGCCGTCGACAAGACGGCCCTGAAGGCCGCCGTGGACGCCGCCGAGAAGCTGGACGAGGCCGACTACGAGTCCGGTTGGGCCGACTTCCGGAACGCCCTGTCCGACGCGGAGGCCGTGCTCGCCGACGAGAACGCGACGCCGGATGCGGTGTCCGGTGCTCTCGAGGCGCTGACCGCCGCGCAGAAGGCGCTCGTCAAGAAGGCGCCGGCCCCCAAGCCGGAGCCGGAGCAGCCGACCAAGCCGGAGCCGAACAAGCCCGGCACGCTGCCTGGCGACGCGGGCCAGAACGGCGACAAGAACGGCGCGGACAAGGCCGCCGGCGACAAGGGCGGTCTGAGCAAGACCGGCGCCTCGGTGGCCGGTGTCGCGGTCGCCGCCGTGCTGCTGCTCGCCGCGGGCGTGGCCGTGATGTTGCGCCGTCGCGCCTGACGACGGGTCGGGCCGCTGCTTGGGCTGCCTAGTCGCCTGAGCCGCCTGGGCCTCTTGGGCCGTGGGGGAATGTCTCCTTCCTTATCCCCCGCGGCCCAGCGTCGGGCGATGAATCCGGCCGGAGCCCCGTACTCACCATTGGGTACGGGACTCCGGCCGGATTCTGTGTTGTTCGGGGTGTTTTGGAGGCTATTTCGTATTCTTAGGAACCGCGGTCGGGCAACATGGGGTGTTGTAAGGGGTTTTATGCCGTGTTTTCGGGGTATATGAGGACTTCTCTTCGATGGTGAGGACCTAAGAATAACGGAATACGGTCGGAAACAGGCCGTTTCGGCGGTCGTGGCCGGCGATTGTGGTTGCGGGTCTGGTCGCCAGCCGTGACTGCCAGCCGTCGCCGCGACCTGACCGCCGGCCGTCGCCGCCGGCCTGAATGCGACACGCCCGGGACGGCTGCACGCTCGAAAGATACGATTCGCGGAATCGCCGGTTTTCCGCGGTTCCCGTAAAACCTATCTTTCGAGTGTGCTACCATCCCGGGCGTGTCGCGCGGGTGATGAGGCCGATGCTGTGGTTCGGCCGATCGCCGGCCTGTCCGCACTCACCCCAATCGGCGCGGATGCTCGCCGGAGACCTCCCAGCCGAGGGCCATCAGGGTCTTGCGGTCGGCCTTGTCGAGCCGACCGGTCGGTCGTAACGCTGCGCCGGTCGTGATGTCGCGCCGGTCGTGACGGGCATGATGTCACGTCAGCCGTGACGTCACGACCGACGTGATCGGTCGTGTTGGTCGTGACGCCTGCCGACCCCGCTACTCCATGTCCTGCGCGGTGAAATACGCGTTCGGATCAGTGATCGGCTCATGGTCGTCCGGCACCTCGCGGTGAATGAACCCCTCGTAGGCGTCGTCCCAGACCATGCTCGCCGTGCCGCCGCCGATCTCAATCGGCACCTGGACCATCGGCGAGTTGCCAAGATCATCCTTGTACCAGCGGTCGCCGATGTACAGGAACCGGTCGCTGTCGTACGGGTCGTCGCCGAGCGGAACCACGATGTCGACCTGCGAGTCGAACGTCTGCGTGCCCAGCGGCGCGAACGTACGCCACTCACTCCACGGACCGTGCAGGTCGGCGGCAGTCGAATACATGTTGTCGTTGGTGAACCAGCCGGTCAGCTTCGAGCCGAACCAATAGTACAAGCCGTCCTTCTTGACGATCGTCGGCGACTCCAAGCCGTACGGATAGTCGGTCGCACGCTCGCAGGCCACATCCTCGACGATCGTCAGATAATCGTCGGACAGGCGGAAGATGTGCGTGCCGTGGTCGCGGTCCTCGGACATGATGTAGCCGCCGCCGTCCTCGTCCTGGAAGACACCGATGTCACGGCTCAGATAGCCGCGCCACGTGATGGTCGTGTGGAAGGCGAACGGGCCGAGCGGATTGTCGGCGGTGGCGACGCCGATGTGCGCGTAGCCGTAATCCGGCGTCTCCGCGTGAATGTACATGACGTACGTGCCGGTCGACGGGCAGTGCAGCACCTTCGGGCGCTCGCCGATGCGGTCGGCCGCAAGCGCGGAGCCGTCCTCCTGCACGTCGAGCACGATGCCGTGGCTCTCCCAGCTGGCGAAGTCGGAGGTGGTGTAGCACGCCACGCCCTGGAACAGGTTGCCGTTGACCTTGTTCTCGCCGTATGCGTACCAGGTGTCGCCGAACTTCTGCACGCCGATGCCATGCAACTGGGCCACGTCGCCCTTGGTGTCGCGGGGCAGGAACGCCCCGAATCTCTCTGCCATGATTGTCCTTTCAATACGTTGGCCTGTGGTTGTGTTGCCGGGTTTGGGCCTGTTGGGCCGGGTTTGGGTCCGGGTCGGGCCGGTTTGGGGGCCGGTCGGCGGGCGGCAGGATGGTCTGCGTGCCCGGCTTGGGGTCGGTCCGGCGCGCCGGCAGGCTGTGCGGCGCCGACTTGCGTTGGCGCCGGTGGAATCGACAGCTTTGCCTCCGGTGGAGGGGCTCCGCCGGACGGGCCGCCGAAGCGATTCCGTCCCTTGGCCCCTCGGTGGAGGCAAAGTCGCTCAGGCCGGGTTCTGCGCGCCATGCGCTTCTCCTCTTGACCCCCTCGGTGGAGGGGGCTCCCCTGGACGGGCCGCCGCGGCGATTCCGTTCCTCGGCCCCCTCGGTGGAGGGGGCTGTCGGCGGAGCCGACTGGGGGAGCGTCACCCGCGCTGTGCGCTCGGCCCGCTGGCCGTTGTCTTGCCCCAATAGCCTTGTGACCGGTTACAACCACAACCATTGTAGCGTGTAATCGCTTGCGATGCGATAGGGTGGCGTGTGACAGGGCGCGGACGACAGCGGGGATTCGCTGCGCGCACCGTGAAATCCCGGCGCTCTCCCGCGAGGTGATTCTCGGATAAAGAAGCCCGGGAACCGTGCCGTGCCAGTGGCGACCAGCGGTTTTCAGCGGAGACCGGGCGGCCATTCTCCCGATATTCTCCCATGAGAGGACCCGCACAATACCGTGAACGGCCCGCCGTGCAGCCAGTCACCGCCTATGCGTCCGGATCTCCGCCGGATTCGGCCTGTTTTGAGGCGCATTCCCGAGTAGGCGGGCATCGCCCCAAATACATCGGGAAATACGTGCGGTAAGAACGGCTTCATTCCGCCACTCACCGCCGCGATTCCACCCCCGATACTCGGCGCTATGCCCGCCTACTCCGGAATGCATTCCAAAACAGGCCGATTTGCGCTGACTGCCATTGCGACAGTACTCCTTCCGCAGCCTTGCGGCACTCCACAACCTCTCCGGCAGTCCTGATGGGAGCACTGCCAGCCGTGGACGCATTGAATGGTCGTGGCCCCTCCCGGGCGCGAACGGAAGCGGATGCCGTCGTCGCCGGCCGTTGCGCACGGATGCCGGGGCCCTCCTGGGCGCGAACGGAAGCGAAATCCTCCGAATGGTTTCCGACCGGTGACAATCCCTTTCCCAAGTAGGAATGGAGGCGATAAACGTGTGACCGTGTATCCTCGCCTCGCCCGGCGTCTGCACTCTCACCTGTGTCGGTGACTACACCCGCACCGTAATGGCCTCACCCGCATGCGCGCCTCCGCCCCGCCCCGCGAACCCGCATGAACGCGCGCCGACCATGCCC
>NZ_WBVT01000015.1 GCF_009193355.1 Bifidobacterium leontopitheci
CCCCGGCAAAAGGCCGGACCGGGGGACGGGTGAGACGCAGGCACATGACGCATGTGTCAACCATGCCCCAGGACATACCGTCAACCATGCCCCGACACATGCGTCATTCATGCCCCGAGACATTACAGTCAAATTATTTCAACGGACCGTACTCGTAGCACCTCCTCCGAGTACGGTCCGTCAATATTTCAAGACGAACCGTACCCATACAGCCGTTCGGAGTACGTTCCGTTAGGAATTCCCGACCGACCGTACCCGTACGCCCGGTTCAAGTACGTTCAGTCGATTATCAGATGACGGAACGTACTCATAAACCCCTCCCCCAGTACGGTCCGTCACAGATTCCTGACCGAACGTACTCGTAGGCCACTGTTCGGGTACGGTCGGTCATGAAACGTAAACCGAACGTACTCGTAAGCCCCGTCCCCGGTACGGTCGGTCGAGAAACGCAAACGGAACGTACTCGTAGACCGACGAGCGAGTACGGTCCGTCGTGATGGGGGTAATAATGGTAGGCGGCGCATCGGCACATGTCGGCGCCAACGCCGACGTGAAAAAGAAAAACCTTCACGCACCCACCAGAGGCCACTTACCCTTGCTGCATTCCTGCCCTGGGGGAGTTGGGTGACATAGCGCCGCGTGAAGGCTGTATCAGTATACACCACCCGTGGATATCTCACGGGCGCGCGTCGCGACGGCTACTCGCGCAACGCCTCGCGCAGGCCGCGCGTACGCCAGCGGTCACGCAGCAGGCAGTAGCCGCCGAAGACCGCGAGCCACACGACGCCGGCGATCGCCGAGCCGCGCGTATCGTCGGCCAGGAACAGCGTGCAGTAGACGAACACGAAGAACGCGATGGCCAGCGTGTTCGTGACCTTCCATGCGGGCATGACGAAGCCGTCGGCGATGAAGTCGGCGGAACGACGGTACTTGCGGTGCGCGATCATCGTGAGCACGTAGATGAAGATGATGACCGCGGACGAGGCGGACGCGAACAGCACGAACGCGCTCGACATGCCAGGGATCGCGTTGACGGCCGGGGAGAGCAGGATCAGCGCGGCGGAGAACAGGATCGCGCGAGCGGGGACGTGCCGGCTGGAGACCTGCCCGACCTTCTGGAACGTGGGCGATTCGGACTCGCGCGCCAGCTGGTAGAGGTGGCGTCCGGCCGAGTAGAGCAGCGAGTTGAGTGCGGACGAGGCGGCCGTGATGACCACGAAGAACACGAGCGCCGCCGCCCACTTGAGTCCGGCGTACTGGAACACCATGATGAACGGGGATGCGAACGAGCCGTCCTTGTTCGGCGTGAACGAGGTCCACGGCACGATGACCATAATCGCCACGAGCGCGCCCACGTAGAAGATGAGCACGCGCACGATGATTTCGTTGACCGCCTTCGGCAGCACCTTGCGCGGGTTCTGCGTTTCGGAGACAGTGACGCCGACGAATTCGATCATCTCGTAGGCGTAGAAGACCATCTGGAAGCTCATGAGGAACGCGAGCCAGCCGTTGGGTGCGATGGAGAAGTTGTTGGTGATGTTGTCAAATCCGGCGTGGCCGGCCGGCGAGACGGCGTCCTGGCCGGTCACCTGCACGGCGTCGTAATGGTAGCCGATGACGACCATGACCACGGCGGTCGCAATCATCGCGCAGATGAGCGTGATCTTGATCATCGAGAACCAGAATTCGGCCTCGCCGAACGCTTTGACGGCGATGAGGTTGATGGTGACGAGCGCGGCGAGGAAGCATAGTTCGATCAGCCATTTGAAACCTGACAGGTCGATGCCGAACGTGTCGAAGAACGTGATGAAGTACGTGGAGACGGCGGTGATCTCGCTCATGCCGATGAGCACGAGCACGATCCAGTACGACCATCCGGCGAAGTGCCCCCAGCCGTTGCCGAGGTAGCGCGTGATGAAGTTGATGAACGTGTGCTGGCTCGGGTCGCGGTACATGAGTTCGCCGATGGCGCGCATGAGCAGGAACATGATGACGCCGACCGCGATGTACACGAACACGATGCTCGGACCGGTCAGCGCGATCGACTTGCCGGATCCGAGGAACAGGCCGGTGCCGATGGTGCCGCCGATGGCGATGAACTGCACGTGACGGTTGTTGAGGCCGCGGGCCATCTCGTTGCTCTTGTCGAGGCTTTCGACCGACTTCAGCGTGGAGGCGGCCGTCTGGCTTGCGGACGTAGCGGACGTGGTTTCGGAGCCGGTCGTTGCAGCCGCGGCGGTCGCGGTCGTTCCGCTCGCGGACATGGCCGGGCTGGCGCTGTTCTTCTTCTCGTTCGTCATAACCGGCTATGGTACCGCGAACGCTGACGTGCATGCCCGTAACATTTCAGCGCGCACTCGCCGGCGCGCTCACGGAGCGCATTCGCGCGAATCGCGACGCCCAACGCACCCACTGCGTCACGCGGATCGCCCGACCCACGTGACACGACAACGAGAACCGTTGCAATATCAAGGGTTTCGCAACTTGCGTCACATGGCCCGGGCGGCCCGTGTGACGTGAGGGGAGCCGCTACAATGGACAGTCATGACTGCAATTTCCGCAACCGAGCCGCTTGTCTCCGTAATCGTGCCGGTGTACAACGCCGAGCAGTACCTGCGTCACTGCGTGGATTCGATTCTTGCGCAAAGCCACCGCAATCTCGAGGTAATCCTCGTGGACGACGGCGCGACCGACTCCAGTCCGGCGATCTGCGACGAGTACGCCGCAGCCGACCCGCGCGTCACGGTGATCCACCAGACGAACGGCGGCATCTCGAAGGCGCAGAACGCCGGTCTTGACGCCGCACACGGCGAGTTCATCGCCTTCTCGGACAACGACGACATCCTGGACCGCCGCAACATCGAGCTGCTGCTGCACGCGCTGCTCGCCACCGGCGCCGACATGAGCAAGGCCCGCTGGCGTCAGTTCGGCGTCTCCCAGATCGACGAGGTGGTCGCCGAAGCCGCGCAGGGCGCCGACGAGCCTGAGTCCGTGACCGTGTTCCGCAATCCGCTCGCCGCCTACCAGACGGTATTCTGCAAGAGTCTTCGCCTGCTCGGCTCAGCACTCGGGAGGCGCACGGAGACGCGGTATTTCAACGAAGCGAACTGGTGCCGCCTGTACCGGCGCGAACTGTGGGACGGCCTGCGGTTCCCCCTGGGCCGGTATGCGCAGGACATCACGATGGCCGGAAAGCTGTATTCGCGCATGACCAAAGTCGTAGATGTGAATCGAATACTGTATTTCTGGCTCCAAGAGCCGGATTCGGTCACACATTCCAAGCGAACCGCGGCCTTTTGGCATGACAACGCACTTGCCGCCGCCGAAAACTTCGCGCTGGCGATGCAGCATGGCGTCAATCCGTATCGCAGTTATTTTGAGCTTGTCAACAGCGTGCGAGAAGAAGACAAAATGTTGAGAGGAACTGCCGACGCGGAAGACCACGATCAGGACATGGACAACCTGCATCACGACGCCGCACGGATGCACGAGCTGTTGGCGACTCTTTCTCCGCAGCAAAAAATGCGCTGCGCAACGATGTCTCGAATCCGCTCGTGCGAGAACATCGTGTACGATCGCAAGATCCATGGCATGAAATAACAACGCCACATACAGCACACCAACCAATACTCTCATTTGACGATAGTATCATGACGTGATAGTATCGTCAAATGAGAGTACATGGCAACTGGCTGGAGCCGCCGCACGGCGATCTGGCTGGATACTGGAGCATACGGGTCAATCAGCAGTATCGTCTTGTATTTCGTTGGGACGACGACGCACAGGAGGCAATCGATGTCCGATTCGACGACGACCACCACTGACACGCCCATCACCGGCATGCCCATCACCACCGACCGGCAGTGGTACAGCTCCCCCGGGCAGATTCTCAAGGAGGAGTACCTCGAACCGCTCGGTATCAGCAATTACCGGCTCGCCAAGGCCATCAACGTGTCGGAGACGGCGGTGGGTGAGGTCATACGCGGCAAGCGGCGAATCAGCACGGCGATGGCGGTCCGCCTTGCCCGGGCGCTCGACACGACGCCGCAGTACTGGCTCAATCTGCAAAACGACTACGACCTACTGACGTTCGACACGGCGTCCGTAGGAGACATCAGGCCACTGGTTTCGGCTTGACCAGCTGTGCGCGCACAGCTTCCGGCACCGCCAATCCGCCGCCGGCGAACATGCGGTGAATTCTTCGGCGGAAAACAGGCGGTTTGCGGCGACCGCCCGGTTGGAACGTTAGAATATGGTCTCAGCGATTGCGCCGGACCGCCGGCACAACGCGATATCGCAAGCATTACGGTCACGACCGTCGGAATCATCCGGCCGATGCGACCTGTACGGATAGATATAAAGGAGTTGCCGTGAAGATTGCGGTTGCCGGTACTGGTTATGTGGGACTGTCGGTGGCGCTGCTGCTGTCGCAGCACAACGAGGTTCACGCGCTCGACATCGTGCCCGAGAAGGTGGAGCTGCTGAACGCGGGCAAGAGCCCGATCGTGGACAAGGAGATCACGGCGTTCCTGGACGGCAACGCGAACGGCAGCCGTCCGCTGAACTTCCAGGCGACGCTCGACGCGCAGCAGGCGTACACGGGCGCCGACTACGCGATCGTGGCCACGCCGACCAACTACGACGCGCAAAAGAACTACTTCGACACGTCGAGCGTGGAGGCGGCCATCGCCGCGATCCGCCAGTACGACCCGTCCGCATGGATCGTCATCAAGTCGACGATTCCGGTCGGCTACACGGCGCAGCTGCGCGAGAAGCTGGGCGACAAGCGCATCCTGTTCTCCCCCGAGTTCCTGCGTGAAGGCCACGCGCTGTACGACAACCTGCACCCGAGCCGCATCGTGGCCGGCGCCCCGCAGGACGACGCGGAAGCCGTGGCGGCGGCGCACACGTTCGTGCAGCTGCTGGCCAACGGCGCGGATCCGGCCGAAGCGCGGCGCGTGAACCCGGACGGCAGCACCGGCATCCCGCAGCTGGTGGTCGGCACGACCGAGGCGGAGGCAATCAAGCTGTTCGCCAACACGTATCTGGCGCTGCGCGTCGCATACTTCAACGAGCTGGACACGTACGCGGAAAGCCGCGACCTGAACACGCAGGAGATCATCAAGGGCGTGTGCCTGGACCCGCGCATCCGCGACGACTACAACAACCCGAGCTTCGGCTACGGTGGCTACTGCCTGCCTAAGGACACGAAGCAGCTGCTGGCAAACTACAGCCAGGTGCCGCAGAACCTGATCGGCGCGATCGTCGAGTCGAACCGCACGCGCAAGGACTTCATCGCCTCCGAGATCGAGGAGCGCGTGGAGGAGGCCCGCGCGAAGGGCGTCGCGAAGCCGGTGGTGGGCGTGTACCGCCTGACCATGAAGTCCGGTTCCGACAACTTCCGCCAGTCCGCCATCCAGGGCGTGATGAAGCGCATCAAGGCGCGCGGCATCGAAGTGGTCGTCTACGAGCCGACGCTGAACAAGCCGGACTTCTTCGGCAGCGAGGTCACGCACGACCTGGCCGCGTTCAAGAGCCGCTGCGACGTTATCATCGCGAACCGCTGGAACTCCGACCTCGCCGACGCCGCGGACAAGGTCTACACCCGCGACCTCTTCAAGCGCGACTGAGCGCCGGTTGCGTGCGGCTTACGGCCGCGCAGCCGCACACCGCACGCAACCCCGCGGTTTCATGGTGCGAGATGCCCGCTTTCCCCACCCGAAAGCGGGCATTTCGCACCATCAACCCGGCGATGGCGGCCTGCGGTCCCGGCAACAGTGGCGGAAAAGTGGCGGAAAAGTGGCGGATTCAAATATTACACAATTCCTGTGCGATGACCATTTGACGGAATCCGACATTGCAGTTCTTCATGAAAACAACCGCATAGAGGCAAAGAAGGCAACAGACACACTGCCCGCCACACGTTACGAAATCGTGTAGCCGCCTCTCCGGCTCGTGTAACGCTACTGTGCTCGTGAACAACTTGCTCACGAGCACAGTAACCACAACCATGACCCCAGCCCGGCGCCCGCATGCTCACGGGCTCTCCACAGCTGAAGTGTTATACTGAACATCGCTTTTGTTCGTCGCCGACGCGGCGTAAGGGACGCACTCGGCGGCGCTACGCGACGCGCGACGACACGCGACATACCGGAAGGAACGGCTGATATGAAGGGCATCATTCTCGCGGGAGGTTCGGGCACCCGACTGTACCCGCTGACCACTGTCACGTCGAAGCAGCTGCTTCCCGTGTACGACAAGCCGATGATCTACTATCCGCTGAGCGTGCTGATGATGGCCGGCATCCGCGACATCCTCATCATCTCCACGCCGCACGACCTGCCGAACTTCGAGCGTCTGCTCGGCGACGGCGAACAGTACGGTGTGCGGTTCAGCTACAAGGTGCAGCCGAGCCCGGACGGTCTGGCACAGGCGTTCATTCTGGGTGAGGAGTTCATCGACGGCGAGCCGTGCGCGCTGGTGCTCGGCGACAACATCTTCTACGGCAACGGTTTGGGTCGCACGCTGCGCAAGGCCGCGGCGGTCGAGCACGGCGCGACCGTGTTCGGCTACTACGTGGACGATCCGGAACGGTACGGCGTGGTCGAGTTCGACAAGAACAAGAAGGCCGTGTCGATCGTGGAGAAGCCAGCGCACCCGGCGTCCAACTATGCGGTGACCGGACTGTATTTCTATGACGAGCGCGTCACCGAGTTCGCCAAGCAGGTCAAGCCGTCGGCGCGCGGCGAACTGGAGATCACCGACCTCAACAAGATGTACCTGGAAGACGGCTCGCTCAACGTGATGACGCTCGGCCGCGGCTACGCCTGGCTGGATACGGGCACGATGGACAGCCTGTACGAGGCCGGCGAGTTCGTGCGCACCGTGCAGCGCGCGCAGGGCCTGCCGATCGCCGTCGCCGAGGAGATCGCCTACGAGAACGGCTGGATCACCCGCGACGAGCTGCTCGTCGCCGCCGAAAAGTACGGCAAGTCCCCCTACGGCAAGCACCTCAAGGACGTCGCGGACGACAAGATCATCGCCCGCCCGGCGGACTGAGTGTGGCGGGACTGTCGGAGATATATTCTCCTGCTACCGCTTCTTCGCATTTTTCATGCCTTCATAGAATAAATCAGACGGTTCCCACTAATTAGTCTCCGCCGCATACCGCCTGACACACCAGCACAGCACCAGTAAAGGCACACATCCATGGAGAACAACGAACCGATGAGACGTCTTGGCATCTACTGTTTCTATGACCGCAACGGCCATGCCGCATCGTTCATCGACACGTTTCTGAAAGGGCTTACGCCATATCTCGCCGATTTGGTCGTGGTGGTGAATGGCAAACTTGATCAGGAATCCCGCGAACTGTTTGAGCGTTATACAAACCACATCATCGTGCGAGATAACACCGGGCTTGATGCCGCCGCGTATCGCGAAGCGATGCTGCATATCGGGTGGAAGACGCTGGAGTCCTATGATGAGGTCATCTGTCTCAACGATACGATTCTCGGCCCTGTATATCCGTTTAGCGAGATGTTCGCGGTAATGGACGCCAAGCCCGTCGACTTTTGGGGTATCACCGCATATCCGGAAGAGACCGTCAACAACGAGCACATCCCCACGCATCTGCAGGCATACTGGCATGCATATCGGCGTTCGCTGGTTTCATCGCAGCAGTTCCAACAGTATTGGCAGGATCTGCCATCATTCAAAAGCTATGCGGCGGTCACACGCAAGCACGAAATGACCTTCACCCCGCATTTCGCCAATCTTGGTTTCACGTGGGCGTCATACATTGACTACGAGAAGTATCGTACGCGTTCCACTTATCCGCTGCTGTACATGCCCACCGATCTGGTTCGGGATGACCGTTGCCCGGTCTTCAAGCGGCGCTCTTTCTTCTTGGAGTATCAGTATTACTTCGACCAGACAGCCGGTCAGCCGGGACTGGACTTGTACGAGTATCTTCGTGACCACACGGATTACGATGTCAATCTGATTTGGGATGCGCTGCTGCAGTCATACAACCTGCTGGACATCCATCAGGCGATGCACCTCAGCTATGTACTGCCGAAGGCCACTGAAAATCCGCTACGCGAAGATGCCCAGCACGTCAAGGCCGCGTTCATCCACCACATCTACTTCCTTGACCTACTCGACACCACGCTGCGGTATATCGCCAATATCCCCGATTCCGTCGACCTGTACATCACCACCACGCAGGATAAGATCGAACCGATTCGAGAAGCCATGCAGAAGGCCGGGCTATTGGAGAATCGCCAGGTCGCCTTCATCCCTGTACAGAACCGGGGACGCGATGTCTCCGCGCTGCTGGTCGGCGCCCGAGACGTGGTGCTGAACGGCAAATACGACGTCATCGGCTTCGCCCATGACAAGAAATCAAGTCAGAATCAGGACAACGGCCATCATGGCACCGAGACAGAAGGATTCTCTTACAAGCTGTTCGAGAACACGATGGGATCGCGCGACTATGTGACCAACATTCTCGCCCTGTTCGCCAATAACCCTCGTCTCGGCATGGCTTGCCCGCCTCCGCCGTATCATGCGCTGTATTTCGCGCATACGCTCCCCAGCGACTGGGGCCCGAATTTCACCATCACCAAGGACCTGCTGGAGAAACGGCTTCGCATCCATGTGCCGTTGGACAGCACCAAGCCGTCCATGTCGGCAATGGGCTCCTGCTATTGGTTCCGCACCGAAGCGCTGCGCCCACTGTTCGAATATCATTGGCGGTATGAAAGCTTTCTGCCCGAAGGCCAGATGGGCCCTGATGGCACGATTTCCCACGCGATCGAGCGTTCTCTCGGCTATATCGCGCAATCACAGGGCTACTACCCCGCATGGGTGTTGAGCGACCATTATGCGCGTATCGAAGTAGATTCCCTGTTCTATACCACGAACACGTTGCTCACTTCGTTGGGTAACACCCGCCGCGGTGAGACGCTGCTGGCAAATGCCGGCCAACTCAGGTATGTACTCACCACGCTGGGCATGATTCGACATCTCGCCCATAAGCCGCTGCGGCTGATTGCGAAGGTTTTTGTCAGGCCGCTACCCGAGCCTGCCCGCAATGTGATCTATCGGGTAGGCTGGGCACCATTGTCGTTCGCCTATAAGGTACGTTACTGGGTACGTCGCAAGCGTCTGAAGTGATACGGAACGGGCTCCGTCCGCTCCGTATCACTCATGTGTGAGATGCGCGGCTGCTGGTAGAATAAGGATTTTGTGATGAAAACGACTCGCAAGACTGCGGATAAGCTTCGATACTCCCGTGTGATTCTCAAGGAGCTGGTGAAGACCGACTT
Organism: Bifidobacterium leontopitheci; assembly: GCF_009193355.1. Taxonomy (GTDB): domain Bacteria; phylum Actinomycetota; class Actinomycetes; order Actinomycetales; family Bifidobacteriaceae; genus Bifidobacterium; species Bifidobacterium leontopitheci. The sequence continues at coordinate 9,333 of NZ_WBVT01000015.1, forward strand.
CCAGCTTCGCTATCAGGGATCCTTCCTGGGAGTGGCTTGGTCTGTACTCAAGCCGCTCATGCTGTTCTGCGTGATGTACGTGGTGTTCGTCCGGTTCCTTAAGTTCTCCGATGGCACCCCGACCTTCCCGATGGTGCTGCTGCTGGGTATCGGCCTGTGGAACTTCTTCTCCGAGGCCACGACCATGGGTCTGAACGGCATCACCGGTCGTGGTGATGTACTGCGCAAGGTCGATTTCCCGAAGTACATCATCGTCGTCTCCGCTACGGTCGGTTCTCTGATCAGCCTCGCCATCAACATGGGTGTGGTGCTGGTGTTCTGCATATTCACCCACGTCCAGTTCACCTGGAATGTGCTGTGGCTGCCATTGAACTTCTTGCAGCTGTATATTCTGGCGTTGGGCATGGCACTGTTGCTCGCCACGATGAATGTGTTCTTCCGTGACATCCAGCATATCTGGGAAGTCGTCATGCAGGCGCTCTTCTATGCGACGCCTATCATCTACCCGTTGTCCCTGGTCGTTACGCAGCTCGGCCCGAAGGGCGTCATCATCCAGAAGCTGATGCTGCTCAACCCGACGGCTCAGATCATTCAGGATATCCGTCACAACCTGATCGCCCCGGATACCACACCAACCGTCTGGACGATGTGGAACGGGTCTCCATTGCAATTCATTCCCCTACTGCTGACGCTGCTCATACTGTGGTTGGGCGCGTACGTGTTCCACAAGCATAGTGCCAAGTTTGCGGAGGTGCTCTGATGGCCGAACAGCTTCCTATGAATTCAGCCAACGCCGGTTCCGATGTCGTGCTGAAGGTCGACCATGTCGCCAAGTCCTTCCGTCTGCCGACGGAGCAGGCGTCCGGGCTGAAACAGGCCATCATCAATTGGACCAAGGGCATCAAGGGATACAAGACCCAGCAGGTGCTGCGCGACATCAATTTCGAGGTCCACCGTGGCGACTTCTTCGGCATCGTGGGGCGCAATGGTTCCGGCAAGTCCACGCTGCTGAAGCTCATCTCTAAAATCTACGTTCCGGATTCAGGTTCGATTACCGTCAACGGCAAACTTGTCCCGTTCATCGAGCTCGGCGTAGGTTTCAATCCCGAGTTGACCGGACGCGAAAACGTGTATCTGAACGGAGCGCTCCTCGGCTTCACCCATGAAGAAATCGACGCGATGTACGACGATATCGTCGAGTTTGCGGAGCTGGAAGATTTCATGGACCAGAAACTCAAGAACTATTCCTCGGGCATGCAGGTCCGTCTCGCATTCTCGGTGGCGATCAAGGCGCAGGGCGATGTTCTGGTGCTCGATGAGGTGTTGGCCGTCGGCGATGAGGCGTTCCAGCGCAAGTGCGACAACTTCTTCACCCAGATCAAGAAGGACCCGACCAAGACTGTCATTCTGGTCACCCACGATATGGGAGCGGTCAAGAAGTACTGCAACAAGGCCATCCTCATCAAGGACGGCGAGATTATCGTGAGCGGCGATAAGGAAGAGGTCGCCAACCAATACACGCTGGAAAACACGAAAGTCAATCTAGTTCAATCTGGTGAGAGGCAGGGACTTAGCGAGCAGGTTCCTTATATCAAAATCATCCCGCACTCTCCCATGATCGTAACCCCTGAAGATTCATTTGAATTTACAGTAGAATTTGAAACAACTAAGGTAGACGACTACTACCTTTCTGTTTCCTTAACGGATACACGCCATGGCGTTATCGTCTATGAAACTTCCGATCGCGCCTACCCTATGGAGAGCAAATCCGGGAAGCAAAGCCTCACGCTAAGACTTCCTCTAAACCTGTTCAACAACTGTGATTTTCGAGTGCGTGCTGCTGTCCACGTACCCGATCCGGATAATCCAGAGCGCACCATCATGATCGCATTCACGAACGATGAAAATGCATATGTGTTCTATACACGTGATCCGCAATATGGTGATGGTCCTCTGATCAACGATGTTTCTTTCCCGATTGTTACCGTGACGAGCAGCAATGCGGAAAACATTGATGCCGACTAGCAATCGACGTAAACGATAATCAGCGCAAAACCACTGGAAGGATTGTTTTCTATAATGTCCACCAACATCAAGCTGTTTGTATCGTGTCACAAGCCGGGAATTCACATCCCGGACAACCCATTGCTCCAGCCGATCCATGTCGGTGCCGCCATCTCAAATGTCACGCTCCCGGGAATGCTGCGCGATGACGGCTCCGACAACATCTCGGCGAAGAACCGATCCTATTGCGAGCTGACCGCACAGTATTGGGCTTGGAAGAACGTCGACGCGGATTATTATGGCTTCCTGCACTATCGCCGGTACTTCAACTTCTCCGGTAAGGAGCTGCCCATTCATCATGAGCCGTTCATTTTCGGCGACGTGGTGGAAGAGCGCAATGACGATGCCACGTTGAAGCTGCTTGGCAATGATGAGGCGACCATGCGGCGGGTCATCGAGTCGCACGACTTCATCGCGCCGACCATGGCGTATGCGCCTGATGTCAAGACCGTGTACGAGCACTATCAGTACTCGGCCGGCCATCATATCGAAGACCTCGATACGGTGCTGGACATCATCAAGCTCAAGTATCCGGAAATCTGGCCAAGCGCGGAACGTTACATCAATCAAAAGGGCATCTACGCCTGCAACATGTTCGTGATGAACCGCGAACTGTTCCACGAGTATTCGGCGTTTCTGTTTGACGTACTCGCCGAGCATGAAAAGCTTACCGACATCTCGCATTACACTGCGGTGGCGCGACGAGTCTCCGGGTACCTTGGCGAGCGCCTGTGCGGCATGTACCTGACGTACCTGTATGACAAGGGCCTGAACGGCATCGATTTGCAGCGCGTGTACTTCAAGAACCCAAACGAGCCCGGCACCACTGTCTCCGACGACACCGTCGAAACCACGAAATCCCGCAAGAAGGAATTCATCCACATCGAAAACGTCACGCGCGGCCGTGGCAAAATCTACGCCACGCTGTCCGCGGATCAGAACGTCAACGCAGCCAAGTTCACTGCAACGTCGAAGACCGAGCAGGACTGGCCGCTGCCGGTCAAGGTGATGGATACGAGCGCATTCGGCCCCTTGATGGTGCTACCGTTGACCGGCGTCAGCCAGACGGTCACCGTTCAGGCGCTGGACAAATCCGGCACTGTGCAGAACACGCTGGTCAAGGAAATCACGCACAAGGAAGCCAAACGCCTTTCGCAGATGCATACGCTGCTGCGCAATGAGACCGCGACGCGCATCCGCAACTACGACAAGCAACCGTTACTGGGAGACACTCGCGTCAAGGTCATCGATGTCATGGCCGATGCCGACGGCTCCGACATCGTACAGGGACAGATCGTCGTTCCCGGCGTGAAGGCGAATGAGGAGCGCACGTTCATTGAAGTGAAGGTGCTCGATTCGGATGGCCATCCGCTGACCGCCGGAGAATGGACCTGCTTCAGCGACGAGACCGAAGAGATGGAGAATCTTCCCGGTTTCAAGGTGCGTCGCATCAGCTATTCCGTGCATATCCCGCATTCCACGTCATTCATGATCTGGGTGCGGTTCCCGGATTGCGCGACATTGCCGGACGCGTTCGAGCATTTCGACACCGTAGAGGTGGCGGAACACCGTCAGGGATGGCAGTCTATTCGCGAGACCGCGAACGCGACGCATGACTATGATGAGTGGTTCCGTGCCAATCATCGCGCGACGACCGTCGAGCTGAAACTTCAGCAGCAGGTCAAGTTCGACGAACAACCGAAGTACTCGATTATCGTGCCGCTGTATAAGACGCCGATTCCGTTCCTGCGAGACATGGTGAAGTCAGTCCAGCTGCAGACGTACCGCAACTGGGAGCTGTTGCTGGTCAACGCCTCTCCTGACGAAGTGGAACTGGCTGCAGCAGTGGATGGCTACTGCAAGGCGGATTCGCGTATCAAGCACCTCCATGTGACGGAGAACAAAGGCATCACGTTGAACACGAACGTGGGCATTCAGGCCGCAACCGGCGACTTCCTGTGCTTCCTCGACCATGATGACGTGCTGGAGCCGGACGCACTGTACTGCTACACGAAGGCCGTCAACGAGCATCCCGACACGGACATGCTGTACTGCGACGAAGACAAGCTTGTGGACGGCAAGTACCGTGAGCCGTTCTTCAAGACCGAGTGGAACCCCGACCTGCTACTCGGCATGAACTACGTGTGTCACTTCCTGACCGTGCGTAAGTCCATCATGGATACGCTCGACCTGCCTGGCAGCGAGTACGACGGATCGCAGGATTACCATATGACGTTCCGCATCGGCGAGAAGGCCCGGTACGTACATCACGAGCCGCGTGTACTCTACCACTGGCGAGTGCATGAGCATTCGACGGCGAAGCGCGCCGATCAGAAGGATTACGCGCTGGAGACGAGCCGTCTGGCGATTGAGACACATCTGGAACGCATCGGCGTGAAAGGCAGAGTGGTGGATTCGCCGCTGTCGCCGCGGCGCTTCGTGGTGGAATACGATCTCGGCGACCATCCGCTGGTCTCGATCATCATCCCGAACAAAGATGCGCTGCCCGTGCTGCATCAGTGCCTCTCGGCTATCCGCAAGTACACGACGTATGACAACTATGAGATTGTCATCGTGGAAAACAACAGCGAAAAGCCCGAGACGTTCGCGTACTATGACGCGGTTCAGAAACTTGATCCGCGTATCCATGTGGCGACGCTGACCGGCATGGATTCGTTCAACTTCTCGCGCATCATCAACTTCGGCGCCGCACACTCGCAAGGCGAGTATCTGCTGATGCTCAACAACGATACGAAGGTGATTACGCCGAACTGGATCGAGGAACTGCTTGGACCGTGCACACGAGAGGACGTCGGCTGCACCGGTGCGAAACTGCTGTTCCCGGACGGCACGATCCAACACGTGGGCATCGGCTTCGGCCCGTCAGGCCCAGGCCACATGTACCACGCCTATCCGGCGAATCTGGGCGGAAACTTCGAGGCGACGCTGCTCGCTCGAGACATGGGCGCAGTGACGGCCGCCTGCCTGATGGTTTCGCGCAAGGTGTTCGAGGCCGTCGGCGGCATGGACGAGGAGCTCGCCGTCAACTATAACGACGTGGACTTCTGCCTGAGCGTGCTGAAGTCCGGCAAACGCGTGGTCATGTGCCCCACCGCCCAGCTGTACCACTTCGAGTCCATGTCACGCGGAGCCGAAGTCAGCGGCGCCAAGGCATTGCGTTTCCAAAGCGAACGCGGCCTCTTCATGCGTAAGTGGCCCGAGGTCTTCCGCGCCGAGACCGCGCCTTTCACCAACCCGAATCTGGCGTTCGGCGACATGTTCGAAGAAATCAATCACGGTCAGCGTGAAAGTATTTGGTGATGAACAATGACTTCAGCGGAACAGACAGATGTTTTTTTAAGAGACCTTAATCAAAGTGCGCCTGTAACGCTAGTTTATGATGAGCTCAACCGTCTGAATATCCGTGGTCATCAGGTTCAAAGGGTAAACCAGAAAATATGGATAAAAAAGTGTAGACATAAGCAGTCCTCAAACAAGCGCAATTATCGAATAACCGTACGACACGTAATTGTCGATTTTGTGTTTGTGGTGTCATTATTTGGACTGCTTTTGTCGCTTGCTTTGATGCAACCACCTTGTAGCTACATTCTTTTTGTTCTTTCACTGATTGGGTATTCTGCGACCTTGATATCCTTGAGCTGCGCTCCTCATGACAGTTTCGAATACCTTCTTCTGGAACGCATATCAGCATTTATTGCGCGATGGTCTCCCGCCACGTTTGCCACGCTCCTATATGTAATAGTAATTGTTCTGTTATACACAATCCACCAAGTAACCGCATCTAATAAAAATGCAACACTAGGATTGATAATCCTGTGGTTATTATCGCAGATTCTATTGCTTGTAGCCCAATGGTTTACTTATGATGCATGGCTGATTCCGCCTGTCATTCCTTTTTCAAAATATGTGAAACCTAAAACTACATTCTCTTCAATACTCTTTATTACATCAATCACAATTGGCACATATATTGCAAGCCGCGATGATGCACTTTCAAAAGAGATTGCATTCATCGCAGGAATCGTGCTTGCTCAAGTTTTCGCAAATCTTTACAGCAATCACGATAAATCAACAGACATGATCAGAAATCTTATTCAGACAATTGACGATGGGATATCGTATCTCACAAATTCTGATTCTTCGATTTCCGCAATGATGTGTTTTGTCCGCCTCGATAATATACTCGGCACAGATGTAATGGAAAGAAAAGTGGCACGCAATATTTTCGCGCCACCACTCCTGCAATTATGCCTTCTCGATTATATAGGCAAACTGATGTTTAACGATAATCCAACATATAGCGTTTCACGAAACGAAGCTACATACCAGTTCTTTAGTGAATACAAGAGCACGCTTATTATTTCAGCTAAAGGCAAGACGCAACAAAAGCAACTGAGAGACGCAGAAAAAATGATTAAGCAAAAAATAGAGCGCAAAGATATTTCCTTGCTGAAAAAGGAATTATTAAACTATCTTTTCTCACTGCGAGCACATCTGCAGCTCGAGCAGCATTAATAATCAATTAATACATCAATGATGCATTCTCGATAAAAGGAAACCACCATGCAGCACCCATTCGTATCATTTCTTATTCCGGTATACAACGCGGAGAACGATCTGCCGGCGACGCTGGACAGCATCGTGAGTCAGGATGATGGCTCGATTGAGATCATTTGCGTCAACGACGGGTCGAAAGACAGTAGCGCCGCAATACTCGAGGAATATGCCAAGCGGTATCCGTTCATCCATGTCTTTGCGCAGGAGAACCAAGGCATTACCTGCGCTCGCAACGCTGCTCTCGCTCATGCGCAAGGCGAGTGGCTGTGCTTCGTCGACAATGATGACATTGTTGCCGAAGACGCAGTAAAGGTCTTCCATAAAACCGCTGCGCCTGATCTGGATATCGTGTACTACGATTACGAAAAGTTCACCACTCCGATGCCGGACCAGTCCGCCAATCACATCGGCGCATCCACAGTTTTCCAAGGTCCTGACATCAGCAAGCTGCAGAGTGACTGCATCAATCGATTTCGGAGCAACACCCCGTTAGTCTCTCATAAGAGCATGCCAACGCCTTGGGCGAAGATATACCGTCATGCTTTCCTCGCAGCACACGGCCTTCATTTCAATCCTGAAGTGAAACACGAAGAGGATATCGTCTTTAATTTCGAGTTGCTTTCTTATTGTCAGAAGGCCAAGAAAGTTGATTACATCTCGTACTACTATCGCTGGTCAGTCAATTCGGAAAGCCATCGATACCGTCCTCACATCTTTGAGAACATTCACCATACGTTGAAAGCATATCAGGATATCGTCAATACACGATACTCAGACCGTGCTGACATCGCTGAACTGTACCGGTATCGCGTGCTGTGGGAATTGCTGTACTGCGTCGTCCTTGGGCCTATCCATCCGTTGAACCCGCAGTCGTATGGCGAACGCCGAAAAGAATTCCATGACCTGCTCAATGATCCGCTGTTCAAGAATGTGTTCCGTCATGCCAAGACCACCAAGTTCGAATTCAAGCAATCGGTTTTGGCCACGCTGATCAAATGGCATTGCTTCTGGCTGCTGAACCAGATGGGCCGGGTCATGACCAAAGCCCGATAAGCCACCGGTAGCATTATACTTGCCTCGTCACGTCACGAATCAAGAAAGTACATGGTATGCGCCGAGGATTGATCTACTCCTTATCCAGTAATGTCATCTTCTTCATCAGTGGATACGTACTTCACTTCTTCCTCGGCAATACCATGCCTGCGGCTAGTTACGGTGTTGTCGGCACCATTATCACCGTGCTGGACTTCGAGTACATGTTCCTAAGTAATGGGGCGCGGCAATCGTTGGCCAAGGAAATCTCGATGAAGCGGTTCAGCGCATTGAGCGTCATCGGCAAAACCATTGCGTTTCAGCTAATCGTGATTGCGTTCTTCTTCTGTGTGAATTTCTTTGGCGCCCCGGCATTCGGATATGTACTCAATGACGCTTCACTTGACTTCTATTTCAAAGTAGCCGCTTTTCTTATCCCGGCAAACGGATTCTTCGTTATTCTTCTCGGCATCAATGATGGCTTACAGCAGTTCGGCATCAGCGCACTGCTCGGCGTTATCTACCCTCTGGCCAAGCTATCAGCCATTCCGCTGGTACTAATCCCGTTCAAGGACAATCCGGTTGTAGGTGTAGAGCTTGGCTTCCTGTTCGCTCTGCTGGCATCCATCATTATCGGACTGATATTGCTCACTGCTTCTAGGAACCGACTGAAGCAAACTGACGGACCTGCCATCGCATTCCCAACCGTCGCCAAAAACACGCTGAGCTTCTCCCTGTTCTTCATCGTCGTCTCGTTGGTGCTTAGCGTCGATACTTTGGTAGTGAAGTCCGTTGTTCGGCCCGCGCAGATGTCCGGATACTATACTGGAGCCGTCAACTTCGGCAAGATTTCCTATTATTTGTTGTCCGCTTTCGTAACGGTGATTCTTCCCGTCATCTCAAACCTAGTAGGTGCGGGGAAGAAAGAACAGGCGATTGTCAAAGCACGTGAAATCATTGTCATCTCACTGTCGTTCATCCTACCTATTGCTGTAATCGTATCCTCCTCAAGCAATTTGCTGCTGACCGCGTTCTATGGAAGCGACTATCGTGCTTCAGCCGGTGCCCTGACCTGTCTATCATTGTCTAACTTCTTCATGGGCATGACCGTCTTGCTGAATATGATTCTGAATTCTCATAACAGTTCACGATTCTCAGACGTATTGTCCATCGCTTCCTTGCTGACTATCATCCCTCTGTTCATCTTTACAGCGAAGCACGGTGGAATCACTGCAATTGCTGCTACGAGCATGACCTGTACTGCTCTTTTGATGCTCGTGTCGTTCATCCGAGTGCGTCAGATCATTGCCAGCGTGATGAGTCCATCAGCATGGAAGGCCATTGGCGGAGCGGTCATCCTTGGCGTAATCACCTACGGAATTGATCTGATTGTTCCGCATATGAATCTTCTGTTGGTAGGCGCTTTGTATATCCTGCTTTACGCTGTGTACATCGGAGCGCTTTCCCTTGCAAAGGTAATCACGCCCACGCTGATAAAGTCACTGGCACAATAGCACCTCATCACCTTCCACCGGCAACCAGCCTGTATGGCGTCCTCCCATTGATCGTTCGACCGATGCGCACGAATGAATACCCATCCGGGAAGTGCATCGAGTCAAGCGGCTCAGTGGCGAGGACGTTTTTGACTCCTAGATCATCCAGCTGACGTGGCGTGGGGTGGAAAATGAAATCATCAGGTGAAACAAGCTCAAATGGTCCCATTCGACGAGCGGAAGGCATCTCCACAGCTGAGTCATCAATCGACATGCCTACATATGCGAAACGGTTATAGGCGGTTTTCCATTGTCCAGTCGGATCGATGCGTTTCCAGCTGACCATATCAGGCACGACCTGCAATGAATTGAATGTCTTCACACCATTGGCCACCATCAGATTCGCAATCCATGGGCTCCGCTCGCCCGACGCCGCCCACATGCCGTCATACTTTGACTGCAGTGCCTGCACTTGTTCAATCACCGGCTGCTTCGTTATCGGATCGGTTGAATACTGTACGGGATTGACCGACATACCGCTGATGAACAATACCACACCCGCAATTAAACCAGCTGAGAGCCGAATCGCCTTGTGCTCTGCAAGGAACGAGCATACAAACAATATCGACATCACACAGCATCCGCCGATAGTCAACGCTCCGATGTATGCAGGGTAGGCTTGACGAGTTGCAACAGCGGATATCCCCGCATAAATCACAGCAATGACAATGATCTGCCACATGCGCGGATTCCACGCGCGATATGCAGCGGCGCGCATCAGCAACAGGATATTGCAAATCGCGAACGCGACCATGATGCGATTGGGAGTAACCGGCGTGAGCAGCATGATCTTGGAAAGCCACAACGGAAAACCAATGCACGCGAAGCAGCCCAGCATTGTCACGACCGCAATCAGCGCCACACTGAATACATCAATCTTCTTGCGTTTCACCATATTGGCAAGAGACAACGCAATTCCCATTGGGAAGAGATCAATGAACAATGCCGCTTCTGTCGCGTTGTGAACCGCACTGTTCGCGACGAATTCCCTAAACGGAAGCATCAGCGTACCGATGGCGGAAAAGAAGAACACCGGCCTGTATCCGCCTCCAGTCGACTGCCGAGATCCGGGATACTCTGTGTGCAACGTTGCCATAATCGTTTCCATGGAAGGAATCAGGGATACCGTCATAATGACGGCAAATGCTACGACCAGAGCTGCAGCAATCGCAATGTCAGCCTTCGTGATGTGGATGGCTCCCCAGTGCTTGGCGACGACACCAACAATCAATGCAAGAAGGACATAAGCCAGAGGAATCTGCCAAGCCGGGTATAGCGACAGTATGAACATGCCGGCACAAGCCAGAATTGCCGCGGCATACAACGCCCTCGCCTTTATCCTGGTATCGGCAAGATAACGGTCAAAGCAACATACCGAAGTGAATACGGCAATCAACATCTCCGGGAGCGAGTTCACCGCAAACCACCACTGAATCAGTGGCGCAAACGCTATCATCGAAGCGCCCAAGCAGCAGAGTCCATGATGCTGCGCGCCTGTCTCCTTTTCATTATTGGTCAGCATCAGCAGAACCTGATAGGACGCAAGAAACAGCGCAACAAGTCTGGCACTCCAGTAGAAGGCAAGTCCTCGAGCACTGCCCAAAAGAAGATATCCCCAATGGAATGGCCGGAACAACTCGGCAAGGACCCAAACCGGCGCATCCTTGATGATGAACATGTCGGTCGACTTATTGCCGAACAACGGGTTGAAGTATCCGTAATGGTTATACCCCTGAGAAAACGCGAAAGGCGTGCCGACAATATACTCGTCTGTTCTAATCGGCCGAGGAGTCCCCCATACCACCCCTTGTGACATGTCACCGCCAAGCCAGTAGTTCCACATGCCCATCGAAGATCCGCTGATGTTAAGCGCTACCGAGAGCGCTACAATTCCTGCGCCAATAATGAAGCGATACTTATGGAGCGCCATGCCCGTACGCCGGATTCCAAAGGCAATCGCGCAGACAGGCACGGCGAGAACCAAAGTGAATACAATGAAGCGAATGCCATGTATATACCATGGGGTGAGACTACCGTACTGAGTCAGCCGGAAGAAATGCCTGATCACAGCTGGGCATAAGAACGTCGCTACTCCGCCGGCCAACAGACTGATTGCCGCCGCAACGCAGGTTCGCCCAACATCAGTGAATTTGATTGCTCTGCTGTCCATGCTCTTTGCTTCCTCCTCATTCCTATATCTGCTGCTACCCAATCATATGCGGGTGGTGGCATATAGGGGAGTAACGGCAATCAAGACAACAAGACAGGCTTATGTAGCAGTAGAGGTCTGCTCCGGCAAACCGGAGCAGACCTCTACTGTCCTCCCATCACAGCTATCGACACATCACAGGAACGGGCGAGCGACCTTGGTCGGGATACGTCCGTCATCGAAGATGTTGGCAATACGGACCCTTGGAGGATAGGCTTCGATCACCTGATTGTTGCCCAAGTAGATTGCTACATGGCCAACATAGAAGATCAGGTCGCCACGCTTACGCTGGTTCAACGCCACGGCACGGTAGAAGCGGGAGTCGGCCTGCATGTTGTTTGCGTCATGGCTATGGTACGGATCATACCAGTGCTTGTATGGGTTGTAATCGCCCAGATTCATACCTGTCGCGTACAACGATTGCATTACCAGTCCGGCACAGTCAACGCCTTTGCTTGGCGACAGCGCGTAATCCCAGACATAGCGCGAGCCCAGGTACTCATGTGCCCGCCGAATCATTTGTTCAATGGCTTGGTTGCGGTCGGCGTTCACCTGAAGACGCGAAGGCGTCGCATAGTTCCACGGTGATGGATAGTTGAACTTGACTGAACGGTTGCTCACCTGGAAGTACTGAGGCGGGTTCTGCCAGCCGTACTTGTCGGTTGCGCCGGTCTTGGAATCAAACCAGAACCGGTATCCCTTGTACATGTGCGTACCAGACAGACGAGCACCGGTTCGCTCATCGTACAGCTTGTAGATCTGGTTCCCCAGTTTCGCCCAACCGCCGTGGCGGTAGCCTGTCTTAGGTTCAAGATAGAACCACGAGCCGCCGATCTTATGCTCACCGTACAGCTTACGACCGTCCGGAGCATAGTACACATATTTGCCGTTGCTGAGCTTGCGCCATCCGGTGTACATCACACCAGTGTCCTCGGTGAAATAATACGAATTCCCCTGAATGGTCTGATCGCCTTTCAGCGGTACGCCCTGATCAAGGTAGAAAGAGTCGCCACCGACCTTCTGCCAACCGGTGACGCCGACGCTCGAGCCGCTGCCGACCTCGACTCCACCAGCAGCATAGGCAGGCGTCATGATGGACGCGGCAGTGATGACAGCGGCCACGGCAGCGACGACTCTGACGGCCTTGTGCCACATGCGTTGCTTCAACATATTGTGTTCCTTACTGTTCAAAGTTCTGTTGTCGGTTGATTGCTGGCTATTGAGCGGAATTAGCGGCGGGCTCGCTGCCGACTGCTTCGACAGTAAGCTGCAGGCCGGAGTTGTCGTTGTAAATCCACGTCACGTCCATGCCTTTCCAGCGTTCGGTTTTCAGCCCGTCGTCCATCTTGGCGTTCAGGATTCGGCTTCTTAGATCATCAGGCATGCCGAAGTTCTTCAGTACGCATTCAACGGCCTTTTTGTCTGAGTCCTTGCCGGACAGCAGGGTCAGCGATTTCCCGCCGTCCTCGGTGACCATGATCTCCTTGTTGATGGCGGTCTCGCTGAATGCTTCCTTCGTGTCGCAGGCAGTGTCCACCTTGGTGATCTTCGCTGGTGCGGCCTTGATGTCGGCAGCTTCTTGGGCTGCCTGTTCGGCGCGTTTGGAAGCGGGAATGACCCAGAGAGACACGACGGCGACGGCCACCACCAGTACCACGACAATGGCGGATACCACGAGGCAAAGCCAAACCGTCTTTTTGCGACGCTTCGACTTCTCACCACTCTGCAGCGAGTGCTCCGCGTTGTCGGCCATATCGGAGGAATCCTTCTCAGAGCGCATTCCAGCCGATTCCTTCCTGGCGCCATCCGAAAGTCACGCGGCCAACGGCTCTCCATTCACTGTACGTAGAGAACAGACGATCACCGGTATACGGGTTATACAGACGATACACATCTCTCAAACCATCTTCATGCACATGGAATGCCACACCTTCATACCGCCATCCGACCTTCATTGCCGCATTTCGCTCAGCCGCCGACTTGGTGAAGAAATGAGCGCCATTCTTTGGATAGTACAACCGGTATACGTTCGTGCCCTTTTTCGCCGCATAGAACGGAATTCCCTCACTCTGCCACTGGCCTCCCCTAATAAGTGTCAGATACTCATTCCTGCTAGCAGTGAAATGATGGAACCTCGTCTTCTTGTTGATGACACGATAGACCGGCGTCTTATCGCCATTGTCGAACACGGCATATGAAACCTGCAGTCGTGCAGCAGATTTCGTCGAATCGGTTCCCTGCGCAGTTAACACGACGAAGACCGTAATGGGCTGTGCTGTAGTGTTATTGAAATACAGCCAATTTCCTTCTGCACCACTACCAGACGTGCAGAAACTTGTCCCGCACAAAGAAGCCGTCCGCAGGCCAAGGAACTGGTCACCTTGCACAGATCCGTTAGACGATTTGTTCAGCCATGATGAAAAATCACCGGATGACGAGAATCGCAGACCGTTGCGCTGATCGCCGATATAACCGGCATATACATAGCTCCCGCCATTCTGGGTATCGAAAGGACCATGCGCGGCCATGATAAACGATGGACGGGTACCGCTCAGAGCAGCGTTATTTCGGATAGAGAACTTACCAGTCGTGTTTCGCGGAACCGTAAACTGGTATGTTGTAGCGCTCTGAACACTTGTGTCTTGAGCATTGGTGATGATACCACCTGACGCGTCAGCGGTATATGAACCTTTATATCCGTCAGAAATCTTTACCAAACCGTTATCTTTAAGCTTGCTGACCGCACAGCCGTTTGACTTGCATAAAGTAGCGAGTCTCTTTTGCGCGTCGGATTCGTATCGCTGGTAAGCGCTGGCAAAAGACGGAACAACAGACCACGAAGCCTCGCTGGCAGCAATGTTGGATGCTGATTGCGAAGAATCTTCAGGTTTTTCTTCGCTTCCGGTATCATCGCCATCGGAATTGGCCTCTGCATTATTGCTCACGACATCATCACCACTGTTGGATTGATCCACAGACAAACTGGATCCATCGCCGCCGTCGTTACCAGCTGCCGCATCGCCCTCGGCAGGAGCGGGGTCATCAACCGCATTATTACCATTATCGGCCCCGACGCCATCCTTATTAATAGCATCTGAGGTATTGCCCGGTGTGGCCTGCGAAGAATCCTGACCCGTAGATGAATCATCGGCGGCTGCATACTCAAGTTGAATCATGCCCATCGACAGCATCAATGTCGATGCAGCGAAAACAGCAGCCATACGGTGAAATACACGCGCGGAAACCATCTTGGCCCTTTCTTTCTGCTTCTCTTCTGCCTGCTCATGGCAAGGATACAAGTACAGTCACGACATTCTAACCAACATTTCGACTGAATGACACATCAGCAAAATTCGATTTCTTACATCAGTGTGTCAGCTGAGCTATAACCATTTTGGACTCCTCGTTCCAATGCGGACGCAGTCACCAGGTATGACCAAGATACTAGATATTATTGAACGTACTGTCGATTTAATCGTCAATACGGCGGACTTAGTGTCAGGAAATTCCATTGCCGCCATGACATGCATTGTCGATATGATTGTCATCGCATGGCAGACTTGGGGCCTCATCCGCTCAAAACAAGAACTATGCCAGATCTTAAGGCAGCACCCGCGTCATGCGCGGTCCTCGACAATTTGGCATTCCTCACAAAATCATCGGTAATGCCGCACATGCCCACGCACCCACTGCGCCAGCGGTTTGGCGACCTCCTGCGGGGTGAACGAGACCGCGGTCGCGGAGGCGGCCTGCTGGGCGCGGCGCAGCTCGGCCGGGTCTGCGAGCAGTCGTTCGATCGCGTCGGCCAGGTCGGCCGCGTCACCGGGCTGCACGTAGGTCACACCGTCGCCGAGGACGCGGCGCTGGGGTGCGGTGTCGCTGGTGATGACGGCACAGCCGGCGGCCATCGACTGGTAAACCTTGTTCGGCACCACGTGCAGGCCTTTCGGCGTAGTGGAAAAAATGCCGAGCGAAATCGCGTGGCCTGCCACAAGCGCCGGCAGCTGCTCCGGCTCCACCCATTCGCGGAAGTCCACGTTGGTCACGCCATCGAGAATCCGCCGTACTTCGGCATAATCCTGACCTTTGCCGATCAACGTCACACGCGGCGTCACGCCACGTTCGGCAAGCAGACGGACCGCCTCGGCGATCACCGGAACGCCTTGCAGCGGCGTGTACAGACCGTAGAAGACGACGTCATGCGAGCGAACATCACCGTTGCCGTCGCGCTCGGCTTCACGCTCGCGCTCGCCGGCCGCATACCATTCGTCGGGAGCGCCGACGGGGAGCACCATGCTCGCATGGCCGGCCGGCATCATAGCCTCATGCTCCTTGGTGTCCAGCACCACCAGATCGGCTGCGTTGATGGCCTTACGGTCCAGGCCGTTGAGCAGACGGACCTTCAGGCCCTGCGCGCCGCGGTCCTTGGCGGTGTCGCCGGCGAAGATCAGATGGTCCAGAATGATCGGCACATGCTTGAAGACACGTCGTGCGAGCAGCACGTCGAAATGACCCATGTAGCCGACCAGCACCGCGTCCGGTTTGCCGTTGCGGCGCATCCATGCACGCGCATCCTTGCGCAGCGCACGCCACAGGCCGAGCAGGTCCCACGCGAAGCCGAACAGCTTCCATGGTTTTTTGAGGATCTCCACGCGCTGCGCGGTCGACAGTTCCAGCGGATGGTTGATTTCTTCGACCGTGCAGCCGTTGCGGCGCAGACCGTCGATGAGAATGCCGACGCGGGGATGCTTGCGCACGTTGTAGGTGCCGAACGCGAGCACACGAGGACGCCTGTCAGTCATCTCAGCCTTCCGATTCAGTCGATACGCGAACTACGTAATTCCTATGAGAGCCTATCTATGATAGCGGAAAGCGTCTACATGGGACAGTGGCAAGAAAGGCGACTCGTCATCGAAGGGCACTGCCGATTAGCCAAAAGCTTCCGTTGTTTTGGAGCCTTCGCCAATTTATGTGGACGAGGAGTGTAGTTCACTTTTTGTGATACACGGTGTTTCTCGTACACTGGTATGCAGCAATAGCACGAGAATGACTTGCGACGGTATGCACCACCGCAATGCCATCTGTTTCGGACAGGAAGGAGGTGTGTCATGAGTGATGAGGGTTTTAGTTTCAAGCTGGATTGCGCACCGGATGTCGTAACCCCGAAGGCATTGGGGCAGGCTGTGTCCGCATTCAACAAAATGCTAGCTGTGGCGAATGCGTCCGATTGGCGCATCTCCCGTATGGAATTGCATAGCATTGATCTTGCGGCGGAACCTGCGGTGGTGGACGAGGCCGCGGAACGGTCATTCGCCACTCTGGGCGTAATCGTGCGTCTTGCCGCAAATGATACCGTAAGCCGGGAGGAGATATCCCGATTCTCCGGAGTATTGTCGCCCCTGAATGATCTGGTCAAAGAGACCAAAGCGGACGTCACGGTTGCTTCGCGTGGAGTAGAGGGAACATTCACGCCAGCAACGCTTACGAGTCTCACTCGGCTATTGATTCGCGGCGCTCGTCGTTCGTTCGGTCATGTGCGCGGCAATGTGGATAAGATTATCCTGCAGTCCAAGCATCGTACTCTTGGACTTATCGACCGAGTCACCCAAAGTCGCATCGATGTCAGGTTCGGACCGGAACTGGACTCGATTGTGAAACAGATTCAGATGGGCATGGAGATTGATGTGCGCGGTTTTATCCGGGCCAATGACGGTGAACTGCTGTCGATGGATGCGGAGGAACTGATAATCATCAGTACGGAACATCATCCTTTGGTTACAGCCGAAGACTTGGAAGGGACGATTGGCTTGGATTGCACCGCTGGGCTTGGATCCGTTGATTTCGTATCCGCGCTGCGGGATAACGCTATCGGCAACACCGCGGATGGAGGTAAACGGTGAACGACAACGAAGTTCCGCAGAACTATCCCAAGCGAGCCGTGGTGGACACGAACGTAATCGTCAATGTGGCGCTCGGCCCGGAGGATACGACCGACCCGTCGTATCTGCTTCGATCCAAACGCCTGCTCAATGACGGCATCGCCGGCAAATTGGAACTACTGCTGCCTTCGATAGTGATGATTGAGCTATCCAGTAATCTCATCGTGCGTTCTGGTAAGTCCGGACAATCCCGCAGTCAGGAACATCGCCACAAGAAGCAACTATTGGCTTGGTGCCGTGACAGCGAACTACTTATGGTCGATCTGACGGCGGATGCCGCCAGTTGGTTCAGTGAAACGCCTGCATTACAGGATCTCCGGCCAGGTGATGCTGCGGTCCTCGCCAGCGCGAAATACGCGCATGCGAGCCATGTCTACACATGGGATAAGGGACTTATTAATACGGTGCGCAAGGCACGAGAGCAGGGGCAGACTGACATTATCGCATGCAACCCGCCTGAACTGCCTCCGGAGCAAGGCGAGCTGGAACTCACCGAGTGAATGGTGCATCATGACAGCTCTGGCATGTCACAGGTACTCGATTAAGACTCAGTAAAATCCGATTTTTCAACTGTGGACTTGTAGGAAACGTTGATTTTTCAACGTTTCCTACAAAATAAGCTTGGTTTAGATTATCCGATTTACATCAGTGTTATCCGACTATCATCGGATAGCTGCTTTTCCCTCACCGCTCCTCGTGGATCACCGGGCCGCCGGTCGGGCGTCCGTTGTAGCCGCCCCACTCGTCCTGTTCGGCCCAGACGCGCTGCATGGGGGCCGCGTATTCGATCTCCTTGGTGCGTTCCAGCTGGTCTTCGACGAGCTTGCGCTGGATGCGCTGCACTTCGGAGATGATCTGCAGCGCTACGCAGATAGCGGCGATCATGAGCAGCGCCACGCCGGCGAGCAGGGACTGCAGGTGGCCGGCCGAATGACCTTGGAAGTAGAACACGAGGAACCGCACGAACGGGATCAGGCCGAGCACGCCGAACACGATCGCGCCCCACTTGAAGATCACGTTCGACTTGAACATGAGGAAGCTGCGGATGATCGCGCCGCCCGACTTCGCCATGTGCTCGAAGATGTTGTGGAACAGGCGCGACTCGCGCGTCTTCGGGTTCGTGGTGATCGCATACGAGGTGATGGCGATGCGCTTGTTGCCCGCCTGGATGATCGTCTCCATGCAGTAGCTGAATTCGGTGACGATGTTGAGCTTGATGAGCGACGACTTCGAGTACGCGCGGAAGCCGCTGGCCGCGTCCGGGATGTGCGTGCCGGCCGCCTTGTTCACCACCCAGGAGCCGAAGTGCTGCATGCGCTTCTTGAACCAGCTGAATTCCTTGATCTTCGCGGTCTGGCGGTCGCCGACCACGATATCGGCCTCGTGGCGCACGATCGGCTGGACGAGTTCGGCGATGGCCTCGCTCGGGTACTGGTTGTCGCCATCCGTGTTCACCACGATGTCGGCGCCGTGCTTGAGCGCATAGTCCACGCCGTCGCGGAACGCGCGCGCCAGACCCATCGGCTTCGCATGGTGCACCACATGCTGCACGCCGAGGCTGCGCGCCACGTCCACCGTGCCGTCCGAGCAGCCGTCGTCGATGATGAGCAGCTGGATGTCGTCAATGCCGGGAATCTCCTTCGGCATGTTCTCCAGCACCAGCGGCAGGGTCTTCTCCTCGTTAAGGCACGGGATTTGAATGAACAGACGCATGACGGCACAGGCCTTTTCTCTTAAAGCCGCTTTACAACGGACGTTCCGTAAGGGTTTCCAACAGCGCCATTGTAATCCGCGGGGGTGATATGGCTGCCGGCTTGCGCGTGACGTGCACGTCACGCACACCGCGACGTGCACG
Organism: Bifidobacterium leontopitheci; assembly: GCF_009193355.1. Classification (GTDB taxonomy): domain Bacteria; phylum Actinomycetota; class Actinomycetes; order Actinomycetales; family Bifidobacteriaceae; genus Bifidobacterium; species Bifidobacterium leontopitheci. The sequence goes on from NZ_WBVT01000015.1 coordinate 28,563, forward strand.
TCACGCACGTTCGCCGCACGCCGCGCCGACCGCGCGCCACGCTCCCGCCCAGCCTCTAGACTGGAGGCAGTTCACCTGTCCTCCCGAGAAAGGCCTCGTCATGGCGCAGCAATCACAGCAGCCGTCCCAGTCGGACCAGCCAGCCAAGCCGTTCATGAACTATTCGATCGTGGCGACATACTTCGCCCGCAACAACCCCAATCTGGCGGCCGACGCCATGGCCGAGTTCGACGATCTTATCGGCTACGACGGCAGCTACCTGCCGCAGGACGAGATGGACCGGCTCGACGGCTTTTCGATGGAATGGTTCATCTTCGACTACCGCTTCCCCAACGGGCAGACGGCCATCGAGCAGTACCTGTCGCTGGCCGGCTCGAAGCTGAGCAAGAAGCGTGCAAAGGACCTGCGCGAGGCGGTCGCGACCCAGTTCGTGAGTGGATTCTGGCTGGTTTCGGCCAGTGCGGCCGACCATACCGTCGTCCTCGAGGACGCGCGCACCGGCGAACGGTACGACGTGCTGGATTACACGCTCAGCCAGTCGCTTGACGGCAGTGACGGCGGCGTGCTGAACGCCCGTCTGGCGAAGATCCGCGGCACTTGGTACTTCCCCGGCGAGATCGTGAGTTTCCGCCCGATCAAGCCGACCGAACGGATGAAGACGATGCTGCGCGGGGAGTCTGCCAACGGAGAGCGCCTGACGTTCGCCGAGTGCGTGGCCATGGAGATGGGGTTCAGGAGGGACGTCGCCGACCAGTACGGATCACCGGACGGCGGTCCGGTCGGCGGCGGTGCCGCGAGCCAGCCGTATCTGCCCCCGTCGTCGGAAGACCTGCGCAACATGACCCCGCAGGAGCGGCAGGCGGAGGTCGACCTGCTGCACAGCACCTACGACGAGCTGCATGACCGGCTGGGACTGCGGTATGACTGGGATGAGCTGTGCGAGGCGATCCGCAAGGAAGGCGGCGACGAGTCGAAGGCCGCCGCGCAGGCCGCCGGATTCACCGAGCCGGAGGATGCCAACGTGGCGACGGACATGCTGCGCGTGCTCACGGCGCTGCTGCCCGCGGAGGATTCGCCGACGATGACCATGGACGCCCTCAACGAGGTGCTCGCCGTGGTCGCGCCGTGCTGGAACATGCTGCCGCACGACAGTCTCGGCGGCAAGGCACCGTACGAGATCGATGCCAGCGACGCCTATGACGGCCTGTTCGACGAGGAGCGTTTCTTTGACGACGAGACGGCCGCCAGGCATGGTCAGGCGGCGGACGGCGGCGAACGTTCCGGTGCGGAACGGTCTGGCGACAGCAACAACTGGCTCAAGACGCCGCTGCAATGGTGGAACGCCGACGTCGCGCGCGCAATCGCCGAGCGGAGCGCCGAACCGCAGTCCGACGTGGACCTGCCGCTGCCGTGCGGGGATTCCCGCAACGGCTTCCTGGTTGACGTCGACATGATCCTCGACCACTTTTTGGACGGCATCGGCGATGACGAGCTGGCGGCCGCGTACGAGGATTTCCACGAGATGACCGGCGCACTCGAGCCGGAAAGCCGCGTGGACGTCGAGACGGACGCCTACGAAACCGCCGCGGACGAGTGGGTGGCGTTCGACTGGCGGCCGCACACCGGCGAGGCAGCCAAACGCGCGGTCGCCGGGCCGGATGACGTCATCGGAGCCGGCACAGCGCTCGAAGAGTTCGCGTTCGAACGCAACGACCACGGCGACACCCACCTGACGCCGTTGGAATACTTCGTCGCGCACCCGCCGGCAGGCTTCGCCGCCGACGAGCTCGCCCGGCTGCGCGACATCGCGCGCACGCAGATCACGTCACTGTACTGGGTGCGCGGTGTGGACGAGGACCGCCGGCAGGTGACGCTGGAGGACGTGCTGACCGGCACGCGATACCCCGTGCGCGACGAACGATTGGCTGTATTCCTCGCGCCGACCGGCTCGAACGTGGGGCTGATCGGCGTGCGCATCGCGCAGGTCGACGGCGTGTGGATGATGCCGACCGAACCTGTGCTGAGCCTGCCGATAGCGTCGGACGACAGTTGGCGGCGCATCCATCGTGACCGGTTCCAGGATGTGGAAGCGGCCGGTCCTTGGACGTTCGAGAACCTGTGCTGCAGCCAGTTCGACGACATCACCGAGGAGCGGACGCTCAAGCAGTATCATCGGATGCCGTTCCTGAAGGCCGACGCCGCGACCTCTGCGGCGGAGCGGGAGCGGCTTGACGCGATGGTGATGGCGCTGCTGCCGATCCGGCAGGAGTACGACGCCCTCTGCCTGATCGCCGACCTCCTGACCACATGGGAGGACCTTGCCGTGGCGATCTGGCGAGCGCCGTTGCGCGAACATCCGGAGGACCTGTTCGAGGATCTGTATGACACTGTTGGCGACATCCATGTCTTGGATTGCGACAGTGCGTGCGACAAGCTGCACGAGATCTTCATGCGCGCGTGGAACGCCCTGCCTCATCGCGCCTACGGCAACCAGACGCCCGCCGAAGCCGGCATGACGGCGTGAGCCGTGGCGGCACGGCGTGATTCACAGGAGCCGCGAGATGCGGATGCTTGTTGCGGCCGTTTCCCCCTGAGAAAACGGCCGCAACAGCAGTGTTACCAGGACTTTCTCCCTGCGCACTCGGCTATGTGCAGTTTTAGCTGAATCATATATGGTCTCATTTATCGGTCCAGCAATGCCATTTACCTGCTCATTCAGGTCATTTAACGGGTCATGCGGGTCATTTAACGGGCCACTCAGGTCTTTTAACGGGCCAGCGCTCCCATGTATAGTCTCATTTATCGGTCCATCAATGCTATTTATAGTCTCATCACCCTCATTTACCTGTTCATATTGTCTCTTTTTGCAGACCAGCAATTGTAGGAGGTTGCGCCGGGAGCGTAGGGGTTGGCCCGGCGTTCGGGTAAAGTTGTGGCTGTATGTGCTGGGGTTGTGCGGCTTGATTTCGGACGTTGGCGGAGGCCATGCGTTCGGCGAGATCAGGCCGTTTCGGGTTCGGCGAGCGGAGCCGGTGTAAGGAGTTTGACGCATGGGCGCAGGGAAGAGAGTCGTATCGGCTGCGGCGATTGCGGCAGCCGCGGTGCTGCTGGGGTCCGTCGGCATCGCGCCGGCGTCCGCGCTGAGCGACGTCGTGCTGGATTCGGCAACGTCATCGGCAACGTCATCATGGAACCAGACGATCGCCGACGAGTCGGACGGCAACGCGACGATGCCGGACAATCCGGCCGTCGACCTGCCGCAGACCGTGAACGAGACGATTCCCGACGACGCGACAGTCGTCGCCGAAAACCTGGCCGTCACGCCAGAAGGCGAGCTGAAGAACCTCGAAACCGGGCAGGCCGTCACCGATCCCGAACTCGTCGGCACCGCGGACACGCAGCCCGATCCGCTCGCCAAGACGAACGGACAGTCGTTCATCCCCGTCGAGGTCGGCGAAGTCCGGCAGGCGGTGACGCAGGAGCAGACCGCGAACGTGCAGCCGCAGAACAGCGCCGCGGGCGAAGCCGACGCGGCGGACGGCAGTGCGGCAAGCGGGACCGCAAGCGTGGCGCCGGCGGCGTTCGGCACCAGCCAGTACGGAGCCTACTGGGGCACGTACAACGGCTCGAAGGCGTTCTTCGACAACACGAAGAAACTGTTCGTGCAGCAGGCGAAAGGCGTGGTCGACGTCTCCGAATGGCAGGAGGACATCGACTGGGCGAAGGCGAAGGCGGACGGCGTTGAAGGCGCGATCATCCGGCTCGGGTTCGGCTCTGGCAACCGCATCGACGAGGAAGCGCTCTACAACATCAAGGAATGCAAGCGGCTCGGCATCCCGTTCGGCGTGTACTGGTACTCGTACGCGGACACGACGAAGTTCGCCGCCGAAGAAGGCACGGATGTGGTCGCCAAACTCAAGCAGGCCGGCGTGAAACCGGGCGACCTGAGCTATCCGGTGTACTACGACCTCGAACAGTGGACGTGGACCGGCCACACGCCACCGACCACGCCCGCCGCGTACGAGCCGATCGTGAACGCGTGGTACAAGAAGCTACAGGCCGCCGGCTACACCAACCTCGCCATCTACTCGTACACAGCGTTCCTCAACAGCCAGCTCAACTCGACCGCGCTGCGCTCCAAGGCCAGCTGGGTCGCCCAGTACGCGGGCCAAAACCGTTTCACCGGCTACGCCACCAACTTCCGCGGCTGGCAGTACACCTCCCGCGGGCAGATCAACGGCATTCAAGGGTACGTGGACATGAATGCGTTCGGGGTGGCGAAAGCCGATGCAGTCTTCCCGAAGGGCGCTGGGTATTTCGGGATGAATTCTCTGAAAGGCGGAGCGGCGGATTTTTCCTTTGGATACGGGAAAGCCAGCGACCAAGTTCTGGTGGGCGACTGGAACGGAGACGGCAAAGACACACTGACCTTGCGACGTCAGAATCTCTACTACGTCAAAAACTCTCTGTCCGGAGGCGCCGCAGATGTCACACTCGCTTACGGCAAGCCTGATGATGTAGTGCTGGTTGGCGACTGGAACGGAGACGGCAAAGACACACTCGCGGTTCGCCGAGGTAACATCTACTACTTCAAGAATTCCATCACCGGAGGCGCCGCAGACCGCGTCATCGCATACGGACGGCCCGACGACATCGTCCTTGTCGGCGACTGGAACGGAGACGGCAAAGACACACTCGCCGTACGACGCGGCAATATGTACTATGTAAAGAATTCCATCACTAGCGGCATTGCTGATAAAGTCGTAGGGTACGGGAAGCCAGACGACAGCGTATTGGTCGGTGATTGGAACGGAGACCGTCGTGATACTTTCGCGGTACGACGCAGCAACACGTATTACATCAAAAACACCATCTCGGATGGAGCCGCGGATATGACCTTCTCCTATGGGAAACCGAATGATACCGTACTGGTCGGCGATTGGGACGGAGACGGTAACGACACCTTTATGGTTCGGCGCTAATGAAGTAAGTGATTTCTGAGTCTATTCATCGGCTTGTAAATATCTTCTGCTCAAATTCGGCTAGCATAGGGTATAAGGCATAAACAAGTGCCTGTGCTATCAAAGGAGAAGCAGAGATGAAGATCAAAAGGAAGGTTATTGCTCTACTGACCGCAATAGCCGCTGCATGCACCTTTGGCATCGTTCCGACCACTGCCACGGCCGCCGTCGGGACGAATGCCAACGCCACTGACAACGTCAAGCAGTCGTTGCAATATCTGAAGCAACTGAATGCCCTTCGCGCAAAGCAGCGCAAGTCGCTGTCATCAGCCCAAATCGCCAAGGCCATGACCGAAGACATGGGTTCGTACATCTCCCCAAGCATGATTGCTTCCAACACGGCAACCGGCAAGCCCGTCCCGGCGCTGAAGGTCAACTCAGACATGATGAAGTGGGCTCAGACCCGAGCCAACGAACTCGCAGCGCACGCCGCCAACAATCCGTATAACCCAATCAATCACAATAACGTGGATAACGGCCGCCCATCCTGGTGCGATTCGTACAATCTCACGAAATCCAAGCTGTATCAGGGCGGAACATACTTCTTCGGTCCGGAGGCGCTCGCCATTGGTTACCCGGAATCGAACAGCGCCCACAACCCAATCAATCAGTGGTACAGCGAACTGACCGCTACCTCGAACCTTGCAGTCAACCGGCAGGGATATGGGCATTATCTCACCGAAGTGAGCCCTCTGGCCGATATCGCAGGTTTCGGCGTCGCCAAGGTAGCCAAGGGACAGTGGAAGGGCGCAACCATTGCCGTGCTGGAAATAGCGAACAGCTCCGGCAGCAAAGGCACCACGCAAACCGTGGAACAGGCGCTGAACAACATCGACAAAGACGTCACCAAGCCCGTGCTCTACGGCGTCGGCAATGTTTGGATCAGAGTCGGCGGAAAATTCGACCCCCGAGCTGGAGTCACCGCAACGGACAATCGCGACGGAGACTTGACATCTAAAATCAAAATCTCCGGGACCGTCAACACTTCTGTAGCCGGCACATACCGAGTGACGTACACAGTCTCCGACAAGGCCGGAAACACAGCGACGGCTATTCGAACGGTTACCATAAAAAACGGTAAAGCCCCCAAGGATGTGCTTGCCGTCCGTCGCGGTAATCTGTACTACTTCAAATACTCCATCTCTGGTGGAGCCGCTAATCGGACAATCGCCTATGGAAAGCCATCCGACACCGTGTTAGTGGGCGACTGGAACGGAGACGGCAAAGACACACTGGTGGTTCGCCGGGGTAACATCTACTATTTCAAAGACTCCATTGATGGAGGAGCGGCGGACCGAGTAATCGCTTATGGCAAGCCCGATGACACCGTGCTGGTGGGTGACTGGAACGGTGACGGCAAAGACACGCTCGCCGTGCGACGCGGCAACATGTACTACTTCAAAGACTCTATCACCGGAGGAGCAGCAGACCGCGTCATCGCATACGGACGGCCCAACGACACCGTACTAGTCGGAGACTGGAACGGGGACGGCAAAGACACGCTAGGCGTCCGCCGCTCTAATATCTACTATCTGAAGGACTCTGTTTACGGCGGAGCCGCTGATACCGTAGTCGGATATGGACGGCCTAACGACATCGTACTGGTTGGCGACTGGGACGGCGACGGTCGCGATACACTCACCGTACGACGCGGCAATGTTTACTACTTCAAGAACGTCATCTCCGGCGGATCTGCGGATGCCGTTATCGGCTACGGCAAGCCGAATGATGTCATTCTAGTAGGTGCTTGGAAGTAAGTAGCTCAACGTCAAACGGCACGAGCCAATCAACGCCAGAAAATCAGAAACGGTGCTCACCATGAATGACGAGCACCGTTTCTGCTGTATATGACTGTTCACCGGGCACTGATATCATTTCATCGTGATTTCCAGTAATGAAACGACATCTGAGAGTAAAACCCCCCAAGGCTCAACATCCGTAGTGTCAGACACAGAGCAGATTGCGGCAACCCAATTTAAAGAAGCTGCAAAGCCGCTGATCCAGCGTATATGGCGTGCTATTACACAGCCTCACGTACTCGTATCCGTCTGTATACTTCTGATGTTCCTTGTTGCGTATCAGCTGCTGCTCCAAGGGTGGAAGCTGTCTTTCACCAGTATGCAATATGCCTTTGCTCCATTCAATTCGTCTGGCGTGAACATCACCGGCCCCCTTCTCTCAGATCCAGCAGATGGTATTCTGCCTGTTCTTTTCACTACGATTCGCACATTCAATTTCACGGCTTGGTTACCCAATATGGGCATCGGAACGTTCCAAGGAATGGACAATTATCTCCTCCCTTTGAACTACCTGTACATGCTGCCGTGGAACATGGTTCAAACCTTTGTATCCATAATAAAAGTCGCTGTCGCATTCGCCGGCATGTATCTCTTTATCAAGCGGCTGGGCTATACATGGCGTGGAGCATTCATCTCCGGCGCCTCTTTTGCGTTGTGCTCCGTAATGGTCGTATGGAATGGATGGCAACACACCTCAGTCACGATGATGGCCCCATGGCTTTTTTTGCTTCTTGACATGGGACTTACAAAACTTAAAGTCGGGTATTATGCTGGCATCGGTATTGTCGTATATCTCATGATGGCAGCAGGAATGCCGACATATGCGGCCTATTTCCTATACCTTGCCGGCGCTTATACACTGTTCTACGGCATACGGACATATTGGAATGCAAAAAGCCGGCTAACTGCATATTTTATCGGAGCGGGTCTGGCTGTAGTCGTTGGCGTGCTCATCTCCATTCCATATACTGGCGTGTTGCTGACCAGCGTTGGAGATAACGGATATTCAGCATCACGAGCTTCATCTGGGTCTGCAGTACTGGAGTTCCCCCGACTTTGGACTCTGCTGTTTCCCTACTTGCCGAATTCATCAGTCATACATATGAATGAGGGAACTCTTTACACTGGCATCTTATCTGTCATCACGCTTCCGCTTACCTTCATTCGGCGTCATGAAAAACCACGTTCTTGGTTCTTCTTCTGGAGTGCCATCGTGATGCTACTGCTGATTTTCACCGGCACGTTCAATCTGATTTTTACCCATTTGCCGATGATAAATACCTCAGCAAAGTTCCGTGTCATCGTTCTGCTGAATTTCTCCTTGGCAGCTTTGGTCGGCATGAATATTGATGATTTGCTCACCAAACACAAGGACTATAAGTCCGTTAGAGTGCAAACATGGGCAGCCGCTATTGTTCCTGCCGTCGCATTCGCAATAGCTCTGTGGCGAAAAAGCGGCGTATTCAACAGAGCATCCGATGACGCTATACATCAGGTAGTCGCAGCTTCCACTTCCGTTGCGCTATATGTCATTGTCGTCATAATGCTCACTGTGTCGCTAAATAAGCTGATCGCTTTCATTTGCACGTTTGCGATGATGGCTACAACAGCTGTGGACATGGGCACATTCGCGTACCAGTACTTTCCGATGATTGAAGCTGACGCGCCAACAGTTCCAACGGCGACCGCTTCTATCAGATATTTACAGCAGAATACAAAGCAACAGGAAAAAATCCTGTCCACCGGTGCTTGGACATTCTTCTCGTCGACCAATATGATGTATGGGCTTCGTGACATCCTTGGCCATTCGTTCCTTTACACGAATCACGATGTCGCCGAATACTACAAAGCATTCGATGACGAAATCTTCGACAACTCTCCCACTCATCCGCTGGTAGACAAAATCGATAACTATAACCTGCTGAAGTACATGGGCGTGAAGTACATTCTCAGCGTAAGCGGCACGACCCTCAGCCCCCAAGACTTCGAGGGAAATGTCACTCCACTGGATGGCGCTGGCAACGGCAACGCTGTATCGCAGACATTCACTGCCGAGGCAAATGACCTCTCCTCTATTTCAGTACCACTAGGGCTCAACGGTCAACGCAAGACGGGAACCGTCAAGGCCACCGTTATCGACACGCAATCCGGCAAACAAGTACGGCAAGCCACATTGAAATTGTCTAAATTGACCGACAATGCCTCTGCTTCCTTTGTATTCAAACCCATCACCGATTCGCAGGGAAAACGATACTCCGTAGTGTTCTCCGCGAACGTACCGAAAGGTAAGAATGTGGCAGTGTACTTCTGGAATTCAGACAAGTATGTTGGAGACGCGACAATCGGAAATACCGCACAAGCCAACGACGTGGCTGCATCATTCGGTTATGGCAGGCCCTGGTCTGATGGTATGACTACGCGAGAGCTACCGGAATATTCGAAGCAGATTCAGCTAACAGATACCGTAAAGGTATTCAAGACAAATGCTGAAGTGATTGATGCGATGAAGAAGAAGTACGAACCAAATACCATCTTCTTCAGCAGCGAATCCGACAGCCCGGATTCAGAAGACACATCGAAGCAGACACCTTTGTCATCTGATGAATCGGTTACGGATATCGTCAACTATGCAAACGGCAACATCGACTTCAATGTCAACGTCGATCATGACCGTTACGTGCTAGTCAATGAATACAACGATGGAAATTGGAAAGCATATATCGACGGGAAAGAGACGACGATTTACCGCGGCAACTCTCTGTTCCGCGCCATCAATGTTCCAGCCGGGCAGCACAGCGTTCAACTTCGGTATGAGCCCGCCTCACTGAAGGTGTTCTTCATCATCATGGGCGTAGGTGTACTTCTGCTGATAGTTCCCGTCTGCTTCCGGAAGCGACTGAATCAGAAGGCAGACCGATTGAAGCCTGCTGTTGTTGCGTGAGACTGCATGTCTCAGAGATAGGTGTGATGCACGATGTCGCATGAACAGGCTCTCTCCGCTCCTCCTGTAGCCACTATTGAACAGGTTGGAGTGCGTAAACGCCGATACCGTTACGACGTACTGCGGGTCATTGCCGCGATTTGCATTATCGTCTTCCATTTCGAAGCCGAATTTGTAAGCCGCGGCATTGGCGGTAGCTCACCGTCACATACAGGTTTCGCCCTGAATATGTTCGGGCTGCATCTCAGCATGGGTAGCTTGTCCATTTGCGTGTTCTTCATGCTGTCCGGCATGTTGTCAGCCAAGGACATCGACAATCCGTCGTTCAAAACGTGGCCATACTACCGGAAACGTTTCCTACGGCTGTTCATCCCTTTCTACATCGCTTATTTCGTTGTATACACGGTAAACATCCTGCGCGGCAGTGTCGCGTTTCAAGTTCCGGCACCATACTTCTTGCTGACAGTATTTGGCCTTGACGGATACCTCTCCAGTTCGTTCGCGCCGCTATCCATTCCCTCTTTCTACTTAATCGGAGAATGGTTCTTCGGAGCGCTTGTCGTAGTGACCGTTCTGTGGCCTTTAATCCGGTGGATGCTGGCCAAATGGTCCTATGTCAGCCTCGTTGTATTGTTTGTCTTGGAAATTCTGATACCGGTCATCGCATCCCATGTTGGAATGATTCCTGATGTACTGCGGTATCCTACAGGCTGCATTGCAACATTCACTCTGGGTGCCGTTATATCGAAGTATCGCATCAAACATGCAACTGATAGAACAGCTCTGCGCAAAATGTGGACTCTAGGACTTGTCATGACAGTAGTCGCAATGTGCTCCACAATGGTTCCAGGACAATACATGGGTGCACTTCGCAACCAGATGCTGGCAGCCGGTATCATCATAATCGTTGATTTCACTGGTTTCAGGAATAAACCCTCACATCAGGAAAACAACACTGGAACCCATCGGCTGATTGTCCTCCTGTCTGACCTTTCGATGTACGCATTCCTGTTCCAGCATGTCATTATCGTTGATGTGTTGAATTCCGTATCAGGAATCGCTGACTCGAACCACGGATTCAGCACAATCGATTACTACTGTCTTATGTGTTTCATTATCATTCTGGTATTTGCAATTGCTTTCGTCGTTTCCGAGTTCGAAAATGCAATTCGGCAAAAACTCAGAAACCGATAATTGTTTTATCAATATCGTAAGAGAACAACATTATGATGGCTGGTATGTCAACAGACAGAACCTCTATCGCCGTGTTGCTCCCCTGTTACAACGAGGAGATGACCATCGGCAAGGTGGTGCGTGACTTCCACGCCGCCTTGCCGGATGCCGACATTTACGTGTACGACAACAATTCCACCGACCACACGGCCGAAATCGCCGCGAACGCCGGGGCCATCGTCCGGCCGGAGCCGCGGCAGGGCAAAGGCAATGTCATCCGCGCGTTGTTCGAGGACATCGACGCCGACGTGTATGTGATGGCGGACGGCGACGACACCTACCCAGCCGACGCCGCACCGGCCATGGTCACGAAGGTCCTCGACGGCTACGACATGGTCATCGGCGACCGGCTGAGCTCCACATACTTCACCGAAAACAAGCGCCCGTTCCACAACGTCGGCAACCGCGTGGTCCGCAGCGCCATCAACGGACTGTTCCACGCCGACGTCACCGACATCATGACCGGCTACCGCGCGTTCTCGTTCACGTTCGTCAAAACGTACCCGGTGCTCGCGCGTGGCTTCGAAGTGGAGACCGAGATGACCATCCACAGCCTCAACAACAACCTGAGGCTCTACGAGATGCCGATCCAGTACCGGGACCGCCCGGAGGGCTCCGTAAGCAAGCTGGACACGGTGGGCGACGGCATCAAAGTGCTGTCCACCATCTTCCGCATGATCCGCGAGTACAAGCCGCTGCCGTTCTTCGGCGGATTGGGCATGATCATCGGTCTGATAGGCTTCGGGCTCACGGCTTCGGTCACGGTAGACTTCATGCGCACGGGCATGGTGGAGCGGTTCCCCACGCTCATCGGCGCGGTGATGCTCGTCATCGCGGGGCTACTGTTCATCGTCACCGGCATCGTGCTCGACGTGATCGCGAAGAACAACCGCAAGACGTTTCTGCTTGAGGCAAACCGGTTCGCGATTATGCATCGAGTGATCCGGGATTGCAGTGGCGCGGAAGCGGGTAGCAACACCAGCAAATAAGGGAATTGTGTGATGGGACGTACCCATAGGGAGCCTACCCGGGTACGTTCCGTCAGCGGGATGACGACGCCATGGAAGTGCACCTGCCGGCGGATGGGATAGGCGTCTTATCGCGAACGAATCGGCTTGATTTGGGAACTATTCCGGAGTAGGCGGGCATGGGGGTGAGTAGAGCCAGTTTTGGCGGGTGGGCGGCTGTTGGAAAATGGCGGTTTTGAGGGCGTTGTGGGATTCTGATTGGCGTTGATACTTGGAGGTATGCCCGCCTACTCCGGAATAGGCTCCAAATCAAGCCGATTTTGGGCGTTATCGGCTGGTAAGACGGCCAGCCCGCCATCCTTGCGGAAAAGCATTACGCTGGTAAGTGGATATCACTACGGCCAAGGAAGGAATGCAACGATGGAACGGATTGACGCTCATGAGCGGCACGAGCGGGCGATGCGGTGCGCGGAGCGGATTCGGGCGTATGGCGGCGAGCGCCACGGCCACGCGGATGTGGTGATCATCGGGTCGGCGAACGCCGACTATACCGTCGTGACGCCGCGACTGCCTGAGCCCGGCGAAACCGTGATCGGCGGCGACATCGCCGTGCTGCCGGGTGGCAAATCCGCCAATCAGGCGGCCTCCTGCTCTCGTACCGGCGTCGCCGCGACGATGATTGGCTGCGTCGGCACGGATGGCAACGCGCAGTTCCTGCGCGACCAGCTGGCCGGCGCGGGCGCCGACGTCAGCCAGCTCATCACCGTGGACGGGCCGAGCGGTGCGACACTGATCACCGTCGACGCGCATGGCGAGAACACCATCGTCGTCGCGCCCGGCGCGAACGCCGCGCTCTCCCCCGCCATGCTCGATGCGAAGCAGCCGGTCATCGAGCAGGCGAGGTATGTGGGCCTGTGCCTGGAAACACCCATCGACACGGTGCTTGCGGCGGCGCGGATTGCACATGCGGGGCAAGGCCGAGCGGCGGCGTCGGCAGAGCGCCAGACGGCCCAAGCGGGCGGCGATGCAATCCGGCCGGAATCGACGCATCAGGATACGCCGGCCGGTCCGACGCAGGCGTCAGCGCAGACCGTCGTCAACCTGTCGCCGTTCGACAGCAAGCATCTTGCGCAGCTGGCAGAAGCGACCGACATCCTGCTGGTGAACGAGCTGGAGTGTGCGCGGCTGGTCGCGGCGGCCGAAAGCACTCGAACTCCCGAGGACGCCGCGCAAGCGAAGCATGCGGCAGCAGGAATCACTGCCACACACGACGCTGCGGCACCGGATACCGTCAGCTCCGCAAAGGACGCCAGCTCGGTTGCCGAATCCGCGGCAGGTGCCGCGACAGAGCCGCTCACGTCAGAGTCTGACTGGGATTCCATTGCCACAAGGCTGTCTGCCACGGGATTCCGGCGGGCGGTCGTGACGCTCGGCGGTGACGGATGCGTGGTCATCGATGACAGGCGCGTGACGTACGTGCCGGCAGTCGTCTGCCATGTGGTCGATACGACCGGCTGCGGCGACGCGTTCATGGGTGCGACGCTTGCCTCGCTCGCCGCGGGTTGTTCGCTGGCCGATGCGGCCTGCCTTGCCACGGCGGTAGCGGGGAGCGCGGCGGAGCGGGCCGGGGCACAGGCGTCGTATCGGCCGCTTGATGAGATTGCGCTGTGATGTGAGGTGAGGGCGGTATGGCCCGCTGGCGGCAGGCTTGATGTGACTGGCGGGTGGCGCTCCCCCAGTCACGGCCTACGGCCGCGACAGCCCCCTCCACCGAGGGGGCCAAGGGTTGCAGACCAGCCACCGACACCATCCTGCCTTAGGACGGGCTTCGATCGGCTCAACACTGGCTCGCTGCCGCCGCTTCGCGCCCGTGACAACAAAAAATCCGGCTGGAATCCTGCGCATCTCATATAGGATGTTCGGGATTCCAGCCGGATTGGCTATTCAGAGCTGCCAGAGCCGCCGGGGTGAACGGCCAAGCGAACCGCTCACCCCGTCAGCCAGCGAGACAACCGTCAGCTCAGCCGCGGCGGCGCAGCACGGTCACGCCAGCGCCGACAGCCAGCAGCAGCACCGTGGCCACGGCGACCGCGGTCACCGAGGCGCCGGTCTTGGACAGACCGGCGTTGCCGGCGTTGCCCTTGTCGCCCTTCGGGGCGGTCGGGGCCGGCTTGCCGTTGTTCTGGCCATTGTTGTCGCCGGGCTTGGTCGGCTCGGTCGGGGTGACCTTGACGAGCCTGGCCTCGGTGGCCTTCAGCGCGTTGATCGCGTCGACGACCTGCCCGTTGGTGACGTTCTCGGCACCAGCGAGCTTCTTCGCGGACTCGAGCGCGGCCTCGAACGCATCCCAACCGGACTTATAGTCGGCCTTGTTGAGCTTCTCGGCGTCGGCGATCGCCTCGTTAAGCTTGTCGAGGACGTCCTTGCTGGCCGGGGACTCGGCCTGGGTCTTGACTGTCACCTTGCGGGTGGCGGCCGCGACGTTCTTGGCGGCGTCGGCGACGGTGTAGGTCAGCGTGTACTCGCCGGCCTTCTTCGTGTCGACCTTGCCTTCGACCTTGATGTCCTTGGTCACGTCACCGTCAACGGCGTCCGTGGCGGTCACGCCGGCCAGCGGGTCGAAGTCGGCGCCGTAGTTCACGGTCACGTCCTCGACGCCGGCGAACACCGGAGCGGTGGTGTCGGGAGCGGGCGAGACGGTCAGCTTGAACGACTTGCTGAAGTCGGTGTCGTTGAGCTTGACGGTCACCGTGACCTCGCCGGCCTCGGCGAACGGCTTGGACAGGTCGACGCTCTTGCCGTCAGCGTCCACGGCGGTCACCGTGTACTCGGTGGCGGCCGCGTCGGACGTGGAGCCGTCGGCGAACACCTTGGAGACCTTCAGGCCCGTGGCGTCGTACGTCTGGCCGACCGTGTAGTCGAGCTTGCTCGGCTCGGCCACTTCGATGCCCGTGAGCGGCGCGGCCTTGACGTTCACCTTACGGGTGGCCTTCGCGGTGTTGCCCGCCTTGTCGGCGACCGTGTAGGTGAGCGTGTAGTCGCCAGCGGTCTTCGTGTCGACCGTGCCTTCGACCTTGATGTCGGCGGTCACGTCGCCATCAACATCGTCCGTTGCGGTCACGCCGGCCAGCGGATCGAAGTCGGCACCGTACTCGACGGTCACGTCCTCGACACCCTTGAACACCGGGGCGGTGGTGTCGGGCTTCGCCTTGACGGTCACCTTGCGGGTGGCGGTCGCTACGTTGCCGGCCTTGTCGGCGACGGTGTAGGTCAGCGTGTACTCGCCGGCCTTGGAGGTGTCGACGGAACCGGAGACCTTGATGTTGGCGGTCACGTCACCGTCCACATCATCGGTAGCCGTAACGCCGGCCAGCGGGTCGAAGTCGGCTCCGTAGTCAAGCGTCACGTCCTCCACGCCCTTGAACACGGGGGCGGTGGTGTCGGGCTTGGCCACGGCCTTCACGGTGAGCGTGAAGTCGGCGGAGGCGGTGCCGCCCTTCGCGTCGGTGAGCGTCACGGTGACCTTGTGGTCGCCCGCGGCGATGCCGGCCGCGAAGTCGAGGCGGTTGGTGTCGTTGTTCCACGTGATCTTGCCGTCGGCGGTGTCGCCGGAGAGCGCGACCTTCAGCGGATCGGCGCCGGTCAGCTCGAACGGCTCGGAGGAGCCGGTCTCGCCTTCGTCGATGGTCTGGGCGGTCGGGCCGCTGATGGCGGCCGGGGAGACGGTGGTCACCTCGACGACCGGGACCATGTCGTCCTTGGCGTTGTTGAGCTTGTCGGTGGTGGCGCCTTCGGTGGAGACGAAGCGGATTTCGCCGGTGCCGGTGTTGTCGATTGCGAGCGGCAGCGTCGTCTCGCCGGCGGTCTTGGCGGCCTTGACCAGCGCGGTGATGTCCACGGTGATCTTGCGTCCGTCGATGCCGGTGCCCTTGACGTTATCCTCGGTGCCTTCCGGAACCACCGTGCTGCCGAGCGTGAACTCGGCGGACGTGGCGGAATCGGCCGCGTCCGTGGACAGTGCCGGCTGGGTCTTCCAGGTCACGGTCGCCGGATCGACGGCCGCGGTGGCCTTGGTGACCTTGAGCTGCGCCTTGTCGGTGGCGTTCGCGCCGCTGCGGTGGCCGATGTAGGTCAGGGAGAGGCTGGCGGTGTCGTTGTCGCCGAGGGTGATCTTGCTCAGGTCGACGTTCACGTAGCCGCGCTTGGTGTCGCCGTTGGCTCCGCTGACGCGCAGCGTGCGTCCGGTGCCGTAGTTGACGCCCTGGTCGCCGCTCCACGAGCCGACCCACGTGTCGCCGGTCACGGTTCCGGCGACGGGCGCGGTGGCGGAGCTGGACGACAGCACGGTGATGGTCACTGTCTTGGCGACCGGATTGTAGTCGCCGGCCTGCGCGCCCTCGTCGGCGGCGGTGAACTTCACCGCGTAGGTCTTGCCGGCCTGCGCTTCGGTGGGCTTCCACGTGAACTCGCCGGTCTTGGCGTCGTACTTGGCGCCTTCGGGCAGCGTGGTCTCGTCCAAGGCGACGACGACGGAGTCGCCTTCGTCCGCGTCAGTGGCGGCGACCTTGAAGTCGAGCACATTGTTGCTCTTCGCGGTCAGCACGTCGGATTCCGGCGCGGTGAACGTGGGCAGGCTGTTGGTCTTGACCGGCTGCGTCTTGCCGTCGGCGTCGGTGTACGTGTAGGTCAGGTTCTTGACGTTGCTGACGGTCAGCTTGTTCTGGTTCGTGTACTGGACCTGCTTGCCGCCGATGTAGATGTCGTTCAGCTTCGCGGTCTCGATGTTGGTGATGTTGGACACGGCACTGGCGTTGGAGAACCAGACGTTGTCGACGGTCACGTTCTTGATGAGCGGGTCCTTGCCGTTGATCGAGAAGTTGGTGCCGACTCGGGACGTGTCGAAGGACGAGTTCTTGATGGTGAAGTCCTCGTACTTCGGGTACGTGCCGGTGTTGTTCTGCACGGTGATGCCGCGGCCGCCGCCCTGGAAGGCGATCGGGTTGAAGTTGTTGAACGTGTAGTTCTTCAGCGTGTGGCCCATCACGTTGTGGCCGAGGCGGATGCCGTTGCCGCCGGCCGCCGACCAGTTGACCGTGTTGTTGACGGTCACGTTCTCGGTGTCGTCGGTATCCCACGCGAGGTTGTCGAGGTCATGCTTCTGCGAGTAGTACTCGTAGGCGGCGGCCGCGTCGATCCACTCCTGGGTGCGCGGGTTGTCGCCGTTCATGCCGAAGCCCTTGATGTTGTCGGCGTGCGTCGGCTGGAACTGGTTGCCCGGGTTGTAGTGGCCGGAGGCGAACGCATCGTCGTTGCCGAGCGTCATCACGCCGTTGATGGTCAGGTTCTTGCCGGACGCAAGGTCGGTGCCGTCGACCCACGGCTGCGGGTACGGGGTCAGGCCCTTGATGTTGTTGAACGTCACGTTTTCGGCGGTGTGCGTCTCGTAGTTCCACTGCTTGGCGTCGCGCATGTACGTGTCGTTGAACGTGATGTTCTGCGACTTGACGACCATGACGCCGCCCTGATGCTGGGAGCGGTAGGCGTCGTGGTTGTCGCCGCCGTTGCGCTGGTCATAGTTGGCGACGCCGTTGTTGTCGAACACGCCGCGGCCGGAGATGGTGATGTCCTTGGAGGACCAGATGCCGATGGCCGGCTCCATGGCCTCGCGGTTGGGCTGCACGTGGTTCTTCAGCAGCGCGCCCTCGTCCACGTAGACCTTGAGCGGCTTGGTGGTCCACTTGGCGATGTCGAGACCGCCGTAGATGTACGTGCCGTTCGGGAAGTACAGGGTGTTGAGCTTGTCGTTGCTCTTGATCTCCTCGAGGGCGGCCTGCAGGACGTACGTGTAGTCGTCCGCGGCGAGCGCGCGCTCGTTCGGGTAGGTGACGTTGCTGGTGTTGGCGGGCACGATCTTGCCCGCGTCGACCTGCGCGTCCTGCGGGATCTCGGTCTTGCCGACCGTCTTGCCGGCCCATGCGCTCTTCGTGGCCTTGGGCAGGTTGGCGGCCTGGATCTCGGCGTTGGAGTGGGTCTCGAACCACTTCTTGCCGAACTCCTGGATGTTCAACACACCGGTGGCCTCGTTGATGCCAGAGCCGTCGGCCGCGCTGGTCTTGTCGGGTACGGTGCCTTCGCGTTCGCTCTCAGGCGGGTCGTTGATGACCGCGAGGTACGGCTGGCCGGCCTTGTTGGTCGCGTCGCCGTTGATCATGACGATGGCCTCGTACAGGCTCTTCTCCATCTTGAAGGTGAGCGTGTTGGTGGCCTTGTCGACCGTGTACGCGGTGGCCGGGTAGTAGCGCTGCGGGTAGATGTTGACGGTGTTGATGTCGACGCCGCTGACCTTCACCTTGATGACCGGCGTGCGGCTGGTCGACTGGAAGCGGGCAATGTCGAAATTGTGGCCGTTGGCCGTGTACTGGACGGCTTCGACGGCGGTGTCGTTCGCGGTGACGGCGAACTTGTCAGACGCCGCGTCGGGCGACGTGGTGGTGCCCCCGCCGACGCCGGTGGGTGCATAAGTGGTGACTTTTCCGCTGTCGGTGAACTCGTTGTCAGCGGCGGATGCCGTGCTGGTGGTGAGCGGCATCATGGTCAATGCCATGGCGGCTCCCGCTGCGGCGGCGACAAGGGTGGTGGCGAGCTTGCCGAGACGCTGCCTCATCGTCACGGCGGTCGCGTGTTCTGCGTACCCCATTGTTCTCCTTAACCTGGTTTCCATGTGCTCCGGTTGCGCGCGTGCGCGCCCACATCGCTGCGGGCTGTGCGTCGGGTCGGCGGCGGCGACATCACTGCCTTGCCGTTGGTCTCCCTGTCGTGGTCAGCGTACCTTGCTGGCTTGGGAGCCGTCGACGCCCGTTTGCGTAACCGGTTACAACGGTAGTGTAGCTGAAAATGTAACCGATTACAAGTCTGGCGGGCGAGGGGCGGGAATGGGCGCAGGGCGGGAGCGGGAACGGGTGCAGTGCGGGAGCGGGAACGAGGCGGGAACGAGGCGGGAACGAGGCGGGAACGAGGCGGGAACGAGGCGGGAACGGGTGCGAGGCAAAGCCGACGAGAACCCGACTCCCTCGGCTCCCCCAGTCCACGGTTCCCCCAGTCCAACCCCACGGATGGGAGAAAAGCAGGAGTCCGCACCCCCAACTACCCAATTCCTCCCATCCTGAACCCCACAGATGGGAGAAAAACGGGAGTCCGATAAACCAACTCCCGAATTCCTCCCATCCCACACCCCCACAGATGGGAGAAAAGCAGGAGTCCGATAAACCAACTCCCGAATTCCTCCCATCCCACACCCCACAGATGGGAGAAAAGCAGGAGTACAAGAACCCAACTCCCGGCTTTCTCCCACCTCAACCTGCCGGAATGGGAGAAAACCGGGAGTCCGGCCGGCCGCAATCAACCCCGCTGCGCCATCACGGCAGCAAATCGACCGGACGAAGGCCCCGATAGTCCGTGATCGACCGGTCGAACAAACCGGCATCGGCAATATCATTGCGCGCATAGCCGGTGACCCTGACGACGTACGCGCCGCTGGCATGGGCGGCGGTCAGGCCCGGCAGGGAATCCTCGAAAACCACGCATCGGCGCATCGCGGCACGCACCACGTCGGAGCCGGCAGCCAAGCCAGCATCACTATCGCCGATTACGCCGGCGAGGCGGGCCGCGGTCAGATACGCCCGCGGATCGGGCTTATGCGGCACATCGTCATCGCCGCTGATCGACGCGACGAATGCCCCGGCAGGCGCGTGAGCAAGCACATTGTCGACCAGCGGGCGCGGCGAACCGGTGGCCAGAACCGACGGCACCGACGCCGCAGCCAACTCCGCCAGCAGGTCGCGGACCCCTTCGGCCCACGGCAAGTGGGCACGTTCCATGCGCATCACATCGTCGGTCATGATCCGAGACATGCGCTCGTCCGTCATGTCGACGCCACGCTCGCGCAGCAGCGCGCACACGACCGGCAGGGCCGCCCCCTGCATCTGCTCGGCGAGCGCGTCGTCCCACACGCCGCCGCATGATTCGAGCAGCGAGCGCTCCGCACGCACCCAGTACGGGTCGGAGTCGATCAACGTGCCGTCCAGATCCCACAGCACGGCGGCGGGAAGCTTGCCGGCCACCTGCCCGGCAGGCGCGTCGCTTGATGTCGTCGCGCAAGAAAGGTTTCCGCTATCCATGGTTCCACTGTAGGCCACCAGGCCAACCGGCCGTTGAAGGCTGCCGCGGAACCGCGGAAATCCGCGCCTGCCGGCAGAATTTTCACACCGTGAGACATGGGCCGAGGCGGATAGCCGGATAAGACAAATTCATACAGATGTTCACATCTCGGACAATCCTTCTCGCAATAGTAGAACAAATTTGCGATTGATGACTTGCTCGCATACCATGGTTTTCACATATACAACAGCTCCAGGGGACAGAGCGGGAACATGGGGGACATCATGATCATCAGGGGTATCGAACCGTATCTTCGGACGGGCGTCGAAGAAAACGGCATCATGCACACAGTCACTGACGGGAATGCGGCCTTACGACGCGGGACTCGCAGGCGGTGCAGCACGCGAGCGCCAATGGCGAGGGTCCTGATACCGGAGAAGCGCTGCAGCACGGACATGCACGCAGTCATACGGAGTACATGTGCGACACGGCACTGCATGCACGCGATGCAACACAGCATGCGTGCGACACGGCACTGGGCGCTTGCGGCGCGACACTGTTCATGTGCGGCGCGACACTGGGCGCGCACCGGGCCACAACGCATCGGAAGGGCCGCTGCGGGATGCGCTGAAGCCGTGATGCCGCATGAAGTCATGGCCGGGATATGCGGGTCCCGGCATGCGCGGGCGGATATGCATGGGCCGCCGACCTCGTATGCGAGGCGGCGGTCCATATGTCCCTTCATGAGGGCGGATGGTCCTGATGGGACGAGGCAAGTCCCATCAGGACCGGGTAGGGCGCGAACCCGTGCGGCCGGCGGAAGCGACGGCGGGAAACCATCGTCGCCGCCTTCGCCGTGGCATCGGGCTCGGCTGTGGCCAAACCGATCAGTCGCGCCGGGCGTACTGCGTCCGGCTGCGAATCGGCTTGGCCGTCAGGCCCTGATCTCAGTCGCGGTTGCGGCGCAGCATGACCGCAATCGCACCGGCGGCGAGCAGCAGCATGCCGGCCACGGCGAACGCCGTCACCGAGACGCCGGTCTTGGACAGGCCGGACTGGCCGTTGCCGGACTGCGAGGCGTTGCCTGCCTGACCGTTGCCGCTTCCCGGCTGGCTACCGCTGTTCTGGCCGGGCTGATCGCTGCCAGGCTGGCCATTGCCGCCGTTGCCGGGCTTGTTCGGCTGCGGCTGCTCGACCGGAACCAGCTTGCCCTGCGCGGTCTTCAACGCGGCGAGCGCGTCGTCCACTGTCGACTGCCACGAGTCCTTGTCCGCGGAGACCGTCTTCGCATCGGCAAGCGCGGACTGGAATGCATCCCAACCGGACTTGTAGTCCGCCTTGTCGAGCTTCTCGGCTTCGGCGATCGCCCTGTTCAGCGCGGTCTTGTCGGCTTCGGCGACGCTCACGGTGAAGGTGTCGCTGAAGTCGGTGCCGTTGAGCGTCACCGTCAGCGTCACGTCGCCGACCTCCGGGAACGGCTTGGTCAGGTCGACCGGGGCGCCGGAAGGCGCGACGGCCAGGACCCCGTACTCGGTGGGCTTGGCTTCGGTCACGCTCGCGTCGGACATGACCTTGCTCACCGCGAATCCGGCCGGGTCGTAAGTGTCGCCGGCGATGTACGCGGTCTTCTTCGGCTTGGTGACCTTGATGCCCACGACCGTCGGAGCCGGCTTTTCGCGGACCGTCACCGTTCGGGTGGCCTTCGCTTCATTACCGGCGTTGTCCGCGACCGTGTAGGTCAGCGTGTACGTGCCGGCCTGTTCGGTGTCCACGCTGCCGGAGACCTTGAAGGACTTCGTCACGTCGCCGTCCCGGTCGTCGGTGGCGGTCACGCCGGCCAGCGGGTCGAATGCGGAACCGTAGTCGATGGTCACATCATCCACTCCGGAGAACACCGGTGCGGTCGTGTCGGGCTTCTGCGTCACCGTCAGGTCGAACGTGCCGGTGAACTCGGTGCCGGTCAGGGAGACCGTGACCGTCACCTTGCCGATGGAGGACTCGGCGAACGGCTTGGTCAAATCGACCGTCTTGCCCTCGGCATCCGCGGCGGAGACCGTGTATTCGCCGGTTTCGGCGGCGGCCTTGGAACCGTCGGAGAAGACCTTGGTCACGGCGAGTCCGGTGCCGTCATAGGTCTCGCCGACCTCGTATACGGTCTTGACTGGCGTGGCGACCTCGATACCGGTCACGGTCGGCGCGGCTGGCTTGGTCAGGCCCTGCTGAGCCTTGGTGAGGGCTGCGGCGGCCGAATCAACGTCCTTCTGGGCGATGCCGTGGTCGAGGAAGGTCTGCTTGGCGGTCTTGGCTGCGGCGAGCGCATCCTCGAACGCCTTCCAGGATTCCTCGGTGTAGCCGTCGTTCGCGACCTTGCCGGCCGCGTCGATCGCCGCATCAAGGGCCGTGGTGTCAGCCATGGCGACCGCGCCCACGCCTTCGTCGGTCGGCTTGATGGTCTGCATGAGACCGTCGGCGCCGAAGTGGATTTCGCCGATCGCGGTCTCGCGGTGGTAGCCGAGAGACGGCGAGTGGAAGATGCCGAGCGGCGTGTAGTGACGGTGATAGGCCATGAACCAGCGGTCGTTGCCGTTCGTGTCGATCACGTGCACGTCGGACTGGTGGGCGGTGCCCTGCAGCTGCTTGGAGGCGTCCTGCTGCAGCAGCGTGCCCTTGAACGCGATGTCGCCGTCGAGCGAGTCGGAGACGCCGTAGTTCACGTGGTAGTTCGGCGAGCCGGCGTCGTCGCAGGTCCAAGTCCAATGGTACTTGCCATCACGGTAGGTGACGACGACGGACTCACGGAAGTCGGTCAGACCCTTGATCGTGCGCACGGTGCCGGACTTGACGCTGACCATATCGTCGTTGAGCTCGGCGATGGCCGGCGTACCGTTGCCGTACGTGATGTACGACTTGCCAGTGGTCGGGTCGGTGAAGATGGACGGGTCAATCGCCTGGTTGACGGTCACACCTTCCATCGTGCGGGTGACGACCGGCTGGTCGGCGGCCTTATACGGGCCGGCAGGATTGTCGGCCACCGCGACGCCGATGGCGGACTGGCCGTTCGGATACTTCGCGCAGTAGTAGAAGTAGTACTTGCCGTTCTTCTTCTCGATGGTCGGCGCCCACGCGGAGCCCACGGACCACGGCGAGACCGTGGTCTGGTCGGTCCAGTAGGACTGCTTCTGGCCCGCGTGGTCCTTGTTGACGTCGAGGATCACGCCCTCGTCTTTCCAAGTCTGCAGATCGGTGGAGCTGAAGGCGTGGAAGTAGTTGCCGCTCCAGCCGGAGAAGCCGTCGGTGGTCGGGAAGATCCAGAACCTGCCGTCGAAGTAGTCGATGTCAGGGTCGGCGTACTGGCCGGGCAGGACCGGGTTGCTACCGACGGTAGCGGCCTTGATGGTCCACTCGTCGGATGCGGTGCCGTCGCTGGTGGCGTAGGTGACGGTCAGCTTGCGGTCGCGGGTCAGGTCGAGCTTGTCGCCGCTCTTGAACGGCTGGCCGTCGACGGTGAACGTGGCGTCGCTGTAGGCCGCCTTGAGCGTGACGGGCAGCGCCTTCGCGTCGCCGCGACGGTTCACCACGGACGTGATGGTCTTGGTGTCCTTATCGACGGTGGTGCGGGTGGCGGAATGGTCGTCGGTGCCCTGCAGCGAATCCGGATCAGTCGGCACAGTGCCCACGGTGGCGGCGGTGATGGCCGCGGCGTTGTTGGCCTTCGCGATCTCCTCGTCGCTCAGGACGCGGTTGTAGATCTTCATGTTGTCGAGCATACCCGTGAAGTATTCGCCGGATCCCCAGTTGGCCTTGCCGACCTGCAGGATGCCGCCGGACTCGCCGAGGATGCTCGGCAGGTCAAGGCCCTTGACGTCCTTGCTCTCCTGGGCGAGCACGCCGTCGACGTACACGCGCGTGAACTCGTCGGAGACGGTCACGGTTACGTTGTACCAGCCGCTTGCCGGCGCGGTGCCGGAGGCGTTGCCGCGGGTGTCGCGGTTGCCTTCGGTGTTGTAGCGTTCGACGCTCACGGATCCGGGCTTGGCCATGACACCAAGGTAATGCTCGGACTTGTTGTACTGCGGGGCGTTCGTGTTCGGCGCCGCGTAGAAAGCCCAGCCGGGGTTGCCGGAATCGGGCTTCGCGTCGAACGAGACGGTCAGGTCGTTCACGCCGGCCAGCAGCGGCGTGCCATCCGCCTTGGTGACGTTGAGCCAGAAGCCGTTGCCGATCTTCGCGGCGGTCGTCTTGTTCTCGTCGTTCGTGGCGGTCGCGGCGGAGCCTTCGATTTCCGCGGTCGCGGCGGAGGATGCGGCGTCGACGTAGCCGGTGGCGCCGTCCTTGAGGTCATCGAACGTGAAGTTCGCGAGCACGTCGGAGGTCTGGCCGCCGCTGATGGGCAGGGTCACGTCGAGCGTCGGAGCCTGGTCGGCCTTCGCGCCGTAGATGCCTTCGGCCGCGCCCTTCGTGTTCACGAAGTACAGCTCGTCGTTGGCGAACTTTCCGCCCACCGCGAGCAGCAGCGTGGACTTGCCGGCCTTGACCGCATCCTGCACGGCCTTGGTCACGTCGACGGTCACGGTCGTGCCGGCCACGGAGCCGGGCACGTCGTTGCGGACCTCGGCGTTGCCGTTGTCGAATGCAGCGGACTCGGTGGTGCCCTCTTCGGTCGCGGTGAAGTCGGGGCGCGTGTTCCACGTCATGCCGGCGAGCGAACCGTCGAAGTCGGTACCGTCAAGACGCTTGGTCGCCTCGACCGGGGAGACGGCGATCTGCTCGTCCGCACGGTTGGCGGTGTCGTAACGGCGGCCGATCAGCGTCAGCTTGAGCTGGGCGGCGGAGGGAGACGTGCCCTTGAACTTGGCGAGGTCGAACTGCACGAACCCGAGCTTCACATCGGTGCCGTCACCGGTGTTGGTGCTCGTGTTGCGTTCGCCGAGCAGGCCCTTGCCGGTCGTGTTGCGCACGGCGAAGTAGCCGGCCGTGTTCTTGCCGCCGGGGTTGGCGCTGTAGTCCTGCGTCTTGTTGCCCTTCCACGAGGCCACATAGGCGTCGGCGGAAGAAGTGACGGACTTGATTTCGGACTTGGCGGAGACCACGCGGATGCGCACGGACTTGGTCACGGCGTCATAGTCGCCGGCCTGCGCGCCCTCATCGGCCGCAGTGAACGTGACGGAGTAGTTCTTGCCGGACTGCTCCTCGGTCGGCGTCCACGTGAACTTGCCGGTCGAAGCGTCGAACCTGGCGCCATCGAGACCGCTCAGGTCGGAGACGGACAGCTTCACGTTGTCGCCGTTCGCGACATCCGGGTCATCGACCTTCACGTCGAAGCTCAGCTCCTTGCCGGCGGTCGCGGTGAGCGTGCCGGCGGTCGGCGCGGTGAATGTCGGCAGGCTGTTCTGCTTGACCGGCTGCGTCTTGCCGTCGGCGTCCGTGTACGTGTAAGCGAGCGCCTTGACCGAGTCGGACTTGGTGAAGTTCGCCTGGTTGGTGTACTGCACCTGCTTGCCGCCGACGTACAGGTCGTTGACGGTCGCGTCGGTGACGTTGTTCATCGAGAAGCCGGCGTTCGCGTTGGAGAACCACGTGTTGTCGATGGTCACCTTGGCGATGGGCGTGCGGGTGATGGTGTAGTCGTTGCCGGAGCCGTCCGGGTTGGGCCGGTAGCCGTTGTCCTTCTGGTTGGCGGCGGTGACGGTCTGGGTGTTGCCTTGGCCGCCCTGCACGGAGAAGTTGGTGCCGACGCGCGAGGTGTCGAACGAGGAGTTCAGCACCTGGATGTTCTCGTAGCGCGGGTAGATGTCGGTGTTGTTCTGCACGGTGATGGCGTTGCCGCCGCCCTGGAAGCCCAGCGAGTTGAAGTTGTTGAACGTGTAGTTCTTCATCTGGTAGCCGTGGGCCTCGTGGCCGAGGCGGATGCCGTTGCCGCCGGCGAACGACCAGCCGAGCGTGTTGTTGAGCGTGATGTCATGGCTGTCGGCGGTGTCCCAGGCGTCGTTGTCGATGCCGTGGGAGTCCACGAACGCCTCGTAGCCGCCCACCGCGTTGTCATAGCCTTGGATGTTGGGGTTGGAGCCGTTGAATCCGAACATCTTGTTGTACAGGTCCGGCTTGTCGGCCTGGAACCAGCGGCCCGGGTTGTAGTGGCCGGAGGCGAACGTGTCGTCGTTGCCGAACGTGACGGCGCCGTTGACGGTCAGGTTCTGGCCGGACGCGAAGTCCATGCCGTCACCCCAGCTCATCTCGTACGGGGTCAGGCCCTTGATGTTGTTGAACGTGGAATCCTTGGCGGTGTGCGTCTCCCAGTTCCACTGCTTGGCGCCACGCATGTACGTGTCGTTGAACGTGATGTCGCTGGACTGCACGACCATGACGCCGGCCTGATGCTGGCTGTTGTAGGCGTCGTTCTTGTCGCCGGACGTGTTGCCGTTCTTGTCGGAGTAATTCTTCGCACCGTTGCCGTCGTAGATGCCGCGGCCGTCGAACACGATGCTCTTCGAGTTCCATACGCCGATGGCCGGCTCCTGGGCCTCGCGGTACGGCTGCACGTGGTTCTTCAGCAGCGCGCCCTCTTCGGTGTAGATGGTGAGGTGGCCGCCCTTGAGCTTGCTGCCGTCGACGCCGTTGACGTCCATGCCGCCGTACGTGTACGTGCCATTGGGGAAGTACAGGGTGTTGAGGGTGGATGCGTTGTTTTCGATGAAGTCGAATGCGGCCTGCAGCGCGTAGGTGGAGTCGTCGGCGCTCATGGCGCGCTGGTCGGGGTAGCCGACCTGGGTGACCGTTTCGGAGCCGCTGACGACGGTGCTCGCCTTGGCGGGGTCGGTGACGACGTTGCCGTCCTTGTCTTTGCCGTAGATGATGCGGCCTTCGGAGGTGACGCCCTTGGCGGTCTGGCCGCCGACCTGCGTGCCCTTGCCGTCGTTGTACAGCGACGTGTGGTGGGATGCGATCGGCTCCTGCTTCTGCACCTTCGTCTTGCCGTCAGGCAGGGTGGCGCCGGCCTCGGAGGTCAGGTACTTCTTGGCGAACGTCTGGAAGTTGAGCACGCCGGTGGACTCGTTGTAGCCCCACGCCTTCTCGTCCGCGGAGGAGCCTTCGGCCTTGCTGGGCACCTCGTTGCGCTCGGATTCGGGGATGTCGTTGATGAGCGCGAGGTACGGCTGGCCCTTGGCGTTGACCTTGTCGCCGCTGTTGACCATGACCATGGCGGAGATGAGGGACTTCTCCATCTGGAAGGTCAGTTCGGTCTGGTCGTCGCTGACCTGGTACTTGCCTTCGTAGTAGCGTTCCGGATAGATGTTGACCTTGCTGATCTTCTCGCCGTTGATCATCTTGACCTTGACGACCGGCGTACGCGAGCTGGACGCGAAACGCGCGATGTCGAAGTTGTGGCCTTTGGCCGTATACTGCACGGCTTCGACCGGGGTGCCGTTGACGGTCACCTGGTATTTGTCGGAGGCGACGTCGGGGGTCTTGGTCGCGTTGCCGAGCACGTCGGCGCCGGCGCCGGTGGCGGCGTAGGTTTGGACCGTGCCATCATCGGTGAACGTCGGTTCGGCCGCGACTGCGGTCTGGCCGGCGAGCGGCACCATGGTCAACGCCATGGTGAGGCCCGCGACTGCGGCGACGGCGGAGCGCAGTCCCTTGCGCATCAACGCCGCCGCAGTGCGGTATCGTCTGTTTCCGAACTCCATTATTCTCCTTTATCGAAGCAGGAGGCCCATCTCGCATGGACGTGCGCCCCGCACCCCGATGGCATCGTTACCATAGCGACACCATCTTTATACCACTGCGATTTTGAGTATACACAATGGTGTAATCGCTTACAAGTCGACGCGACGCCCTTATGTTTGCTATATCATTCACACCCGTATCGTCTCTGCATGACATCATCCGGCAGCGGCAAATCACACGCAAGTCCGCATCATCCCATGCCGCCAACCGCACCCACGACACCCCGTCGTAAGCGCATACATTCCACATGTCGCAAGCGATACGATAGTGTTGGCACATTGCAAAGCCGCCAACCCATCAACCCACGAGGAATCCATGGACAACAACGCAGCCGGCAGAACCGCCGACAAGACCAAAGCGAACATCTACGACGTTGCCGCACTGGCCGGCGTCTCATACGCGACGGTCTCGCGCTACCTCAACGGACATCCCAACGTCTCCAAGTCCACGGCGGCGCGCATCGACGCGGCCGTCGCCAAAACCAACTACATTCCCAGCGCCAGCGCGCAGTCGCTCGCCCGGCAGCGCTCCCACATCGTCGCCCTCATCATCCACGGCGAATCCGAAGCGGTGACGCGCGACCCCAACATCATGACCATCATGGCCACCGCGAACAAGCGCATCGCGCAGGAAGGCTGGCAGATGGTCACCGTCATGGCCGACGGCGACACCGGTGTCAACAACATCACGCGCATGATCGCCTCCGGGTTCGCGGACGGCTACATCCTGTTCACGCTGGAGAAAGGCGACCCGATCCTCGCCGCGTTCGACAAACGGCAGATCCCCGCGGTGATCTCCGGCACCGGATTCAAAGACAACGTGCCCTGCCCGTCCGTCGACGTGGACAACACGAGCGCCATGTCCGACCTGATCCGGCACGTGCTGCATCCCGACCCCGACCACCGCCGCATCCACCCGGCATACATCAGCGGACCGCTGAACATGCCGGGGGCGCCGGAGCGGCTCACCGCGTTCATCAACACCGTCACCGAAGAGCTGCATCCGAACTACAACCTGCCGATCAGCTACAACGACGACTGGTTGCGCGAGACCGGTGCGGCCGCGGTGCGCCGCTGGCATGACAGCGGCGTGCTGGACGGGGTCGATGCGATCGTATGCGCGAACGATACGCTGGCCGCGGGCGCGGTCGAGGAGCTGCACCGGCTGGGACGGCACGTGCCGGAAGACATCGCCGTATCCGGGTTCGACAACAGCTCGGCGGCGACGTCGACCATGCCGCAGATCACGACCGTGGACCAGCATATGGAGATGCGCGGCGAAGTGCTGGCGGACATCGTCATCAAGAAGATCAACGGCATCGACTCCCCGCGTACCGTAATGCTGCCGACCGAGCTGGTCGTGCGACAGTCCGCGTAGGGATTGCCTGCAGAACCGGCATGAGTACGTGCGGATGATGCTGGTGCGACAGTCCGCGTAGGGATTGCCACGCTGCCGATGTCGATGCAATCCGCCCAAGCGGGGCGCGGGCGAGCGGAGGTGCATTTGCGGCTCTGTTGGGCTCGCCAGATGACTTACAACCCCGCCAAGACGAGATGTGGGTGTTTCATGTCGTTCCGGCGACCGCGCAGTCGCCGGAACGACATGGCAAAACTGGCTCTATAAAGCCGTTTCTTTGGTTTTGCCGGCATGACAGCAACTCTCAAATCCCAAAATGAAACACCCACATCTCGCGAAAGCGAACCGCATGACCGATGACGCCCCTGTCACACAACGCATTACCGGGCATAACCGTCCATCATGCCGCAATATTACGGCGGATTAGAGCCGTTGCCACAACGGCAACTGCGACCGCAACAGCACAACCGCAACCGCACAACCGCAACAACACGGCACGGCCGGTCGCGGTCACGGCCCGACGTTGCAACAGCAACTGCAACCGCAACCGCGTAGCCGCAACGATGCAGGTCTGGTTCGACTCCGACTTCTGATCGTTGCAACCGCACAGCCGCAGCCGCACAGCCGCAATCGCGGCTACGCGGAGGCGGCAGGAGCGTCATCGGTGCCTGAGTTCGCCCGGCCGCCAGACGTTGGCATTGAATCAGCGGAATCGGAACCGCCGTCGGAAGCGACGGACGCAGGGCCGTCACCCTCGCGCGACCCAGCACCAGCAGTCCCGGCCGGCGACAATCCGGCGCCGGCGTTGGTGACGGCGCCGGCACCGGCTTCAGCGGTGCGCACCCCCGCATGTTCGACCGCATCCAACGCGGCGTGCAGGCCGTGCGCCGAAATCACGCGACGCCAGCACATAAGCGACGCCCAGCCGGCCACAATGGCGAAATACCGCCGTCGGGCCGCCGGCCGCGACAGGCTCAGGTCATGCAGGCCGCCGCGGATCGTGGCAAGCGTCACCACGTCGCCAAGGTTGAGCGACGCCTGCCGGATCGCCGTGATGTCCAGCACGGAATCGGCCTCGCGCATGGCCTCGTCCCATGTGGGCTGCAGCATCGTGCGGTCGGACGTGCACACGAGCACGGGGATGCGGATGTCGAGCCGGCGCGCAACCTCGGCCTGCGCGTTGTAGATCGCCTGCATCCAGCCGGCACGCGGCAGAAAACGACTCGGGTCGACCAACGGATGCGCCAGATAATCCCAGTCGCCGCCGGTCGCACTGTCGATGCAGCGACCGTAGAATCCCGGGTCGCGCATCGGCATGACCGTCTTGCCGCCGGCCAGCCGGTACGCCTGCACCACAGGCGTCGACAGGATGCGGAACATGCGATTGCCCTGCAGTTCCAGCCACGGCGAGTTGAGCGCCACGGCATCCACATGGTGCGGCCGCTCGCCGTTCACCCACAATACGGAACTCAGCCCGCCCTGCGAATGGGCCATAAGGAGGATGCGCACCTGCTCGCCCTGCTCACGCACGATCAGGTCGCGCAACGCGTTGAGCTCGGCCGCATAGTCATGCAGGTCCTCGATGTAGCCGGGGGTCTGACCATCGCGCAGGGAGCGTCCGAACTTGCGCAGGTCGACCGCATAGAACGCGATGCCCAGCGACTCCCAGAACTCGGATTCGTGACGGCGGTAGAAATAGTCGTTCCAGCCGTGCACGTACATGATGGCGAGGCGGTGGCCGCGCAGTGCGAACCGGGCACGGCGCAGACGCTGCGCGACCGTGAGTTTGGCGGGGTTCTTGCGGACGAACGTGGCGACCAGCTCACCCTCGTCGTCGCGGCCGAGATAAACCGTCGCCTGCTGATAGTCGGGCATCACGGAATCCGGCATCCAGTCGTCCACGACCGGATGCGCGTCAAGTTGGGTGTGCAGTGAATCCGCCATATCGCCCAATGTACTCCTGTCGTGTGATGGGTGTTGGGCGTCGGGGTACTGGGCTGGGGTCTGAGATGGATGTCGCGGAAGGCGCCCACGAAGGCCGGAGGCGAACCTTGACCTTCCGGGGAATCCCGCACGCGCCACGGAGGTCGGGGCGCAGGCTTGGATTGAGATGCTGCATTGTGGGGACTGTGATGTGGCGGGAGTGGAGTTGTTGCTCAGCGGGAGGGGGAGGCGCGCTCCAAAGAGCGGAATAGGACGGTGCAATGCCCGGTTTCCCGGATTTGTGGGCTCAAATGCCCGTTCTCGTGAGGAAAAACGGGCATATGCAATCATGAATCCGAGGATTCGGGTATTTCGTACCCGGAATCGAGCGTAGCTCGGCATCCAGCACATTGCGGCATCCTCATGCGGCGCCACAAACGGCTCCTCAGGTCGGCAGCCACCGGTAAGGCGAGGCACGCCTGAAACCTCATCACGGAAACCCGGCACCCCAAACCCCTACGGAATTGACAACAGCATAGGCCTACCTCGGACTCCCGGCATTCTCCCATATGCAACCCCAAGACGGGAGAAAACCCGGAATACCGTCGAAGAAACTCAGGGACATGCGAAGGAGATCTGAACCGTCCCCACAGACTCCCGACATTCTCCCACGCATAAGCCCCAGAGAAAACCACCGGGCATTCCCACGATGCCATTCAACGAGGAATGGTCGCAATCCACCAAAACGGAAGAAAACCGAATCGCGCCCCTCAGCATCCCCCGCATCACCACCCAACCCACGTAACCGGGTACAACACGCCGAAACCACAAGTTAAGACAGTTTACAAAATATTACCTAAGATAGCGCCTATCAACTCAACACCGCCTGGGACAAAAACCCCCAAAACACACCCCCCCCCCCAGGCCCGGGGCG